>NZ_SNUB01000029.1 GCF_004378355.1 Psychromonas algicola
AAATGGTCAAAACCGATCCATAGTTGGAGAGCTGCCATGAATCGGTTTATAATAGAGTTTGAAGACCGCTTGAAAAAACATCTGTAAAAATGGTAATTACACAGAATTATTTACAGGGTCTTGAAAATAAATGGTGTTACTTGAGTTTTAATAACCAATTCATTGCATTAGCGCTTTAGCGATAATATCTTTAGCCACATTGAATGTTGGTGTTTCATCCAGTTCAAAAATCCTTTTCATATGTTTAGCAACATCTTGTAACTCAGTATCAGTGGCTTCTATTAACTCTTTTTCAGAAAAGCTTTTGCCAAAAATCGCAATAAGCATTTCGTAACTATCTTGGTGACGGCATTCTATTTCTTCATCAAAATCTGCAATGGCTGTGTTATTCCATTTGCTATACTTTCTAAAAAGTAATTATTATTTGTCATTACTACACGCATCAAATTTGTAATTAAAGGTTAAAAATATCTGCTTCAATTAGGAGTTAAAATAAGAGCTAAGTGATAGGTTAAGTTTTATACTCTGTTGGTTTTGTCGATATTAAGCTATATTTCGTTCATAATATTAAAATCATACCCCATTTGATTGGTTAAATCGGTTTAGATTTAACGCAAATAGATTTAAAAACGGAGAAATAAAAATGCATATATTTAAACTAGCTGGTGGTTTATTAGCTATTGCACTTTTGAATGGTTGTTCAGATGCGTCAATTGCATCAAATAACTTATCAAAAGCTGCAGACCAATTTGAAATTGATAGACGTGTTGTGTTTTACAACGGTATTAATGGTGAATACATGCTTGAGCTAGTTGGTAAATGTTCTATTAGTGATTTAAATAGACAGCTTGAAGTCACTTGTAAAACAGGTCCAAAGGAATATAAAAAACATTTCCTTGGGTTATCTGACAACGTAACTTATTTTGCTGAGCAAATTGATGGTGTTGGTGTGAGTACTTACCACAACCGAATCATTTGGAAGCCACAAACAATTATTCCTAATATCGACGTTGAAGGTTCAGCAAAAGATTTAACAGAAACATTAACAAAATAGATACTGTTGAAGGTAAGCTTCTTTGATAAGAAATAAGCCTTTGAGATAAATACCCAAGCAGTTAAATGCTTGGGTATTTTTTATAGATTGGAATACTTATTTAGAAACGTTATTACGGCCTTTGTTTTTCGCTCGATATAACGCTTGATCGGCACCTTTTAGCACCTCACTAAACTCTTGTTTGTTTTTTCTACTCGCAACACCAATAGAGATGGTAACTCTTACTTGTTTGGTGCCCATTCTTACTGAATCTTTACGATCTTGTTTGTTACTTCGTACCGGGTTTCTGATCGTAACCGCATAATCAGCGATGGTTTGACGAACGGTTTCCAGCGCTTCTATTACTTGGTCATGATTTTTACGAGGGAATACCACTGTGAACTCTTCTCCACCGTAACGGAAAGCTTTACCACCACCTTTTACTTCACCTATACGTGCTGCGACTAATTTAAGTACTTGGTCACCTATATCATGTCCAAAAGTATCATTAAATTTTTTGAAGTGATCAATATCTAACATGGCTACTGTGTATTTTCGACCTAAAGATAATGCTAATTGGTTGAGTGCTCTACGTGAAGGTAAGCCTGTTAAATCATCACGGTAAGCTAAGAAATAAGAGTCAACAATCACTACTAATAAATAATATAAAGCAAAAATAAAGTAATTAATTTCCCATGGAAAACTGATGTAGTAATAATGCTCAGCGATAAACAATAAACAAGTGTTCAGTAATGCAGCAGAAAAACTTGAAGCTTGTGTAATACTTCTACAGAACAAAATGAGCAAAACAACAGAGCAGGGGATGACGGTTAATAAATAATGTAACCAAGGCGCTAAAAATTGAAAACTTCCTAATTCACCTTGTTTAGTAAGATTTAATACCCAAGCATCAAAGTGTAACCAGCCGTAAGCTAAACCTGCGATAACCGCTAAAACAACTAGCCTATGTAATCCATGTATAGATAATAAACCACGATCTTTAAGAAAAGAGAGCCCAACCAATAGAAATAAGTTATTTAAGACAACCCACGTTTCATTTTGAACAAGCCATTGTGACCAAGGTAAGGCAAATTTTTCACTGAGAGAAAGAACAAGAAGCACGCCTGCTAAAAGAGTGATACGGCTATGATTGAAATAAGCGGCAAAGATAGCGGTGACGACTAGTGTGATAGGTAATAGCATATCAATCACAGAAAGCCATGGCGTCCATACTTGAGGGAAGTAATTTAATAAAGTAAAACAGAGGCTTGCCATTAACAAACTAAATGTTGTGGTCTTGACCCCTTTAAAAAATTGCAACAAATTCTATCCCACCTAATCAATATTTAACTAACTTTTGAATGAGCCATTTATTTGCTTCAATTCGTTAACTTGTTGCCTAATATACCTTATTTTAAAAATAAATAAGGAGTATTTTTAAGTACTCTGATTTATATCATAAGTACAACAAGGCTTTTATAGAGAGGTTACTTTATTAAACCTCTTGCTAATAATTCCTGCTCAAAGGCGAATGCATTTTTAACATCATCTAAGAATACATCGTAATGACTCTTCTGATTAAAGTTAAATAAAATATAATATTCCGAAGGACCTAGTTGCACATTCGTGTTAAATCCAAAACAATTGTGTTGGCTTTCATAAGTAATCCATAATTTTTGTCCTTCCTCTTCAAAAGGTGGTGGTGTCCATTGCTCAGGCTTTTGTGTATAGAGAGTATACTTGACACCTAATTCATCCAAGAGGCTAAGGTAGTCTTGTTTATTGGTACGTTTAAGTACACAGAGTAACTCATAGCCATCATTATAATGTCCACCTCTGGGATCTTTAATATAGAAAACTTTGCATTTTTTCATTGTATTGATGAACTCGGGGTTATCGTAATCAGTTTTTTCTGACATGTTTATTCCTTTAATATTACTGGTGAAATTATGTGCTTATTGATTTGTTTCTTGATTAGCTAAATACAAATAAGGCGCATAGAGAAGGCTAATAATAAAACAATAAAAAAGAGGCAATAAAGAAACGGCAATGCTTGGTAATATTATTTGAAGGTCATTTCCTACATAGCTAAAAGTTAAAATGATGCCGTATAGAAAAGTTAAGCCTCCACTAAACCAACAAACTTTTAAGCTTACCGCTAACGTTTGATTTACTGCTATATTTTTATGCATAAATAAAACGCCAATAGTAGGTAGCAATACACTTATTAGTGATACTGGGTCGATAAAAATCAAGAAGTCATCTAACACTAATAAATTGAAAATAATATAAAGACAAATGAATGGATAAACAAATAAAGTTAATTTTTTCAAAGGTGATCCTTATTTTTAATTACAATTTTTTTCTAGCGTTAAAGTCATAAACAGGCTATTCGGATCTTCTTTGTAATCGGAAAAAGGACCACAAAAGCTGAACCCGTGTTTTTGATATAAAGCATGAGCAGGTTCGAAATAAGCCATCGAACCTGTTTCTAAACTTAATGTTTGATAACCACTTAAAGTGGCATTTTCAATGAGATATTTAAGTAGCCTAGAAGCAACGCCTTGCTTTTTATAGTTGCTAGCGGTTCGCATTGATTTTATTTCTGCGTGGGCTTTATTTAACGCTTTATAAGCGGCACATCCAGCTAACTGATTACCTTCCCAAATTGTCCAAAATTTAACGCTAGGATCTTTTAGGGCAGTTAAATCAAGTGCATGTTTACTTTCTGGTGGCGAGGTGGCTTGCATATCACTTAAATGCTCTTCTAATAGAGCGATGATTTCTGGGCCTGATAAATCATCTAATTTAATGGTAAACATGACACTTTCCTTATTAAAGCCCATTAAAGGCATTCGCTTGCAGGTGATGAATAATAACTGAGTGTAAGTCATTCATTAAATTGATAACAGGGCTATTTTTTTGATCTAATAATACCCAGCCATCAGTACCCATCATCTCAATGGAAGTGATTTCAACAGTAAAATTTTTTTCCTTTGTTGGTTCGAATAAGCCTACAATTTTGAATATACCTTGCGCGCAATTAAGGCGGCTAATAGTAAATGGTTTCATTATTTCTCACTATTAAATTGAGCTTTCCCATTCCAAAAGCATTTCTTTCTTACGTGAAGCTATCTTTGGCCATAAGGTGAGTAGACTGTCATGAGTGTAATAAAGGGCGACGAGTTCTTGAGAAGACAAGGCTTTATAAGATTTACTAATGGCATTGCTTGATGAAACAAAGTAAACCACAATTTCGTCGGGTTCTCCTTCATATTGTTCCATAATGGCTTTCATTTTTTGATTGATTTCTACAAGGGGAAATATTGATAAGTCATCGCATACAACATACATTTCATCTGTATCTTCATAACCTTCTGCAACTTGTTGGCAGTTGTCATTGGCAAAAGCAGAAAAAGAAAAGCTTAATAAAATAAATAAGAAAATAGTCTTCATACTGGTTTCCTTGTGATTTATTTGTGCATTTTTAGCAATATGTTTTTTTATTATTATTTTGTAGTAATAAGATAGTCGCTCAAATTAGGGAAATAATAAAGTACTTCTACACCAGCTATTTTAGCTTGATCAAATAATGCTGCATATTTTTTATCAATGAAATCAGCTGGCTGAACAGATTTTATGCCAGAGTGTAACACGGCAAATAAAAGCACGCTGCGATGGCCTTGTTGTTTCATTTCAATTAATTCGCGTAAATGTTTTTGTCCGCGAGTGGTCACTGCATCAGGGAAATAGCCGTTGTTTGCCTGTTCTCGCTCATCTAATAAAGTGCAACTTTTTACTTCAATATAGCAATCAACTTTATGTTCATCTGTTAATAAAAAATCGATTCGACTGTTTTCTTCTCCGTATTTCACTTCCGCTTTACAGTGTTCATAACCTAATAATTCAGGGATTTGTTGTTGTGCAATAGCTTCTGCCACCAGTGAGTTTGCCTTGGCTGTATTCACACAAATCCAGTGTCCTTGCTGTGTGATTGTGAATTCCCAAGTATATTGATATTTGCGTTTTTTATTGTCAGAAGTACTGTAAAGGACTGTATCACCAGCTTCTGCACAGCCAGTCATTGCGCCTGTATTTGCACAATAGATAGTGGTCTCTGTGCCATCTTCTAATACAACATCGGCTAAAAATCGTTTATAACGCTTAATCAATACTGCTTTTTTTAAGGGAGTTTGGAATATCATCTTTCACTTCTTATTGGTGATTAACTATTTGGCAACACTTTAGTAACAATTTGCTCTTTACTATTTAAATGATAACCATTATCATTAATTGGGTTGGATAAATGGAGAACAAAATGACTATTCAAATTGAAATAGACCAAGATAAATTAACGCATTTATTTGAGCAAGGTGTTTTATGTGCCGCTGATTTTCGCTGTTTGAATAGCGAGTCAAAAAAGCAAGTGACTCAACTTTGTTTAACAAATTGCTCTAAGCATTTACAAACGATACCTTGTGCTGTTCCTATTGCGATTTATAAACAAGCACATTAATTTATCTCGTATTAAAGTGAGATTTTTCCTGAAAAATTTTCAATTAGAAAATCTACAAATGAACGTGTTTTTTGCGCGAGATATTTACGGTGCGGATACACTGCATACATAGAGAATGATTGCATTCGATATTCAGGCAATACAAGTTGTAATGAGCCGTTGTTCAGCGCATCTTCAACAATATATTTAGGCACTAACGCAATTCCTACTCCCGCTAAGGCAAACTCTTTTACAGAACGAGGGCTGTTTACAGAAACATTTGAGTTGATACTCATCACCCCTTGCAAACCTCTTTCATCCATAAATGGCCATTGTTTACCTATTTTAAAATTACTATCCACGATACAGTTATGTTGCTTTATATCATCGGGATATTTCGGCATACCATGTTGAGCGAGATAATCTGGTGATGCGCATAGAACAAGTGGAAAAGTATTAATTTTTTTAGAAACTAACGTTGAATCATCAACTGTGCCAATGCGAATAACAAGGTCAATACCTTCTTCTAACATATCTACTTTACGATCGGAAAGTTGCAATTCAACTTGCAAATTTGGATAGTGAGCTAAAAACTCTGGTAACGCTTTTGCAAGGCAAGTGTCACCAAAGGTTAAAGAAGCGCTAACACGTAACAAACCACTAGGATCGGCTTCCGCGCCTGAGACTTTATCAGTTAGTTGTGTAATACTTTCAACTAATGGCATCGCATCTTGGTAATAAATGTTACCCGCTTCGGTTAATGCCAAGCGTCTTGTCGAACGGTTAAACAATCGGACGCCTAATTGCTTTTCTACTTGAGCAACATACTTGCTGACTAGGGCTTTAGAGAGTCCTAAACGCTCACCCGCAGCAGTGAAAGAGCCAGTCTGTACAACGGCTATCACCGCTTTTAAGCCATCAAAGGTATCCATTTCATTTAATCCATTGTCAATACATTGTTGATAATGTCTCTATATTACCTCTATTTATCGACTATGCAATACGCATAATTATTAAGTTTTTAGGTGTTCAGTATCCTGTTGTTTTAAAATAACTTTTTATTTTCGCTATTATTAGCGTTTTAGCGTGGAATTGTCTGTTTAAATTTCGAACTATTTGTGTGTTGTGTATTTAATCAAACTTTAAAAAGTAATGCTGCTTAGGAATGAATAATCTACTGAGTAACTGCATGCTATTTATACTGCATTTCAAATACAAATCACGTAAACTACGCGCTTATTTTTTAAGCCACATACTAGGTGAATCATGATACGTCTTAACCAAGTTAAATTACCACTGGATCACGAACAAAGTGAACTGCAGCAGTCTGTATTAACAAAGCTTAATATTACTGAACAGCAATTGGTTAATATTCATATATTCAAACGTGGTTATGATGCGCGTAAGAAAAATAATATTACGTTAATTTATACATTAGATGTGACCTTAACGGATGTAGATGAAGCTGCATTGTTAAAAAGCTTAGAAGCCGATCAAAACGTACGAGTTTCTCCAGATACTGACTATCAATATGTCGCAACGGCTCCTGAAAACTTAACTGAACGCCCGATTGTGATTGGAATGGGGCCTTGTGGTTTGTTTGTCGCATTGATTTTAGCGCAAATGGGATTCAAGCCTATTGTATTAGAGCGTGGTAAATCGGTACATGAGCGTGCAAAAGATACCTTCCGTTTTTGGCGAACTAGTGAGTTAAATACAGAATCTAATGTGCAATTTGGTGAAGGTGGCGCAGGGACTTTCTCCGACGGTAAATTATATAGCCAAGTGAAAGATCCTGGTTTTAAAGGCTTAAAAGTAAAACAAGAATTTGTTGCTGCGGGTGCGCCAGCTGAAATCATTTACGTAAGTAAACCGCATATTGGTACTTATAAGCTAGTGACCATGGTTGAGAAAATGCGTCGTAAAATTATTGAACTTGGCGGTGAGATCCGTTTTGAAACGCGCGTTGAAGAAATTAATATGGAAGAGGTTGATGGTCATAAACAAGTGACAGGCGTAACCTTAAAAGGTGGCGAAGTGATTAACTCTCGTTACGTAACCGCAGCTATCGGTCACAGTGCGCGTGATACTTTCCAAATGTTATATGACAAAGGCGTACATATGGACGCACAATCATTCTCTATTGGTTTCCGTATTGAACATAAACAAGAGATGATTGACCAAGCGCGTTTTGGTAAAAATGCAGGGCATCCCATTTTAGGTGCAGCGGATTATAAACTGGTACATCATTGTGAGAATGGCCGTAGTGTTTATAGTTTCTGTATGTGTCCAGGTGGTGTGGTGGTGGCTGCAACGTCGGAAGAGCATGCGGTGGTAACAAACGGAATGAGCCAATATTCACGTAGCGAACGTAATGCAAACAGTGCAATTGTTGTTGGTATTTCACCTGAAGATTTTAACAATGACCCAATGCAAGGCGTTGCGTTACAACGTAAATTAGAGCGTAATGCTTATGTGATGGGCGGTAGTAACTATGATGCTCCTGCGCAAATGGTGGGAGACTTCTTAGCTGCAGGCCAAGGCAAGCCTTATGAGAATGTTGAACCTTCTTACAAACCTAACGTTAAAATGACTGACTTAAGTGATGCGTTACCACAATTTGCTATTGATGCGATTCGTGAAGCGCTCCCTGCTTTTGCCAAGAAAATTCGTGGGTTTGATAGCAAAGATGCCATGCTAACGGGTGTTGAAACGCGTACATCTTCGCCAATTCAAATTAAACGTGGTGCAGATTTCCAAAGTATCAACACCAAAGGTTTATATCCAGGTGGTGAAGGTGCGGGTTATGCAGGGGGGATTTTATCCGCTGGTATTGACGGTATTAAAATCGCAGAAGCAGTTGCGTTAAAAATGTTGGCTGATTATACCAATCACGATAAATAGCTTATCTATTTTACTGGCTAAAACAGCCCACTTCTTCGTTATAAATTTCGTAAAGGGAACAGCCATTTACGTCAATTTATACCTTGAATTGAACTGTTTTTTCTTCGCAAAATTTAGATAACATATTTAACGCAATTGGTATTAAACGCTTAACTTTTAGCTGTTATATAGATATATAAAATAAAAAAGGTGATCATTGCTTAAAAGCATTATCACCTTTTTTATTATCTGTTTTTTGGAATTAAAACTTAAACTTCAAGAATAGGGATCGGGCTTGTATTTTGTGAAGCGGCAAAGTCGATCAATTCTAATAATTTATCTTGAATTACCACTAGGTTTCTAGAGGCCACTGCTTCTTCTAACGGCTCATTGAGTGATAAACCATAACTGCGAAATCCTGATTTTGTAGGAATGGATAACGACATTGGAATGCCTTGCGCAACGCCTCCGCCAATTAACTCAATCGCTCTGTCTCTGATTAATACTTCTCTAGGGTTTTGGATAGGTTGAAAAATAATGCCATTTTCATCGGAACGCAGCATAATACCTGAACGGTCAGGTCGCCAGCTTTCATCTAATTGTCCCATAAAGCGCCATGCACAATACCATTCTTGGCAAACCGATGGTCTATGTTGATAAATTTTACAACCACCAGTTTCCATTAGATTTTCACAAGCTTGTTCAGCTGGCTTTTTGAAGTCTTTATCGTCAATTAGCAGCTCAACACAACAAGCTGTGCATTCGCCACATTCTCGGTTTGCGACTAAATGTGATTCGTTATCTTCACTCATACTAACTACTCATTTGTTCTTTATTGTTGGTTAAATCGTTAATTAGATACTTATTGACTATGCTGTTTTTGACGATGTAGTAATTTACTTTGGCTTTTACCCGTTGTTTGTTTCTTTTGTGCTGCATAGAGATTAAGCGTACTAAATACACCTTTTAATCTTGATGCGGTGTAATCCATCTCAATTTTAGGTAAAACACTTTCATGCATTTCTGGAAACAAAGCTTCAACGGCTTGAGACATTAATTCAAATAATCGTTTAAGGTTAATTTTATGGGTTTGTCCCGTTTGTTCAAATAACCAATCGGTGATCGCCATAAAATTTTCAAAGGGGTTGTCTTTTAAAATATGACCTAATGAATGTTTAAAACGGCCTGAATTACCAATCATATCCCAGTAACGTGCAAAACGATTCACCAACTGCATTGTTGCAAAATCAATTCTGTCTGTGCTTAAAATATTAAAGGGCGGTAATGGATTAAAACGTAAATCAAAGGCTTCAGTATGACGAATGATTGGGCTGCCTTTAAGACGTTTCAAAATACCCATTTGGATTTCATGCGGTTTACAAACATAAAGCTGATTAAAACTATCTTTAAAACTTTCAAAGGTTTCACCCGGTAAACCAAAAATTAAGTCAGCATGGATATGCGCCGTTGTATTTTCTTTTAACCAAATTAAATTATCTTTGGATTTAGGGTTGTTTTGTTTACGGCTAATGTTGGCTTGCACTTCTTGGTTAAAGGTTTGAATACCCACTTCAAACTGCAAACTACCTTCAGGGAACTGCGCTAACATTTCTTTGAGTTTACGTGGTAAATGATCGGGTACCACTTCAAAGTGCAAATACAAATCATCAGTCATTCTGTCTAAGAAAAACTGCATAATTTGTAATGACGTTTTAATGTCTAAATTAAAGGTTCTATCAATAAATTTAAAGTTACGCGCACCACGTTCATACAAAACTTCCATCTGCTTTAAGAAGGTAGTTAACTCGTAAGGGTTGGATTTAGTGTCTAAAGACGATAAACAAAATTCGCATTTGAAAGGACAACCACGAGACGCTTCAACATAGAGTAAGCGATTCTTTAAATCTTCATCGCTATAATATTGGTAAGGCATTTCAAGATCATCTAAATTAACAGGTTTAGACTTTGAAATTTTGTTCTCAGGCTCTTTATTATTAATTAGATCCTTACATAACTCATAGAAACTAATATCTGCTTCGCCCGTTAATACATAATCTGAAGTTTGTACTATTGCTTGTTGCTCTGATTCATAGCTCACTTCAGGACCGCCTAACACGACTTTAACTTCCGGTGCGATCACTTTTAAAAGGCTAACAACATTCGTCGTTTCAACGATATTCCAAATATAAACACCAAATCCAACGATGGTTGGTTTTGACGCTAAAATTTGCTCAACAATATCAATCGGCCACGTTTGAATTACAAATTCTTTAATCTCAGCAATAGGCTGCAATTCTTTTAAATTTGCATACAGGTAACGTAAGCCCAAACTTGAATGGATATATTTAGCATTGATGGTCGCTAACACAATTTTAGGTGGCAATGCTCCTTTGATAACAGGAGGCATAACAGTGGAAGCTGTTCCTGTTTCTTTGATATTCAGATCATCGTTTATTAGATCACTGTCTATCAGATTAATGTCTATAAGTTCATTGCCGAATTGTTGCATAACCGTTGAAGTCTTCAGTATTTGGAAAATATGTGCGAATAATACAGCAATCATTAAATTTATTCAGCGGATGTTTTTTCGCTATATCA
Source organism: Psychromonas algicola (assembly GCF_004378355.1). Classification (GTDB taxonomy): domain Bacteria; phylum Pseudomonadota; class Gammaproteobacteria; order Enterobacterales; family Psychromonadaceae; genus Psychromonas. The sequence continues at coordinate 11,010 of NZ_SNUB01000029.1, forward strand.
AAAACAGCGAAGTAGGGTAGTTATTTTGAATGTGACATTATTAAGAGAGTCTTAAATGCCCGCTAAATATGCAGGGTATGGAACAAAAATCAATCTGCTAATGCCTTATTCTTAGTTTCTGGAGTTGATGAAACTGAAAGCCATAAAGATATGGTAGAACGATATAAACATAAAGTGTAACTTCTTGGAATACAGAGATTGCAGAGTAGCTAGGCTATATAATGATGTTAATATACTTGCTCCCTACACGTTTATTGATTTAAAAGTCAGGCATCTCCTAGACTGATTAAGGAACCCCAATGTTTGCAGTTATCTTTAAAGCAAAACCTGGTATTCAAGATGAAGAATACGGTAAAACAGTCGCTAGAATGCGTGAACTCGCATTTGAAAAATACGGCTGTCTCGATTTTATTGCCGTCACTGAAGGTGACCAAGAAATTGCCATTTCTTATTGGGAAACCGAAGAAGCGATTAGACAGTGGAAAAGCGATTCAGAACATTCACTCGCGCAAGATGCTGGTCGTAAGAAATGGTATGAGTCGTACACTGTTCAGGTTGTAGAAATTAAACGTGAGTATAAATTTAATGAATAGAACCTGCTTCCTTTAATCATTTCTGAAAGATGTTATTTAGTTGTCAGAATCTATAATTCAGCTACCTTAAATTAAAGAAAGATAATTTCACTGCCACTTCAATTTTATAATAAGGTCTTTATAAGCGACTTCTTCATTGATCATTTTTATAATGTAAATTAGGGAAATAACATGATTAAAAAAGTATTAATAGCTTCAACAATGTTAACTGCAACCGTTTGTGCTACAACGGTTAATGCATCGGAGGCACTTCATCAAGCTATGTCAGCAGCAATGGGGGAAGCAATAGAAGATGCTCGTTATTTGCAAGTGTTAGCGAATTATGGAATGCCTGTTCCTGATTTTAATAATGATAAATCTCTCGTTAATTCAACTGATTATAAATATCCAACCAGTATTGAAAAAGGCTCGTTATTGCAACGTGTGCTTGATACTGAAACCTTACGACTGGGATGGATCGCCGTTGGTTCACCTTGGTCTATGCCGGGTAAAGATAATGAGCCGATTGGCCTTTCTGTTGAATATTGGGCTATTATTCAAGATAAATTAAACGCTCACTACAATAAAAATATTAAACTGGATTGGGTTGAGTACACCAGTAAAGTCGGTAATAACGATATGTATAAGTGGTTAGCCACTGATAACGATCAAGATTGCGTTAAGCTCAATACGGGGTCAATTGAAAATTGTTACGATATTATCGGCGGCGCTTATGCCATTAATGCTCGTCGTAAAGCACTTTCTTATATGTCGCCTGCTTACTACCCTTTAAATATGTCTGTTGTACGGACGCGCACACCTTTTAAAGATCCCACTATGAAATTGAATTCCGCCGAAGAGATTCTGGCTGCGATAGCTGATCCTAAGTCAGGATTGATTATTGCGGGTTATGAAGATACTGGTGAGCATTCAATTATGAATGGCTGGAAAAAGAAATACGGTAATACTTTTACTATGAATTTCCGTACTCCTCAATCTAATGTACTTGAATACGCAGAAACGGCTGGCGCTCATTTTGTGATGGGAACTAATGCTCGTCTTGCTGTCACACGACAAAACACACCTGAGTTCTGCGCTGAGTGTGAATTTATCCCAAATATACTAGTGTTTGGTGGTGTGGGGTTTGCAACAAGCCTTCCTGAAAATAATAAGTAAATTTTGAACAAGCCACCGTATTAGCTTATGTTAATGCGGTTTAAACTCTTTTAAATGTAGAAATACTTGTGTGCTATAAATCCTATGAATAAATTAAAATCTATTCTATTGCTGATTTCAGCTTGTTTCTGTTTTCAATCTTTTGCTGCTGAAATTCCAAGTAGTGCGAGATCGGAAAGGGCGATTGCACGTGTTGAATTACCTTTAAAACAAGCTTTGTCTGCATTAGATTTAGAATACGGCGCCCCTATTTTCATTCGTATTTTTAAAGATCCCGGTGTTCTAGAGGTTTGGGTTGAATCTAAAAATGGGCTATATGTTCATTTTAAAGATTACGATATTTGTTATTTTTCTGGAAATTTAGGGCCGAAAATACGAGAAGGTGATAATCAAAGTCCTGAAGGTTTTTATTTTGTAAATGCTAGGCGTTTAAATCCGTGGAGCAGTTATCACCTTGCGTTTAATTTAGGTTATCCAAATCGATACGATCGTTTTCACGGCCGCACGGGTAGCGCATTAATGGTTCACGGTAATTGTGTTTCAATTGGTTGTTACGCAATCACGGATGATTATGTTGATGAAATATATGCATTGGCTGCTGCGGCCTTAAAGTCTGGTCAACCTTTTTTTAGAGTCCATTCATTCCCCTTTAAGCTTGATGATAAAACGCTAGCAAAACATAAAAGCAATCAATGGTACCCATTTTGGTTAAACCTTAAAGAAGGTTACGATTATTTTAATGAACATAAACAACCTCCTAATGTTGAGGTGATTAATGGGAAGTATATTTTTGGTGAAAAATAACAATTATTTAAAATTATAGTGTTTTTCTCACGTTGTGTTTATTTCTTATAGTAAAAGCAACAATACCAGTGATCATGTTTAAATCAATCGCCCCCATTTCAAGCGTATTAATGCTATCTATATCTAATCCTTCAAGCCAATAACGGCCTTGATGATCAATTTCAATTATTTCTTTTACAATTAATCCGTAAGTAGGGTGTTTTACTTTAACTATTTTTCCTCGTTTTAATAAACGAGAAAAAATTAGATGATGAAAAATAAGATAGCTGCCGTGTGGAATATGAGGAGACATACTTTTTCCGACAACTTTATTAATACTTAACAAAAATTAAGCGCCTTTTAAATCAGGATAAACAACGTCTTGTTGAGGAGGATAAGGGCAAGTCGCAGTGTAAGTTTTGACGCCTTTCGTTTCCCAAAATATTTCAGCAAAACGATTCACTTTTTCTAGTAAAGCTAAGCTTATTTCTTTATCTATGGTTTGTTTTGCCTTTGAACTTAACAACATAATTGAATGCGTTAATTCATGTAACTCAGGAAATGCGGCTAACTGTGGCGCTTTGATATAATCCCCCCAAATGGTTGTGATTTCTTGTTTGACTTTAATACCATGCTCTTCTTTTTGAGCAATTAAACGCTGTAATTCTGACATACTTGTAAGGTCTATTATGTCTGCTGTTTGTAATTCTTTTAGCTCATTGATCAGATCAACCATTCGAATAATGGTTAGTACGGCAATCTGTGCAGCACTTGGATCATAGATTTTACAAGGAATATCACAGTGTGCAGATACCGTGTTGAATGCGTTTTTTTTATCTAAATATTGCATCATAGTATGTAACATTCTATTTCCCCTTGGATGGTGATTTTTTGTTTTTCATTACATTCATAATGATGTAGCCCACTAATATAATGGGAGCTAGCCATATTGCATGAATTAAAAAAGACCAATTAGAATGATGGTCATGTCCGGCATGTGCAAAGGCACTTAAGGGTGTTGCACTCAAAAAAACTAACGCGCATTTTTGTTTTAAATTTTTGAACATTATTTACCTCTAAATTAATGTAATGAATGACCTAATTGGTCATAAGTATTGAGTTGCTCTACAACTTGGTTGATAAATTTAAATTCACTAGGATGGTTTTTAGCAAATTCTAAGAGTGGTGGAAGTGTCATTTTTAATGCTGAACTAGCTGTTAATTGCATTTCCTGTGATGCTTTTGGATTACAAGAAAGAGCTAACATTTGTTTGAATGGTTTAACTAAAGCATCACGGCTAAGTTTGATTAGCCCCTGTTGCTCGTAAGTTGTAGCAACATTATGATAACCGCATATCCAACCTTGAATGACTTGTTGTATATCAGCATTTTCAGTCGTTATTGAATTTTCTAATAGGGTGATTGCTTTGTTGTAATAACCTAATGCATCGCACCATTTTTGATGGGTAAATAAGTGATTACCTTGATTCATAAATTGTTGCCATGCTGCCATTTTTTAACCTTTTATTTTTGATTAAATCTTAATGATATTTATTATCATTTAATTATCTGCATTAAGGTTTGATTTGTAAAGTGTTATTTCAGTTCATTTCTTTATTTTTTCAGCAATGCGCTTTATAAGGATATTAAAATTAACTATAGAGTTAACATAAATTAATGTATTTTAGGGTTAATTATAGAAAGAGGAAAAAACATGGAACGCAAAAAATCACTGATTAAACAATTAAAAGAACAGGTTGATGAGATGGTTCCATTAGCTATCAATGGTGAAAATATTGGTTCAATGATTTTTTGGTTCGATAATTATGGTGCTTTTATTACATTTGCTAAATGGAAACTTGAGGAGTTCCCATGGAGTTTTCCCTATGAAAATAATATTGATTTGTCCGAATTTGATGTGTTTGATTATGATGAAATGAAGTTAATCTGTGAAGCTGTAGAAGCATTTTATGAAGAATTAAAAACTGATACTGCTTTCTTATCGTTACCATTACGAGAAGGATTTCAATTTTGTTATTTTGACAATATGGTTGGAGAGCCTTTAAATGGAGTTAAAGATGAATTTGATTATAGCTTAGAGCAAGCAACGGCAGTGGTGCTTGATTATCTTAATAAGAGTATTATTGAACATGCATTAACGAAGTTGGAAGAGGTTACGTTTTCTAGTGAAGCGATGAAGACCACTTTGATTTTTTCAGGAGAGGAGCAATATGAGGTTTCTTCATATTTAGATTTAGATATCGGTTTTGCTTTCACTCGCTTAATGAAATCTGCAGAGAATAATTTCTTTATGCTCTGCGAAAAAATAATAAACTCATCTATGTTTGAAAAAGTAGCTAAAGCGGATGAGGTTAAATTTAAAATATTTCTTGGCGCAGAAGAGTTTTATCAAGTTAATTATCAAACAGAAACTGAAAAGCTTGTTAAGCTTGATTGATTTAAACTCATTCTAATTTTAACTTTAGATTGCAATAGAGAGAAGGAATAAAGATGAAAATAGTATTCTTAGATGCATTAACCATGGGCGATAGTGATCTTTCTGTTTTTGATCATCTTGGCGAATTAAGTGTTTTTCAAACCACCAATGCTGATCAAACGGCCGAAAGGCTAACTGGGCAAGATGTTGTGATCACTAATAAAGTGTTGATCACTGCGCAACATATGAAAGATAACCCACAGTTAAAGTTGATTTGTATTGCTGCAACTGGGACTAATAATGTTGATTTAATCGCGGCAGAGAAAGCAGGGATCACCGTTAAAAATGTATCGGGTTATTCTACTGAAAGCGTTGCGCAATCTACCTTCTCTTTGTTATTTCAATTAATGCATCAAAGTCGTTATTACGATAATTATATTAGTCAAAAGCAATGGTGTGATAGCCCTGTTTTTACACATATTGAACGTCCTTTTTTTGAACTTAAAGGCAAACGTTGGGGCATCATTGGTTTTGGCGAAATAGGGCAACGAGTTGCTGAGCTTGCTAATGCATTTGGTTGCGATGTTTGTTATCACTCTACTTCTGGGAAGAATACACAACAAAGTATTCCTCAAATAAGCCTAGAAAGTTTATTAAGTGAATGTGATGTTATTTCTATTCATGCGCCATTAAATGCACAAACAGAAAATTTAATCGCGATGAAAGAATTGAAGTTATTAAAATCGGGCGCGGTGATCATGAATTTAGGCCGTGGCGGTATTATTGATGAACAAGCCATGGCTGAAGCCTTGGATAAGCAGGACTTTTATCATGCAACGGATGTATTAGCGGAAGAGCCTATGTTGGCTGAACATCCTTATTTATCAATAAAAGCATCGCATCGACTTGTTGTGACACCTCATACCGCTTGGGCAAGTGTAGAAGCGCGCCAATGTTTATTAGAAAAAGTGGTGCAGAATATTGTGAGTTTCTCTGAGTAATTCGTTTTTACTTGAGCGCTTTTATAAAGAAAAACCCCGCTTTATCGTCATAAAGCGGGGTTTTTAATTTTTATCTTTAACGACTTAAATTAACCTGGAAAGAAAATCAGTTTCATCAAGAACAATACCGCTAAGAACCAAACGCTTGCGCTTAATTCTTTTGCTTTACCACTTGCTACTTTGATTGCTGCATAAGCAATAAAACCGATTGCAATACCGTTTGCGATTGAGAATGTTAATGGCATCATGATCGCTACAATTACAACCGGTGCTGCTTCTGTAATATCATCCCAGTTGATGCTTTTTAGTCCGCCAACCATTAGTACTGCAACATATAATAACGCGCCTGCTGTAGCGTAAGCTGGAACCATACCTGCTAACGGTGCAAAGAAAAGGGCTAATAGAAATAACACGCCAACCACAACGGCTGTTAAACCAGTACGACCACCTTCAGCAACACCTGACACACTTTCGATATAACTTGTTGTTGTCGATGTACCTAATACTGAACCTGCAATTGAAGCGCCACTATCCGCTAATAGAGCACGGTTTAAACGAGGTAGGTTGCCCTCTTTATCTAATAATTTTGCTTTATCTGCAACGGCGATTAATGTGCCTGATGTATCGAACAAATCTACAAATAGGAATGCGAAGATAATGCTGATCATACCTACGTTAAAAGCACCAGCTATATCCATTTGCATAAAAGTAGGTGCAATGCTTGGAGGCATAGAAACGATACCTGCATAATGAACGTCACCCATGATTAAACCGATAACAGTTACGCCTAGAATCGCGATCATCACGCCACCTTTAACACGGTAATGTGCTAACGCGATTATTGCGATAAAACCTAAACAAGCTAATGCTGCTGGTAATGCGGTTAAGTCGCCTAAGCTAACTAATGTTGCTGGGTTAGCAACGACAATTCCCGCATTTTTAAGAGCGATTAATGCTAGGAATAAACCAATACCCGCTGCAATCCCTTTACGCATTGGTAATGGAATTGAGTTGATTATCCACTCGCGTATTTTAAATAAGCTTAATAGTGTGAAACAAACACCCGATAGGAAAACAGCACCTAATGCGACTTGCCAGCTATAACCAAGGTGTAAAACAACTGTGTATGAAAAGAAAGCGTTTAAGCCCATGCCTGGCGCTAGTGCAACAGGGTAGTTAGCGTAGAAGCCCATAATAAAACAACCGATTGCAGCTGCTAAACAAGTTGCTACAAAAACAGCGCCAGAATCCATACCGGTAGCAGATAACATTGATGGATTAACAAAAATGATATACGCCATGGTTAAGAAGGTAGTAAAGCCTGCAACAATTTCTGTTTTCACATTACTGTTGTTTGCGCTTAGTTTAAATAATTTTTCTAACATAATTTTTCCATTAGTAGAATAAGTTGTGGTGGTTTGTTTTGACTGGTGAGTGTTTTACGAGTCAGCATAAAATGGGTGCAAGTATAAAAATAATTACTTGGATTAGCTAGTACCAAAACAAGATTAACTTTAGTCGACTAGTTTCAGATCAAAAAAAACTGGCCGAAACCAGTTTAGATTTATTTAATGAAGCTAAAACTTATTTGATATCTTTAGTCGATTCAGTTTTGATCACGGTATCAAAACGTATACCTTGATCATTAATGTCTAAGTTCATATTCATATTCATGTTGTAGTCTAATAACATCATCAGATCTTCTGGTACGTCTTCTCCAGATGCGTTTATAACATCTATAAGAGGAGTAAAGATTCGTTCGATATCAAAAGATGTTTGGTAAAGACCATTTGCTGAAAGCTTTTCAGTTGCTAACTTTTCAGCGGCTTGTTTACCTAAGTCACCATTAAAAATAACTAAATGATTACCTTTTATTGCTACTTGAGGATTGATGTTTAATGCTGGGTCAATAGGTACTATTTCATTTAATGAAACTGTTTCACCACCTGTTGTTAATTGTACTTGTTGTAATTCAGGAGAGAACATTTTCAGTGAATTGAAAATTGTTTCAGGACTATCGGCATGAAGTGCCACTACTGCTTGTAAAGATTCTAATTGTGGCTCTCCGTTTAGATCTTCACTTACTTCATAATCAAATAAACCAGCACTTATCCCTTTCACACCAGCAGCCATATTAGTTGCCATACCTAGCATGCCAATAGATTGTCCAGCTTCACTGATTTGAGCTTGCATTATACTTAAAGGTTCACATTGGTAAGTAGGTGTTTGTAAGTCATTCCAAATAGCGGTTAATGAACTTGATAACTGACTCACATCTAATCCAAGAGAAACCGATGCAATATTGTTTTCAAAGTCTTGAGCATAACTAGGAATAAAACCACGTAATGATTTTAAGGCGCTTAATATTACTTGGCTCTTACTCTCGATCACATAAGATAGCCCAATAGTCGCTTCTTCTGCTGTTACATCCATTTGTGTATAACCAAAGGAAGTACGTGGCCAGTTGTGAGCGATTGAAGTAAATTCAGCCTGACATACTTGGTTTTGTAGCATGGCAAATGGTTGGCTGTTGCTTTGCTCTGAAAGAGTGGTTAATTGCTCTGCAAGCAGGCTGTTTTTTACGCCAGTGATCCCTTCAATGATCGCCACGTGATTAAGGAAACCGACACCTTGTTGAGAGAATTTATGTTTTTTAACTATATCTGAAACGGTACCTGCATCGGCTAATGAATGTTCTGGTTTGTCAAAACCCAGAGCGATAGCTAATAATTTTTCTGAGCCTAATAGCTCAGTGTTTAAGGTGATGGTTAAGAATCCATCTTTTTGAGCAATAATAAGGTCAAGTGGTGTTTCTTCTTCTGGCGAGGTCACACGATAAATACGATAAGCCATTTCACCGAACATACCGTCTTCGTGTGAAAACCCTGTTTCGAGCTCGTGTTTATCTAACAAATCCCAGATAGCTTGTGGGTTTGCAATTTCAATTTTTGCAACGGGTAATAAACCTAATGTGTATACATAGCTTCGAACTGTTTCGCCTAGACCAAACGTTTTAATCATTTGCTCTGGATCTGTCGTTAAAGCTTGGTATTCGGTGAGCAAGCTAAACAAAAATTTCTTAGCAGGAGTAGCATCTTCTGCTGTGCCATATAAGTTTTCTAATTGTTGAATATCTTCTGCTGTGGAGTAATTTTCGGCAAGAGCAAGATAGTCTCTAATTGGCTCTGGTTTTAAAGCACCTGCGAATAAAACAGTATCAGCGGGAACATAATCTAATACATTGTAAGCTTGTTCATATTGCTGATATAGATAAGCAGCTGCACCAATAGAGGCGACTGCCGCTGGGATTAATAGTTTTTTCACAGTTAAAACTCCATGAGTTGTATGTTAATAAGTTTGTTAATCTAGCAACAATAAAAGTGATATTCCATTGTTATTTATTGTTATATTTATTTTTTTATAAAATAGTTAACCCATTTTATATAGGACTTTAACAGTTAAATAAAAAAGGAATATCGGTGTCATTTTATTTTTTTGGGTAGCGTAAATCTTTTAAATTAAAGCCTAATACAATATCTTTTTTTAAACACACAAGTTGTTTAGCGAGCAGGGCATCTTCTTTGTGTTGTTGTACTTTTAGTAAACGTTTATCGTCTTTTTCTTCACTGTTTAGTATATTTTCTAAGCTTTGATATTGCTGCAATAAGGCGAGAGCTCCTTTATTACCAACGCCTTCTACACCCTTTATATGGCTACTGCTAATGCCAGTAATACCCCAATAATCGGTCATTTGATCTATTTTTAAACCTAATTTATGTTCGATAAATCGGTTATCCATATGTAAGGATTGAAAGTAATCGTAGATAGTGGTGTAGGCATTTAATAGCTGATAAAACCCTTTGTCTGTTGACACTATCACGCAACGCTGTTGTCGCTCAGTGACTTTAAATGCCAATGTGGCAATGAGGTCGTCGGCTTCATCTTGTTCCGTGATTAAAGATTCGATTCCCATTTCATAAAAAGCATCTTGTATTTGCGGTAAGTAAGCTTTTAGTTCTGGGGGGATTGGTTTTCGACCTAATTTATAATCAGTTAATAGTTGATGTCGCCAACTCTCTACATGACTATCAAATACACATATTACATGACTTGGATTATGTGCTCTCAGCATTTTTTGTAATGCATTACAGGCTGTGTTGTTAGTTGCACTTAAAGCAAACTGGCTATTTTTATTTTGTTTTTCTTGTACCGCATAGATGCGACGGATCAGGTTCATCGCATCTATGATAAGTAATGAAGCACTCATGTTAGGCTTTAATCTTATAACAAGGAGTGTAAGTGCTTCCCGGTAACTTCATGCGCCCTTGATCGATAAAGCTAGTTAATAGTTTATCTACTCGTTGCATCAAGTCTTTTTCGCCTGTTAATAAGAAAGGTCCATTTTCTTGTATTGATTGAATGCCTTCATCTTTAATATTACCGCCAACGACACCTGAGAATACGCGTCTTAAATTCGACGCTAATTTTTCTTTTGGCTGGTCGCGATGTAATTCTAAATTAGCCATATTTTCATGGTTAGGTACAAAAGGAGCTTGGAAGTCAGAATCAATTCTCAATGACCAATTAAATGAATATGCATCACCTATAGCTTTACGATACTCTTTCACTCTGGTCATTGATTTTTTAATAAGCTGTGCCACAAGAGGGGCATCATCAATAATAATTTGATAGTGTTCTTGTGCTTCTGGTCCTAAGGTATTGGCAATAAATTCATCAATCGCTTTAAAGTAATCTGCACTACTTGCTGGGCCCGTTAATACGATAGGTAAAGGTTGGTTCTTATTATCTGGATGCATCATTATGCCGAGAATATATAGCAACTCTTCGGCTGTTCCTGGCCCACCAGGGAAAATAATAATACTATGCGTAAAGCGAACAAAAGCTTCTAAGCGTTTTTCAATATCGGGTAATATGACTAACTCATTAACGATTGGGTTAGGTGGCTCAGCAGCAATAATGCCTGGTTCAGTTAAACCAATGTAGCGTTTGTCATTAAATCGTTGTTTTGCATGACCAACCGCAGCACCTTTCATTGGACCTTCCATTGCGCCAGGACCACAACCTGTACAAATGTTAAGTTCGCGTAAACCTAATTGGTTACCGACTTCTCGAGTATAAGCAAATTCAACATCACTGATCGAATGTCCGCCCCAGCACACGACCATATTTGGATCGAGTCCGGCTCGTAATATGTTTGCATTTCTAAGAATTGAGAAAACTAAACTTGTCGTTTTTCCGCTATCAAGTTGTGCTGGTGCAAGTTCTTGTAAGTGAGTATTTACATAGAGTAAATCTCTTAAAACAGAAAATAAATGCTCTTGCATTCCCTTGATTAATTGACCATCAATGTAAGCATCTTCAGGTGGGTTTAATAACTCTAAAATTACGCCACGCTCTTGATGCAATACATTGATATCAAAGTCTTTATATTTTTCTAGAATAGCTTTACTGCTATCAGTGTGGCTACCTGAATTGAGTACAGCAAGAGAGCAACTTCTAAATAATTGATAAATTTCCGAAGAGGCACTGTGTTTAAGTTGGTTTACTTCTAATTGAGAAAGTAGCGCCATACTACCGACTGGGCTAATATGTGAAATCATGGCTTCTCCTTGTAAGTGTTTCTTTAGATTAACCGAGTTAGTCTAATATGCTATTTATAAATACACTTTTTTAGTTAAACAATGACATTAATAACGCATTATTTTAAATAACTGTGGCTTTATATCAGCGATGTCCTGTTATTTATCGATGCGACCTATAAAGTTCACTTGGTTTTTTCCATTATTTTTAGCATGGTACAGGGCCTTATCTGCACGGCCAAATGCATCATCAATATCATCATTAATTGAATATTGAGTAAATCCAATAGAAACGGTAACAGTAAGGGCTTCTTTTTTAAATTTAAAGGGAATAGTTTCAATAAGTTTACATAACTTTTCTAACACTTGTGTTGCTTGCTTTTGTGAGGTGTCGGGCAATAGCAAGGTAAATTCTTCTCCACCAAAGCGTGCGATAAAATCGGTATTGCGAATTGATTTTTGTAACGTTTGAGCGATCACATTAAGCACTTTATCGCCTGCTAAATGGCCATATGTATCATTAATTTTTTTAAAGGAATCAATATCAATAACCGCCATAATCAATGAGTTTTGGTGACGTTTAAAACGACTGACTTCAATTTCAAGTCGTTCACTCCATGCTGCTCGGTTAGGTATTTTAGTTAAGAAATCAATATGCATTTGTTTTCTTTGTTGTTTAAGCGTTTGTTGATAGCTTTTTGTTTCATTTTGCAGCTCTTTAATCTGCCTAACCATCCCTTGAAATTTATGGCGGAATTGTTGTTTATTTCTTTGATCTTTTTCTTTCAGCAGGTTTTGTAAGTTATTAGCATAATCTGTGACCGTTTTACGTAAACTGTCTAGATCCTTTGCACTTTGACTATTTTCTTTTAATCGTATCGCCTGTTCTTGAATGCTTGAAAATGCGTCATCTTGTTCTTTAAACTCTACTTTTGCCATTTTTGCTGTTTTTGAAAAGTTTAAATAAAACTCAGTTAAACTATCATTTAAAGAATACATAAAATGGCGCGAAGCGCGACGTTCCTCGCGTGTACTTTCTATTATTATGTTAATAATACTTAAGCAATAATGTGGCAGCGCTGACGGATTCATTTGATTACTTAATATAACCCGTATTTTTTCAAGTTTTTTAGCGTGAGTTTTATTAACATCTAATTCAAGGATTAATTGCTGTAATTCGGCATTCAGTGACTCTATATTAGGCTGTTCTGGATGCGTTTCAGTCTCACTGTTTTTATTTAATTCTATGACTGCTCGCTGATAAATTTTGATCAGTGTTTTTAACTCAATATGATGTTCTTTAAGCGTATAAGGTTTGCTTTGTTGTTGCATACCTTTCACTTTATCAATCAGATCTGTGGATAAACCTTGTAGACGAAGAAGTTGAAGTTGTGATTGGTTAACCACTAAACGGCCTTCTGACAAGCTTTCTTCTAAGTCATTTGGAATAAGTTCAAGTTGCTGATTACATTCATCAAATAACTCAATATCTGTCCCTTCAGATGGACTTGATTGCAGCTTTTTTAAAAATCTTAACTGATATTTATCAAAAGAGGGGTCCTGTCGATAGTTACGCTTTAATAATTGTTGTAATAATTTAATTAACGCAAGGGATGACGCCATGTACCGAATCCTTTTTATTCTTATGATTGACCTTGGAACATGGTCATTGTTTTTTTATTTGTTTAACTCAGGCCATTTGATAGGTATTCCAGAGTGACTCGATTTTAATTTTACAATACCATTTCGAATCCCGGCTTGACCTAACAACCATAAATCGCCATCAAAGAAGGCTGGTTGAATCTTTTCAATCGCATATAGTTCTAACCAGCTACTTTCATTTGCTTTTTTACGCAACTGGCAAGCACCAAATAAAGCTAAACTCGTTAGATTAAGCATTCGTTCTGGAGAAATGGCTCTAGAAACATTATTTAAAAATGGAAATGCAACGACACCACTTGAGATTTCTCTGTTAAGACCATGAGTTTCAGCAAAGGTTTGAAAAAATTCTGCAATATGTTGAGCAAACTGCTGGGCATCGCCATGATGCTCTTGTTCTGAAATAAAGAGTAACTGATTGTCTCGTACTTGGGTAACGTGTGTATTAGGCGAGAAAAACTGAATTAATGTTTCGCCTAATGTTTTTTCTAATTTTTCAGCTCTAAATAGGCCTTTAGATTCATTTAAGTCATCTAAAAAAGGAATGTGCACCAAGGCATAAAATAAAGGGTGTCCTTGATATTCTAAGTCGTTATTTTTTATTTGAGCTTGGTGTAAAGATAAAAAAGAACGAGGATGAAACTGCATCTTTTTCCGCGTGATTCTTTCTCGTTTAATCAGTCGTTTATAACGGAATAAAATAAAGAAAATCGCTAGTAAAGCAAATAAGAAAAAAGTAATTGCCCAGTAAGCGACATCTTGGAATAAATTGTTTTTAAGTAACAACTGATTGTTGGCTGTTTCTAGTTGAATTTTTTGTTGAGTTTGTTCAATTAATTGGAATTGCTCATCAATTTTTAATTGTTGAAGGGTAAATATTTTTTCCTTAATTGTATTTTGTAATGAATGGAAGCTTTTGAAATAGAAATTCGCTTTTTGATGATCGCCAGATAATTCATAACCTAATGCTAACATTTCAAAAGCCGCGACTCTTAGTTCTGGGAATTTGTTTTTAGCGAGTATAAGCACTTCTTCTAATTGTAAAATTGCTAAACCAGTCTCTTTATTGCGAATATTCAATTGCGCTAATAAAAGAATGCTTTCCGTTTCTTGCTCTAATTTATTTAATCGTTGGAATTGTCTACGTGCATTTTGCAGATATTTTTGAGCAAAACGTGTGTTTTTTTCTAATTCATCAGGGAAAGAAGAGTAACTTCTGCCTAGTTCTAAGTAAATATTGGCAACCAATGTTCGATTCTTTTTTTCTACTAAATCAAGTGCATTAAACAAATAAATTAATGCTTGGTTATATTCTTTATTTTGACGCTTTAAAACGGCAAGTTTTAATAAACCATCTGCTTGTTGTACGTAGTTTTCGGAGTGTAATAATAAGTCAACGCGTTGAGTGGCAAAGTGAATCGCTTGTTTATAACGATGTTTCTGTTGGTACAATGCCGATAAGCTTCCTTTCACTAAACTACTTAACTTGGTTAAAGCGAGTCTATCTGCGATTGAGTTTGCAGCTTGGAAATAAGTGATCGCTAATTGATGCTGGTTTATTTGGTCGTAATAATGCGCGTAATAATAAGCTAACCATGCATTTAATTCTGGATCTTTTATTTCTTTAATATTTTCACGGGCTCTTGTTAACGCTGTATTCGCGAGTTGATATTGATTGCTTTCTAGCGCCAGTTTTACAATGCCTAAATTTAACGTATTAATTAAATTTTTTGAGTCAAAGTTTTTGCTTTTTTGAATGATAGAGAGCGAATTATTAAGCATGTTTATGAGCAATTCATTACTTAATTGTGGTCGCTCTGACTCAGGGATATTATTTGCAATTAACGTTAAAGTGCGAATTTCATCGGAAGTGACACTAGGTGTTTTTAGTAACGGCATCAATAACGCTAAGCTATGCTCGTAATCTTCTAATTCGAAGTAACAGGTGGCCAATAATTGTGTTGATGCGTTATTGGGCGATGCTTTTCGTGACGTTGATGATTGCTGCTCTGTATCAAATGCATCCGCTAAGGTAACTGGGGGAGGTGTGCTATTGGTTGCTGCGGAAATTAATTTAACTTCTTCAATAAATGTAGTGGTTGTTTTAATGCACGATAAAGGTTGAAGCTGACGCATTTTGTAACTGTTTTTTAATTTAGCTGGTATCACTGCATCAATTAATTCAATCGCGGATACAGGTTGGCTGGTAGTCAGCAATAAACTACTTAAAAATAAACTACTTAAAAAAACGCTATTGGGCGTTAATTTATTGCTTAAAATTTTTGAAAAAAGAACCATTAAAAATCCTTATTTTTAAATTTACTCGTTGATAGTATTTTATTAAACAATGATTATTGTCGTAATAAACGAGTATTAGAAATTGTTAATGATTTCTCTGTGCTGCGCATTGGGTTTATATCTAATCCTCCTCGGCGTGTATACCTTGCGTAAACGGTTAATGATGTTAATGAGGCGTAAGTCATTAAATCACAAAAGATTCGTTCTACGCATTGTTCATGGAATTCATTATGCTGACGGAATGAAATTAAATATTTTAGTAACTTTTCATGATCTAAGCGTTTACCTGTGTAACTGATTTCTATACTTGCCCAATCCGGTTGACTTGTAATCAAACAATTTGATTTTAATAAATGTGAATAGACAGTTTCAGTAACCGTCTCTGTCGCACTTACTCCTTCTAATATTGAAGGTGATAAATGGTATTCAGAAACTTCAATATCTAATTCGTCTAAATTGATACCATTAAATGAGCCTAATTGATCATTTATATTATCTAATGTTGCATTTAAACTCACTTCAACGGGCTTCTTCGCACAGGCGGAAAGATCCGCTATTAATGTACTTTGTACCGCCTCAACACTTTCAAAGTGACTTTGATTAAAACTATTTAGATATAATTTGAATGATTTAGATTCTATTAAAAACTCACTATCAAAAGGTACCTTAACAACGCCTGTTGCTACCATAGGTTTGCCTTTTTTGTTTAACCAAGAAAGCTCATAAATATTCCATAGGTCGACACCGTAGAAAGGTAAATTGCTGGCTTCTAGATCTAATTCATTTCTATTTAAACTACGCGGGACACTTTGCAATAATGAGTTGTCATAGTGACATTTGTACTCGGTGACTTGACCAAGGGATAATCCTTTTAAGGCGTCATCTTGGTTATATAAAGTAGAATTAGGCATGAAATTTCTCATTTAAAAGGGAATATTCGCTAGAAAAACAAGACAAGGCTTTGCGAATCATTACAATGTACACATTGTAACTAAAAAGAAGAATTTTTTCGAGTATGAATAAAGAGATCCAAACACAACTATTTGCATTATATCAACGACATCAACAATTATGTGAGTCTACAACTCAAAGTTTACCTCTTGTTGATTTTGATCCTGAATGGATTTCTCCTTGCCAAGTAGGGGGTGTTGTTGATGATAAAATTCAATGGCAAGCAGCTAAGCGAGATGAAAAAGTAGATTTTAGTAATATAGAAGCGGCATTAGAAGTCACTTTACATCCATCCATTGAAGCACTTTTTTGTACTGCTTACAGTGAGCATATTGCCTGTGAATTTGAAGGTCATCCTATTGAACTTATCCAAGTGTGGAATGAACAAGACTTTCAAATGTTACAAGAAAATATGATTGCACATTTTATGATGCAAAAACGCCTTAAAAAACCAGCTTCCATGTTCATTGCGAGTTGCAGTGATGAAATGCAGGTGATTTCTATTTTGAATGAAACAGGGCAAGTACAACTTGAAACCTTAGGTAAAAAACAAGAAGCAGTCTTAGCCGAGTCATTGGCTGAATTTTTGCAAAAGTTAACACCAATAGTTATGCCAAATTAAAGTGTCATTAACTGTTAATTAACGTTTTTTCATTCTAATTTTTAATTGAAATCAGGTTGTCATGTTTTATAAATTCTTTCTTTCTATTCCAATTAGCTTACGCTTTATGGTGTTGTCGGCTTTTTCTTTTGCTTTGATGACGGCTTGCGTGAAGTTAGTCAGTACTCACAACATCCCTGTGCTTGAGATTGTTGCCGCGCGTGGTTTGGTTTCGTTAATTATTAGTTATTTGGATATTAAACGTAAAAAGATACCTGTTTGGGGAAGTAATAAAATATTATTGATTGCTCGCGGAACCGTAGGTACTTTCGCTCTAATGTGTGTTTACTATGCAGTCACAACTTTGCCTTTGGCTGAAGCGACTTTACTTCAATACATGTATCCCGTATTTACTGCGCTTCTTGCTTTCTTGTTTTTAAAAGAAAAGGTGCAACGCTCAACGTTAATTTGTATTGGTTTGTGTTTACTAGGCTTATTGGCCATGGTGAAACCTAATTTATCTTTTGATGGCGAAGTTGTTTTACCTTGGTTAAGTGTCTTTGTCGCGCTTATTGGTGCGCTAGGAAGTGGTACCGCTTATGTGATTGTTAAAAAGTTAAGTAAGCTGGAAGATAGTTCTGTGATTATCTTTTATTTTCCATTAATTGCTTTACCGTTATCACTTCTTTTATTGGGTGATAATTTTGTTATGCCTGATGCCGAAGCATTAGTTTTACTTTTATTTGTAGGCTTGTTTACTCAAGTTGGTCAAGTGGGATTAACCAAAGCAATGCAAACGGAAGTGGCAGCTAAAGTGAGTGCTTTTTCTTATGTCCAAGTTATTTTCTCTGCCATATTAGGCGTACTATTTTTTAATGAAATCCCTTCTGTTTGGACCTTTATTGGTGGCTCTTTAATTATATTAGGCGCCTTAATTAATGTGTTTGGCAGCAATAGCAACCATAAAAAATAACCAGTGATGCAGATAGGGCTATTTGATTTGTCTTATCTGCCTTTAATTGCATCGCCATGAAAATCTATTTCACACATCCTGAGTTGAATAAAAAAGAAACAATGCTTATCTATTTATTTTTGTATAGTATTAGGCAAGTTCATTGTTTCTGCATTACGCAGTTTCTTAAACTCAGTATCATTTAATTTGCTCAAACAACCTATTAGAAAACTTAATTATATAAATGAAAATACCTAAAAGAATCCAACCTTTAGTTGATGATGGCATCGTCGACAAAGTGCTACGTCAGTTAATGAGTGGCAAAGAAGCGACTGTTTATGTTGTACAATGTGGCGATGAAGTTCGTTGTGCAAAAGTATATAAAGAGGCCAGTAAACGTAGTTTTAAAAATGCGGTTTTATATAACGAAGGTCGTAAAGTCCGTAACGGACGAAGTGCGCGTGCGATGCAAAAAGGGTCAAAGTTTGGTCGCGAACAACAGGAAGAGATTTGGCAAAATACTGAGGTTGATACACTGTATAAGTTTGCCGATGCAGGTATTCGCGTCCCTACACCTTACGGTTGTTTTGGTGGTGTATTAGTGATGGAATTGATCACTGATGCGGAAGGATTCGCCGCACCTCGTTTAAATGACGTGACGATGGATGAAGATAAAGCATTAACTGACCATGCTAAAATGATGGATTATGTGGTGCGCATGTTAAGTGTCGGTGTGATCCATGGTGATTTATCTGAGTTTAATGTGTTGGTTGATGAACATGGTCCTGTGATCATCGATTTACCGCAAGCAGTTGATGCTGCAGGAAATAATAATGCCAAAGACATGTTATTAAGAGATGTTAATAATATGAGGCAGTATTACGCTCAGTTTGCTCCTAGTTTAGCGAATACACGTTACGGCGATGAAATCTGGTCTATTTTTGAAGCAGGTGAATTAACAGCTAAAACTGTCTTAACAGGTAAGTTTGTGGATTCTGAAGTGAGTGCCGATGTGGATATGGTACTACATGAAATTAATGCTGCCCGTGAAGAAGAATTAGACCGTTTAGATAGAATGGCTGATCCTGAATAATTTTTTAAACGTATACCAACCTTATTCATCTCCGATTAATACTCGTGACTATCTAAGCATCAATGTCAGTTGATGCTTAAACGAGTAGATTAAACATTATCTATTAGGGTGAACTAAACGTATTAGATTGCGGTCTTTAAGAAACACTCTTTTTATTTCATAGGTTTTATATGATCACTAAAATTAAACAATTATTAAATTCCTTTATTGTTGAAGAAAGTCCTGAATATGACAATACTTTAGCGATTGTTTGTTTATTGTGTGAAGTTTGTATTGCTGATGAAAATCACGCAGCGGAAGAGGAGCTTGCAATAATACACACGCTTCAGAAGTTAGTGCATATAGATCAAGCAAAAGCTGCTGAGCTATTGAAAGCCGCTATGCAAGAAGTCAAAACAAGTAACTCTGTGTTTGACTTTACCTCGAAATTAACAGATTTAGACTATGAAATGCGCATTGCTTTAATCAAGGCAATGTGGGAAGTGGCTTATGCTGATGGTGAATTAGATTTAATGGAAGAAGCGCTAATTCGTAAAGTAGCTGCTTTAATTTATGTTAATCACAGCGACTTTATACGCACCAAATTAGCTGTTATCCCTGAGAACGTTTAAGCGTCTATACAATATTAACGAGTATTTACTGCTAGAGTACTTTTTTAAACATTAGGTCTGTTTGTATATCGCCACCCATATCAAAATCATGCGCACCAAATTGTTCGAAGCCCATCTTTTTGTAAAAAGCGAGTGCGGGGAAGTTACTCTCCCAAACGCCTAACCAAAGATATTTTTTATCTTGTTGGATCGCTCGATCAATGGAGAAATTCATCATTTGCTTGCCTAAACCTTGAGATAGAAAAGCCTTTAATATGTAAATTTTTTCAACTTCTAATGCTGTCGAGTCCATTACATCTGTTTGCGCATCATCAATGTTTAATTTTAAAAAGCCAGCTGGCGTCATTTGTTGCTTATCTGCTTTTGAATAGATGAAATAAAATTCAGAGTGAGGTTCTTGTAATTGAGCCGATAACTTTTCAATATTTAATGATTCTTGAAAGTACTTCTGCAATAGTGCTTCACTATTTGTATCTGAAAAAGTTTCATAGTAAGTTTCAATGGCTAAATTACGTAACGTCTCAACTTGCTCTAGACTGCATTTTTTAATATTACTGTTGGCCATACTATTTTCCAATTTTATGCTGATTTTAATTATGAGATTATTGGATTGTATCTAATAAGTAATTGAACTGTATAGCATCAATTTACATTTTGTATTGTATAAATAAAAATAATTAAGGAACATTATGACGCTTGTTTTTGATGGCCCAGAACAAGGCCCTTTGTTTATTTTTGCACATGGTGCTGGTGCACCATTAACGTCGGATTTTATGCAAAAAGTCAGCAAAGGTTTGGCTGAAAAAGGGATCCGTGTTGCGCGCTTTAATTTTAATTATATGCAACAGCGTGTCGATACGGGAAGTCGCCGTCCACCTGAACGTGCACCGCATTTAATTAAGCAGTTTCTTGAATTGATTCAGTCGTTCGATCAACCTCTGGTGATTGGCGGGAAATCCATGGGAGGGCGGATGGCAAGCTTAGTTGCCGCTGAATCCGATCCTGAAAGTATTAAAAATGTAAAAGGAGTCGCTTGCTTAGGCTATCCTTTCCATCCTCAAGGTAAACCTGAAAAGTTGCGAATTGAGCATCTGCCTCATATTGTTCAACCTTTAGCGATTATCCAAGGTTCTCGAGATAAACTCGGTGATTATGATGATGTCGTGAGTTATTCATTACCTTCAACTATTAAGTGGTGTTGGTTAAAAGACGGTGACCATGACTTTAAGCCTAGAGTTAAAAGTGGTCTAACACATGAACAGCATATTCAATCCTGTATTGAGTATCTTGCTGTTTATATCAAAGAGTGTCTCGCTTAATTTTTATTAAAACTACCTACAATTAATCTACTTTTTTGTTTGTTATAAGTATTTCAGTGTAATTTTTAAGTTAATTCGTTTATTTTCATTGAATAACGCTTAATTTGTAAAAGAAGTGTGGATGTATTGTCGATTATTTTTTAAAATCACAGTTCGGCCGACAGATACATAATAACGCATAGGCTTTCATTATTTTTCGCAAAGCATTTAGATACAAGAAGGGATTTACATGTCAATTGATATCAAACCGTTAGCGGTTTCAGAGCGCAACGCGTGTCCAGAAGAATTTAGTTTTGGTGAAGTATTTGCAGACCATATGTTTACACAGTCATATGATGTAGATTCAAAATGGACAAATGCGGAAATCAAGCCTTATCAATCATTGCAACTAGATCCGTCTGCATCGGTTTTACATTATGGCCAAGAAATTTTCGAAGGTCTAAAAGCCTACCGTAATGAAAAAGGCGAAATTAATTTATTCCGTCCTCGTGAAAACTTTAAACGTTTTAATCGTTCTGCTGCGCGTATGGTGATGCCTGAAGTTGATATTGAGTTTCATCTGAAAGCATTAATCGAATTATTGAAAATTGATAATAAATGGGTCCCTGAAAAAAATGGAACCTCTTTATATATTCGTCCCACTATGATCGCAACCGGTGCAAAACTAGGTTTAGGTGCAAGTGATAAATATTTACACTTTATCATTACAGGTCCCGCAGGCGCTTACTTTAAAGATGGCTTTGCGCCTGTTTCCGTTTACGTTGCTGATAAATACCGCCGAGCAGTTGTTGGTGGTGTTGGTGAAGCTAAGACGGGCGGTAACTACGCGGCTAGTTTATATATGTCTGAAGACGTGGCTGCAAAAGGTTACTCACAAGTACTTTGGTTAGACGCAATACACGGTAAATATATCGAAGAAGTAGGCGCAATGAATATTTGTTTCGTTTACGGTGACCATATTGTGACACCTAAATTGAGCGGTAGTATTTTACCGGGAATTACGCGTGACTCGATTCTACAATTGGCGCCAACATTAGGTTATACCATTGCAGAAGAGCAATTGGATATCGAAGTTATTTTAGCTGATATTAAAAGTGGAAAAATCACTGAAGCATTTGGTTGTGGAACTGCAGCAGTTATTTCTCCTGTTGGTCAATTATGCTGGAAAGATGAAGATTATTTCATTAATGATAATAAAGCAGGCGAAGTTTCTCGTAATTTATACGATGAATTAACTGGGATTCAATATGGCTTACGTGAAGATAAGTTCGGTTGGATTGAAAAAGTTAACCTTTAACTTTAAGGTTTATTCAGATGTAACAAAAGGCGCATTTAGCGCCTTTTTTGTTTTTAGCTTTTTAACTTTAAGTTTCTTAATTTTAACCTTATAAATTACCAAAGGTACTATCTACACTATTACATATCATTTCTCTTACCCATTGGTGTCCCGGCTCATCGTTATTACGTTGATGCCAGATCAAGACATAGGCCATTTCAGAAAAAGCAAAAGGTAAGGGGATCTGCTTTAGTGGATATAACTTTTGCGCATGGGCGACAAAGCTTGAGGGTAATGTGAAAATTAAATCACTATGAGCACAAAGGCTAGCACCGCCATAAAAATCTGGCAGAGTACTTAAAATGTTACGTTGTTTACCTTGCTTCTCTAGAAAGTAATCTAATGCCCACCATTTATTACCTTCGCATACTATTTGTATATGCTTTTGTTGCAGGTAACTGTCAAGGTTCCATGTTCCATCTTCTACTGCCTGTAAAATAGGGTGGTTCTCATGCACTAAACAGGTTTGATGATCATTAAATAATACTGAATGTTCAATGCCATCGGGTAATTTTTGAGTATCTAAGCGTTGATCCTCATAAAAGTCTAATGCACTAATACCAAAGTCCATTTTTCCTTGTTGTAGTGCCTGCATAGATCCTTTTTTCCAGCTTAATATATCAAGATGCAGGTTTTTAGCTTGTTGTAGTAATGGTCCGATAAAGCAGGGTAATAAGGTTGCATAAGCACTTTCTAACATACTAATTGAGAAATGCCTGTCACTACTTTCTGGGTCAAAGCTAGGGGCTTGAGTCAGATGATATAAATTCTGTAATAGCGCTGGTAACTTTTGTTGTAGTAATAAAGCATGCGTTGTTGGTTTTAAACCATGTGCGGTCCTGCTAAATAAAGGGTCTTGTAAACTTGACCGTAACCGATTGAGGCTTTTACTTAATGCTGATTGGCTCAAGTTTAAGCGAGAGGCTGCTCGTGTCACGCTTTCTTCTTCTAACAAAACTTGCAAAACAACTAATAAGTTTAAGTCGATGCGCATCAGTTTATCAATATTCATAGATATTCCTGTAGGGAAATTAAGATCTGAATTAATACCATTTCTGTTCATATCATAGCTGATTTACACTGCGTTTGTTATTTACCTGTGCAGTTTATTTTTATAGCTGTTCAGTTTTACTCAGTTCAGTTTATTCTTCAAAATGAGATTGTTATGACCCGCAAGTTATTACCTGTTTTAATGATTATGGTGGTATTAAGCCCACTGGCTATTGATATTTACTTACCTTCTATGCCTGAAATGGCGGCGGAGTTTTCAGTTTCTGACACACAAGTGCAATCCACATTAGTGTTATTTATTCTGGCTATGGGAATTGGGCAAATATTGATAGGTCCTTTAGCTGATCGTTTTGGTCGTCGACCTATCGCTTTATTTGGTATTTTACTTTATATCGCAAGTAGTTTATTTGCCGCGATGGTGGTGGATTTTCAATACTTACAACTCGCTCGAGTACTACAAGGCATTGCTGCCTGTGCAACTTCGATTGTTGTGTTTAGTGCTGTAAGAGATAGTTTTAACATGCAACAAAGTGCTCATTATTATAGTTATTTAAATGGCGTTATTTGTGTTATTCCTGCTTTAGCACCGACGCTAGGTGGTTTCTTAGCATTACAATTTGGTTGGCGATCGACTTTTATATTTATGATGTTGTTTGCTATTTTGGTGTTATTCATTGTGATATTTAAATTACCCGAAACACGACCAAGTAATACAAAAAGTAGTGGTGCTTTATATCGTTGGGCTCGTTACCAACCAGTGTTGAATAATACTAATTTTGTTTTTTATGCAGTAGTTTGTATGATCTCAATGGCCTCGATCGTGACTTATGTTTCTTACGCACCGAGTTGGGTTATTAAGCATTTAGGTCTATCGGAGTTAACCTTTAGTTATTTATTTGGTTTAAATGCACTGATTAATATCGCTGCTTGTTTTATCGCACCTAAAGTGATTAAAAAAATGGGTAATCGTAAAACCATTTTATTGGCTCTTTGGTTAATGATACTTTCTGCTTTACTTCAATTAGCTGTGCAACAATTACCTGTGGCTAATGCATTATTAGCTGGGCTTTATTTTATGTTACCAATGTTAGCATTATGCATTGGTTTTGCTTTGATATTGGGTCCTGCAACATCGTTAGCGTTAGATGCATTCGCAGAGCGTGCGGGCACAGCCAGTGCAATGTTAGGTTGTATTCAAATGGCAGGTGCAGCTGTGTTAGCGGGCTTATTGCAACAAACTGATTTTGCAGCTCCCTATGCGACTTCTTTAATGATTGGTGGTGGCGCTGTTATTTTATTAGCTGTGATGTATTTACCTAGTTGTAAACATTGGCATCAACCATTGTCGAACTAATATAAAAGAATATTAGTTAATCTCTTTTTATAGCCTGATATAATGAGACTATTTTTTGTTAAATGGATTTAATATGAATATCTCATTATTTAAAGCTTCTTTGTTAAGTACTTCTCTTCTTTTAGCTGCTTGCGTGACTTCATCACCGACAGGGCGTAATCAAGTTTTGTTATTTGGTGGGGCTGAAATGTCACAGCTAGGCGTGCAATCATTTGAAGAAATGAAAAAAACACAAACCATTAATAAAGATCCTAAAACAAATGCTTATGTGCAATGTGTTAGTACAAGTATTACTTCTACATTAGGTAAACAACCAGATTTCGAACAGTGGGAAGTTGTTGTGTTTGATAGTGACCAAGTGAATGCTTTTGCTTTACCTGGTGGCAAGATTGGCGTTTATACGGGCTTATTAAAAGTTGCTAAAAATGCAGATCAGCTCGCTGCTGTAATAGGCCATGAAATTGCTCACGTACAAGCAAACCATTCCAATGAAAGGTTATCGACAAGTAAATTAGCAGGTTATGGCACGCAACTAGGGCAAGTTGCTTTACAAAGTACCGAGTACCAAGAGATTGGAATGACTGCATTAGGTTTAGGCGTACAATACGGTGTGATTATGCCTTATGGTCGAGCTCAAGAATCTGAGTCAGATATATTAGGTTTACATTTAATGCATGAGGCTGGATTTGATGCGACACAAAGTGTTGAGTTGTGGAAAAACATGGCTGTTGCTGCTGGTGGAAGTGAGCCGTTAGAGTTTCTATCAACTCATCCTTCCAATGAAACCCGCATTAATAACCTACAAAATGAGTTTAATAAATTAACTAAGAATAATAAAACTAAACCTTTATGCTCTTTATGATTTAAGCAAGTTGCCCCTAAAAACTATTACCATTCAAATTATAACTCTCAGCCATGGGAGTTATAATTTTCGTGCAACGCTTCGATATAAATAACCTTCACAGAATATGGGAGATAGGTTTCTAACCACTGCGGCGAGTGAGGCGATAACTAATACTGAAAAAATTAATCGTCCCCAAAATATAGTATTAAAATCTGCACCGATTAATAAAATAAGTAAGGTGTCTTCGATTAAGCTGTGTAATAAATTTAATAACATGATCGAAGTAAAAACATCTCGAGGGGCAACATGTCCTTTTTGAGCTTCATTAATTAATAAACCTCCACCGAATGACAATCCTAACGTTGCACCAATAATAGTAATATTTGTTGCTTCTTTACTGATACCTAGTAAATACAAAAAAGGTTTCAGTAGTATTGCCATTAATTTTTCAATGCCTAATAGTTTTAGTATTTTTAAAGAGAATAATAAGATTGAAATGGCTAAAAACACCATGAATAAGTTTTCTATTTGTCCTATTGCCCAAACCAAATAAGTACTTTTTTCGGTTACTTCAGGAGACCAAAACATTTGTGCAGGTTGGTTTAACATATCGGTTGTTTGATAAGTTAAATGTAATATCCATGCTAATAATAAACTGCCACCTATTCTTAACAACAAAGTAACCCATAAACTAACGCCTGCTTTTTTCGCAATAGTTGCTTCAATCGGGAGGGAATGTGCTAACAACATCATACTACCTAAAATAGATGCTTGTGCAACGGTGAGCGTGACATCAATGCTCACTAGAACAATTAATCCACCATAGATATTAGTTAATAGGGTGGTTGCCCAGACTAATCCCATACTGTCGGGTAAGCCGACTAGTTCCATCAAGGGACCTAGCAATTCACTTAATAAAACGATGCCACCTAATTCTTCAATGATCTTAATTAATATTAAAATCGGGATCATTATTTTAAATAATGTAAAAGTGACATTAAAAATATCGATGATTAATTCTCTAAAAAAATGAGTAATAGATGAATAGTATTTTATTAACATTTGTCTTCCCTTGAATTTTATTTACTATAGGATATCCAATAATGATTAATATATATTTTGAAGTTAGTTGTTTTTGTTTGTTTATATTTCTTAATTTATTTTTTAAAGAAATTTTTAGCTGTAATTTTTGCCACTGGAGAAATAATGGAAATCGATAGAATTGACCGTGCCATTTTAATGCGATTGCAAAAAAATAATCGTATTAAAAATATTGAGCTTGCGGAAAAAGTCGGCTTGTCTGCGCCGGCCTGTCTAAAGCGTGTTAAACGATTACGCGAATCTGGTATTATCGCCAGCGATGTCTCGATTATAGATCCACATTTAGCGGGTAATAAAATGACGATCATCGTTTCTATTGAGATGGAACGAGATAGGGTGGATATTTATGATAAATTTAAGAAATCAATGCTTGAACAAAATGAAGTTACACAATGTTATCAAATATCAGGGCGTTATGATTTTATGCTAATTATTTGCGTACAGGATATTCAAGCTTATGAAGTTTTTGTTGAACGAGTATTTCATACTGATTTAAATATAAGGAAGTTCTATACATCAATCTCATTACGCACTATAAAACATAATACTGCAATTGAATTGTAGCAATAAAAAAGCCGAATCAATTGATTCGGCTTTTAATTAACTTATTAATCTAGTTAAGCTATTTGTCAAACTACAGGTTAGTTAAAATTGCATCAACAGAGGCTTTTGCATCACCTAGTAGCATGTCAGAGTTTTCGTTAAAGAATAATGGGTTTTGTACACCAGCGTAACCAGCGCCCATTGAACGTTTAAATACAACGACTTTTTCTGCTTCCCAAACATTGAGTACTGGCATACCTGAAATAGGTGTACCCGGCTCATTTGCCGCAGGGTTAACCGTATCATTTGCACCAATTACTAATACCACATCAGTTTCTGGGAAATCTTCGTTGATTTCATCCATTTCTAATACGATATCGTAAGGTACTTTTGCTTCAGCTAATAGTACATTCATGTGACCTGGTAAGCGACCAGCAACAGGGTGAATACCAAAGCGTACATTTTTACCTTTATCACGTAGGCGTTTTGTAATCTCTGCCACTGGATATTGTGCTTGAGCAACCGCCATACCGTAACCCGGTACGATAATAATATTTTTCGCTGCTTTAAGTGCTTCAGCTACTTCTTGAGCGCTAGTTTCAGTATGCTCACCGTATTCTTGGTCTCCTGCTGATGCACTGCTTTCATTACCGAAGCCGCCTAAAATTACACTAACAAATGAACGGTTCATTGCTTTACACATAATGTAAGAAAGAATCGCACCACTTGAACCTACTAATGCACCTGTGATGATTAATAGATCGTTCGCTAGCATGAAACCTGTTGCAGCTGCAGCCCAACCTGAGTATGAATTAAGCATTGAAACAACAACTGGCATATCTGCACCACCAATTGAAGCTACTAAATGCCAGCCAAATACTAATGCAATAGCCGTCATAATGATAAGTGCAGTAAGCCCTAAATCACCACTAACAAATGCAACAAGTAAGAATGCTGAAGAAGCGATTGCAGCGATGTTGATCCAGTTTTTACCTGGTAAAGACAATGCCGCACTGTTGATTTTTCCGCTTAATTTACAGAAGGCAACAATAGACCCTGTAAATGTTACTGCACCGATAAAGATGCCTAGGAATACTTCAACATCGTGAATTGTTTTTGCAGTACCGGCTAAGTCACTGTGATTTAAGAATGAGTTAAATCCGATAAAAGCGGCTGCTAAGCCAACAAAACTATGTAAAACAGCGATTAATTCAGGCATTGAAGTCATTTCAACTTTTAATGCTAAACGAACACCGATAGCGGCACCCACTGCCATTGCAATAGTGATGTAGCCTAAGCCTGATACTTGTGAACTGGCAATCGTCGCTGCGATCGCAATGATCATACCTATAATGCCAAATAAGTTACCTTTACGTGCACTTTCTTGGCTGCTTAAGCCATTAAGGCTGGCAATAAATAGGATGGCTGCGATGATATAAGCAGCAGTAATTAATCCTTGAGACATGATTATTTATCCTTCTGGAACATTTTCAACATACGGTGTGTTACGGTAAAACCGCCCACTATGTTGATGGTTGCAATTAATATCGCAATCGTTGAAAGAACGGTAACAATAAGATTGTCACTGCCGACCTGTAGCAATGCACCAATAATGATAATGCCACTGATAGCGTTAGTTACACTCATTAATGGTGTGTGTAGTGAATGTGCTACATTCCATACAACGCCATAACCAACAATACATGCCAACATGAATACAGTGAAGTGAGCTAGGAAGTCTGTTGGTGCTACATTTGCTAACCAACCAAATAAACCTGCCGCAACAATTGCTGAAACTGGTTTGATCCATTTGTTAGGCGCTTTTTCTTCAACAACAACTTCTTCTTTTTCTTCAACTTTTGCAGTAGGCGCTGCACTTACGCTAATTGCTGGTGGTGGCCAAGAAATTTCACCTTCTTTAACAACCGTTGCACCGCGGATAACTTCATCTTCAAAGTCGATATCGATTTGACCATCTTTGTTTTTACAAAGTAGCTTCATCAAGTTAACTAAGTTTGTTGCATATAGTTGGCTTGATTGTGTTGGCAAACGGCTTGGCAAGTCAGTATAACCAATAATTTTCACACCGTTATCTGTTGTAAAGATTTCATCTTTAACAGTTAACGCTGCGTTACCGCCTGCTGCAGCTGCTAAATCAACAATCACACTGCCTGATTTCATTGATTTGATCATTGCTTCAGAAATGATTTTCGGTGCAGGTTTACCTGGAATTAATGCTGTTGTGATGATGATATCAACATCTTTAGCTTGTTCAGCCATCATTTCAGCTTGTGCTTGCTGGTAACCTTCGCTCATTGTTTTAGCGTAACCAGTTGCACTTACTTCCGTTTCTTCTTCAGTGTAATTCACTTCAAGAAACTCAGCGCCCATACTTTCGATTTGTTCTTTTACTTCAGGGCGAGTATCGAATGCACGAACAATCGCACCTAAACTACCTGCTGCACCTAATGCCGCAAGACCAGCAACACCAGCACCAACAATTAATACTTTAGCTGGTGGAACTTTACCTGCTGCTGTAATTTGACCTGTAAAGAAACGACCAAATTGATTAGCTGCTTCAATCACTGCACGGTAACCTGCAATATTCGCCATTGAGCTTAATGCATCTAATGCTTGAGCTCGTGAAGTACGAGGAACACTATCCATCGCGATCACACTAATCTTTTTAGCTTCTAATTGTTTTAATAGCTCAGGGTTTTGGGCTGGCCAAATAAAGCTGACTAGGGTTGCGCCTTCTTTGATAAGCTCAATTTCAGCTTCAGTGGGTGCATTTACTTTAAAAATTATGTCAGATTGCAGTACCTTTTTAGCACTTGTGCTAATTTTAGCGCCTGCGTCTTTGTAATTCTCGTCAGAAAAGCTTGCTGCTGTTCCCGCATTTTTTTCTACAAGAAAAGTAAAACCTTGTTTAATCAATAGCTCAACAGTATTTGGTGTTGCGGCTACGCGGTTTTCATTTTCTTGGATCTCTTTAGGTATACCTATCTGCATAGTAAGTCCATGATCGCTTATTGTTATATTGAGTTATAAAAGGTGAAGTTTACGTTTAATTTAAAAAGGTCAGATAGATCTAGATCATTCCCAACCTTTATTTATTACTTAGTACAAAAAGTTAATATAAAGTCCATTCATATCATTTTTTGTAAAATGTTATGGATTGCTGTAGACAACACCCGACACCGGCGTAAATATTAGTGAAAAAATGTGACTTCGGCTACCTTTTTAAGGCATTTAAACCTCTTTTTATGCAACATTAAGGTTACTTAATATAACCATTAATAATAAGGGAGCTTGTTTGTTGATTTTATGTTAACAAAAAGTGTCTTATGTGTTCATTTGGTAATAAACTTGTTTCATTTAAATGAAAGGAGCGGTGCATTCAAAAGTGATGCGTTCTTCGGTTGATGGATGAGTTAATGTAATGCTCGCCGCATGTAAATCTAATCTATCGGGGGATATTTTTTTCCCGAATTCGCTAGCATAAAATTCATCACCTACTATTGGATGTCCTATTTGTTGCATATGAACTCGTAGTTGATGAGTTCTTCCGGTGAGAGGCGTTAACTTAACTAATGTCGTTTGCTTCTCACGCTTAACGACTTCCCATTCAGTTTGTGAAGATTTTCCTTGTTCGAAGTCGACAATTTGACGTGGCCTATTTTCCCAATCACAACGTAGTGGGAGATCAATCAACCCTTCGTTTTCCTTAATTACCCCTTCTACACGGGCAAAGTAAGTTTTATCGATCACTTTTTGTTGAAATTGACGGCCCATATGACTTTGTGCGGATTTTCGTAAGGCTAAAATAATAATGCCAGAAGTTGCCATATCTAAACGATGTACAACACAAGCTTCTGGCCAAACACGAAGAATACGCGTTGTTAAACTATCTTTATGCCAAGCATCTCTTCCTGGAACGCTTAATAATCCAGAAGGTTTATTTAAAACAACAATATCTTGATCTCGATATATAATATCTAAGTAAGGTGTCATTGGTGGGTTATAAACAAAGTTTGGCATTGAAATTCACTATTATTGTTAAGCGCTAAGTTATGGCTATCAAGCAATAAAACTTGATAGCGATAAAGTTACGAGTGTGTTGATACGATGAAGCGAACTGCATCTAATTTTAATTGGGTATTATCGAGTATTTGTTCAAAATTAGCTTGTTGTTCGCGTAGATATTCTATTTCATCTTCTCGAATATTTGGATTAACTGCTTTTAGTGCTAATAAACGTGCTCTTTCTTGTTGCAATGTATGCTGCATCGTTTGTTTTGCTTCATCGAGAACATCAGACATTAATGTTTGAGCTGTCGGTAATGATTGTTTAATAAGCTGATGAATGAGTGCTTGAGAAGCATTTGCTACTTTTCGACTTATATGACGATTAATAGGAGTTAATTGACGATCAAAGCTATCAAAAGTGACATTCTCACCTAAGTTCTTAGCATTTTTATCTAATAATAAACGAATTGGAGTCGTTGGTAAGAATCGGCTTAATTGCGCATTATCTGTATTCAATGCTTCCACAACATAGATTAATTCTAAGAAAGTAGAGCCTGCAGGTAATGAATTGTTTTTCAAAACCGCGACTGAAGTGGTACCAGTATCAGAGCTTAATACAATATCTAATCCATTACTAATGAGTGGGTGTTCCCAAGTTAAGTAATGAACATCATCACGACTTAATGCTGTTTTACGGTTGAAAGTCACAGTCATTCCATCTTCAGGTAAGCCTGGGTATTCTGAAGCGAGCATATGATCCGTTGGTTTTAGAATTAAGCAATGTTCACTGCTGTCTTCTTGTTGCACTCCTAATACATCAAACATTTGCAACGCAAAGCTTGTAAAGTGCGGCAATTGGTCGACCTCTGTGATGTCATCAAGTAAATTACTGTTTTGTAAAACACCACTTGAATTTATTTCTAATAATTTGTCACGGCCTTGTTCTAAATGCGATTTTAATTCGTTATTTAGTTTAGCGGTACGTTGGATCAATTTTTCTAATTGTTGGTCATTGTTTTCGCCAGTGGCCAATAACTGAATTAATTCATCTTTAACTGCTTCGTAAACAGTATGGCCCGTTGGAGTTGTTTGCGTGAAAGCCGACAAACCTTGTTCATACCACTGTTGTAAGAATGCTTGCGACGTGCCTTTTAGGTAAGGTGTGTAAAGTTGAATATCACTGCGTTGACCAATCCTATCTAATCGACCAATACGTTGTTCTAATAAATCAGGGTTAATAGGTAGATCAAATAAAACTAAGTGATGAGCGAATTGGAAGTTACGACCCTCTGAGCCAATCTCAGAACAAACCATGACTTGAGCGCCATCTTCAATTTGAGCAAAATAAGCGGCAGCTTTATCACGTTCAATAAGTGAAAGCCCTTCATGAAAAACAGCGGCTTTGATGGCCTCTCTTGTACGTAAAGCTTCTTCAATAGCTAAAGCGGTTTGTGCTTGTGCTGCAATGATTAATATTTTTTCATTCTTATTTTGTAGAATTAAATCGATTAACCAAGCAATACGCGGATCAAAGGCGCACCATGAGTTATCAGTAGACGCTTCAAACGCTTGATAAATTTGTTCTGGATACAATGCTGTAAAAGCTTGCTCGGCAACATCACCCACAGGCATCATTTTAGATACTTTGATTGCTGTTTTGTATTGATCAGGTAAATCTAGCGCCACTGATTTTAATAGCCGTTTTGGAAAGCCTTTGATAGCAGCACGTGTATTTCTAAATAATAAACGGCCAGTACCGTGTCTATCTAATAAGCCTCGAATCAATTCTTGTTGTGCTGATTGTTGTTCTTTGTCATCAACGGTAATGTCAGCCAAAACATTTAATAATGGCTCAACATCTTGCTCTGATAGTAATTCAGTAATGCTATTTTTAGCGTCATCATCTAAGAATTTTCCATCAAGTAATTGGTTAACAGCTTCAACAACTGGTTTATAACCAGCTTCTTCAGTCACAAACGCTTGGTAATCATAAAAGCGGTTTGGATCTAATAAACGTAAACGGGCAAAATGACTTTCATGACCTAGTTGATCAGGTGTTGCCGTTAATAACAATACGCCAGGAATAGAGTTAGCTAATTTTTCAACTGCATTATATTGTGCGCTTGGTTTTTCTTTATCCCAGATTAAGTGATGAGCTTCATCTACAATTAACAAATCCCAAGTTGCGAGCAGGGCATTCTTTAAATGTTTTTGTTTACGTAATAAATCAATACTGCAAAGTACTAACTGTTCAGTATCAAAAGGATTGACTGCATCTAAATAAGCTTCTTCACAACGAGATTCATCAAAGATACTGAAATGGAGATTAAAACGGCGCAGCATTTCAACTAACCATTGATGTTGTAAATTCTCTGGTAGCACAATTAACACTCGCTTGGCGCGGCCAGTAATTAATTGTTGGTGGATAATTAACCCTGCTTCAATTGTTTTACCCAAGCCTACTTCGTCGGCTAATAAAATACGTGGAGCATGGCGCTGGCCAACTTCTTCTGCGATATAAAATTGGTGAGGAATTAAATCAACACGAGGACCTAACAAACCACGTAAATGAGAACGTTGTTGTTCATGTTGGTTTACTAATGACTTATAACGTAAAACAAATCGGTCGAATTTATCAATTTGGCCCGCAAACAGTTTATCTTGTGGTTTATTGAATTTGATAAAGTTGTTAAGGAACGTTTCTTTGAGCGTGGTGGCTTCACCAGTATCAACACGGGTACCTATATAAGTAATAATATTGTCGTTTTCTTCTATATCAGTCACTAACAAAGTCCAATCAGCATGGCTTAATACTTCGTCTCCAATATTAAAACGTACTCGAGTGACTGGCGCTTCTTGGATTGAATAAAGTCGTTGTTCACCTGAAGCTGCAAACAGTAACGTAAGCATACGTCCTTCAATTGCTACCACTGTACCTAAACCTAATTCTGATTCTGCGTCACTAATCCAACGCTGGCCTAACGAAAATGTCATAAAAACTCACTCATCACTTATAACTAAAATAAACTACACAATAGAAAAGCCGCGTATGGTACCTAAATCTGAATCAAACATACTAGTGATAAATTGAATAAATATGAGGAAAGTAAAAATATCTTATAGATGCAGGGAAAATAAAATTTGTTTGTTAATTGAGCAAACGAAAAATAATCATAATAAAACACTTGCCAATGTTTTAAGGATCCCTATAATGCGCATCCACGGAAACGGGAACAACGTTAAGTTAACTCGATTCTGAGAATAAAAAGAAAGCTAAAAAGCTTTGACATTATTCGAAAGGCGCGTAGTATACGCCGCCTAGCCGAAAGGCACGCTCTTTAACAATTTAATCAAACAATCTGTGTGAGCACTTATTGTTGATGTGATTTCAAAAAAATCAAAGT
>NZ_SNUB01000003.1 GCF_004378355.1 Psychromonas algicola
ACGTGAATGTCCATCTTGAAAATGGGCTAAAGCCAGTAAACGCATTTTCATTTGTAATGAAGTTTGCTTACGGGCAAGTACTTTAAAATCTGTCTTTTTTATATGCTCCATCTTTGAGTCACTTTAATCGCAATAGATAACTCAATTAGATCATATTTTTACTTAGATTGGTATAATTCAAAACCTAAGTTACCTACTATTTCATTATTTATAATTGCAACATAATTATAAACATTGTCTGGGATATTACTAAGACGCTTTTCCCAAAGTGTTAGCGATGGGTGAGGAAGTTGAAGTGTGCCACTATGAGCATTTTTGCATTCATATATTTCCTTAATCGCTTTAGCATCTGTTAGTTCTGCTTTTCTTATGATTATGCTCATTCCGCTACATTACCTCAAATTTAATGAAACTTAGCTTAGACAATTAATATCCGTTATTTGCTATCTTATTGTTACTGTTATTCAAAATTAAAATAGCTAATTGATGTTAAAAACTTATTTCACTTATAAGTTTTTACTTCTACATTTGAAGGGTTCATTAACTGTTGAAACATTAATCCAGCCACTATCATTGCTAAACCAATTAACGTAGATGGATGTATGGTTTCGCCAATGATTGTGGCGAGTAACATCAGTGATATAAATGGAGATATAAAAATTAGATTGCTAAT
This sequence comes from Psychromonas algicola, assembly GCF_004378355.1. Lineage (GTDB taxonomy): Bacteria > Pseudomonadota > Gammaproteobacteria > Enterobacterales > Psychromonadaceae > Psychromonas. Next base: position 674 of record NZ_SNUB01000003.1, read on the forward strand.
GCGTGCTGTATTATTAGTGGCTTTTAATGCAGATAGCCAGAGTACAAAAGTAATGCCCATCTCAAATAAACCGACATAACTCGCAGCAAACCATCCTTGAGTTGTTTTATCCCATGCTGCACCTTCATACAGGCTTAGTATGATTGAAAAAGGTAATGCAATTAAAAATCCTAGCAATACTCCAACAACTGGGTCGGCTTTATTTCTAGTATTCAAAATCCAATATCCAGCCCATAAAATAGTGGAAAGCAATGCTAAAGCAACACCTAACGGGCTATCAAACTCTAAAGAAAGTAGATCGCCTTTGGTAGCGATCACTAAAACACCTAAGTACCCAAGAATACATGCAATCCAATCCTGTTTACGTATTTTTTGCCCTAAAAATACTGAAGCCATTAAGGTCAGTGTAATTGCCCAACTATAATTTAAAGGTTGAGCTTGTGAAGCTGGTAGTAAATCATAAGATTTAAATAAGATAAGGTAGTAGGCTAATGGATTCAACAATCCTAAAGCAAAATAATAAAAAGGTTGAGATAGAAAGGTCGTCTTCACTTGATTAAGTTTGCCTTGACTGTAACAGATAACAATTAAAACAAGTGAAGACACAAAGATCGCGACAGTTAGCATTTGAATTGGAGTGAATTCTTCAAGTGTAAGTTTAAATGCAGTTGCAACAGTTGACCAAAGTAGTACTGCCGAACATCCAAATATTAATGCGTGTTTTTCATTTTTCATTATCGATGAACATTCCTAGAGGATAGTAATGGAGAGTACCTTATAGAGATCAAAAGAATATAGGAAATATAAAGCTTCAGTCAAGATTGATTTTTATTACCTTTCACTGAGGTGATTTTTTTAAGAGGTAAAGCGAAACGCAATACGCAAAGTAATGTAACAAAAACCCTATAGAATAGTGGCTTCTTATTAATTCAAATATACCTGCAATATAAAAAAGGAAATAAAACTAAACAAATTAACTTTCTTTGATCTTTAATAAACTCTTAAATACTCAAACAAGTTACTCTAAAATTTGATACAGTATTGATAATGTTAAAATAATTAACATTAAGTTATGATAATTAACATTTACGACTATTATTTTTCATTACTCATAGAAGGAGGGTTTTTAAAGTGCTATCTGCTGAGATGTTTTGTGCCGCTTGTTATCTGCTAACCCCCTTCAAATAAAATAATTCCAAAATAAAATTCAGGAGAAAGTATGAAGTTAGTAAATAAAATTTCATTAGTCATTGCTTCAATGACAATAATGGGCGCATTCAATGTAGCCAACGCAGACAAGCTTGATGATGTGATAAACCGTGGCACTTTAAATTGTGGTGTTGTACTTGATTTTCCACCAATGGGTTACACTGATAAAGATAATAAGCCTGCAGGCTTTGACGTTGATTATTGTCACGACCTAGCAAAAGTTTTAGGTGTTAAATCAAACGTGATCAACTTAACTTGGGGTGATCGTATTCCATCATTGATTTCAGCTAAAACAGATGTTGTTATCGGCTCAACTTCAGATTCCCTACCTCGTGCAAAATCAGTTGGTTTTTCTTACCCTTACTTCGTTTTTAAATTCCAAGTCGTTTCTAAGAAAGGCGTGAAAATGGCATCATTTGATGACCTTAAAAATGTAAAAGTAGGTGCAGCACTGGGGACTACTTATGAAAGCGAATACTTTAAGTATGCAGATTCAAAAGGTTGGGGAAGAGATAATTACACTGCTTTTAAATCTGAAAATGATGCATTCTTAGGGTTATACCAAGGTAAAGTAGATGCGTTGATTTCTACTAATACGAATATCGCAACAAAATTAGCTTCTGGCCAATTTGATAGCTTTGTAGCAGGTCCTTTTGTACCAAACTACGATGATGTTGTAGGTATTATTGCAGAAAGAAATGAATTAGCTTGGATCAATTATTTAAACCTATTCTTAGTTCACCAAGTGCGAGATGGCCGTTTAAATGAATTACATGTTAAACACTTCGGTACGCCAGTTTCTGCTGCAATGGTTCAATCTTTAAGAGACAATAAATAATTTTTGTCTTAGCTTAATCAAATAAATCAACCTCCAGTGTCGCTGGAGGTTATCAACATTTTAAATAAATGGATTTATCTGTTATCTCTTTTGTTATCTCAACATGATGCTTAAAAATGATTGATGAGAAACGCCAACAAAATACGGCAATATATAAACGCTTTTAACTATTCTGTTATGTATCGTTTTATATGAATTGTCTGTGATCTATTTTTAATATATTAAATGATATTCTGTTTCAACCTATGACAAGCAGAATGATCTCAGTAATAAAATAGTCTGTGAGATACTCAAGGAAATAGAGCATTCGCTAATAAGAGTCGTATTAGGGTAATGTAACTCGCATTTAACGAGTATAAAATTAATTTTCTAACTTTTTAAAAACAAAAAGTAGTTTATTTAAAACTCAGCTAGGATTTTTATAAAGAGGACATATGGACAATTATGAATTTCATTGGAATGTGGTTTTTGATGCATTCCCGCAACTTTTAACAGGCGCGTATACAACTGTGCACGTTTCTGTTTTATCTATGTTGATAGGCATAGTGATTGCGGTATTACTCGCTTTGGGGAAAATGTCGAAAACAAAGGCATTTTATCATATTTCAAACGTTTGGATTGAAATTGCAAGGAATACGCCTGCACTTTTTCTTATTTACATGGCATATTTTGGATTAGGTGCTTATGGCATCCATCTTAGCCCTTACTTTTCTGTTTTATCTGCATTAATTTTTATTAACTCAGGTTATTTAGCGGAAACATTTCGAGGTGGCTTTCAATCAATTCCTCAAACTCAATATAGCGCAGCAAAATCATTAGGGATGAATAACCTAAAGGTCTATAGATACATTATTTTGCCGCAAATGTTTAGACGCATTTACCATCCAATGACCAATCAATTTGTATGGTCAATTCTAATGAGTTCTCTTGGTATTCTTGTTGGGATGGAAGAGTTATCGGGTGAAACACAAAGATTGCAATCAACTTCATTTAGAACGCTAGAGTTCTTTATCGTTGCTGCTGCTATGTACTTTGTGATCACTAAATTGGTGTTGTTTGCTTCTAGTTTAATTGCTAAGAAAGTATTTAAAGGGGAGTTATCATAATGAATTTATTTACTCCTTTATCTTGGAATGACACTGGTTTTATTTTAACGGGTATCTTAAATACTGTTTATATCTCTGTGGTGGCGATAGTGATTGGTAGTTTGTTAGGTTTATTGGTTGGCTTTTTAAGAGCTGAATCTAATAAAACGGTTAATGTAATACTAGGTACATTCTTAGATGTTTTAAGATCGGTACCACTTATTATTCAGCTAATCTTGTTTAGTACCTTTATTGGTGTAATGGGCTTTCCACTACCACCGTTTTTTGCTGGGGCGATTGTACTCTCGCTTTATACTATGGCATTCATGAGTGAAGTCTTTAGAAGTGGTTTTAATAGTGTGCCAGTATCTATGATTAAAGCGGCTAGATCGCTGGGAATGAATTATTTACAAACGGTTAGGTACATTAGGATCCCAATAGGTATGCGCTCTGTTTTTCCATCTTGGCTGGGGGTGGCTCAGAGTGTAATAAAAGATTCCGCATTGGTTTCTGTTATTGGCTATATGGAATTATTAAGAACTGCAGAACAATTAATATCAAGAACGCAACAACCTCTTATGATCTTACTAGGAGTCGGGCTGTTTTATTTTATGATCTCTTACCCGTTGTCGCGTTATGGTAAATATGTAGAAAGGAAAATGGAAATATGATTGAAATAAAAGGTGTTCATAAATCATTTGGTGATTTAGAAGTATTAAAAGGTATCGATTTAACAGTAAACCGCGGTGAAGTGGTTAGCATTATTGGCGCAAGTGGTAGTGGCAAATCGACGCTTTTATATTGTATCAATGCTATCGAAAAAATTAACGGCGGTAATATCATCGTTGACGGTATTGATGTTCATGATAAAAAAACAGATAAAAATAAATTAAGAGAAAATCTAGGCATGGTATTCCAACAATGGAATTCTTTTCCGCATTTAACTGTTTTAGAAAATGCGGCCCTTGCTCCGCAAATTGTAAAAGGTTTTTCTAAAGAAAAAGCAGAAGAAATTGCCAGAAAAGAACTTATCCATGTAGGACTTGGCGATAAACTCGATGAATATCCAACAAGAATGTCTGGTGGTCAACAACAGCGTTTAGCCATTGCAAGGGCATTAGCAATGGAACCACCTTATATGTTATTTGATGAAGTTACCTCGGCGTTAGATCCTGAGCTAGTAGGCGAAGTGTTGGATACATTAAGATTACTTCGTGATGATGGTATGACTATGATTTGTGTGACACATGAAATTGCGTTTGCAAAAGAAGTGTCAGATAAAGTTGCCTTTTTCCACGAAGGGGTAATTGAAGAAATGGGGACGCCTGAAGAAGTTTTAGATAACCCTCAAAAAGAAAGAACTCAGCAGTTTTTAAGTAAAGTACTCTAACTTTTATTTCTTTACCTTTCGCAATACTATTAATAAAAAGCCATTCTTTTGAATGGTTTTTTTTATTCTTCAATTTTAGTACTTGTTAATTTTCGCTTTGACCATATATCACTATGGTTTAGTGGTACAATCTCGACCCTTATTTTAGCAACTACCTTATCGTTCTTCTTGGTTGCTATAAGTCATAAATTATTAAGGCTAGTCTAATTATGAATGCAATTGAACTTCAAAATATAACCAAAACCTATAAAGGCGGTGTTGTTGCGCTAAAAGGTGTGTCTTTAAATGTTGCTGAAGGTGATTTTTATGCGTTACTCGGTCCAAATGGGGCAGGTAAATCGACAACGATTGGTATCATTTCATCATTAGTTAATAAAACTTCGGGTAAAGTTAATGTATTTGGTTACGATATAGATTCACAGCTTGAATTGGCGAAAAGCCAAATTGGATTAGTTCCCCAAGAGTTTAATTTCAATCCTTTTGAGCCACCATTACAAATTTTAGTTAATCAAGCCGGTTATTATGGAACTCCGAGAAAGGAAGCTTTTGTTAGAGCTGAAAAGTATTTAAAGCAGTTAGATTTATGGGGAAAGCGCAATGAACCTGCAAGAGAATTATCGGGTGGGATGAAGCGTCGTTTAATGATTGCTAGAGCCTTGATGCATGAACCAAGGTTATTAATTTTAGATGAACCAACTGCTGGTGTAGATATTGAATTACGTCGCTCAATGTGGGAGTTCTTAACTGATCTCAATAAACAAGGCGTGACCATTATATTAACCACTCACTATTTAGAAGAAGCTGAAAATTTATGTCGTAATATAGGCATTATTGATAAAGGCGAATTAGTGATTAATACAAGTATGAAAAAACTACTGAGTCGTTTAGACAGTGAAACTTTTATTCTTGATGTTGATTCGTCATCAAACTTGCCAAGTAGTGAACATTTTAAATTGACTGCTATTGATGAAAATACCATCGAATTAGAGTCAGCTAAAGAAGATTCACTGAATCATGTTTTCGAAGCATTAAGTAAACAAAACATCCGAGTTAACAGCTTAAGAAACAAGTCAAATCGTTTAGAAGAGTTATTTTTAGAACTAGTAGAAAAAGGAGTTATCGATGCTGAATAAACAGTACGTAACCGCACTTAAAAGTATTTGGGTAAAAGAAATTAATCGCTTTTTACGTATTTGGGTGCAAACTATCGTTCCCCCTGCGATTACTATGTCTTTGTATTTTGTTATTTTCGGCAACCTTATTGGTGAGCGAATTGGTCAAATGAATGGCTTTAGTTACATGGCCTTTATTGTGCCTGGTTTAATAATGATGTCGGTGATCACTAACTCGTACTCTAATGTCGCTTCTTCGTTTTTTAGCGCTAAATTTCAACGTAATATTGAAGAGTTATTAGTTGCTCCTGTTCCTAATTATCTGATTATTTGGGGATATGTGGGTGGCGGTGTGGCGCGAGGTTTAATGGTTGGGCTAATTGTTACTTTAGTGTCACTTTTCTTTGTAGATTTGCATATTTACAATATTGCTGTACTTATTGCTAGCGTATTATGTACTTCAATTTTGTTTTCTATTGGCGGTTTATTAAATGCCATTTTTGCTAAAACCTTTGATGATATCAGCATTATTCCTACCTTTGTATTAACACCGTTAACTTATTTAGGTGGCGTGTTTTATTCAATCTCTTTATTACCAGATTTCTGGCAAGGTGTGTCCCATTTTAATCCTGTATTTTATATGATTAATGCTTTCCGTTATGGCTTTCTTGGTGTGTCAGATGTACCTATCCTATGGTCATTCTGTGTGATTGGAGTATTTATTGTGATTGGTTATGCCTTAGTTTCAATCTTACTTAAAAAAGGAGCTGGTATCCGTTCATGAGTGAAATTATTGGAGACTCAAGGGTTATTACATCAAACCAAATTGGCTTAAATGAGAAGTTAGATGAAGTTGTGTTGAAGCATTTAAAACATGACTTTAAGAAACCTTATCAAACACATACATTAGAAGCCTTTAAAAAAATTGAAAAATGGGTAGAGCAACAAGGCAAACCCATTATTTTCGATTCCTGTTGTGGCGTAGGTGAAAGTACTTATCACATTGCCAAAGCACATCCTGAAGCAATTGTGCTTGGAATGGATAAATCGGCAGATAGATTATCTAAACATCCTGTTGATGGAGAGCTCTCTATTGATGATCTTGATAGTAATATTAACAACTATCAATTATTACAGGTCAATCTAAATGATTTTTGGCGTTTAGCTGTAGAAGCTAACTGGACATTATCACATCATTATCTGCTATATCCGAATCCATGGCCTAAAGCGAAGCATCTTCAACGTCGTTGGCATGGTAGTGCTGTTTTTCCTTCTATTATCGAATTAGGTGGAAAGCTTGATTTAAGAAGTAATTGGTTTACTTATGTTGAAGAATTTCAACGGGCATTGCAGCTAGCTGGCAAAGAAAGCCAAACAGATGTTTATAGTGCGGAGCAAGCGATGACTCCTTTTGAACGTAAATATTGGGCAAGCGGTCAAAACTCATTACGCTTAATCTGTGACTTATAGCGATTAATTAGGATTTTATTTGCTGTTTTATGAATAAATGAAATATTAATTCTAGTTTATAGGTCTATCTTTTATATCACTGGGTGAGGGGAAGAGCATGCTTATAAAACACACTAAAAAGTCACAATTAAAAGAGTCACAATTAACAAGTGAATCTATCTATAAAGATCGCCGTAATATCATTAAAGGTTTTGGGCTTGCTGCATTAGCACTGCCTTTTGCAAAACCTGCTAGTGCAGGTTTGTTTGATTCTTTTACTGGTAAAGATGATGCGAGTGGTGATTTTCAACGTACCCCTTTGAATTTCACTAAAAATCCTGATTACCAATCTCTTACTGATTTAACACCCGAAAACAAAGTACTTCAATATAATAACTTTTATGAGTTTGGTACGGGGAAAGGTGACCCTTATGAGCATAGCCAACAATTTAAAGTGGATCCTTGGTCATTAACTATCGATGGTTTAGTCGATAAGCCAATGACCTTAAACTATGAAGATCTACTTAAGAAATTTGAAATTGAAGAGCGCCTATATCGTATGCGTTGTGTTGAAGCATGGTCGATGAATATTCCTTGGTTGGGCTTTACGCTTGCAACCTTGCTGCAACAAGCAGGCGTTAAATCAGATGCTAAATATGTCCGCTTTGAAACGGTTTACGATCCAGAACAAATGCGAGGTCAAAGATCGCGCTTCGTTGGTGGTAGCATTAATTTTCCTTATGTTGAAGGATTAACCATTGAAGAGGCAATGAATCCACTTGCCTTACTTTCTGTTGGCTTATACGGTAAAACATTAGCACCACAAAATGGTGCCCCAATTCGCTTAGTTGTACCTTGGAAATATGGTTTTAAGAGCATTAAATCTATTGTTAAAATTACATTAACCGATAAGGCACCACGTAATACTTGGCAAGCGATTGGCCCTCATGAGTATGGCTTTTATGCCAATGTAAATCCATTGGCTGATCATCCTCGTTGGAGTCAACGAAATGAGCGTGTGATTGGTGAAGGTAATGTATTTCAACAAGAGCGAAAACCAACTTTAATGTTTAATGGGTATGAAGAAGAAGTGGCGCATTTATATAAAGGCTTAGATCTTTTAAAGAATTTTTAAGCGTTAAAAATACTCAATAAATCAATAATATTAAACAAAGTGATGGCAGGTTAATAAATGATTAAAATCCCCCCAGTTGCAATCACTTTATTAAAGGTGATTATTCACTTAACGTCACTTTGCGTCTTATTGTATTTTTATCTTTTAATTGATAGCGGACGCCTTGGTGCAGATCCTGTTAAAGAAATGATTCACTTCTTAGGGAAAACCGCTTTAAACTATTTATTAATCACATTAGCAATGACTCCTATTGCTAAGCGCTTTAAACAACCTCTATTGCTACGTCTAAAACGCTTATTAGGCTTATATGCCTTTGTGTGGACTTGTTTGCATCTCGCTGTTTTTCTATGGTTAGAGTTAGATTGGGAGTTCATTTTATTATTAGAAGAAGTGATAAAACGCCCTTATTTAACATTAGGGATGAGCGCATGGTTCATATTGTTGTTATTAAGTATTACTTCAATTACTCCTATTAAACGTAAAATGAAGCAGGCTTGGTTTACCCTGCATCGATGGGTTTATGTTGCGGCTATTTTAGGTGTGATACATTATTATTGGTCTGTTAAATCAGGTGTTATAGAACCACTTATTTATATTGTTATTTGTCTTGTTTTACTTAGAGAGCGTAGTCAATACTTCCAATCATTTTTTAAAAAATTATTTTCAGCTTTAACCAATAAAAATAACATAATAAAAGGTAAATGAATTCAGTGATAAATAGTCAACTTATTAAAGCTGGCTATCTAAAGTACTCTGTTTATACCAATCACGATAAATAGCTTATCTATTTTACTGGCTAAAACAGCCCACTTCTTGGTTATACTTTTATTTTGTAGATGTCGTAAAGGGAACAACCATTAAAGTATTAAAGTGCTTTACTTAGTACAACCGATAGAGGGTTAACGAAGTTAACCTCTCGAAAGGTGTCAATTTATGCCTTGAATTGAACTGTTTTTTCTTCGAAAATTTAGATAACATATTTAACGCAATTGGTATTATTTAAGTTTTAGTGACCAGATTTGGGCAATGTTTTCTGCTAGATTTTCAAGATTATGATTGGCATCAGCAAATGCCTGTTGTAATGACATTGCACCAGGTATAGCAGCAAACACTGCATCGATACCACAGTCATAGACTGCTTGATGATTTTTACCTAAACTTCCTGCGACACCAATAACTGGAATATTAAATTGTTTCGCTATCTTGGCAACGCCCATAGGGGTTTTTCCATAAATGGTTTGGTCGTCTATCCTGCCTTCGCCCGTTAAGACCAAATTAGTATCTTGCATATACTGTTTAAGTTGTACGGCTTCTAGCACTAATTCAATACCAGGTTTTAGTTGTGCGCCTGTGAAAGCTAATAACGCAGCACCCATGCCTCCAGCAGCACCTGCACCCGCTTGCTTTAAAACGTCTATATTAAATTGTTGTTTAATACATTCTCCGTAATGTTTTAAGCTTTTATCTAAGTATTCTATGTCTTCCTTTGTTGCCCCTTTTTGTGGACCAAAAACATGGCTCGCACCTAATTCTCCACATAATGGATTATCAACATCACAGGCAACCATGATTTCACATTCTTTTAGGCGAGGATCTAGTGCATCAATATTAATGCTTTTAATATGTTGTAAACCTGCACCATTAGTTTCAATTTTATTATTATTAGCATCAGTAAACATAATACCTAACGCGCTTAACATTCCGATACCACCATCATTGGTTGCGCTACCGCCTAAACCAATAATGATTTTTTTAACCCCTTGGTCCAATGCAGCCTTAATTAATTCACCGGTACCATAGCTTGATGTTTTTTTAGGATCTCGTAATTCCACTGGCACATGGTGCAAACCACTGGCCGCTGCCATCTCAATAGCTGCGGTTTGGCTGTTATCACCTAATAGTCCATAAAAAGCTTGTACAGGAGTTCCTAATGGCCCTGTGACAGTAATTTCTACAATTTCACCTTGTGTGGCATCAACGAGAGATTGCACCGTGCCTTCACCACCATCAGCAACAGGTAATGAGCAATACATTGCATCAGGAAAAACACGTTTAAATCCAGTTTCAATGGCAGTGCAAACTTGTTTTGCCGTTAAGCTTTCTTTAAATGAATCAGGAGCTATTACTATTTTCATATCAACCTCTAATTAATCTGCGCAGTGATTTTAATCATTACATATAGAGATAAATATTAATAGAGCCAGTAAAGGGGAGGGAAATTTAGATAAAAAAATCCACTAACAAAAATTATTAGTGGATTATCTACAATTTTATTATTTGTATTTAAGCGACTTGAACGGGTACGTCTTTACTTGTGCGAACAATGTTATTGTCTTTGTCTAAGTAAACTAAGCTTGGTTTGTGAGTTTTAATTTCTTCTGCTTCCATACTTGCGTAAGTACAGATGATCACTCGATCACCAACAGCAGCTTGACGTGCAGCAGCACCGTTAAGAGAAATTATTTTTGAACCGCGCTCACCTACAATTGCGTAAGTAGAGAAACGAGCACCATTTTCAATATTATAAATCTCGATTTTCTCGTATTCTAGAATACCAGCTTGCTCAAGAAGGTCTTGATCAATTGCACATGAACCTTCGTAGTTTAATTCAGCGTGAGTAACGCGAGCTTGATGCAATTTACCTGTTAGTAGTGTCTTTTTCATACAAAACCTTTGATTTTAAAATTTAAAATTTGTTGTCTTTTTCGCAATGGGGCGACTATAAAGTAAAAGCTTTATGGGTGCAAATCAACAACGACGTTATCAATTAAACGCGTCTCACCTAAGAAAGCGGCCATTAACACTACAGCTTGTTTACTGTCTTTATTTAAAGGCGCTAGGGTAAGTGGGTCAACTACATGAATTTCATCAGTTTTAAATCCTGAATCATCTAATGTGTGGCTTGCATCTTTAATCAATTGTTTACATTCTTGTGGAGCCGATTGAACTTTTGAAGCCAGTTCATTCATGACTTCTGAAAGTTTAGGTGCAATTTCTTTTTCACTCGACGATAATTTATTATTTCGAGAGCTCATTGCTAAACCTGATGTTTCACGAACCGTCGCCACAGGAATAATTTCAATAGGCATCGCTAAATCGATGACCATTTTTTTGATAATGGTTAATTGTTGGAAATCTTTTTCGCCAAAGCAAGCAAGATCGGGCTGTACTAAATTAAATAGTTTCGCCACAATCGTACTCACACCACGAAAATGTCCAGGACGTAATTCACCTTCTAATGAATCAGATATGCCAGGGACTTCCACGAAAGTTTGTTCTGCTAATCCGTTTGGATAGATAACTTCTGCGGTAGGGGTGAATACAATATCTACACCCGCTTGTTCAAGTTTGGCGCAATCTTCAGCTAAGGTTTTAGGATAATTGTCGAGATCATTTTTGTTATTAAATTGCATCGGATTAACAAAGATACTGACAACTGAAATGCTAGTGTGTTGCTGTGCTTCTTTAACTAATGTTAAATGACCTTGATGTAGATTGCCCATGGTTGGAACAAAGCCAATATTAGCGCCTTGCTGCTTTAATTTTTTTATTTCATTACGCAGCTGTTTAGGATCTTCAATTACTTTCATTGTTAACTCTTAATGAAGCCCGTTTCCTTAATAAAGGAAACGGTTAATTTTAATAAATCTTACTTTGGTTGAATTTACTTATTCTGCAATGACTTAGTAAAAACTATGTTCTGCACCTGGGAAGATTTTGTTTTCTACTTGTTCTTTATATAGTTCGATAGCACGACGAATATCGCCAGTTTCTACTAAAAAGTTTTTAGAGAATTTAGGGCAGAAACCTGCTGAAATACCAAATGCATCATGCATTACTAATATTTGCCCATCAGTTTCAGCTCCAGCTCCAATGCCGATCACTGGAATATGTAAAGCATTAGTCACACGTTCTGCTAAGGCAACAGGAACACATTCAAGTACTAATAATTGGACGCCAGCTTCCTGTAGAGCTAATGCATCTTCAACTAATTTATCTGCATGTTCATCACTACGACCTTGAACTTTGTAACCGCCAAAGACGTTAACTGATTGCGGTGTCAAACCTAGGTGACCACATACTGGAATGCCTCGTTCAACGAGTCCTCGTACTGAATCCATTAACCAAGTGCCACCTTCTAATTTAACCATATTCGCACCAGCACGCATTAACGTTGCTGCATTGGTATAGGTTTGCTCTGGCGTAGAGTAAGTCATAAAAGGTAAGTCTGAAATAATTAAAGATTTTTCAGTTGTGCTTGCAACAGACTTAGTATGGTAAGCAATATCTTCTATGGTGACAGGTAACGTTGAGTCGTGACCTTGTAGTACCATGCCTAACGAATCACCCACTAATAAAACTTGAATGCCAGCCTGATCAAAAATAGCCGCAAAACTAGCATCATAAGCTGTTATACAGGTGATTTTTTCTTGCTCTTGTTTCATTTTAGCTAAACGAGAAACGCTTATTTTAGCCATTATTGCTCCTAACTAACGGTGGGGTGGTTGAAATGTGCGATTATTCTACTAAGGAACTGAATTAATTCAACTAGTAATAACAGTCAAACCCTTTTTATCGCAGTCTTTAAGGATTTCAGTCAATAAAGTGCCATCAGGCAGTTGTAATTGAGGGGATATTTCATGTAATGGGTAAAGTACAAATTCACGCTCTTTCATTCCATAATGCGGAATAGTTAAACGTTCATTATTAATCACTTTATCTGAATAAAGAATAATATCTAAATCTAAAGTTCTTGGGCCCCAACGATTTTCTTTGCGAACTCTACCTTGAGCTTGCTCTATGTTTTGAAGTTCATTTAATAACTCAATGGCAGATAAAGAGGTCTTTAGTTTAGCGACGGCATTAACGTAATCAGGTTGATCCTGTGGACCCATTGGCTTGCTGCAATATAAAGATGAGCATGCAAGAACAGTGGTGTTTTTAATGTTATTAAGCGCCGCTATGGCTTGCTTAGCTTGTTCTATTGGTTGTGCTTGATTGCTACCAATACCAATATAGCTAAGCATTATCAGCACTCGCTGCTGGTTTACGTTTGGGTTTTGCTTTGCTGTAACGGCGTTTTTTTACTTCAGGTTTAAATTCTTTCGCTTTATTGACACTGTTACGAGTATAAGTGTGTACAGGAAGTTTATTATGTTTCTGATACTCTTCCCACCATGCTGTTAATTCAGCAAGTTCACGACTTTGTTCAACTCGTGCTCTTAAAGATAGGAAATCAAATGCCGCTCTGAATTTTTCATGGGCATAAACTCGCTGTGCACGTTTGCCACCAAAACGAGGTAAACGATGTTGTAATACCCAAATGTCACGAATCGCTGCAGTGAAACGTTTAGGTATTGCAATAGTTTTCACTTGAATCGTTAACACTTCATTCATTGCTAACATAAAGGCATCATGCAATTCGATACCACTTTCAAAACTCATTTCTTGAGCGCGTTGTTCAAGTGGATACCATAACATAACCGCGTAGATATAAGCTGGTGTAACACGTTTACCCTGTGCGATACGTTTGTCAGTATCCATCAAGGCTTGTTCAATCATCTTAGTTGCTTTGTCATCTTCACCATCTTTAAATAGGATAGGGAATAGCATCGCTAACAATTTATATTCTTTTAATAATCGGTAAGTGGCTAAACCTTGTCCCGATAACAATAATTTGATCACTTCATCAAAATGACGCGCAGCTGGAATATCCTGTAATAACGATGCAAGGCGACGAATTGGCTCTGCGCATTCATCACTGATAGATAAATCTAATTTAGCAGCAAAACGAATCGCTCGTAACATACGAACAGGATCTTCGCGGTAACGTACTTCAGGTTCGCCAATTAAGGTTAAGCGACGCTGTGCAAGGTCATCCATACCACCACAGAAATCATAAAGTGAGAAATCGGCAATATCGTAATATAAAGCATTAACTGTAAAATCACGGCGTTCAGCATCTTCTTCTAAAGACCCATAAACATTATCGCGGAGTAACATGCCTTCTTGTGATTGTTTTACTTTTTGATTGTCTTTTTCTGCTTCATCATGATGACCACGGAAAGTCGCAACCTCAATGATTTCTCGGCCAAATAAAATATGAGCAAGGCGGAAACGGCGTCCGATAAGACGGCAATTTCTAAAAAGTGCTTTGACTTCTTCAGGTGTTGCGTCTGTTGTAATATCAAAATCTTTAGGTTTTAAACCTAATAATAAATCACGTACACCGCCGCCCACTAATAAAGCGCGGTAACCTGCGTTATGTAAACGATATAAAACCTTCAGCGCATTATCGTCAATATCTGAACGAGAAATTGAATGTTCTGAACGAGGGATCTTATATTGATCCAGTGATACCGCGGTCTGTGGCGTTTTTTTCTTTGTGAATACTTTTTTTACGAGTTTGCTTAAGCGTTTAATAGCTCTATCCTCTGCATCTGTTCGATGGAATTAGTCTTGAAATTATGCGCTTATTTTATGTGCGCTGATCATTAAAAACAAATTATATTTTTTTAGTATTTATAATTGAATTTCAAGCTGTTTGGGAACGTCATTTAATGACCAATTCTGTACAGCCCATTGTAAAATATCTGTACAGCTTTTTTGCTCTACATGATCTGGAACTGGGTGCCCTAAAAATGCTAATACCTGCTTTAAAGTAGGAATAGGGTTTTCTTTATTAACTGCGATGGCATGGTTTTGTTTGGAAAGTTTCAAACCCGGCGCGGTAACAGCTAAAGGTAAATGAACATAATGAGGTATTTTTGCACCTAATAATTGATACAAGCTAATTTGTTTGCCTGTGGTTTCAATTAAGTCTGCACCTCTCACTACTTCAGTGACACCTTGTTTAATATCGTCAATAACCACAGCCAAATTATACGCGTATAATCCATCTTTGCGTTTAATAATAAAATCATCTTCAATTTGTGTTGGGTCTAGTTTAACTAACCCTTGTAACTTATCTTCAAATTGCGTTGTTTTATGTGTTATTGAATGTAAATTAATTCGTAATGCATTATTTGTTATAGGATTGTTCGCATTGCGACATTGTCCTAAATAATAACCGCCTTGTTCCTTTATCATTTTTCGTGTGCAACTACATGCATAGCATAGTTGGCGTGATGTTAATTCTGATAAAACGGCTTCATAAGCTTGGCTTTGTTGATGTTGGTAAATAACATCACCATCCCAATAAAGGCCATAGGCTTTTAACGTGTCTAAGATATCCTGACTTGCCCCTTTTACTTCTCTGGGTGGGTCGATATCTTCAATACGAACTTGCCAACTACCTTGTTGTGATTTGGCTTGTAAATAACTCCCAACCGCCGCCACTAAAGAGCCAAAATGAAGAGGGCCTGAAGGGGATGGTGCAAAGCGACCAATATAAGGTGGCTGTGTTTGGTGCAAAGGCTTATCCTTAATATTCTGCTTAAACAAAAACGGTTAGCAAAGGCTAACCGTTTTCAGCTTGTTTAATTGTTAAGATTAACCAATGCTTTGCTTTTCTTTTATTTCAGCTAACGTTTTACAGTCGATACATAGATCTGCTGTAGGGCGTGCTTCTAAACGACGAATACCAATTTCAACACCACAAGATTCACAGAATCCAAAGTCATCTTCTTCAATTTTCTTTAATGTTTTAGAAATTTTCTTAATTAAACGACGTTCGCGGTCACGAGCACGTAATTCTAAGCTAAATTCTTCTTCTTGTGTCGCACGGTCAACAGGATCAGGGAAATTAGATGCTTCATCTTTCATATGATCAACAGTACGGTCAACTTCTTCACGTAATTGTGTTGTCCATGCTGTTAGAATGCTAGTAAAGTGATCACGTTGAGGTTTACCCATGTATTCTTCACCAGCTTTTTCTTGGTATGGTTCTACTCCAGCGATAGCTAAAATACCTAGTGTTTTTTTATTTTGAGCGGGCATAAATTTTCCTTCTTTCGATATCTTTATAAATAATTTTATGTATCGAAACGGTGATAAATATAAATAATAGGTTAACAAACTTTGCTAACATAGGTGTATCAGTTTTTTTCGGCGGCTATCTATAGCAAGGATCAAAGGCAGAGTCAAACAGTAGATTGCTAATTGTGAACCTTTTATATAGTTATTGCGCTTTTTTTTGAACTTGTTTTCTTTTCTGTGCACTCGGTGCTTATTTTAAATCTCCTAAGGAATGACGCTTTTAATGCTACCTATTGAAGTTATTATACCCGAGCTTAAACAACAACTTACTTTAAAACAACAAGTAATTCTCCAAGCTCCTCCTGGTGCTGGTAAGTCTACTTTTCTACCTTTATTACTACTCAAAGAGAGTTGGTTTGCTGGAAAAATAATCATGTTGGAGCCGAGAAGGTTAGCTGCTCGCAATATCGCTCACTATTTAGCCAGTCAGCTAGGTCAAGAAGTAGGGCAACAGGTGGGTTATCGATTACGCGGTGAGACAAAAATTAGCTCTGAAACGCAATTAGAAATTGTGACTGAAGGAATATTAGTTCGATTATTACAACAGGATCCTGAATTGAATGGAGTTGATCTTGTTATTTTTGACGAATTTCATGAACGTAATTTACAGGCTGACTTAGGACTTGCTCTGTGTTTAGATATGCAAGCAACTTTACGTGATAATCTCACGCTATTAATCATGTCTGCAACCTTAGATAATAATGCATTACAACAGCACTTACCTGAAGCTGGTTACGTAAGTTGTGAAGGCCGAGGCTTTCCTATTGATACAATTTATCATCCCGTTGTCACTCGTACAGCTAATTCAAATGATCGCTATCTTCAACAAACTGCATTAGTGTCATTAATACAAAAAGCCTTTATGGAGCAAGAAGGTAATATTTTAGTCTTTGTTGCTGGCGTTAAAGAGATACTTGGTTGCTGTCAAGCATTACAAACTTGGATTAATAACAATAATTTAGCTGTTTTGTTAGCTCCGTTATACGGCCAATTAAGTTTAGATGCCCAACAAGTTGCTATTAGAGCGCCATCAAACAACCAACGTAAAATTGTGGTTGCCACTAATATTGCTGAAACTAGTTTAACTATTGATGGTATTACAGTGGTAGTAGATTCTGGGGTTGAGCGTAGTTTTAAGTTTCAAGCCCAAACTGGTATTGGGAAATTAACCAGTCAATTCATTAGCGAAGCGAGTGCAACTCAAAGAGCAGGGCGAGCAGGACGTTTAAGTGCTGGGACTTGTTATCGTTTATGGGCAAAGGAAAAACGTCTTAATGCTCAGAATGATGCCCCAATTCTGCAAAGTGAACTCACTGCTTTGATGCTTGAAATTAGTGCTTGGGGAGTGAATCACCCTAAACAACTTCCATTCTTAACTCAACCACCAGAAAAACATATACAAGTTGCTCAGCAGCTTTTACAAGCCATTAATGCAATTGATATTAATGGTCGATGTACAAAACATGGAGAGCAAATTATTGAATTCGCTTTGTCACCGCGTTTAGGTCATATGTTGCTCACAGCTAAAACATTAGAAAAAAAATTAAATGTACAAGGATTGTTGGCATTAGCTTGTTTGTTAGCTGCTTTTTTAGAAAGCAATGAAAAGAGTAGTGATGATATCGTTGCTGAATTAGCATCTGTTTCTTATCAAGTAAAAACACAATATAAAAAATTATTAAAAAAATGTGCCATATCCGCGCCTACTATTCTGCCATTGCAATATTGCGGAGTGTTATTAGCCATTGCTTTTCCTGATCGTATTGCGATGAGTCGCAATAATGCGAATCACGATTATCTACTAAGTAATGGGGCGGGGGCATGTTTGAATCAAAGTTCTATTTTATTAAATGAAAAAATGCTCGTGGTTGCCGACCTTGCGTTATCAGAGCAACAAACTAACAGTTTGATTTATAAAGCTTGTGCGATTTCATTGGATGAAATAAAAGCGCTACTGCCTGATTATTTAACCTCTACAGATTATCTTTTTTGGTCATTAAAAGAAAATAAACTCATTGCTGAAAAGCGTTTGATGTTGGGCAAAATATGTATATCGCGTGTACCTCTCAATAAAGTAACTAAAGAGCAAAAATGTGAAGCTTTATTAAATGGTGTCCGACAAGTCGGTTTATCCATGTTGTTCTGGAGTGACTCCAATAAAGCACTGTTAACACGATTACGTTATGCTTCATTACAATATGAATTAGCTAATAAAGATAAGGTGATTGATTATAGCGAAGAAGCGCTACTTAATGAGTTAGATATATGGTTAGCGCCTTTTTGTATTGGTATTACTCAGCCTGAGCAATTTAAAAAAGTAGACTTAAAAGCGGCTTTATTATCGCGTTTGAGCTGGGAGCAACAACAGAAATTAGACCGAGACTTTCCACAAGCTATTGTAGTGCCAACTGGCTCTACGATAAAATTAACTTACAGAGAGCAGCAAGTGCCCTTATTATCAGTTAAAATGCAGGAATTATATGGACAAGCTCAAACACCAAGTATTTTTGATGGTAAAATAGATATTCAATTAGCGTTACTTTCTCCAGCAATGAAACCATTACAATTAACACAGAACCTAGACTCCTTTTGGTCTGGGGCATATAAAGAAGTACAAAAGGAAATGAAAGGGCGTTATCCAAAGCATTTTTGGCCTGACGATCCTGCGACTGCAGTTGCAACGCGTAAAACCAAAAAACATTTATCTTAATGGTGTTGGCCTGTTTACTGTTTGTAATAAAGCTGTGTTAGCGTAAAAGCTTCCTAGCGTGAAATAAAAATATAAATAAGCAAAGGATAATCGTATTCAAAATCTATCTTTAAAACGGCGAATGATTAAAGGTTTGTGGTCGCTGACTTGGAAATTGGGCTGTTGCTTTATTGCTGTCATGTTAATTGCTGGTATCTATTTCGACAAAAAAATAGAACGTCGTTTAAATGGTGCAACTTGGACGCTACCTGCTGCATTATATGCTCGCCCGTTAAATTTAGAAGTAGGGATGAAATTAGCACAAAGCGCTTTAATTACAGAGCTTAAACTTTTAAATTATAGACCCGTTATCTCTGTTGAAGATGCAGGACAGTTTTCTGTTGTTGATAACCATGTGTTAATTTATCGTCGTGCCTTTGAGTTTCCGGACAGAGCAGAATCACCCGCCTTAGTGATGGTTAATTTTGATGAGCAAGGGATCTCAAATATCCAAACTGAAGATAAAATGGATATTCAACAATTCCGTTTAGATCCTTTGCTGCTAGACAGGCTCAATAGTGCAAATATCGAAGATCGTGTTTTTGTTCCCTTTGAAAAAGTACCTGATCTACTTATTAACACATTAATGTTGATGGAAGATCGTAACTTTTATCATCATCACGGGGTTTCTCCACTAGCTATTTTACGTGCCGTTATTGTTAATTTTAAAGCTGGACGCACAGTGCAGGGGGGAAGTACATTAACTCAGCAATTAGCGAAGAACTTATTCTTAACTCAGCAGCGTAGCTTGTGGCGTAAATTTCAAGAAGCCTATATCGCGATATTAATCGACTACAAATATAGTAAAGATAAAATACTCGAAGCTTATTTAAATGAAGTATATCTTGCACAAAATGGCGCTTCGGGGGTCTATGGCATTGGTTTAGCGAGTGATTTTTATTTTGCTCGTCCTATTGATGAATTACGCATTGAACAAATTGCATTGTTAGTTGCTATCATCAAAGGGCCTTCCTATTACAATCCAAGACGTAATCCAGAACGTGCGTTAGCAAGGCGCAATTTAGTTTTACGTATGATGTTAGAAAATAATTATATCAGTCCCGCGCAATACAAATATTCAATTAAAAATGATCTTAGTTTAAGTAGTGCAAAAGCCTTAAATTATCGAGCTAATCCTGCTTTTGTGAGTTTATTAACGCGAGAATTACAAAGTAATGTGCCAGAAAATATCCGCAATTTAAGTGGGTTATCTATTTTTACTTCAATTTCGCCATTGGCACAAAAGAATGCAGAAATAGCGATTCAGCAGGGAATTGCCAAAGTGCAAAAACCTGATCAACATGATTTACAAGGTGCGATGGTTGTCACCGATAGAAAATATGCAGAAGTGCTTGCCGTTGTGTCTGGCAAGGATGTTAAATTCAATGGGTTTAATCGTGCGTTAGATGCAAGTCGACCTATAGGATCTTTAGTTAAACCTGCTGTGTATTTAACTGCATTAAACAATGGTTACCAACTAACCGATTTACTTAACGATAAAAAAATAGCACTAACCAATGAAAACGGACAACGTTGGATCCCTGATAATTATGATAGGAAGTTTCGCGGCACCGTGACTTTGGAGGAAGCTTTAGTAAGTTCCTTGAATGTACCAACTGTTAATTTAGGCATGCAAGTTGGCTTAAATAAAGTGATCAACAATTTGCATAGAATGGGCATCCATGAAGATATTCCTGCCTATCCTTCATTGGTGCTAGGTAGTGTCTCATTATCACCTTATCAAGTGGCACAAATGTATCAGTCAATTGGTATGAATGGCGTTTATAAACCATTAACTATTATTCGTTCCATCGTTTCTAATGAAGGCCGTCCTCTCTATCAACGTAGCCAAATTGCGAGACAAATATTTTCACCTGAATCAATTGCCCAGCTATCACAAGCATTACATAAAGTGACAACGGAAGGATCTGCTCGTAGTTTAGTATGGCGTAATAAGGGGCAGTTTTTTGCAGGTAAGACGGGGACGACTAACGACTTAAATGATAGTTGGTTTGTTGGGTTTGATGGTGATGAAATTGTGACAACTTGGGTTGGAAAAGATAATAATGAAAGCGCTGAATTAACAGGTAGTCGTGGTGCGTTAGTTTTATTTTCTGGCTATATGAAAGCAAAAATAGGCAAATAAAAAGATGGTGAAATTAACCGCAACAACAATTAATGATCAACAACAGCTTTTAACTGCATTTGCAGAAAATAAAAGTTGGGATGCTCAATATAGATTGATTATTCAATTGGGAAAAACCTTAGCGCCTCTTCAAGATGAGTTTAAAATAGAAACTAATCAAGTTAAAGGTTGTGAAAGCCTTGCATGGTTAGTAATAACTGAACAGTCTGGGATTTATCACTTTAATATGGATAGTGATACTCGCGTAGTAAAAGGTTTGATGAAAATTATTACATTAATTTTTGAAGGTAAAACCAAACAACAAATAGATGAAACGAACTGCGAAATGTTATTTGAACAACTGGGGTTATTAAATCACTTAAGCCCATCTCGTGCGAATGGTTTGTTTGCCATCATCAACCGTATCCAATCTCTTTAAATAATCAGCTTGTTTATTCCTTTGAATGTAATGAATAGATTCAAGTTGAAGTAATACCATATTAAAAGGCAATAAAGTGAAAAAAAGTAGCTCAAAAGTAACGTCTGTAAAGGGCAAATTACACCCACGTAATCTTCACTTAGGTCAATATGATTTTGTTGCTTTAATTAAAGTTTGCCCTGATTTAGCGGCTAGTGTTATTCATAATCCAAAGGGGGAATTAACCATTGATTTTAGCGATGCACAGTCGGTTTTATTATTAAACAGAGCTTTGTTAATTTACTTTTATGATATTAAATTCTGGCAAATACCAGCAGGTTATTTGTGCCCACCAATTCCAGGCCGTGTTGATTACATTCATTATATTGCGGATTTATTAAGTGAAAGCTTTGCATTGGATATAACCAAAACAACTGGAAGCCAAATTAAAGGCTTGGATATTGGTTGTGGCGCAAACTGTATTTATCCCATCTTAGGTAGTCGTAGTTACGACTGGTCTTTTGTTGGTATAGATATTGATGCCTTAGCGATAAAAACAGCTAAATTGCTGGTGGATGTAAATAAAAATTTAAGTAAAAAAGTGACTATTCGTCAACAAAAAGAAAGCAAACAGATCCTAACTGGTATTGTGAAAAAAACTGATCGCTTTGCTTTTACAATGTGCAACCCTCCTTTTCATGCATCAATGGAAAAAGCTACTGAAGGTAGTTTATTAAAACAGAAAAATCTGGGGAAAAAATCGCTCAATAAGCAATCCAATACAACAAATTCCACTTTAAATTTTGCAGGTCAAGCTCATGAGTTAAGCTGCGAAGGGGGTGAAATTGCTTTTGTTAAGCAAATGGTAATTGAAAGCGCATTAATTAAAGAGCAAGTCTGTTGGTTTACTTGCTTAGTGTCTAAAAGTGAGAATGTGAACCCCATTAAAAAGTGTCTACAACAGCAAGTAGCCAAACAGGTGAGAGTGATTGAAATGTCACAAGGCCATAAAATAAGCCGTTTTATCGCATGGAGTTACTTGGATGCAGAGCAACAAAAAGACTTTTTAGTCGTTTAATTAAACTTCCTTTCAATAACTTACTTTATTTTATGATGAATGTTTTATTTTTAATTTAAGCGTATTGATTAGAGTCTTTACAAGAGTATTGTCGGATTACTTCACAGAAGAAGTCATTTTATATTTATTAAAGTTTAAAGGGAATTAAATGAAAAACAAACTCAGTCTTTTATGCGTAGCCGTTATTTTATCTGGCTGTGCTTCGACATCAGAGAAAGATCCTGAAGCATATGCCAAATCATTAGCGCAAGCAAAAACAGTATTGAAGAGTAATCGTGCTATTGAGTTGTATCAAAAATATTATGATCTTCCAGACAATAAAGCATTTGCGCAATCTAAAATTTCAGGTGCTGTATCTTATGTTACTTTTAGTGGCAGTAAAGAATTGGCTGCTTCACAAGCTCTAGAGCGTTGTAATGATCTTTTATTAAAAAGACACAGCGAAATCACAGATAAAGTATCTTGTAAAATTGTTAATGTTAATAATGAATGGATATCTGAGTAGATATATTAATAACTAATTTAATGAAAAATAAAAGGATTTATATGAAAATTAAACTATGTATTTTGCTTACGGCAATCGCATTATCTGGTTGTGCAACGACATTATCAGAAGAAAACCCTAGTGCTTATGCCGAATCCTTAGCACAAGCCAAAGTTATATTTAAAAGTAAGACTGGCGCTCCTAGATATGAAAAATATTATAATTTCCCTAATCATAAAGCTTGGGCTCAATCGAAAGTGTCTAGTGCTAATTCATATGTGACAAATAAAACAAGTAAAGAGTTTGCTATAGAAATAGCGATAGAAAATTGTAATCAACTTTTATTGAAAAAATATAGTAAAATTACAGACAGAGTTTCTTGTGAAATCATCAATGTAGATAATGAATGGGTTTCTAAATAAAACTTATCGAACTAATAAAGTAACTGGAAATAATTTATATTCTAATTTAAATCCAGTTACATTTCTTATTACTGATTTTTATGTCTAGCATCATTCTCATAAAGAACTTTAAAAATACACTTTCTAGATTCGCATATTATCTTTAATTAAATAGTGAATATAAAAGATAATGAGCGAAAAAATAGAATTATGTTTTTGTAAAGTTTGCGCTAAAGAAACCAACATGTTTTAGTGCTAGTTAGAAAAGAGAATGTTTTTAACGATGCAAAAAATAGTAAAAAAATAATTTTATTGCTGGTTTGATTAAGAGCTTTTTTCTTGGTCCCTTCGTTGCCTCAATGGATAAATTCTCTCGTCATCTTATTTGCAAATGGCATGGAGAAAGCACAATTGAAGAGTCATTTATATGAGAGTCTCTCCGGATATTGTTACTCAGTACTATTGCTGCTATTAGCAAATTCAATTGCTATTACTTTATTTTATATGATCTCTAGAGCTCTCCTTAAATCCTTCTTTGTGATTGAAAAATAAGCATAAAATGCACCTGAATAGTGATTTTTATTGCTGTCTATGGTGCATTTTGCGAAGTGAATTCTTTCATTGCTAAAGTGATTGTCTATATATGCTGGTCTAGCAAGTTAAATACTATTTTGGCGTAAATTTTGCAGGTATAATGCATTCGATTTAGCGTTATTCGTTAAAGTAAACTGGTAAGGAAACCATTTTATCACTTTGATATTAAAGGCACTCTTATGCGTTCACTTTCTGTTCAATGGAAAATAACTCTGCTTTCTGGGTTATGTTTAATTATTATTTCAACCCTGTTGATAGGTTTTTCTATCTACAATGCACATAGCAATCAATTAACGATTAGCTCCCTTAGTTCTGAATCTGTTATTAATAAATCCCAGCAGTTACTTAAAAGTCAAGCTGATTTAAACGCTAGTGAAACGAGTAAGTATATCGAGAATACTTATCAAAAAAGTTTAATGATGGTTGATAGAATGCAATTTATTCAACGCACTGCCGAAGAAAACTTTTCTTCTAGTGAAGATTTGAGAACCTCTTTAAATGGTGCAACGAAAGATTTCCTAGGGCGCTTTGATATCGTTCAAGGGGCTTATCTTGTTTATGCTAACAATAAGTTAGATGGCAGCGACGAGTATTACCTTAATGCTGATTATGTCAGTTCAAATGACGCTGGCCGTTTTGCCTCTTATTGGAGAAAACCTAACAATGATGGTGAGATTTATCATACCGTATTGAGCGAAGCGATACTTAATGACTCAAGCTATGCTGAGCAGTTCACTTGTGCAATGAAAACAAACTCTACATGTATTTCAACTCCTCGTTTTATTGACGCAAACAAAAAAGACAAATTACTTACTTCTATTTCTTTGCCCATCATGATGAACGATGAAGTTATCGGTGTGTTTGGTGTTGATCTTAAATTAGATAAATTATCCTCTATTGTTGATAATTCTGACAGCCAACTTTTTGATAAGAAGGGCGCTGTTTCTATTTTAAATGATAAAGGCGTTTTGATCGCCGCGGATAATAAGCAAGCAAGTTTAGGTCAAATAATGAAGAGTGATAATGTCTCTGCTGAAGAGCTTGCTAGTATTATTCGCAATAAAAAGAATGTGACTCAATGGAGCGAAAGTAAAGAGTGGCTCCTTGTTTATACTCCTATGCCTTTATTTGGAACTTCGTGGGGTGTTTTTTTAGAAATGCCATACGATGAAGTGATGAAAGATGCTGAATCATTAGACGATGTAATTAGAGTTCAGGCAAATAAAAGTATTAATCTAGAAATTATAACCGGTAGTGTATTGATATTGACTGGTTTACTCATTATTTGGATCTCTTCTTTAAAATTGGTTAAGCCTATCCAAGATGTTGTAAGTCGATTAAATAATATCGCTTCAGGCGAAGGGGATTTAACTCAGAAATTAGACGTAAAAAGCAATGATGAAATCGGTCAGCTTGCACAAGGTTTTAATTTATTTCTTGAGAAACTTCAGGGGACGATTGGAAAGATTATAGTCACCACCTCAAATATAGCAGATACAACGACAGCGGCTGAAAATGCGATTTCTGTAACGCGCCATAGTAGTGAATCACAATTTAAAGAAGTGGATTTGGTTGTGAATGCATCGGAAAAAATGACTGCAACCTCTGAGCAAGTTTTTGATAACGCAGGTCTTGCTGTTAGCTCTGCTAGCAAAGCAAACACAGCGGCTCATGAAGGCCAAAAAGTGATTGAATCTTCCTCACAACAAATGTTATTACTTGTGAAGGAAATGGAAAGTGCAGTACCAATTGTGAATGAATTAGCTTCCAATAATGAATCAATTATAGAAATTCTTGGTATTATTGAAGGCATTTCTGAACAAACTAATTTATTAGCTTTGAATGCGGCAATTGAAGCTGCAAGAGCTGGGGAGCATGGACGAGGCTTTGCTGTTGTTGCCGATGAAGTGCGCAATTTAGCCAGTCGAACACAAAACTCCGTATCACAAATCCGAGAAGTAATTAGTGGCGTACAATCAGGAACGATTAATGTTGTTGCTGCTATTAAACAAGGTAATGAGCTCGCTAATGAGACAGCTTCATTAATACAAATAGCGGTTCAACAATTAGACGATATTTCTAACTCTGTCACTGAGATTGGCGAAATGAATAGTCAAATAGTATTGACTGCTCAAGAACAGAAATCAGCTTCCGATGGTGTCAATCAAAGTGTTTTAAATATTAGAGACTTGAGTGTGGAGATATTAAAACAAGCAGAGTCTTCTGAAAAAATTAGTAAAGAAATTGCTAGCCAATCTTCTGAGCAACAATTACTTGTTAGTCAGTTTAAAGTATAGCCTTAGTTATTAAGCTAAATAAAAAGCACTTGGCTTTTATGATAACGCCATAAAAATTAAGTGCTTCAGTTTATTCACTGACATTAAATTATTTACCTTGATAAAGTTTATCAAAGTCAGGGATCGCCAATTCCCATAAAGGTTTATCTTTACCTATATATTCACATACCGCATCTAAAAATAACTGAGTTCGTGCAGGTAAATCTCTATGTGGATAAACGGCATACATTGGGTTGTGTTCGACTAATTGAAGATCAGTTAACAAAGGGACTAATTGTCCTTCTTTGATTTCATTATTAATTAAAAATGCAGGTAATAAACCATAAGCTGTTCCTGAAAGTATTTTCATTTTTAAGACTTCACCATCATTGGCTTTAAAAATACTCTTCATTTTTTGTTCGTAGAACTCGGACTGTTGGTCTAAATATTTTATTGTATTAATCTTGATGTGAGAGCTTGAATAGGTTGCGGCAGGTAAGTCCGAGAGCTCTTCAACTTTTTTAGGCTCACCGTAATTATCAATGAAAGCCGGTGCCGCTAAAATTAACCAGCGATTTCTGGCGATAGAGCGTGCAATTAATGAAGAGTCCTTAGGTTTACCAATACGAAAGGCTA
This sequence comes from Psychromonas algicola, assembly GCF_004378355.1. Taxonomy (GTDB): domain Bacteria; phylum Pseudomonadota; class Gammaproteobacteria; order Enterobacterales; family Psychromonadaceae; genus Psychromonas. Next base: position 27,630 of record NZ_SNUB01000003.1, read on the forward strand.
AATCGAATCCTTCAGAAACAATATCAATTAAACGATCATCTAGTCTCAATTCCACTTCAACCTGCGGAAAACGCTTTTGAAATTCTATTATCACAGGTTGTAAATAGCGTTGTCCTATAATGCCTGAAGCCGTTATTTTTAATAAACCACGAGGCTCTTTATTATAATTTTCAGCCACTCTTAATGTGTCAGATAATAACTCGCGTAATTCAACTGCTTTTTTCACCATTTCAGCACCTGCTGCGGTTAATGAAAATGAACGAGTTGAACGATTCAGTAACCTTACGCCTAAATCTTCTTCTAAGCGGTTTATTTGTTTGGATATCACTGAGCGGTCTATATTACGAGCGCCAGCGGCCTTTGCAAAAGAACCTTGTTCAATGACTTCAAGTAACATTAATAAACGACTCGTTGTATCCATTTTTATTCCTGCTATTTAGATTGTTTTATTGGTGCCATTTTGGCATTAATGAAGTTGAAAAACTATGCTTTTTTATCATGTTGTAGTTACGTATCATTTACAGCTATTTTACTGGAGCATCGACATGAAAAAATATTCAATTGCAGCGCTGATCGCTGCGATAAGTTTTACGCTAATAAGCTGTTCAGAAGAACCAAAACAAGCAGCACAACAACGACCTTTACAGTCAATTGATGTTGCAGAAGTTCTACTAAAACCGGCTCAAAATTGGCACACTTATACAACGCGTTTAGAGTCACCTGAAGAAGTGGCATTAATGCCTCGTATTTCAGGGTTAATAGAAAAAATTACTTTTAATGAAGGAGACCAAGTTAAACAAGGTGATCTTTTATTTAAGCTGGATAGTCGTCCGTTTGCCGCGGTTGTTTCTAGTTTAGAAGCACAAGTAATGAGCGCTCAAGCAGCATTAGATCAAGCTAAGAATGAAGCAAAGCGAGCTGTGCGATTAACTGAACGTAAAGCAATTTCAACGGAACAAGCAGAAGAGCGAACTTCAATCTTGCAACAACGTGAAGCTCAACTTGCTGCATATCAAGCGCAACTTGTTTCTGCACAATTGGATTTAGAATTTACCAATATTCGCTCTCCTATTGATGGCATTATCTCACGTGCAAATATTACCAAAGGTAATACAGTGTTAGCGGGTCAAACAGTATTAACGTCAATTGTTTCAAATAAGGCAATGTATGCTTACTTTGATATTGACGAACGTACATGGAACCACTCTTTCAGTAATGTAACTGCTTCAAGTAAACAACAAGTGGTTATGCAAAAAGTGGGTCAAGAAGGTTTCCCTTATTCTGGGCATATTAATTTTATTGATAATAGAATTAATTCTGCAACAGGCACATTACGCGTACGTGCTATTTTTGAAGAAACCAATAATGAATTACGTTCTGGCTCGTTTGCACGTATTCGCTTAGCGGCAAATAAAGTGACTGAGCAAATTATCATTCCAGATCGTGCTATTGGCACTGATTTAAAAAATCGCTTTGTGCTGACCGTGGGTGAAAATAACGTATTAGAATATAAATTAGTGGTTTTAGGTGAGCGTTACGGTAGTTTACGCGCGATTGAATCAGGCTTAGCTAAAGGTGATGTGATTGCAGTAAATGGCCCCGCACGTGTTGGACCGGGTATGCCAATTGCACCTAATATGGTGAATATCGATAGTAGTAAATCTACCTTTGTTTTGTCTGCATTAGATAAGCAATTAGCAGATAACCGTAAGGAACTATAATGAAATTTTCACACTTCTTTATTCAGCGTCCTATTTTTGCGGCGATGCTGTCTTTGGTGATTTTAATTGCGGGTAGTATCTCGTTGTTCCAATTACCAATCAGTGAGTACCCTGAAGTAGTACCTCCAACTGTTGTCGTAACAGCAACTTATCCTGGAGCGAATCCAACGGTTATTGCTGAAACGGTTGCGACACCGTTAGAGCAAGCCATCAATGGCACTGAAAACATGCTTTATATGTTTTCACAGGCAACCAGTGATGGTCGTATGACATTAACGGTGACCTTTGCTTTAGGGACTGATCTCGATCGTGCCCAAACTCAAGTTCAGAACAGTGTTAATAGCGCGTTACCGCGCTTGCCACAGGAAGTACAACGACTTGGTGTAGTTGCAGAAAAATCATCACCAGATTTAACCATGGTTGTGCATTTATTCTCGCCAGAAAAAACACACGATACTGCTTATTTATCTAACTATGCTGATCTGTATGTTAAAGATGAACTTGCACGTTTAGATGGTGTGGGAGATGTTCGATTATTTGGTGGTGGTCAATATGCTATGCGTGTTTGGTTAAACCCAGATGCATTAGCCGCTAGAAGCTTAACCGCTACTGATGTGGTGTTGTCGTTACGTGAACAAAATCAACAAGTTGCTGCAGGTAGCTTAGGAGCGCAACCTACTTCAATCGATAGCCAATTTCAAATTCTATTAAATGTGAAAGGGCGTCTTGGTAGTCTTGAAGAGTTTGAACAAGTTATTATTAAAGTCGGTGAAAACGGTGAAATCACGCGTTTAAACGATGTTGCTCGTATTGAGTTAGGTCAAAATACCTATTCTTTAAGAGCTTTATTAGATAGTCAACCTGCCTTAGCAATGCCTGTTTTTCAGCGCCCTGATGCTAATGCCATTGAATTGTCTGACCAAGTTCGTGCCACCATGGAGCGTTTATCTCAAGCTTTCCCTGCAGGTGTTGAATACGATATTGTTTACGATCCAACTATTTTTGTACGTGACTCTATTGATGCTGTTATCACGACCTTGCTTGAAGCAATCGTATTGGTTGTGATTGTGGTTGTTGTGTTTTTACAAACATGGCGCGCGTCAATTATTCCGCTAATCGCAGTACCTGTTTCTTTAATTGGTACTTTTGCCGTGATGCAATGGTTAGGTATTTCAATTAATACGCTGTCATTATTTGGTTTAGTATTAGCAATTGGTATCGTTGTGGATGATGCCATCGTGGTGGTAGAAAATGTTGAACGTAATATTGAGCAAGGTTTATCTCCGATGGAAGCAACGCGTGTTGCCATGAGTGAAGTAACTGGGCCAATTATTGCGATTGCATTAGTATTATGTGCGGTATTTATTCCAACTGCATTTATTAGTGGTTTGTCAGGACAGTTCTACAAACAGTTTGCATTAACTATTACCATTTCTACTGTTATTTCAGCCTTTAACTCGCTGACATTATCACCTGCGTTATCTGCGTTATTACTTAAATCTCATGATAGTAAACCAGATAGATTAACGCGTCTTTTAGATGCAATGTTTGGCCGTTGGTTATTTAAACCTTTTAATCGTTTCTTCGACAACGTAGCAGAAGGTTACCAAAATCTAGTAAAAAGACTAATACGATTCAGTGTTGTGGTAATGGTGGGTTATGTCGTTTTATTAGGTGGCACTTTCAGTTTATTTAACTTGGTACCTGGTGGGTTTATTCCAGCTCAAGATAAGCAATATTTAATTGCCATTGCACAATTACCTGATGCTGCAAGTTTAGATCGTACTGAAGCCGTTGTTAAACAAATGGAAGAAATTGCACTGCAAGTTCCAGGTGTTGCGCATACAGTCGCTTTTCCTGGTTTGTCTGTTAGTGGTTTTGCGAATAGCCCTAACAGTGCCATTATATTTACACCTTTGGATGCTTTCTCTGAACGCCAAGATCCGAGTAAATCTGCTGGTGCAATAGCGGCACAATTAAATCAACGCTTTACTGCGATCGATGCTGCATTTGTTGCGGTTTTTCCACCACCACCGATTCTAGGTTTAGGTTCAACGGGTGGATTTAAATTACAAATTGAAGATCGTACCAATAAAGGTTTTGAAGCTTTATTTGCAAGCTTACAGGCTGTACTTGGTAAAGCTCGCCAAGATCCTGCATTAATTGGATTGTTCTCAACTTTCCGTATTCAAGTACCACAAATGGATATAGATATTGACCGTGAGCAAGCCTTGATTCAAGGGATTCCATTAGATGAAGTATTTAACGCACTACAGATTTATTTAGGATCAACTTACGTTAATGATTTCAATTTATTTGGCCGAACTTATCAAGTAACAGCACAAGCTGATGCAGAGTATCGCCAAGACCCTTCGCAAATTCTTAATTTAAAAGTAAGAAATAGCCGAGGTAATATGGTGCCACTAGGCTCTGTATTAACGGTAACGCCTTCAATTGGTCCTGATCGTGTGACGCATTATAACGGTTACCCAAGTGCTGAATTAAATGGTAGCGCAGCTCCTGGATACAGTTCAGATCAAGCGCAAAAAGCGATTGAGTTAATTTTATCTGACACGTTACCTAATGGTATTGAATACGAATGGACTGATGTGACTTTCCAACAAATATTGGCAGGTAATACTATGGTGTATGTTTTCCCATTAGTAGTGCTACTTGTGTTTATGGTGCTGGCTGCTCAGTACGAAAGTTTACGCTTACCTTTTGCTATCATTTTAATTGTACCAATGACCATCTTCTCTGCATTAGTTGGTGTTTGGTTCGTAGGTTCTGATAACAATATCTTTACTCAAATTGCACTCATTGTATTGGTGGCGCTCGCCTCCAAGAATGCGATATTAATGGTTGAGTTTGCTAAAGATAAAAGTGACCAAGGACTTTCTCATATTGATGCCATTATAGAAGCGTGTCGCATGCGTTTACGTCCTATCTTAATGACATCTATTGCCTTCACGGCTGGTGTTGTGCCTTTAGTACTTGCGTCCGGAGCTGGAGCTGAAATGCGAAAAGCGATGGGACATGCAGTACTATCTGGAATGATTGGCGTGACTGTTTTTGGACTGTTGTTTACACCTGTTTTTTATATGCTAATGAGTAAAAGTAAGCGAGATAAAGCAGAACAAGAATAAGTTTAAAATAGTAATCTTATTGATAGCCTGATACTTTAAGTGTCAGGCTTTTTTATTGCCTTTTTAATCATGCAACACGAGTTCAATGTTACCTTTGAAGTTTATAAAAATTACAACAAATAGCTTAAAACCTTCCATAACACCTCTATAACACAGAAGTAAATTAAAAGGTTATGATGGTTTATTACGTTTAATTAATCGAGTAAGAAGCTCTATACTCATTGCTGAAGGGGTTATGTGCATTATACGAAGCATTACTCTGGTTTGTTTAAATCTTTAACCACTAAATCTAAAATACTCATTAATTGCTGTGCTTGTTCGGCATCAATACTATTAAATTTACAACGAATTTTACTTGGAATATCAATTGCTTTTAGTTTTAAGGCTTGGCCGTTCTCAGTTAATTTAATTAAACGTTTTCGTTTGTCGTGCTTATCTTTAATGACTTCAAGCAAGTTTTTATCTGTCATTTTTTTCAATATCTGTGTTAACGCGCCTCCATCAATGGCAGTTTTATCAATGAGTTCTGCAATGGTTATTTTATCTTTCTCCCATAGAGCCATCATTACAACATATTGCGGATAAGTTAAATTTATTGCAGTTAACGGTTCTCGATATGCTCGAGCAATACTATTTGATGCCATGTATAAGCGATGGCATAACTGATTTTTTAATTGTAATTGTTCGAATGGCATAAGCTCTCCTCAAATAAATATTTTAATTTGCATGCAAAATATTTGCAATTGTTATTTTTCTTGATTATTATTTTGCACGAAAAATAAATTTATTGATCAATCAATGTAACTTTGGAGTTAATTATGAATGTATTACAAGAAATCGCTTATACAGCTAAAGCAACAGCAACGGGTGGACGAGAAGGTGTTGCTAAATCTGATGACAATCGTTTAGATGTGAACTTATCAACACCTAAAGGTTTAGGTGGTGATGACGGCCAAGGTACAAATCCTGAGCAATTATTTGCGGCTGGTTACGCTGCTTGTTTCATCGGTGCCATTAAATTTGTTGCTGGCGCTGAAAAAATTAAACTACCAGCAGATGTTTTTATTAATTCTGAAGTGTCTGTTGGTCCAATCGAAGGCGGTTTTGGTATTGCTGTTAAATTGGCTGTATCACTAGGTGATATGGATAAAACTGCTGCTGAAGCATTAGTAGAAAAAGCACATCAAGTTTGCCCATATTCAAATGCAACACGTGGCAATATCTCTGTAGAACTTTCAGTGATCTAACTGTTTAGCTTTGTAGACATAATTCTAAAAGCATTATTCTAGAGTTTAGTTTTAGAATATTATTTTAAAATATTGCTAAAAATACTTATTGAAAGCACCTAATGTTAATCGCATTAGGTGCTTTTTTTGTAGCCTTAAATAGAAGGGGTTACATGTTTATGATGAAGAGTAAATTTAACTTGGTAGATAGCCAATAATCCTAAACAAACAATCAGTGCAATACTTGTGCTTGCTATGACACCTTGCCAGCCCCAGTTTTCATAAAAAGGTGCAACAAAAAATACGCCTAAACTTGCTCCCGTATAATAAAATAAGCTATATAGTGCTTGTGCACTGCCTCTTCCTTTTTTTACTGTTCGCCCAACTAAAGTACTTGCTTGAGCATGGCAAAAGAAGAATCCAAAAGCCATCATGATCATACCTATGATCATCATAGAAAGGTGTTGATTACTTAAGAGTATATTTGCCGCCAACATAATAAATACTCCCGTTGCCACACCGGCTAATTGGCCATGTTTTTTAGAAAATTTACCGGCTAGAGAAGCGCTGGTGGTTCCACCCAAAAAGGTAATAAAAATCAAACTACGAATGCCACTAGGTAATTGATAAGGTGCACCTTCTAATACCGTCATTAAGTAACTAAATAGATTAACAAAACAACCAAAGGCTAAGCCGATGACCATATAAATAATGACTAATTGTGGGCGTTGTAAATGCTTAATAAACATATTTAAACTTGGCATTATCTTAAACTTTTGTGCAGTAAAATGACGCTGCTTTGGCACAATCAAGTAAACAACAAGAAATAACACTGAGGTAATAACTGCAATTAAGAGCCCAGTTGCTTGCCAACTTCCTAATAATTCAACAAAAGTACCACCGATTAAACGACTGCTTATCCCTCCAATAGAATTAGATGCAATGTAAAACCCTACGGCGGCTGGTAACCAACTTTTTCTTAACTCTTCTCCAAGTAGTGGGATTGCAATCGCTGGACAAGCAGATAATAACGCGCCTTGTATAAATCTTAATGATAAGAATAAAGTGTAATTTTCAACCAGTGGTAGCAACAAAGATACGCATAATCCCGCTATCATACCTTTTACTAAAATTGAACGTCGACCTATTGAATCAGAAACGCTGGCAAAAATTAGTAACCCTAACCCCATACCAAGTAATGGTGCGGACATCGCTAAATTTGCGGCGAGTAAAGAAATTTTAAACTCTTGCTGTAATGTTGGTAACAAGGGGTGTAACCAATAAATATTAGAAAAGGTTACAATTGAAGAAAGACAGACTGCGAGAACTAAGCGATTGTAATGCGTTAATTTTTTCATTTTTTATATAAGTGATGTGAAAGATGGTGCGATGATAGCCCTCTATTATCAATAAATATATTCTGTTGTTTTTATGCTATCCATAGATATAATTTATGGGTAAGATTCAAGGCATTAAATTGGAGAAATAAATGGAATTTAGACAACTACAACACTTTGTCGCAATTGTTGAAACAGGTAGTATTTCTGCTGCTGCTCGTCATTTATACCTAGCTCAGCCTGCAATTAGCGCAAGTATTAAAAAACTTGAAAATGAGCTTAATATGCCTTTGTTACATCGACGAGATAGAGGCGTTAGCCTAACCGAAGCAGGGGAAAAGTTTTTACAGCATGCCAAGCAAATATTAAAGCAAACAAAAGATGCTAAGTTAGCAATGCAAGCGATTGAAGGGTTAGATCAAGGTGAAGTCGAAATCGGTGTGCCGCCTATGTTGGGGTCTTACTTTTTTCCTCCACTCGTGATGGCTTTTAAACATCAATATCCTGCTTTAAAACTTAATATCGTTGATTCTGGTACACGTAGTATTCGTAAAAAACTACTTGATGGAGATTTAGAGTTAGGTGTCGTTGCCGACCATGATTTGCCACCAGAATTTGAAAGTGGCAAATTAATACGAGAAGAAATGGTGGTGGCTATGGCGGCAGATCACCCATTGGCTGAGTTTGAGCGAATTGAATATAAAGATTTTCTTAAGCATGAATTAATCCTATTTGGTAAAGGTTTTTATCATCACTCTTTGATTGATAAAATTTGCCAAAAAGAAAAAGAAAGTCCCAAAATCGCCTTTACAAGTAACCTTTTACCATTAGTAAAGTCAGTGATACGTAAAGGCTATGCTATTTCTCCTATGTGGAAAGTTGCGATTCAAGATGATGATGAACTCACTACACGTCCTTTCGTTGAACCTTTTTGTATTGACCTTAGTTTAGCTTGGCGTCGAGATAGTTATCTCTCCCGAGCAAATCAGGTTTTTCGGGATTTTATTCTTGAAGAAGTTAAAAAGAATTAACTAATTTGGTGCATTTTTTATTAAAAACAAGGAATTACATGTGAAACGTTTTACCTATCAATGTCTAATGGTGAGCTTGTTACTCCTCTTAGTCGCCTGCAGCCAAACAAGTCAACAGCAACAGGTTGAACAAATGATGCAGGCTATTACATCAAGTCAAGATGCGTTATATGAAGAGAAAAATGTACAGATCTTAAGGAATTATATTGCCAACAAGGGAATTGTATTAGCAATAACTTCACAGGATAGTGAAAATGAGCGGGTAAATACTTTAACGGATTTAGCGTCAGCAAAGTCTTTACGTATTGTCTTTAACCATGGTGAAGCAAGTAAAGAATTTTTATGGCAACCCATCAAAATTAATAATGTATTTATTTTATTTAGAGAGTAAATATAAACGCGAATTAAAGATAAATTCGAGCATGTTTTCCGCTTAAATTGGCGTAATATGCATTAATCCTATTATGATGTATTCATTTTAAAATTAAGGTAAATCGATCATGTTTAAACAGCTTCAACCCGCAGTTAAAGATCCTATTTTGTCTTTATCTTTTGCCTACCAGCAAGATAGTCATGCGCAAAAATTAAATCTTGGTATCGGTGTATATCGTGATGAGCAAGGTTTGACGCCAGTATTGCCTTCAGTGAAAGTTGCTGAAAAATATTTGTTAGAAAGCCAGCAAAGCAAAGCTTATGTGGGGTTAGCTGGATGCGAGCAGTTTAATGCTGAGATGATCAATTTAGTGTTAGGTGATAATGCCAGTCGTTCTCGTGCGGTAGGGGTACAAACTCCCGGTGCAAGTGGTGCATTAAGGTTATTAGCTGATGTAATTAAACTCGCTAATCCCACTGCTAAAATTTGGATGAGTGATTTAAGTTATGCTAACCATGCACCTATTATGAAAACAGCGGGTCTTGAAGTTGCTTATTATCCTTATTTTGATCCGTTAACAAAAACAGTTAATGAAGTTGCAATGTTGGAGACATTATCTCAGTTAGGAAAAAATGATGTGGTGTTATTACACGGATGTTGCCATAACCCGACGGGTGCAGATATTAGTTTTGCTGCTTGGCAAGCAATTACAGAGATGGCAATCAAATCAGGATTCTTACCTTTTATCGATATGGCTTATCAAGGCTTTGCTGTTGGAATTGAAGAAGATGCGGCTGGATTTCGTTATCTTGCTGAACGTGTTCCTTCGTATTTTGTGGCAAGTTCATGCTCTAAAAACTTTGGTTTATATCGAGAAAGAACGGGAGTTGCGATTGTTGCTTCTAATAACTTAGCAGAAAGTGAGTGTATTAAAGGGCGCATTATTGAATGTGCACGAAGTACTTACACTATGCCACCAGATCATGGTGCCGCTATTGTGCGTCATATATTGCAAGATGAAACGTTAAAAACACAATGGCTATCTGAAGTCACAGAAATGAGAATGCGTATTTTAAATGTTCGTTCTTTATTAGTTGATGCATTAAAAGAGCAAACTGGCACGCAGCAATTTGACTTTATTAATCAACACAAAGGTATGTTCTCAGTAATAGGAACCAACAAAGAGCAATTAATACGTTTAAGAGAAGAGTTTGGTATTTATATCGTCGGTGGTGGGCGAATTAATATCGCTGGATTAAGAGAAACTGAAGTTCCGTATCTAGCTGAAAGTTTATCAACAGTATTTAAATGATTTTACGTATTGGGTTTTTATAAAAGCAAAAAAGGGACTCGAAAGTCCCTTTTTTATGGCCAGTAAGCGATGCTTAATTTAATAAACGTGCGCGAATTGTACCTTCAATTTCTTTTAATTTAAGTAGCGCTGTATCAGCATCTTCACTGTTTACGTCAATCACTACATAACCAATATTTGCATTTGTTTGTAGGTATTGAGATGCAATGTTGATGTCGTTATCAGCAAAAGCTAAGTTAATTTTAGTTAAGATACCTGGTTGGTTTTTGTGAATATGTAATAAACGGCTCGTTCCTTTATGTATCGGTAAAGATACTTCAGGGAAGTTTTTAGATGATAATGTTGAACCGTTATCAGAGTATTTAACTAATTTACCTGCTACTTCGTAACCAATGTTTTCTTGTGCTTCTTGCGTGCTACCGCCAACATGTGGCGTTAGGATCACGTTATCGAATTCACGTAATGGAGAATCAAACTGTTCTTTGTTTGATTTTGGTTCAGTAGGGAATACATCAACCGCTGCGCCCGCTAGTTTTTTGCTACGTAGTGCATCGCACAGTGCTGGAATATCAACAACAGTACCACGAGCGGCATTCATGAAAATGGCGCCATCTTTCATTTGTGCAAATTGCTCTGCACCCATCATATCTTTTGTAGAAGCCACTTCAGGAACGTGTAAGCTTACAACATCAGACATTGATAATAGTTTTTCCATGGTGTTAACTTGTGTCGCATTACCTAGTGGTAATTTGCTTTCAACATCATAGAAATAAACATTAAAGCCCAAACCTTCAGCTAAAATACCAAATTGCATACCGATATGACCGTAACCGATAATACCTAAGTTTTTACCACGAGCTTCATAAGATTGTGTTGCTGATTTATCCCATTCTCCACGGTGTGCTTTTGCGTTTCGTTCTGGCACGCCGCGTAATAGTAATAATGCTTGGCCTAGTACTAACTCCGCAACGCTTCGTGTATTTGAAAAAGGTGCGTTAAATACCGCAATACCTTTGGCTTGAGCTGCCTCTAAATCAACTTGGTTTGTACCAATACAAAAACAGCCAATAGCAACTAATTTGTCAGCTGCTTCTAAAACTTTAGCCGTTAAGTTAGTACGAGAACGAATACCAATAAAATGAACGTCTTTAATTTTTTCGATTAATTCTTCATCGCTTAACGAAGTTTTAATGCTTTCGATATTGGTGTAACCCGAGTCAGTGAATGTATCAAGTGAACTCTGGTGTAAACCTTCTAGAAGAAGAACTTTGATTTTATCTTTATTGAGTGAAAACTTCGTCATTTTATTTCCTTAGGGCCTTACGTTTGCAAGGTAGTGGACAAGTAATTTTATACGAACAATTTTAGTGTGGGTAAAGTACCAAAATTTAACGCTATTGTGAATCTGAGACTGTTATTTTGTATATGAAAAAATGAAACAACTTATTACAATTTGCGTATCTATTGATCCAATCCCTTGTTTTTGTATGGAATTGGATCATTTAATTAATTTATTTTAAAACTTTTACGCCATTTTCTGTGCCGACTAATACAACATCAGCTGCGCGATTTGCGAATAATCCATTGGTTACTACACCAACAATTGAGTTGATTTGGTTTTCTAATGTTAATGGTTCAGCAATTTGCATGTTATGAACATCAAGAATGACATTACCATTATCAGTAATCACGCCTTCACGGTAAACAGGATCACCGCCTAGCTTAACGAGTTCTCGAGCAACATAACTACGCGCCATTGGGATCACTTCAACAGGTAATGGAAATTCACCTAATACATCAACATTTTTTGTATCATCAACGATACAGATAAATTTATCTGCAACAGCTGAAACAATCTTTTCACGCGTTAATGCAGCACCGCCACCTTTGATCATATGATTGTATTTATTGATTTCATCTGCACCATCGACATATACACTTAATTCAGACACTTCATTTAAATCAAATACATCAATGCCGTATTCTTTTAATTTTGCTGTTGATGCTTCTGAGCTGGATACTGCACCTATGATACTGTTTTTGATTGTTGCTAATGCATCAATGAAATGATTAACCGTTGAGCCTGTGCCTACACCTACAATAGTGTCTTTTTCAACGTATTCTAAGGCTGCATAAGCGGCTGCTTTTTTCTTATCATCTTGAGTCATCGGTTGGTATCCTGTTGAGTTGAGGGTTATGCTTTTCAATGGGCGCGATTATACCCTCAATTGCGCTTTAAATTTAAGCTATATTTTTTAAAACAGTGTAAATAATTTGCTTAAATTAAAAGCAAAAATGATGAGTTGGGGTAATGATTTCAGGCAAGGGGACGTCCCAGTTTTGAATAGGTAGTGCATCTAGGTACTGACAATCATGTGCAAGCCCGATAGGGTAAGGTCCAGTTTGCTTTTCAAACCAAGGGCTTAGTAAACGGTCGTAATAACCGCCACCCATTCCAATTCGGTTCCCCTGTTGGTCAAAAGCAACCAATGGGGTGAATACAATATCTAATTCAGTAACGGGACAAGTATTGGCAAAGCATGAATTTTCAATAATTAATTTTGGCTCTTTAATACCGTAACGGTTTATATCCATTTCAGTATTTAGCGTATATTCAACAAAGATTAATTGTCCTGGTTCATCAGGATGCACCACAGGTAAGTAAACCTGTTTATTTTGTTGCCAGCACCATTCAATAAAACAGGTTAAATCGATTTCACCATCATAAGCTAAAGTAACAGATACGCGTTTTGCTTTAAGTATTTTAGGATGAGTGATTAAAGTGCTGAGTAATTTTTCAGATGCATTTTGCTGAGCTTCATTAGTTAATGCTCTACGTGATGCTCTGATAGTTTTACGTATTGCATCTCGTTGTTCAGAAATCGTATCGTTCATTGTTGTTTAAAAACTTAATTAAAATTCAGGTACACAGAAGATAACAAAGAAAACGTTTAAATGGTAATTTATATAGTGGATAGGTAATCCAGGGGCACCGCTATTGACTTTGACCTTGAACCCGAAGGTCAAGGTGGCGTATTCGTGTATACCGTAGGTTTCTCGATACTAGCCGAGTTTACACAATAGTATCCAACCGAATTCACCAAGGTAAAGCTTATCGGCTCAGGGACTTAGTCAAGATTAACGGGTGCCCGAGGATTAAATAAACTGTACCTGTATTTAATCGGTTTTAAAAGGGGTTTATGGACAAAATTCTTTAAATTTGATCAAAGCTTTTGTTTTTTAAAAAAAGTGTATTTCAATTGTATAAAAGGTGATCGAAGTGTTGAAAATTACATCAGTCATTGCTGCTTTTTATGAAGCCACTTCATCCTGATTGACTGATGCCGTTGTTTCTGTGGATGGCTTTTTATCTAATACACCTGAAATTGCATTTTGTAGCTTTTCGATGCGGCGATTAAGTTCTTCGGTTTTTGCTTGGTTTTCTGCTTGTAATGTATTGAGTTGGTGTCGGTAATTTAGCGTTGCCATCACAATTAATTGTTCATTACGTAAGTTTCTACCGGACATTCTTAATTCTTTTAAGTGTTCATCTACCTGAGCGACGGTTTGTAATAAACTATCTTGCTCGCCATCGGGGCAGCCTATTTTGTATTGTTGGCCTAAAATATTGATATCAAGCTGTGCCATAAACGACCTCGTTAGTATGATAGATTGGGCTAGGTAAACTTCCCTTTCAAAAATATGAGATTACGCGCGAACTATATCGAGCTAGCTATCAAGTTTCAAGTAGTTACTAGCGACGAGATCCTGTGGATGATAGAATGCTTGGATTATTCCTTGTTGATTAAGAGTGTCGCTATGAGTTCTTCTGTTTTACCCAATTTCGAAAAAATATCACAAGCACTTGAAGATGCTGATTTATTTACCAATGCGTCGGAAACACATGGCGTGTTGGCCGGATTTGTTTGTGGTGGTATTGCCCTTGATGATAACAGTTGGCAGCCATTATTTAATGATGTCGTTAATGAAGGAATGGCCTTACCAAAAGTGATTAAATCCTTAATCTCTGATCTTTATGCCGATGTTGTCAAACAATGTAGTGACGATGGTTTAGGTTTCAACTTGCTATTACCCGATGATGAAAAACCCTTGGATGAACGCGCAGAAGCGATGGCGCAATGGTCTCAAGGTTTTCTAGTGGGATTTGGTATGGTACAACAAAACTTAAATCAAGCCCCAGAAGATGTTCAAGAAGTGATCCGTGATATTCGCGATATTTCGCAATTGTCTTTGGATTTTGAACAAGAAGACGAAGATTCTGAGATTGCATTTACTGAAATTGTTGAGTATCTTCGAATAAGTGCAATGGTCTGCTTTAATACGTTTTCTCGTAAAACTAGCTCTCCCGTTTCTAATACTCTTCATTAATCTCGAGGCTACATGACTGAATTTACAACTCGCCGTCAACTATTTGCTGACACATTGCTAAATAACAGTATTGCTATTTTTCCTTCAAACCAAGAATTAACGCGCAGTAATGATACTGAATTTCGTTTTCGTCAAAATAGTGATTTTTATTATTTATGTGGTTTTAATGAGCCTGATGCTTGTTTAGTGCTTATTAAAAAAGAAGAGTGTGTTAAAACTATTTTATTTAACCGTAAGAAAGATAAAACGGCTGAAATTTGGCATGGCTATCGTTTAGGTCAAGAAGCCGCTATTACTGAATTGCAAATTGATGATGCTTTTCCAATTGATGATTTTGAAGTGCAATTAAGTCAATTATTAACGGATATTGAAAATATTTATTACCCTGTTTTAAGTGGATTGAGTTTAGATCAACGTTTACAAAACGTATTAACCTCTTTACGTAATAAATCACGAAGTGGTTTGATTACTGCAAATCAATTCTTAAATTGGCAACCGCAATTACATGAAATGCGTTTATTCAAAAGCTCTGCTGAACAAGATTTAATGCGTAAAGCTGGCGAAATATCTGCACTTGGACATGTACGAGCAATGCAACGTTGTAAGCCGGGAATGTTAGAGTTTCAATTAGAACTAGAAATCGAATATGAATTTGCTAAACAAGGCACTCGTGATGTTGCCTACAGTAGTATTGTCGCTGGTGGTAATAACGCTTGTATTTTACATTACACTGAAAACGATAAACCTTTGCAAAATGGGGACTTAGTCTTAATTGATGCAGGTGCAGAATATCAAGGTTATGCTGGCGATATTACGCGTACTTTCCCAGTGAATGGACGTTTCTCTGAAGAGCAGGCTATCATTTACCAACTTGTTTTAGATTGTCAGTTATTAGCGATTGAAAATGTAAAACCAGGAATAAGTGTTTTAGGCATTAATAAATTAGTGGTACGTAAAATGTGCGAAGGTTTATTAAACTTAGGTATCATGAAAGGCGACCTTGAAACCTTGATTTCAGAAGAAAAATATAAATCGTTTTATATGCATGGTTTAGGACATTTTATTGGATTAGATGTGCACGATGTGGGTGAGGCTGGCACAATCGATAATCCGCGTTTATTAGAAGCTGGCATGGCAATTACCATTGAACCAGGTATTTATATTAGTCACGATGCAGATGTTGAAGATCGCTGGAAAGGAATTGGTGTCCGTATTGAAGATGATATTCTGATCACAACGACAGGTCATGAAGTTTTAACGTCTGCCGTACCGAAAACGATTAAAGATATTGAAACGCTAATGCAACATGGCTAAAACAAATAACGAGGCACTTTCAATGAGCACTATTTCAACATCTGAGCAAACGTTAGATTATGATGTAGTGATCGTAGGAGCTGGTATGTCTGGCTCATTATTGGCGCTTTCATTATTAACAAAAAAACCTTCGCTTAAGGTATTGTTGCTAGATGAAAATCCTAAGCGAATAAAGACTGATCGTGCATCAAATCCAAGTTTTGATGCACGTTGCATTGCTTTAAATGCAGGCTCTGTTGATGTGTTGCATGAACTTGGTTTATGGAAAGATATTCAAAGCAAAGCGCAATCTATTCAACAAATTCAAGTTTCGGATCGTGGTTATTTGGGTGCTCCTGAGTTAACACCACAATCATCCTCTGAAATAAATGATGAAGCTTTTGGGTATGTGGTTGAGTTACAACATGTGGGCCAAGTGTTGGCGCACACTCTCGCCGATTTTCAATCATTAACCACCTTGTATAACGTTAAATTAGAGCATATTGAACAGCAAATTTCATCTGTCACCTGCCAGTTAAGCAATACACAAAAAGTCACTGCTAAATTGTGCGTGGGAGCAGATGGAGGCAATAGCCAAGTAAGAAAGCTTGCTAATATACAAAGCAGTCGCAGCGACTATCATCGTAGTGCGATTATTTGTAATATTCGTAGTAACCAACCTCATCAAAGTATTGCCTACGAACGATTTACGGAAAGTGGTCCCATTGCCTTGTTACCGTTAACAGATAATCGATTTTCAGTGGTTTACTGTGTTGAAAATAAAAATCTTGATTGCATTAAAAATTTATCCGACAGTGCCTTTTTAAGCCACTTGCAATTAGAGTTTGGATTTCGTGCAGGCGTCTTTGAAGAAACCGGAAAACGGGATGTGTATCCATTAATGCTGTTAACTTCAAACCATCCTATTTCACATCGTGTTGTTTGTATTGGCAACGCGGCACACAGTTTACACCCTGTTGCCGGCCAAGGTTTTAATTTAGGCTTACGTGATCTTTATGTCTTAGCTGAAGTGATCTCGCAAACCGACATTGACAAAGTTGGCTCATTCCCAATGCTAAATCATTATTGGCAATGCCGAAAAGCTGATCACAATAAAACCATATTAATGACAGATAGTTTGGTACGTATTTTTAGTAATCAGTACCATTTATTTAGTATTCCTCGTACTTTCGGGCTACAAGCAATGAGCCTGTTTCCGTCTTTATCTCAGCCTATTATCGAACAAGCAAAAGGCCAGTTTGATTTGTTTAACAGAGAAAATTTATCATGATGCAATCTTTTGATGTCACCATTGTTGGTGGTGGAATGGTTGGTTTAACGTTAGCCAAAGGCCTTGCGAATAGTGAATTATCAATCGCTATTATTGAAGCTAGTGAAACAAGTGAGCTAGCAAAGAGCCCTGAAAGCAGAGTCAGTGCAATTAGTTTTGCAAGTAAAACGCTATTCGATAATTTAGGTGTTTGGCCATTATTAGCCAGTGAACGCATAACCCCTTATCAAACCATGCAAGTATGGGAAAAAGATAGTTTTGGTAAAATTGAATTCAATGCTAAGCAGGTGAACCAACAAGAACTAGGTTACATTGTTGAAAACAAAAACTTACAACTTGCTTTATTAACTGCGGTTCAACAACAGAAAAATGTCACTTTTTTTTGCCCAGATGCCTTACAAAATATGGCGATTGGAGAAGGCGAAGCTTGGTTAACATTAAACAGCGGCAAACAATTAACTTCAAAATTAGTGGTTGCAGCAGACGGCGCAAACTCTTGGGTGAGACAACAACTAGATATCCCGTTAACTAAATGGGACTACCAGCATCATGCGATTGTGGCGACTGTAAAAACTCAAGAAATTCATCAAGCCTGTGCAAGGCAAATATTCACGTCACAAGGGCCGTTGGCTTTTCTTCCTTTATATGAACAACATACAAGTTCCATTGTTTGGTCGGTTCCGCCACTACAAGCTGAACTTTTACTGGCATTAGATGATGCAGCGTTTAACCAAGAATTAAATCGTCATTTTGATAATCGTTTAGGCTTGTGTGAAGTGCAAGGCTACAGACAAAGTATCCCATTAACCATGCGCTATGCTCGTGATTTTGCTAAGCACCGTGTCGCTTTAATTGGCGATGCGGCACATACCATTCATCCTTTAGCGGGGCAGGGCGTCAACCTAGGTTTAATGGATGCAGCAAGTTTAGGGCAAGAGATTCTAAAATGTAGCGCTGCTGGCAATGATATTGGACTTTATCAACATCTACGCCATTTTGAGCGTTGGCGTAAAGCGGAAGCAATACAAATGATTGCATCGATGGAATCTCTGAAACAATTATTTAACGGTGATAATCCCATTCAGAAATTATTAAGAGATGTTGCATTAACCATGGCGAATAATGTTTCTCCATTAAAAACACAATTTATAAAACAAGCAATGGGCTTGCAAGGTGAGCGCCCTAATTTATGCTTACCGCAATCAAACGTTAAATAAATGTTACTAACTCGATAAATGTCGTGCCAGATTTTGGCATTTTGTTTGAGAACAGGTATATTAGCGATAATTTTTTACTTACGCCTTTGATTTATTAATAGCCTTACGTTTAATTGTTAGGTTTATATTAAAGGTTTCAAATACCATAAGAGCGAAAAAATATGATCATTAAACCAAAGATCCGTGGCTTTATTTGTACTACTACGCACCCAACTGGCTGTGAAAAAAACATTCAAGCACAAATTGCATACACAAAAAAACAAGGCAAAATTGAAAAAGGTCCTAAACGTGTATTAGTAATTGGTTCTTCTGCTGGTTACGGTATGTCTTCTCGTATTGCTGCTGCATACGGAAGCGACGCATCTACAATCGGTGTGTTCTTTGAGAAACCAGCAACAGATAAAAAACCTGGTTCAGCTGGTTGGTACAACAGTGCTGCATTTGAAAAACAAGCTAAAGCAGATGGCCTATACGCTAAAAGTATTAATGGCGATGCATTCTCAAATGAAACTAAGCAATTGGTTATCGACACAATTAAAGCAGACTTAGGTCAAATTGACGCGATTATCTATTCAGTTGCGGCGCCAGTGCGTAAATTACCTGATACAGGTGAAGTGATCCGTTCAAGCCTTAAACCAATTGGTGAAACTTACACATCTACTGCAATCGATACTAATAAAGATTGTATTATCGATGCCTCTGTAGAGCCTGCAACAGAAGAAGAAATTGCAAACACTGTTACCGTGATGGGTGGACAAGATTGGGAACTTTGGATAAATGCATTGGCAGACGCTGGCGTATTAGCTGAAGGTGTTAAAACGGTTGCTTACTCATACATTGGTACTAAATTAACATGGCCTATCTACTGGGATGGCGCATTAGGCAAAGCAAAATTAGATTTAGATCGTGCTTCTGCTGCAATCCAAGCTCAATTAGCCTCTTTAGGTGGTGAAGCTTATGTTTCAGTTCAAAAGAGTGTAGTAACGCAAGCGAGTTCTGCAATTCCAGTGATGCCTTTATACCTTTCTATGGTATTTAGAATCATGAAAGAAAAAGGCTTGCATGAAGGTTGTATGGAACAGATTCACCGTTTGTTCACTACACAATTATTTAAACAAGATGGTAGTGCGCCAACCACTGACGAAGCTCGTCGTCTACGTCTTGATGATTGGGAACTTCGTGATGAAGTTCAACAAGCATGTACAGAACTATGGCCAAAAATCACAACAGAAAACTTATTTGAATTAACAGATTACCAAGATTACAAAGATGAGTTTTTACAACTATTTGGGTTTGGTGTTGATGGCGTTGATTATGATGCTGAAGTTGATCCATTAGTTGAATTTGATTGTTTATAATCAATAGATTACTAATGTTTTAAATATAAAATACCTGCTCTATGCAGGTATTTTTTTATCTCATCGTAACGCACCGTATTATAAATATTAGTTTTTTGTTGCAACTTAATACTAAATAACTAAAATTGCTGTCATCGGTATGTAGCGCAGCTTGGTAGCGCACTGTCATGGGGTGTCAGGGGTCAGAGGTTCAAATCCTCTCATACCGACCAATGCTTTTTATTTTCCTCCATATAAAGGAAGTTTCATGTCTCGTTTCTCATTGCCAGAATCACAACTATTAAAAGAAGTTAAAAATGTTTTTGAAGTGCAAAGTGCTGCTATTACTGCACATAGCAAGCAAATAGGAGAAGACTACCTACAAGCTTTAGCATTGATGAAAAATTGTAAAGGACGTGTGATTGTTTGTGGAATGGGTAAATCAGGGCATATTGGTAAAAAAATAGCGGCAACATTAGCTTCTGTAGGAACGCCATCATTTTTTATGCATCCTGGTGAAGCGTTTCATGGTGACTTAGGCATGGTAACTGCGGGTGATGTTTTACTACTCATTTCATATAGTGGTGAAACCGATGAGCTATTAAAAATCATTCCTTCTATCCAACACTTTGGTAATAAAATCATATCGATCACTGGAGGTAAAACGTCTACCCTAGCGAAGCATTCTGATGTGGTATTAGACGCAAGTATTGAAAAAGAAACGTGCCCTAATAATCTTGCTCCAAGTACTTCAACGACGTTAACCTTAGTGATTGGTGATGCATTAGCCAACACGCTAACATTAGAAAAAGACTTTAGCCCGATGGACTTTGCTCGTTTCCATCCAGGTGGTAGTTTAGGTAAGCGCCTACTTACTTTTGTGCGTGATGAAATGCGTAGTGAAAACCTACCCATTGTTGCTGCAGAAACGTCATTAACCGATGTATTAATGGTGATGACTGAAACAAGAACTGGTTTGGCAATTGTACTAGAAAATGATGAATTAAAAGGGGTGATCACCGATGGTGATGTGCGTCGTTTCTTGATTTCTGGACAAAGTATTGTTGACAGCCAAGCTAAACAATTGATGAATACGACACCTTGTTTGATTTCTGCTGATGCTCGCTTAACAGAAGCGGAAGAGCTAATGCGTGAAAAGCACATCAAATGGTTAGTAGTCAGTAATGATAATAAAAAAGTGGATGGCATTATTGAATGGGTTAAATAACCCTGTATTTTTATTGTTAGACTTAAAAAACCAAAAAGTCACCAGAGAGGTGACTTTTTAATTTTATGGTTATTTATCGTTCTTAACTCATTTTTATCAGGCTAAACGGCCTTTTAATTCCCACATTTTAAACACACCAAAGAAAAAAATAGAAATCGCCTCTTTTTTGGAGAGTTCTAACTTTTCTCCAAAAGCACCATAAACCACTAGTAGTTGGATAAGGTGCATAACAGCAACAAAAGCGAGTAAAAAATAAAATGCCATTGCCGCTTTACCAGGGAAAGGCATAAATAAATTAGCGATTAATAACCCCCAAATAATTAACATTAATCCTTTAGCAAAAGTAATGAAATAAGACATATTTTATCCTTTACTGAATAATTGGTAACGAACTTGGCCTGAAGTTTTTTCTTTTAATAAAGACCAACCCTCTGGAAATTCAATCGTATTGAGCGTATTTTCGACTTCTACATAAATAAGGCATTGATCTGCTAAGTGATCTTGAGATGCTAATTGATCAATACAAGGTTGCGCTAATCCTTGATTAAAAGGAGGATCAATAAAAACAACATCATATTTTATTGTCGCTGTTTGCATTAAATACTGTAATGAATCTGTTTGAATGATTTGTGCATTGTCTATTTTTAATGTGTTTAGGTTTGTTTGTAGCTGATTAGCAACCTGTTTATCTAATTCCAAAAAAGTACAATATTTTGCATAACGAGATAAAGCTTCAAAACCTAAGCTACCACTTCCACTAAAACAATCTAAACAATTCGCATCTCGAATATCGTGCATCAACCAGTTAAAAAGGGTTTCTTTGGTACGATCAGTTGTAGGTCGTAGACCTTGTTTATCCTTAACAGGCAACTTTTTTCCTTTCCATTGGCCTGATATAAGTCGAATAAATCCATCTGTCATTGGTTTTCTGCTTTTTTCTTGAGTTGAAGCTCGATGATTTTTACGCATATAATTTTTTAGTCCGGCAAGATAGTGTTAATATAGCAGTTCAATACCCTCGCTATTTTAGCAGGCTAATCAGGTTGTTAGTAAGGTTTTTAATTAATGTCGAATAAGAAAGGAATGTTTTCGTGGTTTTCTAAGAAACCAGAGCAGGAAACAGAAGAGCAAATAGAAGCTAGAGCACAGGAATCATCAGATGTTGAAGAGGTTTCAGCTGTAGTTAATGAAGATCTTGAAAAAGCAAAACAACTTGCTGCATATAGAGAAGCTGAAAAATTAGCTGCACAGGCTGCTGCTGATTTAGCCGCTGAAGAGCAAGCAACTTCAATTAAAGCAGAGGAAATTGCTGTTGCAGAAGAAGCTGTCGAACAACAAACGGCTCAAGAAACTAACAATAATCAAGCAGTTTTAAGCTCAGAGCAAAAAGAAGCTGAGCAATTAGGTTTTTTTGCGCGTTTTGTGCAAAAGCTAAAAAGAACGCGTCTTAACTTTGGTAATGGATTATTTTCATTATTTAAAGGCAAAAAAATAGATGATGATTTATTCGAAGAATTAGAAGAACAGTTGATTATTGCTGATATTGGTGTTGAAACCACCACTCGTATTATCGAAAACCTAGTGGAGCACGCCGATAGAGCGCAACTAAAAGACGCTGAAGTCCTATATGATTTATTGAAAAAAGACTTATCAAATATCTTACTTGAAGTTGAACAGCCTTTAGTAATTGATGAAACTAAAAAACCTTACGTTATTTTAATGGTAGGGGTGAACGGTGTGGGTAAAACGACCACTATCGGTAAGTTGGCTAAAAAATTCCAGAATGAAGGTAAATCAGTCATGTTAGCGGCGGGTGATACTTTCCGTGCAGCCGCTGTTGAGCAATTACAAGTTTGGGGAGAGCGCAATAATATTCCTGTTATTGCACAACAAACCGGAGCGGATAGTGCTTCTGTATTATTTGATGCAATGGATGCCGCAACGGCTCGTGGTATTGATGTATTAATCGCCGATACAGCAGGGCGTTTGCAAAATAAAGATCATCTAATGGGCGAACTTGCAAAAGTTGTGCGTATTATGCGTAAAAAAGATGAAACCGCCCCTCATGAAATTATGTTAACTATTGATGCTGGTACAGGTCAAAATGCAATTAGCCAAGTTAAATTATTCCACGAAGCGGTTGGTTTGACTGGTGTTACCTTTACTAAATTAGACGGTACTGCAAAAGGTGGGATTATTTTCTCAATTGCAGATCAGTTTAAATTACCTATTCGTTATATTGGTGTCGGTGAAGGTATTGATGATTTACGTGAATTCAATGCTAACGAATTTACCGAAGCGCTGTTTTCTAAAGACAATGATGCTGACCAAGATGAGAGTAATCAATGATATTGTTTGAAGGAGTAAGTAAGGTCTATGCGGATAGTCAAACTGCTCTGAGTCAGGTTGATTTCCATTTAAAACAAAAAGAAATGGCCTTTTTAACTGGGCATTCAGGCTCAGGTAAAAGTACCTTATTAAAGCTTGTTAGTTTGATGGAGCGACCAACAACTGGCCGCATCATTTTAAATGGTAATGATATTAGCCATCTTAAAGGTAATGATATTCCTTATTTACGCCGTCATATCGGAATGATCTTCCAAGATCACCGACTATTAATGAATCGTACCGTTTTAGAAAATGTGGGGTTACCTTTATTAATAGAAGGTTATAACCGTCATGAGATAAAAAAACGTAGTTTAGCTGCGCTTGATAAAGTAGGGCTAACAGGTAAAGGTAATAGTTTTCCGATTAACTTGTCTGGTGGTGAGCAGCAACGCGTTGGTATTGCCCGCGCTATTATTAATAAACCGCCTTTATTATTAGCCGATGAGCCAACGGGTAATTTGGATCCTAAACTCTCTGTTGAGATTTTAAATTTGTTTGAGTCATTAAATCAATCGGGTATGTCTGTGTTAATTGCAACCCATGATCTAGGTTTGATTGCTAAAATGCGTTATCGCACTCTCACTTTACGTGAAGGTGAAATGATTGATGATGGTTTGTTAGGAGGACGTAATGAGTACTAGTCCAAGAAAGCATAAAAAATCATCTGCAGTTTCACCACGTATTAGCAAAGTCTCTTACTTTGGACGTATTAAAGCGTCTATTGTGCAACATGTTCAACAGCTTTCATCAAGTTTCTTTGAATTATGGAGGACGCCTGTTGCCACGTTGATGACCATTTTAGTATTAGGGATTGCTTTATCTTTGCCTACCGTTTTCCATGTAATGTATAAAAATATGGAACGCGTAACAGGACAATGGGATAGTGCTTCAGAAGTCAGCCTTTTTCTAAAAAAAGGAATTTCAGAAGAACGTATACAGGTATTAATCAATAAACTAGGTTTATACGAAAATATTGAGACAGTGACTTATATTTCAAATCATCAAGCGCTACAGGAGTTTAAAGATATTTCTGGCTTCTCAAAAGCGTTAGATCATTTAGATGAAAATCCATTACCGGCAGTTTTAGTTGTTGCACCAGTTAAATCTGCGAGGAATGCTGCTGGTAGTAAGTTGCTCGTTGCAAAATTAGAGCGAGAACAAGATATTGACTTAGTAAGAGTCGATATTGAATGGATCGAAAAGTTACAAGCTATCTTTTATCTTGTCGTTGATATGGTAATAGGTATTGCTGCGTTGTTATTACTTTCAGTATTATTAATTGTAAGTAATACCATCCGCCTTAATATATTGAACCAGCGGGCTGAAATAGAAGTATTGAAATTAGTGGGAGCAACCAATCGCTTTATTCAATTACCTTATATTTATATTGGTGCGTGGTATGGATTTTTAGGCGGTGTGATTGCTTGGTTTTTTTCTTTAATTTTAGTTTTCTGGTTACACGCAAGTGTACTCAGCTTAACAAGCATTTACCAAGTTGAATTTGAAATAATGTCACTTACTTTTAATGAATCTATTGTTTTAGTTATTACCGGCGCAGTACTAGGTTTTGTGGCTTCATTTATTTCAGTAAAACAGTATCTTGTACAGATTGAACCAAAGTGATGAAAATATCTATTAAGAGGTAGTAAATAAAAGTGAAATGCAAGATTAGTTGCTTGATTTCTTACTCTTAGCATGTAATATGTGACTTGCCTCACGAATTATCCTGTGGCAAGTTTGATATTAGGTGTCTTATATGAAAAATGTTGATATTAAGTTGCTACCCATTTCTTCTCCTATTTGCCAAGTATTAATTCAAGAACAAATTGCCCTTCAAGAAGACGCTTCACTCGATAATTCAATTAAAGATTGTAAAGAAATGTTGGTGATCCGTATTGATGGTAACCTCGTATGTTATGGAACTTTTGATCTATTCGATGGTCAGATTATGCGTATCAACAATTTACATTTTAGAGATATATTAAAAAATCATACGGTAGCGCAGTACTGGTTATCTCGTTGTATTAAACGAAAGCTTGAAAAGAAATGTTATTTTAATTTTTTGATAGCCAGTTAACCTTATTTTTTAGGTTAATTATTTTATTTCTTATTTGCTGTTGTATAATAAGCCAGTTTTCTTATAGAAAATTATCATTCTCAAACTTCAAAGTATTTAAAGGTGAAACATGAGTGAAACAATAAATTCAATGAGTCTAGTGCCTCAAGGAAGTATTGGTGCCTATGTTCAATCTGTAAACTCTTTTTCTAAGCTAACCGCTGAAGAAGAACAAGAGTTAGCAGAACGTCTATTTTATAATGGTGACTTAGAAGCTGCTAAAAAGCTGGTTATGTCACATCTGCGTTTTGTTGCTTATATTGCTAAGAGTTATGCAGGTTATGGATTAGCGCAAGCTGATTTAATTCAGGAAGGTAACGTCGGTTTAATGAAAGCAGTTAAACGCTTTGATCCAACCGTTGGCGTCCGTCTTGTTTCTTTTGCTGTACATTGGATTAAAGCTGAGATTCATGAATATGTAATTCGTAATTGGCGTGTTGTTAAAATAGCAACAACCAAAGCACAACGTAAACTATTCTTTAACCTACGCAAATCTAAAAAGCGTTTAGGTTGGTTTAAAAAAGAAGAAGTTGAAGCGGTTGCGCAAGAATTAAATGTAAGTACTAAAGATGTACTTGAGATGGAGTCTCGCTTAAACGCGCAGGATCATTCATTTGATTTGAGTGTGAATGATGACGATGATAATAACTTTGCTCCAATGCATTTTCTTGAAGATAAAACGGCGAGTGTTGAAGCTCAAGTTGAACAAGAAAATACGGAATCTCACACTAAGAATAAATTGTACTCTGCTTTATCTACATTGGATGAGCGTAGCCAAGATATTCTAAGTTCGCGTTGGTTAAGTGAGCCCAAAGCAACGTTACACGACTTAGCTGCTCGTTATGGTATTTCTGCTGAACGAGTTCGCCAACTAGAAGCTAACGCGCTTAAAAAATTAAAAACCAATATGGATTTTTAATTTCTAATTAAATAATGACAGGCTTCGGCCTGTCTTTTTGATCTACTCCCTCTTTGAACAACTCGGTATTTTATGCTTACTATTGCGACACTTGGCCCTAAAGATACATTCTCAGATCTCGCTACTAAGCAGTACATCAAAGTAATACAAGCTCAAAGTACTGAACAAACTACACAAATCCAGTATTATGCGACCTTGTCGCAGACTTTTGAAGCAATTGGCAAAGATTGTCAACTTGGTGTTTTGCCAATTGAAAATCTTTCTGAAGGTTATGTGCAAGTTGTCTTAGATAAGTTATTAGATACTCAGTTATCGGTTATCTCCGAATTACTTTTACCTATTCAATTTTCATTTGTAGGCTTTTGCGAAGAGTTATCTGAGCTGACCGATTTATATGTGCAGTTTGTTGCACATGGTCAATGTTCTGAGTTTATTAACAGCCTAGAAGGAGTGAAGATACATACTACACAAAGTAATATTGAGTCCTTAGTACTTGCTAAACAACAAGGTCATTCAGCAGGCGCTATTATTCCTCAACATGCACTTACACAAGCGAGTGATGCAAAGCTCGTGGATAATGATGTTACTAATTACGCAAATAACCAAACGCGTTTTTTAGTACTATCTGAAAAGTCTCAAGATCGCATTCAAGATAAACAATATAAAACAACGTTGGTGGTGAATAATAAACAAGATTGCCCTGGAGTGTTAGGTCATATCGTTAATGCTTTTGCTTTGCAAAAAGTAAATTTAACGTCGATTATGTCTCGTCCAACACGTTCTCAGATTGGTAACTATCATTTTTTTATCGATGTTGATGGACATCAAGAAGATACGCACATTGCAGCTGCGTTAGAGCAAATACAGCAACAATACGCGGTGACTGTGATTGGCTCTTATATTAAAGCGAATTAATTATTGTTAATCGCTAAATTAGCTAAAATCATCAAAGTGGATTTTGGTTCACTCTATTTCATTTAAATTATCAACTTGCAACTCCTCTCTCATTATTCGTCTAAATAGTAATCAATCGCGATTAATTATTTTACAATTATTCAAAAAGCCTATATGGTTTGAACGAGTGTTATTTTTAACAGGAAAGCGTTTTTTGTGTAACTATTATTTAACAAAATGCTTTTTTAAACATCAATCTTTTAATAGTGAGAGCATGACTATGAGTAATGTAATGAAACCATCGCAACTACAAACTGAATCACAAAACACAGTTCAAATACCTCAAGAAGCATTTGATTGGTATGATGAATATGCACATGGTGATATTGACCGTCGTACTTTCTTAGCAAAATTAGCGGGAATGACAGGTGCAACAGTAACATTAGCAATGCTTTCATCTGCTTTGCTACCTAACTATGCACTTGCAGAGCAAGTTTCTTTTAATGATGACTCCATTACTGCATCTTACTTAAATTTCCCATCACCTAAGGGACATGGAGAAGGGCGCGGTTACTTTGTAACACCTAAAAAAGTGAATGGTAAATTGCCTGTTGTTTTAGTTATTCATGAAAACCGTGGTTTAAACCCATACATTAAAGATGTTGCTCGTCGTTTGGCTAAGGCTGGATTTATTGCTTTTGCTCCTGATGTGTTGCACCCATTAGGTGGTTACCCTGGTAACGATGATGAAGGTAAGAAAATGCAAAGCTCATTAGATAAAGCAAAAGTAGAGCAAGACTTTATTGCGGCAGCAACTTTCTTAAAAGCACACCCACAAAGCTCTGGTAAATTAGGCGCTGTCGGTTTCTGTTTCGGTGGTTATATTGTTAATATGTTAGCTGCAACGGTTCCTGATGTTATTGATGCTGGGGTACCTTATTACGGGACACCAGCAAAAGCTGAATTAAGAAAAAATGTGAAAGCACCATTATTAATTCAATTAGCTGAGCTTGATAAGCGTGTAAATGGTTACTGGCCTGAACATGAAGCAGATTTGAAAAAATACGGTGTGGACTATGAAATGCATATGTATAAAGGTGCAAATCATGGCTTCCATAATGATTCTACTGGCCGTTATGTACCTGAAATGGCAGATCTTTCTTGGGATAGAACATTGAAATTCTTCTCAAAAAATTTAGCTTAATCAACTACAAGCAAATAATTTTAAAAACAAAAAGGGC
This sequence comes from Psychromonas algicola, assembly GCF_004378355.1. Taxonomy (GTDB): domain Bacteria; phylum Pseudomonadota; class Gammaproteobacteria; order Enterobacterales; family Psychromonadaceae; genus Psychromonas. Next base: position 56,089 of record NZ_SNUB01000003.1, read on the forward strand.
TGAATGCAGAAAGTATTCAGCCCTTTTTATTTAATTTTTTTATTTTCTAACTAAAAATACGCCAGCTTCAGTGTGGTGTGTGTAAGGAAACTGATCAAACAGAGAAAATTTCTTGATATCATGAGTTTGAGTAAAGACATCAAGGTTATCTTTTAAGGTTTCAGGATTACAACTGATGTAGAGAATGTTGTCATAATTTTGCACCATTTTTACCGTTTCATCATCCAATCCTGCGCGTGGGGGATCCACAAAAATGGTATTACATTGGTAGCTTGATAAATCGACATTTTTTTCTTTTAAACGATTAAATTCACGTACACCATTCACTGCCTGTGTAAATTCCTGTGCAGACATGCGAATAATTTTTACATTATCAATGTTATTAGCCGCAATATTAAATTGTGCAGAATTTACCGATGGCGTTGAAACTTCTGTTGCTAATACGCGATTAAAGTTTTTCGCCAATGCCAAAGAGAAGTTACCGTTACCACAATAAAGCTCCAATAAATCGCCTTCACTATTTCGAGTGCATTCAATGGCCCATTCCAACATATTGATTGAGACTTTCGCATTAGGTTGGGTAAAGCTATTTTCAACTTGTTGATAAATTAATTGTTGTCCATCAACATTGAGTTTTTCAATAACAAAGTCATTATCAACGATAAACTTCTGTCTTCTTGCTCGACCAATAATGTTAATTTTAAACTGTTTTGATAAGCGTTGTTTCAGCGCGTTGATGGCAGTTAACCATTCATCATCCAATGGCTTGTGATAAAGCAAACTCACCATTATTTCACCGCTTAAGCTTGATAGGAAGTTAGCTTGGAAGAGTTTATAGCGTAAAATAGGCGAAACTTTAAGTTCTTCTACTAAACGTGGCATTAATTCATTAATTAAGGTGCTAGCAGGTAAAAATTGTTCAACGCGAATACGGGCTTTAGTCTCTTGATCTGTCATATAAAAATAAAGATCTTCATCTTCATGCCAAACACGGAATTGGCTGCGCATACGGTAATGTATTTTTTCAGATGAAAAACACTCTAATTCAGGTAATTCAAAGGTTGAAAAGAGTTGAGTGAATTGCTCTTTTTTAGCATCTAATTGTGATTCATAATTATCCGGATCAACAAATTCTAAGCTCATTTTTACCTCTGTATTCTAACGCTAACATTTACTATTTTATTAATAGCACTCAAATGGAGGGGCATTCTAAAACAGCAAGTGGCGCTTGGCTAGATAAGTCCTGACATTTATTTATTTCTTTCTACTTCAGTTACAGGCTAAAATACTTTTTTTGCCAAAGAAGCCATTAAGGAATACATGAAAATGCCTGCAAAACGCGTGCTTATATTTGATTCTGGTGTAGGTGGGTTATCCGTTTATGAGCAAATTATTAACATAAACTCGAATATTGAATGTCGTTATTTGTTCGATAATGCCTATTTTCCTTATGGTGAACTACCCAGAGAAAAGCTCGTCACTCGTATCACTCAATTGCTGACAGATTTCACCAAGCAATATCCTGCCGATTTAATTGTGATTGCCTGTAATTCTGCCAGTACTATTGCGCTGGATGATTTACGCAGTCATTTTAGTATTCCCATTGTTGGTGTCGTACCTGCCATTAAACCCGCAACATTTATCACAAAAAATAATGTGATTGGTTTGTTAGCTACACCGGGAACCGTCGAACGAGCTTATACAAGCACGCTGATCGAACAATTTGCTGCTGGAAAGAAAGTATTGCGTATTGGTTCAACTAAGTTAGTGACACTCGCAGAAGATAAGTTGATGGGCAAAGTCGTTAAACAAGAAGAATTTAATAAAATACTCGCACCTTGGTCATCAGCTGAACTAAAAGATATACCTGATACTCTGGTATTAGGCTGCACGCATTTCCCATTATTAAAAGAGGAAATAGCGGCTTGTTTTACAAAACCTATTCAGTTAGTTGATTCAGGCGAAGCCATTGCTTTACGTGTGCGACAGTTGTTAGCTAATAGCTTAATAAGCAATGAAAAGGGTGAATTTAAACAACCGTTATTGCACCAAGCTTTTTATACAAAAGCCTTTACTAACTTAACTCATTTATCTGCCTTACAAAAAAGCTTTATGACTTATGGTTTTGAAAGCCTGAGTTTTTTCGATTGTTAATAATTAGTAAGTCTGAGCAATGTTAGTTTTGATTTTACAATTAAAACTTATTTTTTAAGTACAGTATAAGTACCGTTCTTAAGCCCTTTAATTGTCCACTCTCCAACGGAGTAACGAATCAATCGTAATGTAGGAAAGCCAATATTCGCTGTCATGCGGCGTACTTGACGATTACGACCTTCAGAGATAGTTAAGCTGATCCAGGTAGTTGGAATATTCGCTCGTTCGCGGATAGGTGGATAGCGCTCCCAAATATCTGGGTTATCCATAATTTTTGCTTTTGCAGGTAAAGTCAGTCCATCTTTTAATTCAACGCCGTTGCGTAATTTCTGTAAATCAGCTTCTGTTGGTACGCCTTCAACTTGCACCCAATAGGTTTTTTCTGTTTTTTTGCCTGGCTGAGTGATATCTGCTTGAAGCTTTCCATCATTGGTTAATACTAATAAACCTTCACTGTCTCTATCTAAACGACCTGCTGCATAGATATTTGGAATGTCGATGTAGTCTTTTAGGGTTTCACGATCACTCTCTGGATTACCTTCATCGGTGAACTGACTTAATACATCAAAAGGTTTATTGAATAAAACTATTTTCTGCATTGAAGCGGGTAATGCTTTTTTAGGAACAAAGGTCTTATGAGCTGCTTTTTTTACATTAAAATGCGAGGCTTTTTTGGGTTTACGTTTAGGTGTTGTTTTGGCCGTATTCTGGCCTGCTTTAAATGTGTTATTGGTTTTTTTTAATGGAGGTTTATTCACTTGTTGCCCTTTAAAGCAGTCAAAAAAAGCATTGTAACAGAATAATCTCTGTAAGCAGCGCATCTGTTAAATGCTTTTTTATCAATCCTTAATCGCTGTTCCTTTGAACACTAACAGGCATTAGTTCACAAATATTGATCACATTTTTACTTAAATCGCGTTGTTCGTGCTATGAAACTGGATAATTTTCATATTTTCGATATGATATGCGCGTAATTATTACGTAACAATTTGATAACATTTTTTTACGTGATTGATTCACTTCATAATCTTTATGTTAAAGGGAATAAAATGACAGATAAATCAGCAAAAATCATCTATACACAAACAGATGAAGCACCAGCGCTTGCAACTCACTCTCTATTACCTATTGTTAACGCATTCACTAAAGCCGCAAACATTGTTGTAGAAACGCGCGACATTTCTGTAGCTGCTCGAATTATTGCAAACTTCTCTGATAAGTTACCGCCAGCACAGCAGCAAGCTGATACGTTATCTGAATTAGGTGATTTAGCAAAAACACCTGATGCAAACATTATTAAATTACCGAATGTAAGTGCGTCAATTCCACAACTACAAGCGGCAATCAAAGAATTACAAGAGCATGGTTATGCATTACCAGATTACCCTGAAGTGGCAACAACTGCTGAAGAAAAAGATGCACAAGCGCGTTACGCTAAAGTATTAGGTAGTGCAGTTAACCCTGTATTACGTGAAGGTAACTCAGACCGCCGTGTTGCAGACGCTGTTAAACAGTATGCACAAGATAACCCACATCGTATGGGGAAATGGTCTAAGGATTCTAAATCACATGTTGCAGACATGACTGACGGTGATTTCTACAGCTCTGAGCAATCAGTTGTATTAGGTCAAGATGACGATGTTAAAATCGAATTCACTAATAAAGCGGGTCAAACTACCGTATTAAAAGCTTCAACACCGGTATTAAAAGATGAAGTGATTGATTCATCTCGCATGAGCGCTAAAGCGTTACGTGCTTTCTTTGAAAAAGAAATGACCGATGCTAAAGAAAACAACATCATGCTTTCACTACACCTTAAAGCAACCATGATGAAAGTGTCTGATCCAATTATGTTTGGTCACGCTGTAACGGTTTACTTTAAAGATGTATTCGCTAAACACGCTGACTTATTTAAAGAGTTAGGTGTTGATGAGCGTAACGGTCTAGGTGATGTATACGCTAAGATCGCTAATATCGATGCAGCTAAAAAAGCGGAAGTAGAAGCAGATATCCAAGCGGTTTATGCAACTCGTCCTAGTTTAGCAATGGTTGACTCTGATAAAGGTATCACAAACTTACACGTACCAAGTGATGTGATCATCGATGCATCTATGCCTGCTATGGTTCGTTCTAGCGGTCAAATGTGGAATGCAGAAGGTAACCTTGAAGATACTAAAGCATTAATCCCAGATCGTTGTTACTCAGGTATCTACGAAGAAACAATTAAATTCTGCCGTGAAAACGGTGCCTTTGATCCTGCCACTATGGGTAACGTATCAAACGTCGGTTTAATGGCTCAAAAAGCTGAAGAATACGGGTCACACGATAAAACATTCCAAATCGCTGAAGCAGGGACGGTTAACGTTATCGATTCTGCAGGTAATACACTGATGTCTCACGATGTTGAGCAAGGTGATATCTGGCGTATGTGTCAAGCTAAAGACGTTCCAATTCGTGATTGGGTTCGTTTAGCAGTTAGTCGTGCACAAGCAACTGGCCAACCAGCTATTTTCTGGTTAGACGAAAACCGTGCTCACGATAAAAATTTAATCGCTAAAGTAAATACTTACTTAAAAGATCACGATACTACTGGTTTAGATATTCAAATTTTATCACCTGTTGATGCATGTAAGTTCTCATTGCAACGTGTTAAAGAAGGTAAAAATACTATCTCTGTCACTGGTAATGTTTTACGTGATTACCTAACAGATTTATTCCCAATCTTAGAATTGGGTACAAGTGCTAAAATGCTTTCAATTGTTCCATTACTTAATGGCGGTGGTTTATTTGAAACAGGTGCTGGTGGTTCTGCTCCTAAACACGTTCAACAATTTGTTGAAGAAAACCACTTACGTTGGGATTCACTAGGTGAGTTTTTAGCATTAGCAGTGTCCATTGAAGATATTGCTGCTAAAACGGGTAATGAAAAAGCAGTTATTCTAGCTGAAGCATTACATGTAGCTAACGGTAAATTCTTAAAAGAAGATAAATCACCTTCACGTAAAGTGGGTGAGTTAGATAACCGTGGTAGCCATTTCTACTTAGCAATGTACTGGGCAGAAGCGCTTGCTACACAAACTAAAGATACTGAGTTACAAGCACAATTCAAACCATTCGCTGACGTGCTATTAAGCAATGAAGCCGTTATTGTAAAAGAGCTTAACGATGCACAAGGTGTTGCAGTTGACCTAGGTGGTTATTTCGATACTGACCCTGCTAAAGTATCTGCAGCAATGCGTCCAAGTAAAACATTAAATGCTGCAATCACGGCAATTTAATTCTATTTTTAATACTAATTAACGAGTATTGAATTTAGTTTGAATTTCCGGCAACAGCCTTTTAAAAACCCATTAAGTGATTCACTTAATGGGTTTTTTTATAGTTAAACTATTGATTATATGAAGTGTTTGCATTCGTTTATAAAATAAACAAATGTTAATTTGTCATTGTCTTTACTAGTGGTTTGATACTATTGCTGTTAATTATTAAAAAATGAGATTTATTTTGGTAAGTTTCCTGTAAAATTAAAAAGTAATCGAATTTTTAACCCTGTTTTTAGGTTACAGTTATGACCTAACTTTATTTTTTGTTATTTAAATTAGCAAAAACAATTAGCTTATTATTTTAAAATGTACGCTCAGCAAAGGATTTTTAATGCGTCTAACTTTGTTCAAAAAGATTTTAATCGCAATGCTTTTTATCAGTACCTCTATGGTTGTTGGTATGGCGTGGTTAATTAATTCAAGTTTCCAAACCGGACTTCAGAATTATTTGAACCAGGGCGATGAAGAAAAATTGCAATTAGTTGCAGAGCAGGTTGCGCCTTATTATTCCATTGAATATGGATGGGAAAAGTTAAAACCAGACTCTTGGTTTATGATCTTAGAAGACGTCTTTGCTCGACCAAAAAAATGGTTAAAAGAACCTGCAAAATCTCGAGCTAACTATATTGACCGTTTAAGTAAACGTATTGAACTAGTTGATCTTGAATCAAAATTTATTTTTAAAAATCGTAAGTTAAGAACAAGCTTAGATTTAATTAAAGTACCTATTCAATACCAAGGTGAAGTGGTTGGCTGGGTTGTGACTAAAAAACATAACTCAATGTCTGGTGCGTTAGAGCAAAGTTTCTATCAGCAGCAACAAAGTAACTTTTTATGGATTGTATTATTGGTTGCGTTACTTTCATTCCTACTTTCTTGGATACTAGTGCATCATTTACTTACTCCTCTGAAACAACTTCAAAGTGCAGCAAATTCACTACAGTCTGGAGATTACTCAACTCGTATTGAAGTTAAAGGGGAAGATGAGTTGGCCGCATTGTCTTGTCGTTTTAATGAACTAAGCCGTAGCTTACTGCATCAAAAAGAATCTAGAGAGCAATGGCTTGCGGATATATCTCATGAATTACGTACACCTATTTCAGTATTAAAAAGTGAAATCGAAGCTATTCAAGATGGTATTCGTAAACCTGAGCCCAAGTACATTGATTCATTGCATAACCAAGTGCAAAACTTGAGTCAATTAGTTAATGATTTATACGAATTGTCATTATCAGACTCTGGTGTTCAATTTGACCTCTCTCAGCGTGTGAGCGTCAGTAATATATTGAAAACAAGTTGTGCTCAATACCAATTACGTTGCCAAGAAAAACAAATTGAACTGCAAACTTTTATTGATCCTAAGAATAAACACTGCATTCAAGGTGATAAAAAATCATTAACGCAACTTTTCTCAAACGTATTAGAAAATAGTTTTCGTTATACCGATGGCCCAGGGCAATTAAGAGTTCATTTAAGTAATAAAGATAAACAACTTTATATTTGTATTGAAGATAGTGCTCCTTGTGTACCAACAGCGGCATTACCTAAACTATTTGATCGCTTATTCCGCGTTGATGAGTCGCGTAGTCGTTTGAGCGGAGGCTCTGGTTTGGGATTATCTATTTGTAAAAACATAGTGCATGCTCATCAAGGTGAAATGACTGCAAATTATTCTAAATTAGGTGGTTTAGCTATTACCATTACTTTTCCATTAGCATCAGTTCAAGACCAATAAGGAATTAAAATGGCACAACATATTTTGATTGTGGAAGATGAGGAATCTCTGGCTCAAGTTTTATCTGAGTATATTTGCCAATCAGGTTTCACTGCAGATGTCATTAACGATGGTGCCGATGTCGTTGACTGGGTGAAAAGTAATTCAGTTGATTTGATCCTCTTAGATTTAATGCTTCCTGGAAAAAATGGATTAGATATTTATAGAGAACTACGTACATTTACTAATGTGCCTGTTGTCATGGCAACGGCTAGGATTGATGAGATAGATCGTTTAATTGGCCTCGAGTTAGGCGCAGATGATTATATTTGTAAGCCTTACAGTCCGCGTGAAGTGGTTGTTCGAGTTAAAAATATTTTACGTCGTACTGGCGAAGGTGGAAAAGTATCTGAGCACGTATTAAGTATTAACGATACAACCATGAAAGTGCTGGTAAAAGGTAAAGAGGTTATTTTAACCCGTGCTGAATTTCGCTTATTACAGCACTTCTATAAGCACCGCGAACAAGTCTTTAGTCGAGAGCAGCTTATGTCTCAAATCTATTCTGATAACCGTATTGTTACTGATAGAACTATTGATAGCCATATTAAGAATTTGCGTAAGAAAATTCAAGATGTGGATTCAGAAGTGGATTGTATCCAATCAATTTATGGTGTGGGTTACAAGTTCGCGCTATAAACTTTACTTCTTATCAATCAGCTTATACCTCCTATAGGCTGATTTTACTGCTTATGCTTTTTTTTTATAAAATATACTTATCCTTTATTTCTCCATATTTTCTCCACAATGAATCTCTATAGTCTCTACATCGGCTCAATGATGTGAGCCTTAATTTGAGAGAAGAGGTTAATATGAAAAAATTAATTATATTGGGCGGTGTTGTTTTAATGACTGCAAGTTCGTTTTCAATGGCGGGAAATGGCGGAAAAGGCAAGCCTACATTTGAAAGCTTTGATACTAACAGTGATGGTGTTATTACTTTAGCGGAAGCGAAAGGTCGATTTGCTAAACGTTTTGCTAATATTGATACTGATAATAGCGATACAATTACTAAAGCTGAATTTGATAGCATGATGGCTAACAAAGGCAATAAACAAGGCAAGTCTAAAAAAAGTGATAAACAAGGTGGTTTTAAAAAGTTAGATGCCAATAATAATGGTGAAGTAACTGAAGCTGAATTTAATGCAATGGTTGCAGCACAAAAAGTGAAACAGGCAAAGCGAATCGACAGTCGTCCTACTTTTGCTGCTTTAGATAAAAATAGCGATGGTGAGCTTTCTGCAGATGAACTAAAAGCAATGCGTGATCATAAAAAAGACCATAAAGGGCATAAAGGCGGCAAAGGTAATAAACACAATTACCCTGCATTTAAAACGCTAGATGCTAACGCTGATGGTCAATTATCTGAACAAGAGTATGCATTAATTACTAAAGCGAAAAGAGGCTCTAAATTAACTATGTTAGATGCTGATCAAAATGGTACTGTTTCAGAGCAAGAATTTAATGCAATGCTTGAAGAAAAACAGTTAAAACGAATTGAGCGCGAAGCAAATCGTCCAACATTTGCAATGATTGACAGCAATGATAACAGTGTAATTACTGAAGATGAATTCACAGTGTTTCAACAAAAACGTGCTTCAGAAATGAAAAAGTAAGTAAATTTTAATTTACTTAAACGTTTAAAGGCTTGGTGATTTAAATCCCAAGCCTTTTTCTTTTTAACGCTTATCGTTCGCCTAAACCGCTAAACCTTTTTATCCATTTATCTCCCCAATGATATAAAGATAAGGCGAATAAAATTAATGTACTTCCTATCAACAAATGCAGGCTTATTGTTTCATTATTAAAAATAACACCTAAGCTAATTGCAAAAATGGGTGTGATTAATGTCGTTAATGAAACGCTACTGGCGCTTAAATGCTGCAAAATATAATAGTAAGCAACAAAACCCACTAGCGATCCAAAAATACCTAAATAACTAATAGCAGAGAGAGCTTGGATAGACCAAGTGATGTCGTCTAGCATTTCGCCGAAACAATACCAAGTCATTAATAATAACAATGTAGAAACATATAAGGTGCCGATAGTGGTTGAGAATGCATGTATTTTAATCTCAATGGTTTTAACTAAGACGGCGCTTAAACAAAAACTAAAAACAGCCAATGTGATACAAGCCAGCCCTATTAAATAGTTGCTTAGATTGACATGAGACTGGTTAAGTGAAGCATTAATATTGTTATAGAAAATAATGCATAAACCAATAATTGCGAAACTTAAAGCAATCATTTTAACGCGACTAAAAGGATCTTCTTTTAATATTTTTTGAGCTAATAATCCAGACACTATAGGTGATAAACCAAACATCAAAGAAATCATACCTGAGCTAATATAGCGTGCAGATAAATAGCTTAATGTCATCGCAAAAAATACGCCAAGTGATGAATAACAATAAAGCTTAATAGCTTGTTTATGCAATGGTAAAGTTAATCGAGATGTGATTAAAACCACGCTCGCAATAATAGTTGCAATCAACATGCGTAAAAAGAGAGCAAGTAGCGGATCACCTAAACCATTACTCCAAACAATAGCAAGTGGGGTAGTTGACCAAACTAAAACAACACATAAAAATGCAACGGGAACATACATTAGCAACTCCTTATTAGTAAGAAGCAGTGCAAAAAAACGGAATGAGATTTAATAAAAGTAGACCGCAGTTTTCACACTGCGGAATATAAATTTATTTAGTAGACAGCAGGAAACAACAAAGCAATATTATTGATGCGTCGTAGCCAAAACTGAGTTGATTGTGTGATTTTCAACATAAGTGCCTAAGGAAAATAAATTGGACTTTGATAGTCTATTTTTATTTAAATGATGTCAATGGGTTTTATTTAAAGGAAGGATAAGTGATGTGGCACAAGATAAAAAAACCGCCATCGGGCGGTTTGATTCAGCAGTTTTATTTTACAAAATATAAACGATTAAATGCCTAATTCTGCGAGTAGATCTTCATCTGCACTTGAAGTCGCTTCAACCTGTTTCGGCGCAGCGGGTGCTTTGCTTTTTTCTTTTTCTTCTTCAAGTAAAGTATCTAAATCAAATTTTTCACGTTCTTCAAAGGTTGGTAACTTAATAAACTCTGTTTTATCCATGGCTAATTCAAGATAAAAAATATTGTTTTTTGAAGTAGAGAAGGTCACTCGACGCGCTTGAGGGCGATCTAAGTTAGTATCAATCGATAATAAAACTTGTTTATTAATGGTTAACATTTTTGGTTGGTTTTGAGTTATTGATGTATGTAGTTCATGGCCAATTGCACCAGTAAAATCACCCACCATTTGGTTCATTAACTCACCCATCACATCACTTACTTCATCGGCTGTGTGTGATGTCGCAAGTTCATTTGCAGGTAACCCCATATTAACCATGTAATCTGTGTACAGCTCCATCGCAGCTTCAGCGCTGAAGTTTAAAATGACTAATCCAGAGAAACCACCATCAAATAATACAAAACATCCAATATCGGGTTTTAAACAGGTTTTGTTAATTTTTTGTACCATTGCAGAATAATTAATCTCATGAGCCGTCGCACTGCTAAGTACTGACTTCATCGAGTTACATAAGACTAATAAGATATCGTCTGTTGTTATTATTTTTGTTTTAGCCATATCTGTTTATTTTTCCTAAAAACTAATTGAACAATTGTCCTCTTATCCTAGGCTATTATTGAAATATAGGTAGCTTTATATTGGATATTTTACAAAAATGTTAACAGGTTAGGCTTTTTATCATTAATCGGATAATTTTTAACAACTTAGTTTGTATTTATTATGAATCAAAAGGGCAGTGACCATTGCTGACAATAAATACTTTGCAACTCATGAGAGTGAGTAGATAGAAAGTGTCAAAATATAAGATTTAAAAGAAGATCGAATGAGGTTATTTTTTACTAATTCTTTTAAATTTGGTACATATAATATAGTTTTAAGGTGCTAAGGGAGTTAATTACTTTTTTTAGAAACCTCTTATAAAAAATTATTAATTAAGCAAGGCACATAGGTCGATTTACCTAATAAAATTAATGATGAAAATGCCGAGTTTAATCGCTTAGGAGCTGATGATGATTTGCGCGAAAAACACCGATTAACGGAAATTTTATGAATATTAATAAGTTTATTTATGATCGTTTGAAAAGCGTATTAGCGTTAAGCTTAATACTCTTATTGTTCTCTTGTGATGAGCAGTCGACAGAACAACCAGTGGAGCTAAATAATGATAGATCATTAGAGTCCACATTTCCTCTTAAAATACGCCAAGAAAATTATGGTGATTCGACAGTATTTTCTACACCAAGGCTTCAGTTTATAGCTAAACTCGGTTCAGATAAAAAAAATACACTTTGGTCTATGAAATTAGATGGCTCTGATCGCCGACAAGTAGCTAATTCTGAACTGATTTTTAATGGACAAACGATAGTACATACACCTATCCGTTCTCCTGATAATCGATATGTGGCTGTATCAATGGATGGGCCGGATGGTTTTTTTCGTGGCATCCTCGATTTAAAAGATAAAACAGCTACCCGTATAATGAAAGGAGGTGGTTATCCATTTTTTAATTGGACGTCTGATAGTGAGAATGTAATTTTTTATAGTGATGCAGAGCATTATAATTATCATTTGCCAACAAAGAATCTCACTAAACGACCTACTATTTACTCATCAGGACTGTTTTTGTTACCAGATGATAAAGAGTTTCTTGCGATGAAGAGCGATGGCTTTTGGATACATCACTTTGATGGAACAGTTAAGAAAAAGGTTAAATTGGATGTAGGAGAAAATCGTAGAATTAAATTCCCTATTATTTCTCCTGATGGGAAAATTATTTATTTTATTTCTGAAGGTAAAGGGCCAATACAATCTCATTGGGCTTCAGTGGATAGTGGAGAATTATTAGCTAGTGAAATATCTAAAGAGCTATTAGGTAGTTCTTCTGCTAAGCCTATATTTTCTGTAGATTTAGAGTCGCTATTGTTTAGGCGAGGTAATTATTATCGTCAAGTGAATCTTATAACCAAAGAAATAAAAGATATTAATATGAAGGAGTTGGGGTTATGGGAAATGTGGGGAATCGGTAAAATTTCTCTTATTAATTATACTCCGAAAACTGATTTCTAATTGAAGCTTAAATTGAATGCAATTTATTGTGGGTTTATTATGAATTAAAAGGGCAGTGACCATTGCTGACAATAAATAATAAATTCTTTTAAGATTGGGCTCTGATATTTGTCTTTATGCCATACCAAGTATAAATCTCGGGACATATCAATTTCGATAGGTAGAGTCACTAGTCTTTTATCCTGTAAGGCGTGCCTTGCCGCAGTGCGTGACATGCAAGATAAACCTAAGCCCGCTGCACTACAGTTAATAATTGCTTCTGTGGTACTTAGCTCAAAGGTGATGTCGAGTTCATTTAAATATTGTCCAATATGATGGATAAAAAAGTCGCGCGTTCCTGAGCCTTTTTCTCGTAAGATCCAAGATTGTTTATTTAAATCTTCAAGGGTGATTTTTTGTTTCTTTAATAGAGGGTGTTCAGGATTCGCAACAATCACCATTTCATCTTTTATCCAAGTTTCTGTATGTAATTGTTTGTCCACTAATAAACCTTCAACTAGAGCAATATCAAGTTCATAGTCTTTAAGCTTTTCTCCGATAGAGGTGCTGTTATCAATACACATATATTGGTCATGATGATCTTTGTTACTTCTAAACTGCGCCAACAAAATAGGTAATAAATGATTGCCTACGGTATTACTTGAGCCAATACGTATCTGACCTTGGAAGTTATGATTATCAAACAAACTGGTAATTGCTTGGCTACGTTCGATTTGTTCGTCGGCAAGGGGTAACAAAGCACTACCCATTTCATTCATTAATAAACGGTTATTTTTACGTTCAAACAGTTTGTGACCTAGCTGTTTTTCGAGTTCAGCTAACGCCATGCTCACTGCCGGTTTACTTAAGAATAATTTTTCAGCAGCCGCTGTTAAGGTTTTTTCTTGCGCAATAGTAATAAATACATGTAATTGTTTAAGGGTAATATTCATAAGCTGCCAAATGTCTGAAGTAAACGTTCTATTTTAATTAACCTGGTTAAGGAGAGTGTAAACTATTTTGAATGAGTGTAGGGCTTAAAGATTTGGCTTCTTGTTATTAAGGTCTAGTTAGTAGGTTAAAAACACGACATGCAATATGAATCACCGAGGATATTCTTACATGTCGTGTGAGTGGAGGCTTAGTTTTTTGCGTCTAAACCTTGCTGCCAGAAAGCGACTTCCATTCTGGTGGCTGTTTTAAATATCTTAATCAGACGCTGGCCACGTTCGCTGTGAATGTCTATTTCAGCTAATAGTTGATCAAAATGAGCGGTACTTTCTGCGACACTTTGTTGAAATTCATCACCGCCATATAACGCTATCCAAGTTGAAAACGGATTACCAACGTGTTTAGTACTTGGGTCTTTTGTCAATAAACGACCTATTTCAGCATAACCAATCGAACAAGGCGCAAGTGCTGCGTATAAATCCACAAGATCGCCGCTCATACCGGTATCTAAAACATAACGTGTATAAGCCACTGTGCCGTAGTCTTCATCTTCCACTTCTAAATCAGTTTCGGTTAATCCCCAATCACTACAATAAGTAACATGATGGTTAATCTCAAAGTCTAATAAAGCATGTACGCTAGGTAAGGCTCTACGCATATCTGCTAAGCTGTCGGCTTTATAAATTGCTAACGCATAAGCGCGTGCATAGTGTTTTAGGAATAAAAAATCCTGCTTCAGGTAATGTAAAAAACAAGGCTGCGCTAAACTGCCATTAGCTAGCTGCATAACAAAAGGATGCTGTGTATAAGCTTGCCAATCAGATTGGCAGCTTTTAATTAAATCTTGATGATTCATGATTTACTCGTTCTTATTCAAAGATAGGCATGTAGTTTTTTGCTTTTGGTAAGCGCTTGATAAGCTTGTTATCAAACATAAACTGCGCGTAATCATCGTAACGTTTTAAATCGATAGCTGCAGGGCGTAAAGCAAAACGCGTTAACGTATCACGCCATGCACGTTTATTTAGTTCATTGTTTAGTGTGTCAGGTGCGTAACTTACAAATTCTTCCCACGCTTGTTGTGGATGATTAACAATGTAAATAGTGGCTTGTTCGATAGCGGCATTAAAAGCGTTGATCATGTTTGCATCGTATTTATTGGCATTGGCTACAAAGATTAATTCATCGTAGGCAGGAACGCCGTGTTCTTCTGGGAAATATGCTTTAGCAGTAAATCCTTCAAGTGCTAACTGATTCGTTTCAAAGTTACGTAAACCACCCCAAATTGCGTCTACTTTGCCAGATGCAAGTGATGAAGAAAGCGCCCAACCTACATTGATAATATCTACGTCTTTATATTCCACATCGACAGTTGCTAACATTTTACCAATAATTGCTTCTTCACTACCTGAAATAGCGATACCGATCTTTTTACCTTTTAACGCTTTCAGTGAATCAATTTTTCCGTTATCTAACACCATTAATGTATTAAGTGGTGTTGCGATTAGGGTTGCAGAGCGTACTAATGGTAAACCTTCTGCAATATCAATAATTAAACTTGGTTGGTAAGTGATTGCTAAATCTACATTACCTGCCGCGACTAATTTAGCTGGTAAGCTTGGATCCGCTGGTTCTTGAATATCAACCTTTAAACCTTGTGCTTCAAAGTAACCACGTTGTTGTGCAATCACAATTGGGCCGTGATTTGGGTTAACAAACCAATCTAACATTAATGACACTTTTTGTGTATCCGCTTTTGCTGTGAATGAAAGCAGGGTACTTACTGCTAGTAATAAAGTTAAAATTGAGCTTTTTCTCATGTTGTGTACTTCCTTTTTTATTGTCTATTTGGTGTTTAATGGTTGTATATTTGTTTGTTTATAAAAGATCAGACTTCCCAAGGGATGAATTTTTTTAACAGTTTGTCGGTGATGAAATATAAACAGACGGATAACGCGGATAAGATAAATAAGGCGGCAAACATCTCATCAATTAACATGCGAGCGTTTGCTTGTAGCATCAAATAGCCAAGGCCTTCACTTGAACCTATCCATTCGCCAGCAACAGCACCAATAGGCGCGATCACCACAGCAACACGAATACCTGAGGCTAAAGTGGGTAAAGAAGCGGGGAATTGAATACGACGTAACATCTGCCATTTCGTTGCACCCATGGTTTTAGCTAAATCTAAATAACCCATGGGCGTGTTTTTTAAACCGTCATAACAGCAAGTGGTGACGGGGAAAAAGATAATAATCGCCGCCATTACGACTTTTGATGAAATGCCATAACCTAACCAAAGCATTAAAATAGGGGCAATGGCAAAGACTGGAATCGCTTGGCTGATGATTAAAATAGGTAGTAACCAACGCTTGAGTGGTTTAAACAATAACATTTGTAATGCAAAGCATAAGCCCATAGACAAGCCTAACAATAAGCCAAAAATGACTTCCTGTGCCGTCACTAAACTGTGTCGAAATAATACATCGTGGCGTTCAATAAGGCGTTCAAATACTGATAACGGTGCTGGTAAAATAAATGAAGGCAGTTCAAATATAATTACAATAGCTTGCCAAATGGCGATAATAATTAGAAAGCTAATCGTTAAGCGTAATAGCATATAAAGCGGCTTATCAACTTGATTAATGCTTTTATTAAATTGCTTATGTAAATTATTTTGAAGCTTAGCAATAAGAAGAAGGTTACTCATAATCTGCCTCCAATCGCTCAATAATGGTTTGTTGTAAAGCGGCCGATTTTGCATCACTATTTCTAGGTGTTGTAGTAGAAGGAAGTGTTAATGGTTCTGCAAATGCGGGAGTGCCTTGCATAATATAAAGCTGGTTGGCTAACCTAATTGCTTCTTGTGGATCGTGGGTAATTAATACAACAGTTTTATCTTTCAGTAATTCACAGGCTAGATTTTGCAATCGATAACGAGTGACTGCATCCAATGCAGAGAAAGGCTCATCCATTAATACAATGGGTTTTTCTTGCATCAATGTTCTTGCTAAAGCAACGCGTTGACGCATTCCACCTGAAAGCTGTTGTGGCAATAAAGTTTCTTTGTCAGTTAATCCCACTTGCTGTAATAACTGCTTTGCTTTATTAATTTGTTGCTGTTTATCGCTTTGCGATTTTTTAGTATTGGCAGAAAACTTTTCACTCAGTAATACATTATCTAAGACAGTTAACCATGGCATCAATAAATCTTGCTGAGCCATATAAGCCACTTGCTCTTTTAAATCAATTTCAGAGCTTGTCGATAATGAGCCAGAAAACTGTACTTTGGTGTTAAGTAAATTCGCCAAATATCGCAATAAAGAGCTTTTTCCACAGCCACTTCGACCAAGAATACAGGTCCAATTAGATGCTAGAATATCCATATTTAATGACTTTAATATAGGCTCATTACTGTCGTTATAACGTAGTGTTACATCTCGAATAATGATGCTTGGAGAGGCTTGTTGCTGATTCATCATTGGTTATTCTGTTTGTAAAAATGATGAACAGGACCGTGACCTTGGCCAATCGAAAGTTGATCCGCATAGGTCAATGCTTGTGTAATGTAATCTTTACCGAGTAGCACTGCCTGCGTTAATTCATGTCCTTGTGCAAGGTATGAAGCAATAGCGGAAGACAATGTACAACCTGTACCATGAGTGTTGTTGGTAATGATTCGTTTAGCGGTTAGTTGTTGTACTGAATTGGGGGAAATTAGTAAATCATTACTCTCTTTGTCTTGTTGTAAATAACCACCTTTTAATAATACTGCTTTTGCACCTAGTTGGCGTAATCCTTCAACCATAGATTGCATTGCTTGTTCATTGATTGAAAGTTGAGACCCAATTAAAGCTGCGCCTTCTGGTAAGTTGGGGGTGATTAAATCAGCCATTGGTAGCAGTTCTGCTTTTAAGGTGTCGATAGCAGATTTTTCTAAGAGAAGGTCGCCATTACGGGTTACCATGACAGGGTCAACAACTAAAAACTTAGGTTGGTACTGTTTTAACTTTTTAGCTACCACTTTAATAATGTCAGCATCCGCTAACATGCCCACTTTTACTGCAACAATATTTAAATCACTAAAAACCGCATCAAGTTGTTTTTCAACGTGTTCAAGAGGAATAGGGTGAATAGCTGAAACAGAGAGTGTATTTTGTGCTGTGATCGCTGTGATTACTGAGCAAGCGTAGCTTCCGGTTGCTGACATTGCTTTAATATCTGCTTGAATACCTGCGCCGCCGCCACTATCAGATCCTGCAATGGTTAATACGATCGGTGTAGTATGTTGAGTATTGGCTGTGTTAACTTTGGTCATAATCGCTCCGAATACTGCTCACACGGAACTAGACTGCTCAAAGCAAAAGCTCATCACAGCAAACCAAATAATCTTAATTAAGTTATGTTTATCAAATAACATTAACTTTTTAAGATTTAACACAATGAATACATTCATTCTATAAAGCGGTTTTATAGAAAGTAGAATAAGTTCAATAAGCGGTATTTGGACATAGTTCCCTGCGCCAGTACTAACTGTATCAGGTTCAACGGGTATCGATTATTCGATCTCAGCCTTTTGGCTCCCCGACTATAAGTGGCTAAATGATAACAACTTCTGTTGAAAGCGCAATTGCTATCATAAAGTGATTTTGAATCTCGTTTGTATAATACCAATCACGATAAATAGCTTACCTATTTTGCTGGCTAAAACAGCCCACTTCTTCGTTATATTTTTATTTTGTAGATGTCGTAAAAGGAACAGCCATTAAAGTATTAAAGTGTTTTTATTTAATACTACCGATAGAGGGTTAACGAAGTTAACCTCTCGAAAGGTGTCAATTTATACCTTGAATTGAACTGTTTTTTCTTCATAAAATTTAGATAACATATTTAACGCAATCGGTATAAATAAGTCATCGGTTTTTGTGAAACAAAAATGCCGCTATAAAAGCGGCATTTTATGGTTGAATAAAACGTTGAGATTTTAAAAGAACTTCTTAAGTTGATCTTTTAATTTATCTTTAATCTCATCAGCAGATTTTTCTTTTAGTTTTTCCTGTTGACGTTTTAGCTCAGCTGCAGCTTTGTCTTTTAAAGCTTGTTTTTTTGCTTCTAATTCTGATTTTAAAGCACTTTCTGTATCCAGTTTGATAGAAGGATCGGCAAAAGGGCCGCTAATTAATAAAGGTATGGAGATACCGCCGAGATCCGCATAACTAGTTTCTTCAGTTGTTTTAGAAAGCGGTGTAATACCCAATTTATAATCAAGCGTTTGTTTGATTGTATTTGCTGTACCTGTTCCATCTAAACGTATTACTGGCGATAACATAAGTAACTTCTGATTATTCACAATACCTTTCGCTACCGTAAAATCTCCACTCAATGAAGCGAAGTCGGTTTTCTTCACGCGTTTATCTTCAGGTAAAGTTTGACCTTTTAGCTTTGCTTTGAAAACTCGCACTTTCTCTGAAAGATTAATGCCATAAACTTCGCCATCGAGTATCTTAAAGCTGCCTTTTGCATTAACTCCCTGTTGGATTTTTGTTGCTGTTAAGCCTTGTCCATTAGCCACTAAATCAAAATTTGCTTTACCACTTAATATTTCAAGTTTTGCTGCATCTTTTAATAAAGGTAATAGGGTTAGGTCCTTTATTTTAATTGTAGCTTGGTATTTGTTTTTACCATTGGCTTCATTAACCCAAGCATCCAAATAAAGTGAACCATCATATAAATTGATAGTTAATGGTTTTATTGATGCTTGACCATCTTTAACGATTAATTTATTGGTTATTTTCCCAACTTTTATGTCTTCATAAAGTAAACCATCAAGAGAAAAATCTCCTCTGATATCAAGCTGTTTCAATATGCTTAGGTCAGGTTCAACTTGTTCTGTGGTTTCTTCTGTTTGTGCTACTACTGGAGTTACTGCTTCTTGCTCTGTTTCGCTGGTTTCTGTTTTTTCTGGCAAATACGGATTTAAATCCCAAACATTACCCTTTAATGTATAGCGAATAACTGGAATTGCTTGTTGTTTAAAACTCAGTTCACCATCAAGATGTAGTTGGTTTAATTTTGATTGTAGTGACGTTATATTTAATTGTTGCGCATTAAGGTCGTAACTAATATCCGTTTCAATTTTTGTATTTATTTTGTTTTTATGAATGGCTGGTGCATCCAATTCTGCATCTAATTTAAATTTTTGTATCACGATGTTTGCAAAGTCAGTTACGTTAAGTTCTTTAAAAGAAAGGTTCAATTCACCTTCTAACGCCTCACCATTTAAAGTATTGTTCAATTCAAATTGCCCAATTCTTGCTGTTTGTTTTTTTACATTTGCAGTCAGATTTGTTTTTAATGAAGTGTTTAATTGGTTGTTTTCTAAACTTGTACCATTTAAATTCCCCGTTAAGGTAAATGCTTCAATACTTAAATCATTATCGTCTAATACAAGCATGTCGTTGATTTTTAAATCTAGCTCACCTGTTAGAAAATCTCCTGAAAATAAGGTGTTGAGTGCAATCGTCTTAATGTTTAATTGTTTATTTTTAATTTGATAGATTAAACCCGTTTTAAAGCTTGTATTAATCGTGGTGTCAGGCAAAGCTTGACTTAATACTTTACTTTCAATAATTAAATCGGAAAGTGTTAATTGGTTTAAATCCGAATCTATCAATAAGTCCGTATCTATTGATATTTCAGCTTCTACTTGCTGATTTTTTATGAGCGTTGTTAAGCTGAAGTGAGATTGTTGATCAAAGGCAAACTCATCTAAAATAAGGCGTTGAATGGCTATTTGTTGATATTCACCTTTTTGATGATCGCTTATTTGAAATTGAGCATTGGTAATTGTGATACCTGATAAAGCAAGCTGAGAAAGGTAAGTGTTCGATGAAGATTCCGATGTTTTTTCTTCTACTTTATCTTCCGTTGGAGTGGTATTTTTAACCGTTTCAGTTGGATTGACTGCATCGACTGGATGTAAGTTATCTAAGTTTGATAAGCCATCTTTATTCGTAATAAGGTTAAACTCTGCACCATCTAAAATAACTTCACCAATTTCTAGTTTACCTGTTATTAAAGGTAAGATATTAATTGAAACGGCTGCTTCTTTAATGGTTACAAGGGTTGTTTCTTCAAATTCTGGGCTGTTTTTTAAAATGACTTCGCCACTAGCAAAGCCTAAAACTGGATAGAAACTCCAACCAATATCGCCAGCAATTAATAAGTCTCTATTAAGTTTGTTTTTAACTTGCTCTTGAATTTCTTGTTTGTAATCGTTGGGATCAATAATGGCGATCGCAAGAACAACGCTGACAAATAGAAGGGCAAAGGTAATCGATGCCAATTTCAAAAACAATTTCATTAAACTATCCTTATTACAGAATTAAATGCTGAGGGTAAAGTCATAAGACTCAGATGTCTCAATAGTGTAATGCCTTTAAAACTTTATGACCATTATTTCATCATGTAATAGGCAATTCAGTCGTAAACTTTAACTGCTGCATAGCAAAACTTGAATTTACATCGGTTAAACCGGGGACGTTATTTAACAACTGCTGATAAAAGAGGTCATAGCTACGTATATCTTTAACAATTACTTTTAACAAATAGTCATATTCACCCGCCATTCTATAAAACTCTAATACTTGTGCGAATGTCTTTACTTGTTGTACGCATTGTTTCAACCATTCTTCAGAATGTTGTTGGGTTTTTATTTGCACAAAAGCAACCAGTTCAAGGCCAACTTTTTGAGGATCTATTAAGGCCACTCGTTTCTGAATGATGCCTTCCTGCTCTAAACGTTTGATTCTGTTCCAACATGGAGTGCTGGTTAAATTTAACTGCTCAGCTAATTGTTGTAATGATAATGAAGCATCTTGTTGCAATAGGGCGATAATCTTTTTATCTGTGCTATCTATATTCATGGAGATCCTTAGTCCTTAAGATTTATTTTCTTTAAAATCTATTTAAATGGAAATTTATTCTTTTATTTTTTCTTTATCAAGATTTTTAAGGCGTTAATTCTTTTTGTCGCAGGTTAACATTAACTTTTAAGTAAATGGGATAACTATGAATATTCAACGTCAATGGGTCGCTGAAGCGATTGCTAAAATTCAGGCTGATTTTCAACGCAGTGCAGATACACATTTAATTAAACTTGATTTACCTGACTTACAAGGCATTGATATCTATTTAAAAGATGAAAGTACGCATCCAACAGGAAGTTTAAAACATCGTTTAGCGCGTTCATTATTTTTATATGCATTATGCAATGGAAAAATTAACCAACACACTACGATTATTGAAGCTTCCTCTGGCAGTACGGCTATTTCTGAAGTTTATTTTTCTCGTTTGTTAGGGCTACGATTTATTGCCGTGATGGCGAAATCTACAAGCATAGAAAAAATCAAGCAAATACAGCATTACGGTGGAGAATGCTTTTTGGTGGATGCTACAGATCTTATTTATGCAAAATCAGAAGCGCTTGCTGAAGAATTGCAAGGATATTATATGGATCAGTTTACTAACGCAGAACGAGCGACTGATTGGCGCGGTAATAACAATATTGCCGATTCTATTTTCAAACAAATGAAAAATGAACCCAATCCAATCCCTAAGCATATTGTAATGAGTGCTGGTACAGGCGGGACGAGTGCAACTTTAGGTCGTTATATTCGTTACCATCAATTAACCACTGAGTTAACTGTTGTTGACCCTGAAAATTCGATTTTTTATGACTATTTTTTAACGGCTAATAAAGCGCTAACTCACAATAAGTATAGTTTGATTGAAGGAATTGGACGGCCTCGTGTTGAACCTTCATTTATCACATCAGTGATCGATCATATGATGCGTATTAGTGATAAAGAGTCGATTGCAACCATGTTATGGCTGGAGACATTACTAGGTAGAAGAGTCGGCCCGAGTACGGGAACAAATATGATGGGAGTACTTAAAATAGCGAAAAGAATGCATGAGCAAGGTGAAACAGGATCAATTGTCACCTTACTCTGTGATCGAGGAGACCGTTATCACAAGAGCTATTACAACCCTCAATGGGTTGCCTCGCATATTGGTGATATTAGCCAGCAACAGAACAACTTAACTGGATATTTTGTTTAACGTAAAGTGTGCTATCTAAACATTTTTCCTTGATAAGAGTTGCTTGTTGGAAAGATATGATTGATTTGCTGCTCATTTAAATGCCAATGCTGTTTCAATGAGGCGGCAATCCAATCAAAAGTATTGCTTGTTGGTTGTAAGTCACGTTGTTGGAATAATTGAGCTTGTTGTAAACCAGGCCATTTTCCTAATACTTTTCCGCCATTAATTTTACCGCCAGCTAAAAACAACGCACTGGCTGTGCCGTGATCGGTTCCTCTGGTGCCGTTTTCTTTAACCGTTCGGCCAAATTCAGTGGCAATAATCACTAAGGTATTATTCCACTGCTCTGCGAGTTCTGTTTTTAAAGCCTGCAGTCCTGTATCGAGCACTTTAAGTTGGCGTTCTAACTGTCCTGCTTGGTTTTTATGAGAATCCCATCCCCCGAGAGTTAGCATTGCACAATCAATATTGTCCTGTGTTAATAATTGTCCACAGGACTGACTAAGACTAACAAAGTTATTTTTTTGCGTTTTTTCCATGCTGTTTTTATCAAGCATGGCATCCATCGATAAACCTTCCTGTAACTTGGCTAATAAGTCAGGGGAATCTTGATACAAATGCTGTAGAGCTTGGTAAGTTTCTTGTTCGGCGTTAGGTAAACGAGAAGGATACCAAGTTTTACTTAGTTGGTTGGCTCCTCGTAAACTAATTGGTGTGGATTGTGAAATAGCAATGGCTTGTTTGTTTTTTGTTTGTACTAAACGAGCTAACCATCCATTTTCTAAATCCGGTACAGCTAATGCACTTTCCATATAATCCTGACCGTCAAAGTGAGATCGCTTCTTATATCCGGAGTAGGTTGCAACAATGGGTAATAATTGTTTTTGTTGGTACCATTGATGTAAATTTTTTAAAGAAGGATGCAGTGCATAGCCATTATCTAAAGGTAAGCACTTTCCTTTAATATGATTAAATAAGGTGGGCCTTAACGTTTGCAGTTCAGCTTCAAAAGTTGGCACTAAGGTATGTAGGGAATCTAACGCACCACGAAGCATAACCCAAACTACTTTAGGCTGCTTAGGATGATTAGTCAGTGCCAATAATGGTGTTTGGTAAACGACTAAACTTGCGGCTAATGCTTTTAAAAAATCACGACGTAACATTTTATTATCTCCTCAAAAACTCGGGGCTAAGTAAGAGTAGAGTGAGCGCTTGTTGACGACTTTCCGCTCGGGTAATGCTTTCATAACTATGTGTGCTCAAGGAGGTTAAAAATAAATTTTCAATAAAGGATTCAATATTAATGGTGCGTAATTGTTTTTTCGCTGCCAAGTTCGATGCCCAATTAATACGCGCGATTAATGCATTTGAGCCATTCCAATCTTCCTTTTGATCACTATAACCTGCTGGAGAGCCAGCTTTAAAAGGTTCTTGGCCTAACACTGATAGTGCGTTTTGAACTTGTTTGATTGGAAGCTTTTTGATGGCTAATGCACGATAAGTAGAAATAACGTATTCGCGAGGTGTTTTATATTTTTGTTGTTGAAGTTGCCATAATAAAGGGTGATTAATTAATGCTTTAAACACTGTTTTTAGGTGGCCATTACTATTATGCCAATGGGCTGTTAAATGGTTGATGAGTTCCTCAGGTGCTTGGTCGGTAATAAAATGTTGGATTATTTTAGTACAAACAAATCTTGCTGTATTAGGATGATTAGCAAGATCTTTAAGCATTTTTTCTCCTTGTTTAATGCCTTTTTCTGGATAGGCTTTACCCATTAAATGTCTAATGCCGGGTTCATGATGATAATTTCGGTATACAAAGCCCTGTTGTTTATCTTTATCGGGTCTTGATACGCTCCATCCAGTAATGCCTTTCGCGAGTTCTTTCACATCTTCTTGTTGATAACCACCATTTACGCCTAGCGTATGAAGCTCTAAAATCTCTCGTGCTAAATTTTCATTTAAACCTTTGCCATTTTTGGCTGAACGAGTGGAAGGACCGATGGATGTTTCATTGTTAAGATAGATTAACATCGCTGGGTGTTTACAAACGGCTAGTAATAATACTTCAAAGTGAGCAAATAAATTAGGTGCAATTGCTTCTCTTTCTAAGGTGGCAGCAAGGCCTTTCATTAATTGCCCCTGTGCGGTTACACTAAAATGGTTAGAAAAAAAGTCTAAACATCGCCAATTAAAACTATTAGCAGAGTTAATTGATTGCTCAAGCGCATCGGCGCTGAGGTCTTTATATATTGTTTGATGAGGATTTTGTGGCTGTTCAGCGTTATTCTTTAGTTTCTGTTGACGGAAGAGTTTAAGTGCTTTTCTATAATCTGAATGCAAGATTAAAATATCATTAGAGTGTAATAGCCGTTTATTAAATTCAACAGGAGGAAAAACCTCTAATTGATTTAATAGCCATGTTTTAGCTTGTCCTTGTATATTTTTAAGATCATCAGGACGAGCTCCTAAAGCAAAACGTTGTGTTGCTATGACTGCTTGATTTTCATTGGTAATTGATTGTGTATATTTCATCGCTGTTCGGCCTTTTATATACTGCGATATATTTTGAGAGAGAATAGCTTAGAAATTTATTTTGTATATAGGCGAAGATCATATAATAGAAAAGCTATGTGCAGCATATTAATCGTTAATTATTGACTCGCTATGCGATACTAGCCATTGTTTATATTTCTACTGGGGAACTTGTGCCAATTAACTCAAATAATTCCATTCTTCAAAGCGAATCAAATGACGTAGATCAAAGGTCAAACGTTGTAAAAGATGAATTAACCATCGCGACATTTAATCTTTTTAATTATCTTGCTCCGCCAGATGCATTTTATGACTTCGACCGTATTTATTCTGCCGAGCAATGGCAGAAAAAAGAAGCTTGGATTGCTTCTTATCTATGTACACATCAACCCGATATTATAGGTTTTCAAGAAGTTTTTAGTGCTGATGCGTTAGCAGCCTTAGTGAAACAAGAAGGTTATGAACATTTTGCCGTTGTAGATAAACCAACTGTCATCGATGATTTTATTTATCGAGATCCCGTCGTCGCATTAGCCAGTAAATTTCCTATTAAAGAAGTGTCTGCGGTCGCTGTCGATAATGAGCTTGCTTTACAACTTGGTTTAACTGAAGACTTTAACTTTAGTAGAAAAGTATTGAGATCCACTGTCGAGTTACCTCATTTGGGACTCTGTGATTGTTATGTTGTGCATTTTAAATCTAAGCGAGCGTCATGGCAGAGCGAAGTTGACGCATTAACTAGTTTAGAGGGCAATGTATTAAACCAATTTAAAGCACAAGTTGCTGGTGGTTGGGCATCCTCCATTCAACGTGGTAGTGAAGCAACTTTATTGATGATGAATATGCTTGAAAGAAGGGCGAAAACAGGTAATGCGATGTTGTTGATGGGAGATTTTAATAACCCAGTTAAAGATGGCATTCTCGCTCATTTATTAACGCCTAGCCTACTATTTAATAATGATGCAGCACAGCAAAGGCTTGTTAAATTCTATACGTTACGAGATGCATGGGATTTATATGAAACCAATAAATTAGCTCAACAATCACAAGAAGATGAGACCGTATTAATACGTCGTCCTTCTCATTACTTTGGTCAGAGTAGCTCTGTGTTAGATTATATTTTACTTTCTAGTGAATTTGATGCTCAAGAACAATCGAGCTTTTTTGAAGTAAGTGATTACATTAATACTGATAAACATTTAATTAATCCGATTTTTGATATCGATGGAGAAAGTACAGATCATGCTGTGGTAAGTATTAAATTAGCATTACGGAAATAGTTATTTTATTGAAAGTATAGATACAAAAAAACCAGAGCAGTTACTCTGGTTTCTTCATCTAATGGGATGTTTTGTTATTTTAAGCGGTATGCTTACGAATAACTGTTAACATCTCTTTTAATAATTTAGGGTTAGCTGCAACCACATTGCCTGATTTGAAGTAGTCATTACCACCTGCAAAGTCAGTCATCATTGCGCCAGATTCTTTCAATAATAATTCGCCAGCTGCGATATCCCAAGGTTTTAAACCAAACTCCCAGAATCCATCCATACGGCCTGTTGCAACGTATGCTAAATCTAAAGCTGCACTACCGCTGCGACGCATATCTGCAACATCAGTAAATAATTCTTGGAAAATATTTAAATAAGCTTCAAGGCTATGCTTTTGTTTAAACGGGAAACCTGTTGCTAGTAATGTACCGCCAAGAGTAGGGACTGTACTTGTACGTGTACGGTAACCATTGATTTGTGCGCTTTGGCCACGAACTGCTGAAAATAATTCATTGCGGATAGGATCAAAAACAACACCGACTTCAGTGCGTCCTTTAACTTTTAATGCGATTGAAACTGCGAAATGAGGAATACCGTGGATGAAATTTGTGGTTCCATCTAGCGGGTCAATAATCCATTGGTGATCTGTATCTGAACCATTATCAATGCCTGACTCTTCAGCTACAAAGCTATGGTCTGGGTAAGATTTGCGTAATGTTCCAATAATTGCAACTTCTGCTTCTTTATCAACACTGCTTACATAATCGTGAAGTGATTTTTCTTCAACTTCAACAGACTCTAAATTTTCATAACCTTTAACAATTACTTTACCCGCATTACGCGCAGCACGAATCGCAATATTTAACATTGGATGCATAGGATCACCATTAGATTTTAAAAGAACATGAAGGGAGATTCCTTCGGCGCGAAATTATACACAGGTCATACTATTGTGCAATATTTTAATTGTTTGAAATTTAGTCTAATAAATAGCCTTTTAATCTAAATTGAAGGTGCGCGGTGGTTTAGTTGTGTTTTAAACAATGCTAAACTTTGCGCTCAAAAAATTAACTGGTTTACGAAGGAAAAACGATGCTAGACAATGTTCGCATTATATTAATTGGTACTTCTCACCCTGGCAACATTGGTAGCGCGGCTCGTGCAATGAAAACCATGGGATTAACAGATCTTGTGTTAGTTGATCCTGAATGTGAAATTGATGGTAAATCAGTCGCACTTTCTGCGGGTGCAAGTGATGTATTAAAAAATCACAAAGTCTACAAAACGCTCGATGAAGGCATTGCTGATTGCGGTCTTGTTGTTGGGGCAAGTGCTCGTCCTAGAACCCTTGATTGGCCTATGTTAGATCCAAGAGAAATGGGTGTGAAAGTCGCTAGTGAAAGTAAACAGCATAAAGTTGCTTTGGTTTTTGGTCGTGAAAATAGCGGTTTGAGTAATGAAGAGTTACAAAAGTGTCATTTTCATGTGTTTATTCCTGCGAATCCTGATTATAGCTCGCTTAATTTGGCGATGGCTGTACAAACCTTAAGCTACGAAGTTCGTATGTCATTCTTAGCTTCTGAGTCTTTTCCTGAGGTGGTTGAAGAGTATCCTAGAGCTGCTGATTTTGAAGGAATGCTTGAGCATCTTCAAAAAACATTATTTGAAATTGGTTTTATTGTGCCAGCACATCCTGGATTAGTGATGGATAAATTACGCCGATTATTAAATCGTGCAAGACCTGAAATCAATGAGCTTAGAATGCTTCGTGGTATTTTTAGCAGCATGCAAAAATCAATTGCTCAAATACAAAAAAGCGATGATAAAGCACAAGATAGAGATAAATAAGTAACCAAACTAAAAGTAGGTTTTTTTACCTGACTAAATTTGTCGGGTATTTACTTGACTAAAATTGTCAGGTACTTATAATTAGCGCATTAGTCACTATTTATTTAATTACTTTTAGTTAAATAATATTTATTTATAGCGAACTCTATATGAAATTAACTTCAAAAGGCCGTTATGCGGTTACTGCGATGCTTGATGTCGCAATAAAAGAACACAATGGCCCTGTTCCACTTGCTGAAATTTCAGAAAGACAAGGAATATCTCTTTCATATTTGGAGCAATTATTCTCAAAGCTCAGACAGAGAGAGCTTGTGAGTAGTGTCCGAGGTCCTGGTGGCGGTTACAAATTAGGTAAAAGTAAATCAGAGATTTCAGTATCAATGATTATCGATGCAGTTAATGAAACAGTCGATGTGCGTAAATGCTCTGGTAAGGGTGGATGTCAGGAAGATGGAGTACAATGCTTAACACATTCTTTATGGGAGCAGTTAAGTACACGTATTAGTTCTTTTTTAGACAGCATCACACTTGAAGAGTTAATGGCGACTGAACATGTGCAACACGTATCCGAACAGCAGAACAACAAATTTACTAATAGCGAACTGCTTAATATTGTTACAAAATAAAAGCAGTGGAGAAAAAAATGAAATTACCAATTTATCTTGATTACTCAGCAACAACCCCCGTTGACCCTCGCGTTGTTGAAAAAATGGTGCAATATCTTTCTACTGACGGTGACTTCGGTAACCCTGCATCTCGTTCGCATCGTTTTGGTTGGCAAGCAGAAGAAGCGGTTGATATTGCTCGTGAACAAATCGCTGACTTATTGAATGCTGATTCTCGTGAAATTGTTTTTACTTCAGGTGCTACTGAATCAAATAACCTTGCGATAAAAGGTGCAGCGCACTTTTATCAGAAAAAAGGTAAGCATATTATTACTTCTAAAACTGAGCATAAAGCGGTTTTAGATACTTGTCGTCAATTAGAGCGTGAAGGCTTCGAGGTGACATATTTAGATCCTAGAGAAGACGGCATTGTTACACCGGAACAATTAAAAGAAGCATTACGTGATGACACGGTATTAGTAAGTTTAATGCATGTAAATAACGAAATCGGTGTGATTCAAGATATTGCCGCTTACGGTGAATTATGTCGTGCGAATAAAACCATTTTGCATGTTGATGCGGCACAAAGTGCAGGTAAAATTGAAATTGACGTACAAAAAATGAAAGTCGATTTGATTTCATTCTCTGCCCACAAAATGTACGGTCCTAAAGGTATTGGCGCCCTATACGTTAGCCGTAAACCGCGTATTCGTTTAGAAGCACAAATGCACGGTGGTGGTCATGAGCGTGGCATGCGTAGTGGTACATTAGCAACTCATCAAATTGTTGCTATGGGTGAAGCATTCCGTATTGCTAAAGAAGAAATGGCAAGTGAAAATGAACGTGTTTTAGCATTACGTACTCGTCTGCTTGATGGTGTAAGTGATATGGAAGAAGTTTATGTTAATGGTTCTTTAGAGAATCGTGTTGCCGGTAATATCAATATCAGCTTTAACTATGTTGAAGGTGAATCATTGGTAATGGCATTAAAAGATTTAGCTGTTTCTTCTGGTAGTGCATGTACGTCAGCAAGCCTAGAGCCTTCATACGTATTACGTGCGATTGGACGTGATGATGAGCTAGCACATAGTTCAATTCGCTTTAGCATCGGCCGTTTCACAACTGAAGCTGAAATTGATTACGCAATTAAAATTATCCGTGAAAATATCGGTCGTTTACGTGAAATGTCGCCTCTATGGGATATGTTCAAAGAAGGTATCGACATTAATAGTATTGAATGGTCACACCATTAATCATAACTAATACACACGTAAATATTATTTAACGAATTTAAGGAATAAAATCATGGCTTATAGCGAAAAAGTAATCGACCATTATGAAAACCCACGTAACGTAGGTTCATTCGATAAAGACGATAAAAGTGTTGCAACTGGTATGGTTGGTGCACCAGCTTGTGGTGACGTAATGAAACTGCAACTTAAAATTGATGCTAACGGTATCATTGAAGATGCTAAATTTAAAACTTACGGTTGTGGTAGTGCGATTGCATCTAGCTCATTAGTAACTGAATGGGTTAAAGGTAAATCATTAGAAGAAGCGGGTAAAATTTCTAATACTGAAATTTCAGCTGAGCTTGCATTACCGCCAGTAAAAATCCATTGCTCTATTCTTGCAGAAGATGCAATTAAAGCAGCAATTGATGATTACAAAAGTAAAAATGCATAAAAACATGGTGAAGTGATGATACTTATCATCGCTTTTACTTGTTGCTGATTTAAATAAACGGAGTCGATCTTGGCTATCACACTAACAGAACCTGCTGCAAAGCATGTATCAAACTTTTTAAAAAATCGTGGCTCAGGTTTAGGCCTACGCGTTGGTGTTAAAACATCAGGCTGTTCAGGAATGGCTTATGTGCTTGAGTTTGTCGATGTGCTAAATGACGATGATGAAGTCTTTACTAACTTTGGTGTTAATGTCATCGTTGATAAAAAAAGTTTACTTTATTTAAACGGAACTGAATTGGACTTTGTTAAAGAAGGTCTTAATGAAGGTTTCGAATTTAACAACCCTAACATTGATGGTGAATGTGGTTGTGGTGAAAGCTTTAGCGTATAAGCAAAGCGCATTGTAAATGTTCTCGAAGTCTGACTATGCTGCAGTATAGTCAGACTTTATTGTTTTATTCTTGCCTAGTTAGGAAATTGTTTTGAATTACTTTGAGTTATTTTCTCTACCTACAGATTATTCGATTGATAAAACTCGGTTATCTCAAACTTACCGTGACTTACAAAAACAATATCATCCAGATAAATTTGCAATGCAAGATGACAAAACGCGTTTACAGGCAATGCAAAAAAGCACTGAAATTAACGATGCTTTTGAAACCCTAAAAGATAGCTGTTTACGCGCTCAATACATATTGAAGTTAAGTGGCTTAGATATCGAATTAGAGCAACGCACATTACAAGATACTGATTTCTTAATGCAGCAAATGGAATGGCGAGAAAAAGTTGCTGATTTTACTGAAGACGATGAAGATGAAATCGAAGCCTTTAGTAAAGATATTTCAAAACTAGTTAGTGATTTAGAAGCTGATATTGAAACCGCATTAAAAAATAAAACGTTAGAGATCACCGCCAATCTAATCCGTAAATTAAAATTCATGCTGAAACTCCAGGTTGAACTTGAATTGTTAGAAGAGAAATTATTCGACTAGCGGTATCTAAAACATAATAGGATTATAAACGCATGGCATTACTCCAAATTGCAGAGCCTGGTCAATCGGCTGCGCCTCATCAACATAAATTGGCTGTTGGCATCGACTTAGGCACAACTAACTCATTAGTAGCGACAGTTCGAAGCGGACAAGCAACGACTTTGAATGATATCGATCAGCAAGATATGCTGCCATCTGTTGTTAACTATGCACTTTCAGAAGAAGATACACCGCAAGTGTTGGTGGGTAAAAGTGCATTAGAAAAATCAATTACAGATCCATTAAATACCTTGGTTTCTGCAAAGCGTTTAATGGGGAAATCATTAGCTGAATTAGATCAAACACATCTTCCCTATGAATTTTCAGCACATGAAAGTGGATTAGCACAAATTAATACTGTGTGCGGTCCTATTAACGCGGTTCAAGCTTCTTCTGAAATATTGAAAGTACTTGCTAAGCGTGCGACTGAAAGTTTGCAGGGTGAGTTAAGTGGTGCAGTGATCACTGTGCCTGCTTACTTTGATGACGCGCAACGTCAAGGAACTAAAGATGCTGCCCGCTTAGCCGGTTTACATGTTTTACGTTTGTTAAATGAACCCACTGCTGCTGCAATTGCTTATGGTCTGGATTCTGGAAAAGAAGGAATTATTGCCGTTTATGATTTAGGTGGTGGTACTTTTGATATTTCTATTTTAAATTTACATAAAGGTGTTTTCGAAGTATTAGCGACTGGCGGCGACTCAGCATTAGGTGGTGATGACTTTGATTTATGTATTGCTCAATGGATACAAGAACAAGCGAATATTAGTGGTGACATTACCCCACAATTGCAGCAAGAATTATTAAAAGTAGCACGAGCTGCTAAACAAGCTTTAACTGATCACGAAGAAGTCAGTGTAACCCTAGAGCAAGTTCAATGGTCTGGTGTTTTAAGTAAAGTATTATTTGAGCAGTTAATTACAAAATTAGTTAAGAAAACTATTCGTTCATGTAAACGTGCACTAAAAGATGCTGATGTAAGTTTGCAAGATGTTGTGGAAGTTGTGATGGTCGGTGGCTCAACACGTGTGCCACTGGTTCGTTCTGAGGTTTCTGCTTTTTTTGATAAGACATTATTAACAGGTATTGACCCTGATAAAGTGGTTGCTATTGGTGCGGCTATTCAAGCTGATATCTTAGTGGGTAATAAGCCTGATTCTGAAATGTTGTTATTAGATGTGTTACCGCTTTCGTTAGGCTTAGAAACCATGGGCGGATTAGTTGAAAAAGTGATCCCTCGAAATACAACCATTCCCGTTGCCCGAGCACAAGAGTTTACTACTTTCAAAGATGGCCAAACTGCCATGATGATTCATGTGCTTCAAGGCGAGCGAGAGTTAGTGGTTGATTGTCGTTCGTTGGCTAAATTTGTATTAACTGATATTCCTCCAATGGCTGCAGGTGCTGCGCATATTCGAGTCACTTTCCAAGTCGATGCGGATGGTTTATTAAGTGTGACTGCTATGGAAAAATCATCGGGCGTACAAGCTTATATTGAAGTTAAACCAACGTACGGTTTAAGTGATGATCAAGTGATGCAAATGCTATCTGATTCAATGACTTTTGCTGAAAAAGATATTCAAGCTCGTATGTTAGTTGAGCAACAAGTTGAAGCTAAACGTGTTGTAGAAAATTTACAAGCTGCTATCCAAAAAGATGGACAAGCATTACTGAATGAACAAGAGTATTCTGCAATAATAACAGCGATTGATGAGTTAACTGCGCTTGCTAATGGAAAAGATCTTGAAGCCATTAAAGAAGCGATTACATCAATTGATAAATTAACTGAAAATTATGCTGAAAAACGAATGGATGTATCAATCAAAGCTGCTTTAACGGGCCACACCGTTGATGATATTTAAGCGAAATTTAATAAAGAGAAAGGTTTTAAGATGCCAAAAGTAATATTTTTACCTCATGAAGAATTATGTCCAGACGGTTTAGTTGCTGAAGCGGCTGATGGTGAAACTGTTTTAGATGTTGCTTTAAAGAACCATATTCATATTGAACATGCTTGTGAAAAGTCTTGTGCGTGTACGACTTGTCATATCATTGTACGTGAAGGTTTTGATTCACTAGAAGAGAGCGATGAATTAGAAGATGATATGCTAGATAAAGCTTGGGGACTTGAGCCTGAGTCGCGTTTAGGTTGCCAAGCTTGTTTACAAGGTGAAGATTTAGTAGTTGAAATTCCAAAATATACGGTTAATATCGTATCGGAAAATCACTAGTTTTATTTTAAGGGGAACTTGATGATATTAAAATGGATAGATTCTTTAGAAATTGCATTAGCATTAATCGAACAATATCCTGAACAAGATCCTCTTGCGATTCGTTTTACGGATTTGCGTGATTGGGTAATTGCATTAGATGATTTTGACGATGACCCAGATGGCTGCAATGAACGTATTTTAGAAGCAATCCAACTCAGCTGGATTGATGAAAACGATTAGAAAATCAAAATAAACGCGAGCTTAGGCTCGCGTTTTGCTTTATTAAGGAACCATAATGAGCAAACCATTCTTAGTTACTTTATCAGATACAAAAGCCGATCCTATTTGGGGTGAAAAAGCCTTATTATCATTTGATCAACAACAAGCAACCATCCACCTTGATTATACCAGCGATATTTTATCTCAAGTACAAACTGCTGCACGTAAGCTTGATGGTATGTCGTTACCTAAAGTGAAATTAGTCGGTGAGCAATGGAATTCTGATTTGACCTGGGTATTCTGCCAAGGTTTCTACAATGCAAAAACAGGAGCAAATGTTGAGCTTCCTGAGTTAGATGATGAATCAATCAGTACGTTAAATAGTAAGAAATTAATCAGTGAATGGGTGAGAGAAACCATTAACTTAGGTCCTGCGGTTGTCACTCCTGAAGTGTTATGTGAAAAGGCGTGTTCAATATTAGAGCAAATCTGTGCAGATAAAGTGCCACTAACTTATAAGTTAATTGCTGGAGAGCAATTAGTTGCCGATGGGTATGTTGGCATTTATGAAGTGGGTAAAGGTAGTGTCAATATGCCTTGTATGCTTCAGTTAGATTATAACCCAAGTGGTGATCCTGATGCGCCAATTGATTATGCTTTGGTTGGCAAAGGCATTACTTTTGACTCTGGTGGTTACAGCTTAAAACCGAGTCCTTCAATGGCTGCAATGAAAAGTGATATGGGTGGTGCCGCAACCGTGACTGGCGCATTAGCATTAGCGGCTGCAAATGGTTTACAAAAGCGTGTTAAGTTGTATTTATGTTGTGCTGAAAATATGATCAGTGGTAAAGCTTTTAAACTAGGTGATGTCATTAAATATAAAAATGGCGTTACTGTTGAAGTGCTTAATACTGATGCCGAAGGACGTTTAGTCTTAGCCGATGGTTTAATTGCCGCGCAGGAAGATGGCGCTAAACAGATTATTGATGCAGCAACATTAACTGGAGCTGCAAAAGCGGCTGTGGGTCGCGATTATAACTGTATTTTGAGTATGGATGATGAGTTCACTGAGTCTGCTTTAGCTGCTTCAAAAGAAGTTAATGAAAAATTATGGCGTTTACCATTAGAGCCTTTCCATTTACAACAAATTGGTTCTGCGTTTGCTGATATAGCGAATATACATAGCGGTGGTGAAAGTATGGCCGGAGCATCAACTGCAGCAGCTTTCTTGGCTAAATTTGTAGAGCAACCTGAACAAAATTGGTTACACTTTGATATGTCAGGTAGTTATCAACTTGCTGCTAATGGTTTATGGGCTGTGGGTGGTAAAGGTCACGGTATAGAAACAATTAGTTCGTTATTACTTCAATCTGAACAGGTTGAATTAGATTAAATAAAGAACTGTTTTTGAAAACAGTGAGTTAAAAGCCAATACTTATTTTCAAAGTATTGGCTTTTTTATTGTTGGTTAACGTTGACTTATTACTGTTGCATCCACCTTTTGCAGTAAATTATTGTGAATTTAATTAAGCCGTTTCAAAAAATCTTTATAGGAAGCTCACTTTTATTATCAAAGTTTTTTATATCCTCTATTTTATGGATATTTATGCTATTATCTGCGTCTATTTACCCCCCGAATATCATTATTAGATTAGAGCGTTTTAGACATGATCCCAAATTTAAACCACCAAGAAAATATAAAGCAGGATACTTTTGCCTTTCTTAAAGCCTTAAGCGAAAGTGAGTATTCAGGTGAAATTGCCAAAAGTTACGCAAGTCGTTTAGCTGTTGCAACGGATAACAGTGTTTATCAATGTCTGCCTCAGGCAATTATTCATCCTAAATCGACTCAAGATATCATATTGATTTGTCAGCTTGCTCAGCAGACTGAATTTTCTGATATTCGTTTTTCACCGCGTGGTGGTGGTACTGGAACCAATGGTCAATCTTTAACCAATGATATTGTTTTAGATTTATCTAAGTATATGAATAATATACTTGAAATTAATGCAGAAGAAGGTTGGGTAAGAGTTCAAACAGGTGTTGTTAAAGATCAATTAAATGATTACCTCAGACCACACGGTTTATTTTTCTCGCCTGATTTATCAACAAGTAATCGCGCAACCATTGGTGGCATGATCAGTAACGATGCGTCTGGGCAAGGTTCTCTGATTTACGGAAAAACAAGCGATCATGTTTTAGGGTTAACCTCGGTGTTAATTGATGGAAGTTTATTAGAAACAAAACCATTAACGGCTGTTGATTTAATTGACCAAGTTGAACGTAACGATTCCATTGGTGCTATTTACCGTCAAGTTATTGATACTTGTGAAACTCAGCAACAAAATATTGAAGATACTTTTCCAAAATTAAACCGGTTTTTAACGGGGTACGATTTAAAACATGTTTATGACCATGAAACAGGTACTGTCGATTTAACGCGTATTTTATGTGGTGCAGAAGGATCATTAGCTTTTATCACTGAAGCAACATTGCACGTGCAAAAAATTCCAACTTACCGTACGTTATTTAATATTAAATACGATAGCTTTCAATCTGCATTACAAAATGCACCATTCTTAGTGAAAGCGAATGCGCTTTCTGTAGAAACTGTTGACTCTACTGTATTGAATTTAGCTAAAGAAGATATTGTTTGGCATAGCGTAAAAGAATTAATTAAAGACGTACCTGGACAAACGCTTGATGGTATTAATATCGTAGAGTTTGCAGAAGCGGACGAAGCCATTCAACAACAAAAAATCGATGCATTAATCGTGATGCTAGATGAGCTAATTAGCAATAAAGAAGCAGGCGTTATTGGTTATCAAATTTGCAGTGAGCTTGCTGATATTAATAAAATTTATGGTATGCGTAAAAAAGCGGTAGGGTTATTAGGTAAAGCAGATAGTCGTGCTAAACCCGTTGCTTTTGTTGAAGATACGTGTGTACCGCCTGAGAATTTAGCGCAATATATCATCGAATTCCGTCAGTTATTAGACGACAAAGGGTTACATTACGGCATGTTTGG
Source organism: Psychromonas algicola (assembly GCF_004378355.1). Taxonomy (GTDB): domain Bacteria; phylum Pseudomonadota; class Gammaproteobacteria; order Enterobacterales; family Psychromonadaceae; genus Psychromonas. The sequence continues at coordinate 92,954 of NZ_SNUB01000003.1, forward strand.
GCATGTTGATGCTGGTGTGCTTCATGTGCGTCCTGCATTAGACTTATGCGATCCTGAACAAGAAAAATTGATGCGTGAAGTATCTGATAAGGTCGTAGAGCTAACTGCTAAATACAAAGGGTTGATGTGGGGCGAACACGGTAAAGGCTACCGTAGTGAATATGGGCCAGAGTTTTTTGGCGAAGTGTTATTTAATGAATTAAGAAAAATCAAAGCGGCGTTCGATCCAAATAATCGAGTGAACCCTGGGAAGATTTGTACCCCTTTTGATTCCACTGAAGAGTTAGTGAGTGTTGATGCTGTAAAACGTGGCGCATTCGATAGACAGATTCCAATTAAAGTACGTGAAAGTTACGCACAAGCCATTGATTGTAACGGTAATGGTTTATGCTTTAACTATGATACAAGCTCGCCAATGTGTCCTTCAGTTAAGGTGACTAGCGATCGAGTACATTCGCCTAAAGGTCGTGCTGGTTTAATGCGAGAATGGTTACGTCAATTAGCCAATAACGATATTGATGTATTACAACTTGAAAGTGATTTATACGCTGGTAAGAATGCGAGTGTATTTACTAAGTTTAAAAATACATTATCTAAACGCAGTGGAGAGTATGATTTCTCACACGAAGTGATGGAAGCAATGCAAGGCTGTTTAGCTTGTAAAGCGTGTACAAGCCAATGTCCAATTCAAGTGGATGTGCCAACATTTAGAGCGCGCTTTATCCATTTGTATCACGACCGTTATTTACGTCCATTAAAGGATTATTTTGTTGCTTACGTAGAACAATATGCGCCATTGATGGGGAAAATGCCGCGTTTCTTTAATTTCTTTACCGGTATGAAACTCACTTCAGTATTAACTGAAAAAATAGTGGGCATGGTTGATATTCCACAACTTTCATTTCCAACGTTAAAGTCTGCTTTAAAACAGCATGATATTACTGAGTTTGATCTTGATAAGTTACAGGCATTAACAACTGAGCAACGTGAAGAATATGTACTGATAGTACAAGATCCATTTACCACTTATTACGATGCGGATGTGGTGCGTGATTTATTGCTTACCATTAAAAAGCTAGGTTACAAACCGATTGTTTTACCTTTTAAACCAAATGGTAAACCACAACATATTAAAGGCTTTCTCAGTAAATTTGCTAAGACAGCTAAAAACTCTGCAGACTTTTTAAATCAAATGGCGAAGTTAGATATTCCATTGGTGGGTACGGATCCCGCTATGGTGCTTTGTTATCGTGATGAATATAAGCAAGCGCTAGGTGATAAACGCGGCACATTTAATGTGCAGTTATTCCAAGAATGGCTAAAACCACGTTTACAAGGTGAAGCGAAAGCCGCATCAAAAGCTGATTTTTATTTGTTAGGACATTGTACTGAGAAAACAGCTGAACCGACTTCAGGAAACGATTGGATTGCTATTTTTAAACACTTTGGTGGTTCGCTATCTGAAGTGGCTGTAGGTTGTTGTGGTATGGCGGGAACTTATGGCCATGATGCCGGTAAACTAGCAGATTCAAAAGCTATTTACAGTTTAAGTTGGGAAGCTGAAATAGCAAAACATGAACGCACTCAATGCCTTGCAACGGGGTATTCATGCCGTAGCCAAGTAAAACGTATTGAAGGTGAAACCTTGAAGCATCCTGTGCAAGCGCTATTAAGTTTACTTGAAAGCTAAATGATAGAGTGAAATGAACGTATAAGGATTCAATAATGAGTATTTGGAAAAAAAATACCGATTTAACGCGTTTAAATGCGATTAATGCAGATACGCTTATTGCATGGATTGGTATTGAATATACTCAAATTGGAGACAATTTTTTGAAGGGAACGATGCCCGTTGATAGCCGAACACATCAACCACATGGGGTGTTACATGGCGGTGCGTCCGTAGTGTTAGCTGAAACATTAGGTAGTGTTGCTGCTAATCTAGCGGTTCCCGATGATAAAGTCTGCGTTGGTTTAGAAGTTAACGCTAATCATATAAGAAGTATAAAAAAAGGCACGGTAACAGGAACGGCAACAGCTGTTCATATTGGTTACAGCACACAAATTTGGCAAATAGAAATTTGTAATGAACGTAATCAGTTAATTTGCACATCGCGATTAACCGTTGCGGTTATTGATAAACCCAAACATTAAAAGCTCATTTATTGAGTTTGTAAAAATAGAAGTTAAAGAGAATATTATGATTAAAGTAGGTGCTTATAACGAGCTTAACATCGTTAAAGAAGTGGATTTTGGATTATACCTAGAAGGTGGGCATGATTTTGGTGAGATCCTTTTACCAAAACGATATGTGACTGATGAAATGCAAGTTGGACAAAGCATTTCTGTGTTTTTGTATTTCGATTCAGAAGATAGATTAATCGCTACAACGCAACACGCTAAAGCAATCGCTGGTGAGTTTGCATCATTAAAAGTAATCGATACTAACCGTGCTGGTGCTTTCTTAGATTGGGGATTGCCAAAAGATTTATTGGTACCATTTAACCAACAGAAAGTAGCAATGAAAACTGGATTTAACTATGTCGTCTATGTTTATCAAGATGAGATTAGTGAGCGTTTGTTAGCGTCATCTAAACTAGATCGTTTTTTAGATAAAGAGCCTGCTGACTATAAAGTCGGTGAAAAAGTGGACTTGTTAATTGCAGATCGTACAGATATCGGTTTTAAAGCGATTATCAATCATAAACATTGGGGGGTTATTTTTGAAAGTGATGTCTTTGGTGATTTAGGTATCGGTAAAAAATGCAAAGGTTATATAAGACGTGTTCGCGAAGATGGAAAGATTGATCTAAGTCTAACGCAAACCGGTTATGCAAAGGTTGATGGATTATCTGACCGCATTTTATTAACGCTAAGACAGCATGATGGCTTTTTACCGCTCTCTGATAAAAGTACCCCTGAGCAAATTGCTAAAATATTAAAAATGAGTAAAGGTAATTTTAAAAAGGCTATTGGCCAACTTTATAAAAATGGCCATATTGTTATTGCTGATAACGGTATTACCGTCACTAATAAATAGTCAGTTACTTAGAGTTTTATATCTGAATTAAAAAAGCGCTTCGGCGCTTTTTTGTTACCTTTATTTATACCAATTACATTAAATAAGTGCTCTAAATTTTGTGCAGTAAAAATGGCTTATACCAATAGCGTTAAATATATTATCTAAATTTTGCAAAGAAAAAACAGTTCAATTCAAGGCGTAAATTGACACCTTTCGAGAGGTTAACTTCGTTAACCTTCTATCGGTAGTATTAAATAAAACACTTTAATACTTTAATGGCTGTTCCCTTTACTACATCTACAAAATAAAAGTATAACGAAGAAGTGGGCTGTTTTAGCCAGTAAAATAGATAAGTTATTTATCGTGATTGGCATTATTATCGATGATCATTAATCTATGCACATCAGTTAACTCATCACCAACCATAAAGCGACTAACATCATCATAGTCCCTGCAATTCGGTTTAATAATTTCACACTACTTTGTTGTTGTAATAAATGTCGTAAGGTTTTTCCACCCGTTGCATAAAGCAGCATACAAGTTAACTCAAAACATAAAATGATGGCGATCAACTGCGTGGCTTGTGGTAGTAAATCTGTATTCGTATTAATAAAAGGCGGTAGTAATGAAATCATAAATGCCCAACCTTTAGGATTTGCAATCGCTGTAATAAAGCCTTGAACGAATAAAGCTTTCCTATCAATATCTATCTCTTCCACAGCGGTTGTTGGGATCGCCATTTTTCCTAATGAACGCCACATTTGTATGCCCAAATATAATAAATATGCACCGCCTAAGTATTTCATAAATAAAAATAAATTAGGTCTAGTCAATAATAAAGCAGAAACACCTATCAAGGCAGAAAGCGCCACCAAACCAACACCAATTAATTCGCCGCCCATCATCCATAAACTGCGTTTAATACCAATTGTCATACCTAGGGTCATTGCTAATACCATGCACATACCGGGAGTGATTGAAACTGCAAAAAAAGTTGGGATAAATAGAAATAATAAGTTCTGATCCATAAGTGTCTCATTACGCATATAGAAGGAAAATGAAGCATTATTATAATCAGCTTAATATTATTTAAAACCAGTATTTATACATTTAGTTTTATATTTTTTACTAATTATTAAGCTTTTAAAAGGCGGATTTTTAAGTTAATTACTTTATTGATGTATTTATATTTCTTTACAATCCCGTTTTTTAAAAATATGGTGTTGCAACTAAGTTTGAGTTATTGCTTGAATAGCAATGTATTAAAAGCGTTGTAATTTATTGAAAGTATTGTGATTTTAATCTCGTTATGTTTTTCAGTCTGGACTTACACTCAAGCTATACCATTAAATTTTTATATTATTAGGAGACATTATGTCTGATGTATTTCATTTAGGATTAACAAAAAGTATGTTGCAAGGCGCTACCATTGCAATTGTTCCAGGCGACCCTGAACGTGTTAAAAGAATCGCTGATTTAATGGATGATGCTACTTTTTTAGCAAGCCATCGTGAATTTACGACTTATCTTGCTTTTGTTGAAGGGCAAGCCGTAGTGATTTGTTCTACTGGAGTCGGTGGTCCATCGGTTTCAATTGCCGTTGAAGAACTGGCACAACTAGGTGTACGTAGTTTTTTACGTGTTGGTACAACGGGTGCGATTCAGCCTCATGTTAATGTGGGAGATATTATCATTACCCAAGCCGCAGTAAGACTGGATGGTGCAAGTTTACATTTTGCACCAATGGAATTCCCTGCGGTATCGGATTATTATGCAACAACAGCATTAGTAAATGCTTGTAAAGGTCAAGGTATTACGCCTCATATTGGCGTGACCGCTTCTTCTGACACCTTTTATCCAGGTCAAGAGCGCTACGATACTGTTTCTAAACGTGTAACACCTCGTTTTAAAGACTCGCTTGTTGAATGGCAAAATATGGGGGTTTTAAATTACGAAATGGAAGCATCTACGTTATTCACCATGTGTTTGGCTAATGGTTGGCAAGCAGCTTGTGTTGCTGGTGTTATTGTAAATAGAACACAACAAGAGATTCCAGATGAAAGTACAATGAAAAAGACAGAAATTAGTGCTGTTTCCATTGTAGTAGATGCGGTGAAGATTTTGTTAAAGCAATAACAGGGTCATATTAGTAAATAACAAAATACTGCCTTTTAAAATACAATCATGCAGTTACCCAATAAAAATCGATACGATAACCGTATCGATTTTTGTTTTTATAACCTTATATTTAGTTGTCATTATCTCGTCGAAACAATTATTTTTATCTTGAAATGGCGGTATTTTAAGATTTTTAAAATATATTTCCCCTATTAATCAATGTTTTTTTGACTGACCATTTGGTTAACATTTTGTGTTTATTTTTAACCTTTGCTTTTTATTTGATTTTGTTTTTTAACATTCAAGCTTATTGTACTAACAATGGATTAATCGTATTTACAAGGTCGCTTGTATTAGTGAATCTTTTCGAGCAAATACTTTAACGCCTTTCTATAAGAGCCTTTATATAATAAGGATTTAGAGTTTTTTTGAAAAGGAAGGAATTAATCTTAAATTAAATTTTATGTATTTTTATCAATGTGAAAACGGTTTGTTATTTCTTTGTTTAAAGCTGTTTTCACTCATGAAATAAATCAAATTAACATCTTTTAAAGGTGTTTTTTTATTGGCCTATAACAAAAAAAACTAGACTGGTGTTAAGCACAGTAGGGATTGGCAGCTTAATCTTTTTGTATTAAATGTATTTGATTAAAATATAATTTATGGCATATTCATCTATCCGATTCTATTTGCTAAAAGGTTATGAGCAATGTCTAAACAATATTACCAAGAGCTTATTGAACTGCTAGATCAGTCGTATGCTCCTTATTCAGGCTTTAATGTCGCTTCTATTATTGTTTGTAAGAATGGTGATGTATTTAAAGGTGTCAATGTAGAGTCTGCTGCTTACCCTACGACTATTTGCGCTGAACGTAATGCAATCCATACTGCAGTTACAAATGGTAGTAAAAAAGGTGACGTACAAGCCGTATATATTTTAGCGCGTAACGATACGGGTGGCCTAATTCGAGCTTTTCCTTGTGGTTCATGTCGCCAAGTGATTGCTGAGCAGTCTGGCAATGACGCTATTGTTTATTGTTATAACGAGCTTGGCGAAGTTGCCGAGCATAGTATTGCAGAATTACTCCCACATGCCTTCTTAGGCGATGAATTATAAAATAACTCCTTATTTAACAATAGAATGCATAGCTTCTTTATTTAGCTAGTGCTGTGCATTCTTTTTGAATAATGAAGTAATAATTTTTAGTATTAAATACAAACGAATATATCGTTAATAGGTTGTTTCACATGGAAAGTAAATTAACACAATTAAGAAAAATGACGACAGTTGTCGCTGATACTGGTGATTTGAAAGCGATCAAAGAATGTTTACCTGAAGATGCTACAACCAATCCTTCTCTTATTCTAAAAGCGGCTGCATTACCTGAATATGAAAGTGCGATACAGGATGCCATTGCTTATGCAAAAGGGAAGTCTAACGATAAAAAGCAACAAGTCGTTTTAGCTTGCGATATGCTAGCTGTAAATATAGGTAAAGAAATTCTACAAACGATACCAGGTCGTATTTCAACTGAAGTTGATGCTCGCTTATCTTATGATCAACAAGCTTGTATCGATAAAGCGCGTGAATTGATTGCTATGTATGAAAATGCTGGCATTAAACGTGATCGCATCCTCATTAAATTAGCTGCTACGTGGCAAGGTATCCGAGCTGCGGAAGTATTAGAAGCTGAAAACATTAATTGTAACTTAACTCTGTTATTTTCTTTTGCTCAAGCACAGGCTTGTGCTGAAGCTAATGTATTCCTTATCTCTCCTTTTGTGGGACGTATTATGGATTGGTATAAAGCAAAAGAAGGCAAAGACTTCGAGGCTGAGGAAGATCCTGGTGTATTATCAGTAAGAAAAATTTATAATTACTACAAAGCGCACCAATATAATACTGTGGTAATGGGAGCAAGCTTCCGTAATGTTGGAGAAATTTTAGCATTAGCAGGTTGTGATAAATTAACCATCAGTCCACAACTATTAGCTGAGCTTGATCAAAGTAATGGTGTTGTAGAAAGAAAATTAGTGCCAGAACAACCTATTTTAGAAAAAGAACCTGTATTATCCGAATCTGCTTTCTTATGGGCACACCATCAAGATGCAATGGCAGTAGAGAAATTGGCTGACGGCATTCGTAGTTTTGCTGTCGATCAAGAAAAATTAGAAGTCATGATGTTAGATAGACTTTAATGAATTAAAACACCTTTTTAGGTGTTTTTTTGTAGTACGTTAAACCTTTAAATTTTTTAATAATAATAAAAAATAATAATAATAATTATAAACAACAACGGAGAATATTATGCAAATACTTATTGGCCTGATCGGCATTATATCGCTGATCGCTATAGCGGTTATCTTTTCGAGTAATCGAAAGGCAATCAATTACAGAACAGTAGGTGGAGCGTTTTTACTACAGCTTATCATCCCTGCAATCGTTATTTTTACCCCATGGGGTTCTTCATTTTTACAAGGTGTATCTGCAGGGGTACAAAGTGTAATTGATAGTGCAAATGCGGGTGTAAGCTTTTTATTTGGTGGTCTAGTATCTGGTAAAATGTTTGAAGTATTTGGTGGCGGCGGTTTTGTTTTTGCTTTTAAAGTACTGCCTATCATCATCTTCTTCGCATCATTTATGGCTGTTTTATACTACCTTGGCATTATGCAATTCATTATCAAAATCTTTGGTGGTGCATTACAAAAACTATTAGGTACAAGCCGTACAGAATCTATGTCTGCTGCTGCTAACGTATTTGTTGGTCAAACGGAAGCGCCTTTAGTTGTTAAACCTTACATTAAAAGCATGACTCGCTCAGAGCTATTTGCTGTTATGTGTGGTGGTTTAGCTTCTGTAGCAGGTTCGGTATTAGTAGGTTACGCATCTTTAGGTGTAAGTCTTGATTACCTTATCGCTGCATCATTTATGGCGGCGCCTGGTGGTCTACTAATGGCTAAATTAATGGAGCCAGAAACAGAAACACCTAAAACTGAATTAAGTGAAGAAGATTTAACCGATGCAGAAGCAGAAGAAAAACCTGTTAATGTTATTGATGCTGCTGCAAGCGGTGCTTCTTCAGGTCTTAAATTAGCATTAAATGTAGGTGCAATGTTAATTGCATTTATCGCATTAATTGCATTAATTAACTCTATCTTAGGGTCAGCTGGTAGTTTCGTTGGCATCGAAGGTTTAACGCTAGAAGGTATCCTTGGTTACTTATTCGCACCAATTGCGTTCTTAATCGGTATCCCTTGGTCTGAAGCGGTACAAGTAGGTAGTTTGTTAGGTCAAAAACTTGTTGTTAATGAGTTTGTTGCTTACATTCAATTTACTGGTATCAAAGAAACGCTAAGTGGGCATTCACAAGCTATCGTAACTGTAGCGTTATGTGGCTTTGCTAACTTATCTTCAATGGCTATTTTATTAGGTGGTTTAGGTGTATTAGCACCAAGCCGTCGCCCTGATATTGCTCGTTTAGGTTTAAAAGCTGTTGCCGCTGGTACGCTTTCTAACTTTATGAGTGCAACATTAGTAGGTATTTTCTACGTATTGGCTAATTAATATGTAAATTTATTCAGCGGGTATTTTTATACCCGCTATTTTTCATACCCATTATATTAACCAACTGAACTTCATTTCCTTTGTAAAGCTAAACTGCTCCTTAATTTGACTTAGCTGTTTAACCTAACTGTTTAAATGAGTTGTTTAATATAATTGGTATTCATATCTCGATAGGAAGTAACATGAATGATTTAAAAGAGACTGCTCGTCTTGCTCTTACATTGATGGATTTAACAACATTAAATGATGATGACACTGATCAAAAAGTGATTCAGTTATGTCTCAATGCTAAGACTCAAAGTGGTAATACAGCTGCGGTTTGTATTTACCCTCGTTTTATTCCAATTGCACGTAAAACATTAAAAGAAATGGGGGCAGCGGATGTGAAAATTGCAACCGTGACAAACTTTCCACATGGTAACGATGACTTAGATATCGCTTTTGCTGAAACGAAAGCCGCGGTAGCTTATGGCGCGGACGAAGTTGATGTGGTATTTCCGTATCAAGCATTGATTAATGGTAATGAGCAAATTGGGTTTGATCTGGTTGCAGGCTGCAAAGCAATTTGTGGTGAAAAAGTATTATTAAAGGTAATTATTGAATCGGGTGAGTTAAAAACCGATGCCTTAATTAGCCTTGCAAGTAAAATTAGTATTGATGCAGGTGCAGATTTTATTAAAACATCAACAGGCAAAGTACCAGTTAATGCGACATTAGAAGCTTCAAAGTTAATGCTTGAAGCAATTAAATTATCAGGTAAATCGGTTGGTTTTAAAGCTGCTGGTGGTGTTAAAAATGCACAAGTAGCTGGCGAATATATCCAGCTTGCTCGCAATATTATGGGAGATGACTGGGTCGATGCTACGCACTTTCGTTTTGGTGCGTCGAGCTTATTAGGAAGTTTACTTTCTGAGTTAGATCTGGCTAATAATAATCCAGAGACAACAGGAGAATATTAGATGAAACGTACCATTATATTACTATTAGATTCATTCGGTGTTGGTGCTTGTGATGATGCCGATACCTTTATTGGTTCACTTGATGATGGTCAAACATTCAATGATGTTGGATCAAATACATTAGGTCATATCGCAAAAGCTTGTGCTGAAGGTAAGGCTGAAAAAGGGCGTTCAGGACCTTTGTTATTACCAAACTTAAATAAGCTTGGACTGGCACAAGTTGGTTATGATTGTTCTGGTTACAAAATACCAGAATCAGATGAAACTATTGCTGAACATGCGATGTATGGTTATGCAAAAGAAATGTCGACTGCTAAAGATACGTCAAGCGGACATTGGGAAATTGCAGGTGTTCCTGTTCTTTTTGATTGGGGATATTTCCGAAATAAAACCAATAGTTTTCCAACAGAATTATTAGATGAATTAGTTAAAAGAGCTGATTTGCCTGGTTACTTGGGTAACTGTCATGCATCAGGCACAACAATTTTAGAAGACTTAGGTGAGGAGCATTTAGCGACAGGTAAGCCTATTTTCTATACTTCTATGGATAGTGTTTTTCAAATTGCCTGCCATGAAGAGAGTTTTGGTTTAGACCGTTTATATGAACTGTGTGAGTTGGCTCGTGAGTTAGTCGATGAATATCGTATTGGACGTGTTATTGCTCGCCCATTTAGCGGTTCAGAAAGCAGTAATTTTGCTCGTACTTCTAATCGCCACGATTATTCAGTGTCGCCTCCATCTCCTACTTTATTGGACAAAATGGAAGATGCTGGTGGTGAAGTCGTTAGTATTGGTAAAATTTCTGACATTTTTGCCGCTCAAGGTATTACTAAAGCGGTTAAAGCGTTTGGCGTTGATGGATTATTCGATGCGAGTTTAAATGAGTTTAAAAGCGCAACTAAAGACAGCATTATCTTTACCAATTTTGTTAACTTTGATGCTGATTTTGGGCATCGTCGAGATATCTCTGGCTACGCAAAAGCACTTGAATACTTTGACCAACGATTACCAGAAATGTTAGCTGAATTAGGCGAAGACGATATGTTAGTGATCACTGCCGATCATGGTTGTGACCCAACTTGGTTAGGGACAGATCATACCCGTGAACATATTCCAGTATTAGTTTACGGTAAATCATTACAAGGAAAATCAGTTGGTTTACGCGATACCTTTGCAGACATAGGTCAAAGTATTGCTGCATTCCATCAATTACCAACGTTAGAGTATGGTAAATCCTTTTTATAATAATTAGTGGAGAATAATAATATGGCAACACCTCATATCAATGCCGTTGACGGCGCATTTGCAGAAACTGTTTTCATGCCTGGTGACCCTTTACGCGCAAAGTATATTGCAGAAAAATTTTTAGATGATGCGGTTCAAGTAACAGACGTTCGCAATATGTTAGGTTTTACAGGGACTTATAAAGGTAAGCGAGTTTCTATTATGGGTAGCGGCATGGGGATCCCTTCATGTTCTATTTATGCAACAGAACTTATCCGTGAATACGGTGTAAAAAATCTTATTCGTATCGGTAGCTGTGGTGCAATTAGTGCTGATGTAAAAGTACGTGATGTTATTATCGGTTTAGGTGCTTCAACAGATTCAAAAGTGAATCGCACACGCTTTGCTGGACATGATTATGCTGCAATTGCTGATTACTCTTTATTAGAAAAAGCAGTACGCTCTGCAAAAGATAAAGAAATAGATGTTAAAGTAGGTAATATTTTCTCTGCGGATACCTTCTATACACCAGAGCCTGAAGTATTTGATATTTTAGAAAAATACAATATTCTAGGTGTGGAAATGGAAGCGGCTGGTTTGTATTCTGCAGCAGCAGAACAGGGCGCTAAAGCACTTTGTATCTTAACTGTATCAGACCATATTCGTAGTGGTGAGCAATTATCGTCGGACGAACGTCAAACAAGCTTTGATGAAATGGTATTAATTGCTTTAGATTCAGTACTTCTATAACCCTTAAACTCTATTTTTATTTGCGCAATTATTAAATTAAACAAGAAATAATTGCGCTTCTCACCTATTATTTACATTCTCAATCCTCTTTTATTGGAAAATTTTATGTTTACAACTTCATTGCCTATTACTGATCTACATCGCCACCTTGACGGCAACATTAGAATTCAATCAATACTAGAACTAGGTCAACAATTCTCAATGGACTTACCTGCGAATGAAATAGAAGCATTAAGACCCTTTGTACAAGTTGTTGAGAATCAACCTGATTTAATGGCTTTTTTACAAAAGCTAGATTGGGGAGTCGCTGTATTAGGTGATCTTGATGCATGTCGTCGTATCGCTTATGAAAATGTAGAAGATGCACAAATTGCTAACATCGATTATGCAGAACTACGATTTTCACCTTATTACATGGCGATGAAACATAATTTACCTGTGGCGGGTGTTGTGGAAGCTGTGGTTGATGGGGTGCAAGCGGGCTGTAGAGATTTTAATGTTAAAGCTAACTTAATTGGAATTATGAGTCGTACTTTTGGTGTAGAACGTTGTACTCAAGAGTTAGATGCATTGTTAACGCAAAGTCGACACTTAGTTGCAATCGATCTAGCTGGTGATGAATTAGGTCAGCCGGGGGCATTATTTAAAGAACATTTTACTAAGGTGCGTAATGCAGGGCTACAAGTTACTGTTCATGCTGGTGAAGCTGCTGGTGCTGAAAGTATTTGGCAAGCTATTAACGAACTAGGCGCGACACGTATTGGTCATGGTGTCAAAGCTATTGAAGATCCTCGTTTAATGGATTATCTGGCTAAACATGAGATTGGTATGGAATCTTGTATTACTTCTAATATACAAACAAGCACCATCACAGACATAAAAAAACATCCACTTAAAATATTTTTAGAGCATGGTATTAAAGCAACAATTAATACAGATGATCCTGCTGTGGAAGGTATTGAATTAAAACATGAATATGATGTGGCTGCACCGGCTGCTGGATTATCAGCTGAACAAATCACTCAGGCTCAGATTAATGGTGTTGATATTGCGTTTTTATCTGATCATGAAAAACAAGCATTAAGAACTAGCAAAGTAGGTTAAATTTACTACTACCTACTCTTAATAGGTAGTAAAGTTGCTGTTAATCAATTTTGAATCATCAAATTTGTATTAAAATGACTTTCTTAGTAAAAAAAATGTTAGTGTCTTAAAAAATTCTTATGTCGCTTATTTACCTTTAGAAAACTAAAGAAAATGAAGCGGATAAGATAACCTTGTTCTAATGATTTATGGAGATTCCATGTCTGATATTTTAAAAGCGATGGCGCAAAACTTTTTAGGTAAATCGCCTAAATGGTATAAGCAAATTATTGTTGCCTTCTTACTTATCAATCCTATCTTATTCTATATAGACCCGTTTGTTGCTGGTTGGGTTTTAGTCGTTGAATTTATTTTCACTTTAGCAATGGCATTAAAGTGTTATCCACTTCAACCTGGTGGCTTACTCGCAATTGAAGCGGTAATACTAGGGATGACCTCTGCAAAGCATGTTCAAGTAGAAGTAACGGCTAACTTTGAAGTCATACTTTTATTAATCTTCATGGTTGCTGGTATTTACTTCATGAAGGACTTGTTACTTTTTAGTTTTACTAAACTTGTTGTTACCATGAAAAGTAAAATTTTACTTTCTCTTACTTTTTGCTTGGTATCAGCGTTTTTATCTGCCTTCTTAGATGCATTGACGGTTATCGCAGTGATCATTGCGGTTGCGGTTGGTTTTTACTCTGTTTATCACAAAGTGGCTTCAGGTAAAGGGCAACAAGATGAGCATGACCATAGCAGTGACCACGGTTTATTGGAAAATCATCGCGTTGATTTAGAGCAATTCCGTGCTTTCTTACGTAGCTTAGTGATGCATGCTGGGATTGGTTCTGCGTTAGGTGGTGTTTGTACTTTAGTAGGCGAACCTCAAAATCTAATTATTGCAGAGCAAGCACATTGGCAATTTGTTGAGTTTGTTTTACGTATGGCACCGGTAACAATACCTGTATTGATTGCTGGTTTGTTAACTTGTATCTTAGTGGAAAAATTTAGTAAATTTGGTTATGGGGCTAAATTACCTGACTCTATTCGTAAAATACTAACGGATTTTAACGATGAAAAAAGCGCTAAAATGACTAGCCAAGATAAAGCTAAGCTAATCATTCAGGCGATTATTGGTGTGTGGTTAATTGTTGGTTTAGCAATGCATCTTGCCGCTGTTGGTTTAATTGGTCTTTCGGTTATTATTTTCGCAACAGCATTCACTGGGATCACCGAAGAACACGCATTAGGTAAAGCCTTTGAAGAAGCACTACCTTTTACTGCTTTATTAGTGGTTTTCTTCACTATCGTTGCGGTTATTATTGATCAGCATTTATTTAAACCTGTGATTGAACTGGTATTGCAATCGGAAGGGGACACGCAATTAGCGCTTTTCTATATTGCTAATGGTTTCCTATCCATGGTGAGTGATAATGTATTTGTGGGTACCGTTTATATTAACGAAGTGAAAACTGCATTAGCGGAAGGGTTAATTTCACGCCCGCAATTTGACTTGCTAGCGGTTGCCATTAATACAGGTACAAACTTGCCATCAGTCGCAACACCAAATGGCCAAGCGGCATTCTTATTCCTACTGACATCTGCAATCGCTCCTTTATTGCGTCTCAGTTACGGAACAATGGTATGGATGGCATTACCATATACACTTGTATTAACTGCAGTAGGTTTAATTGGAGTGATATACAATTTAGCACCAATGACAGACTTGATGCTTGAAATGGGATGGTTACAACCACATGTTCCTGGAGCCGTTATACCAGCGCATTAATTAACACGCTGTTAAGTTTGAAGTTCATTAGGCCCAGTTTTGTACTGGGCTTTTTTATGGCTGTCTAATACCAATCACGATAAATAGCTTCTCTATTTTGCACGGGAGAAATAGCTAAGTTTGAGGCGTAAGTGATGCCTTTCGAGAGGTTAACTAAGTTAACCCTCTATCGACAATACTAAGTAAAAACAGAACAGTTACTTATTATGATTGGTATAATACAATCAGTATTACTTTTGTAAGCTCTTTAAACGAATATCCGCTATTTTAAATTCTTCAATTTTCGCGGTATAACGCGCTTGGTCAAGTTTATTTTTTGTATAAACTAAAGCACTACCCATTTCTTGAGAGGCTTCTCTAAAGCGTCCTTGTAGGGCGAGATATTCTGCTCTTATTGCATATTCTTTAGCTTTCTCTTGCATTGTTTTATATAAACCGATTGCAACTTGGTGAGCTAATATATGTTTAGGGTGTGACCGTAAAAATAATTCAAGTTTCTTTTCAGCTAATTCATATTGCTTATCTTTCTGTAACGCAATAACTAGATTAAGTAGGATAACTTGATTATCTAAGAATCGTTTTTCATAGGTAGTTAATAAAGCAATGATCTCTTTTAGTTCACCCATTTCAATAGCAACATCACTGGCTAAATCGATATAAAATAAATTATCTGGGTCAGATTTTAATAATTGCTGGTTGATTTCATGTGCTTTTTTATAATCTTTATTTTGAAAATAAGCGAGTGCAAGGCCGTATTGAATCGGCTCTTTGAACTGATACTGTTGGTTTGTTAATTGTCTTCTATATTCACTAATTAATGCTGGAGCCGTTAAGCGATGATATCTAACCGTAATACGTGATTTGGCTAGTTGATAGTTCAAACTGTCTTCAACTTTACCTTTGCTTAATTGTCTTGCTCGTAGTCGAGCTTCTGTTATACGCGTATTAGTAAGAGGATGCGTTGAAAGCATTTGCGAAGGTGTTGATGAGTATTGGTATTTTGCTGCTAATTTACCGAAAAAAGTCGCCATACCATAAGGATCATAACCGGCATCTGCTAAGGTTTGAATTCCAATTCTATCTGCTTCAAATTCATGTGCACGAGTATAGTTAATGCTGCTTTGACTATTTAACGCAAGTGTTGTGGTTAATGCTGCAATACCTGCTGCAGGATTAACAAAAGATAATAATACAGAACCTACGGCAGCAGCTAAGGTTGCAGGGTTATTAAATGATTGTTGCTCTAGCATTCGAGCTAAATGCCTTTGAGTAATATGTGCGACTTCATGAGCGATAACGCTAGCAAGTTCACTTTCAGTCGTTGCATACAGGAATAAACCCGTATTTATTTTTACATGACCTCCTAAAAATGCAGCGGCATTAATATCTTCATCTTCAATTAAAAAAAACTCAAAAGGTAATTTGACAGATTCCGCATGTGAAACAATATTTTGTCCAAGCTGTGAAATATAATTGTTTAAAACAGGGTCATGAATAATAGGCAATGCTTGGTTTGCCATTAAATTAAATGCCCAACCATATTCTTTTTCTTGTTCAATGGTTAATGCAACAGAACCAGCGGTGCCGATTTCAGGTAAATCGTTATTAGCTAGACTGATTGGAGACAGGCATAATAGGGATACATACAAAGCGAATCTTAATGTTTTGTAAATCACATCCAACCCTTATTTTTTTAAATAGATGAAAATCATAAACAAGCATAAAGTTATTGCAAGTATTGATTGTGATAAGCGTGCTTAAAAGTAATAATTGATTTCCTATTAACGACTAACGATGGTGATAATGAAGCGTTTAGATTTACGAGAAATACGTTGCCCATTAGCATTGGTTTTATTAAAACAGCAATTATTAACACTCGAAACTAACCATACTCTTGAAGTATTATTTGTTGACCAAGCAGTAATGCAAGATATTCTGTTGTACTTAAATAAAAAAAATTACACTTATAACAGGGAAAAAAATAAACTATTTGTAACACTTTAATGTCACAGTACGACATTCTAATTTATTAATAGGTTCATTTTTTAAATTATTTTCAGTCCACTTTATTACAAGGATCAATAACAAATGATTTCACAGGTATCTCAATGGTATAGAGCACGCTTTGCCGATCCAAACTTAAGTGTTTTATTCCTACTGTTAATCTTCTCTTTTGTTGTTATGTATTTTCTGGGAAGTATTTTAACGCCTTTATTTGTGGCTATTGTTTTAGCTTATTTATTAGATTGGCCTGTTAGTTATTTAATGCGTTTTAAAATAAATAGAACATTTGCGACGCTTATTATAATGAGTATTTTTCTTTTCCTCTCTGTCTTCGCTTTTTTAGGGGTACTACCAACAGTATTTAAACAAGCCGCAGCATTTATTCGCGATACACCAATGATGTTAAACGAAGGGCAAGCATATTTATTAACTTTACCGAGTAAGTATCCTGACGCTGTTGACCCTGTCACGATTCGTCGTTTTATAGGCACGATTAGAACTTATTTACTAAACAGTAGTGGTTTCTTATTATCACGCTCTTTTGCTTCTCTTTTAGATATTGCAGCCTTATTGGTTTACACCATTTTAGTACCTTTAATGATGATTTTCTTGCTTAAAGATAAAAACTCATTAATCGCAAGTATGACTACATTCTTACCTAAGAACCGTAAATTAGCGGCTCAAGTTTGGTCTGAAATGAACGGTCAAATTATGAATTATATACGTGGAAAAATCATTGAAATCATCATTGTAGGTGTGGCAACGTATTTCACTTTTATGCTAATGGATTTACGCTATTCCGCATTATTAGCAGTGTTGGTGGGATTATCTGTATTAATCCCTTATATTGGTGCTGCTGCTGTTACAGTGCCTGTGGCTGTCACTGCATTATTTCAATGGGGAATCTCGCCTGAATTTGCTTATTTGATGCTTGCTTATAGTATTATTCAAGCGATTGATGGGAATTTAATTGTTCCCATTTTATTTTCAGAGGCTGTTAATTTACATCCCGTTGTTATTATCATATCAGTGTTAATTTTTGGAGGTCTGTGGGGATTTTGGGGCGTTTTCTTTGCTATTCCATTAGCAACATTAGTTAAAGCAATATTAAATGCTTGGCCTACGGTACAGAACGAAATTCATGCGGAGAATGAAGAGGCTAACTCTTTATAATTCTATTTAGGTAAACGAATTAACAGGCTGATTAAACTAAAGAGCAATTAATGCTCTTTAGTTCATTAGTTTTAGTTAAGAGTATTGGTGGTTATATAAGCTTAATTATCTTATTCGCCAGATTGTAAATAATCCAATACAACTTGATGATGATCTTTTGTTTTGAACTTATCAAAGACCTTTTCTACTATGCCTTGTTCATCGATTAAAAAGCTAATACGATGAATGCCATCATAGATTTTACCCATGAATTTCTTTTCGCCCCATACACCAAACTGATCTGCCACTGCATGGTCTGTGTCTGATAACAGTGGAAAGTTTAATTCCTTTTTAGTAACAAAGTTTTCAAGCTTCTTAACGGGATCTGGGCTAACACCTAATACAATTGTATTTAGGTCTGCAAGTTGCGCGTTAATATCTCTTAATCCACAAGCTTGGGTAACACAGCCTGGTGTCATTGCTTTAGGATAAAAGTAAACAAGTACTTTTTTTCCAGCTAAATCGGCTAAAGAAACGCTGTTACCATTGTCATCATCTAAAGTGAATTGTGGTGCTTTATCACCTTTAACTAGTCTGTTCATTTTACCTCTATTAAGTTAGTTTTATTGGGCTTACAAAGCCTTTAGGTTTAAGTGCAAGTAGGTCACTGTTTAATTTATCAATAACTTGCTCCGCGGTATGGCCCAATAATGTCGCGCCAATACCTGAGTGTCCTACTGATCCTAAAATTACCAATGCAGCATCTAATTCATTCGCTACATTACTAATTACATCTTCAGGGATCCCTTGATGTAAATGCGTGTTTTTAGGATCGATATTATATTTCTTAGCATACTCGTTTAACGTTTCTTGGTGAATTTTTTTTAGTCCATCTTCGTAATGGATTGGATCAAATTCAGGCAATTCCATCATGATATTCATGGGGGGGCTAGGATAAGCATTAACAATATGTACATTAGACTTGATCATCGCTGCAATATCATTGGCTTCCGTCAAAATTGATTCGCTTAAATCATGTTGCTCATCGTCCTGAATGCTTTTACAGTCAATTGCGCAAAGTATATTCGCATTTTCAGGCCACGAGTCTGCTTTTACTAATAGTAATGGAATAGGACATTTACGTAATAAATTCCAATCTGTCGGTGTGAATAAAATAGCACTCAATTGAGAGTGTGGGTGAGTCGACTTAATTAGTAAATCATATCCATTCTTTAGTATAAGTTGAATCGCCGCTTGGAAAGGGCGGTTATGCCAGCAAACCTCACAACTTATTTTTAAGCCTTGCTCTGCATAAGGTGCAGCCAGTGTATTTAACCATTCTTGGTTATCTTTTATGACAAGAGATTGCATGGTTTGACGTTCTTCTGCTGAACTTAGCGATGTCATTTCATAAGTTAAATCGTAGCAACTTAAAAACAAAGTTATTTTTGCATCTTGTTCTTTTTGAGCAATTTCAACTGCGCGTTGTAATGCAGGTTGTTGTTCTTGAGTTGGGTCTATATAAACTAAAATATTGCGATATTTAAGCATGTTAGCCTCCAAGATTATTAATAAACCATACTATAATTTAGTTTAAATTTTAGGAAACTGATAGGATATAAGCCAGAAAAACCAAATTAAGTTTACTCTGGCTATATAAGTGTGAGGTGGAGTTAAGCTTTAGGAGAAGCCGCTGCTAATTCAGCTAGTTGTACTTCATCTAATACTGTAATGTACTTGCCTTTTACGCCTATCATACCGCTTTTTTGGAAGCGTCCTAATAAACGACTGATGGTTTCAACGGTTAAACCTAAGTAGTTACCGATATCTCCACGTGTCATTGATAATCTGAATTCTTTTGGAGAGAAACCACGTGCAGCATAACGTACAGATAGGTTATGAATAAAAGAGGCTAATCTTTCTTCTGCATTTTTCTTAGAAAGAAGCAGGATCATATTTTGATCGCCAACAATCTCAGAGCTCATAAGGCGCAATATTTGCTGTCTTAACTTAGGCATAGTTGTAGATAAGTTATCTAAAGTATCGTAAGGGATTTCACAGATCATCGCTGTTTCAAGTGCTTGAGAGAAACTAGGATGAGTACCTGAACTGATACCATCAAAACCAACTAGGTCACCAGCAAGGTGGAATGCTGTGATTTGCTCATCACCTTGTTCTGTAATGGTATAAGATTTTAAGGTACCAGAACGAATTGCATATAAGCATTTCATTTCTTCACCAGCTTTAAAGATCTCTTGACCCTTCTGAATTGGTTTTTTACGTTCGATGATATCATCCAAACGATCTAATTCAGTTTCATTAAGCGAATAAGGGATACACAGCTGACTTATGCTGCAATCTTGACAGTGAATGGCACATCCGTTTATTTGTGAACGTCCTGAAGTACTTTTATCCATATAGACTCTTAATATTTTATTGATTTAGGTCATAGTATCACTTTACAAACGCCCTTTAAATACACAAATTAAGATAAATCGGGACGATGTAAAAGTTATGATAAAGCCTACATTTCTTTATTATTATATTTGATCTATCGCCACAGACAGTGTCTGTAAAGCAAATAAGGCCAACACTAAACCACTACCGTAACGAAACCATTGTTTATTAAGTAGTTTTTTTAGTTTATGGCTTAAAGAGCCAACTAACATCATCGCAGGTAAAGTGCCCAGACCAAATCCGAGCATGATCATTAAGCCATTAATGCCATCACCAGTACTGATTGCCCAGATTAAATTTGAATAAACGAGACCGCAAGGTAACCAACCCCAAAAAAAACCAAGAGGAAAAGCCAGAAGAGGGTGTTTTAACGGAAGGAAATATTGAGCAATGGGTTTAATAAATTTCCATAATAATTGCCCTGAGCGCTCTACAAATAATAAACCGTTCCAAATTCGGGCAATATAAAAAGCCAATAACAGCATCATAATGCCAGCAAAGATGCGTAAATAAATAAGCGATTCTTTACCGCCCATCCAAACCAGTAATAAGCTGCTACTTGCTGCAAAAACAAAGCCAGCAATAGAATAACTACTGATTCGCCCTAGGTTGTATAATAACAAGCTAAGTAAGCCATTTTTTTGTTGTGGATTGATAGAAAAACTTAATGCACTAGCAATGCCAGAACACATTCCAATACAATGTCCTGCACCTAATAAACCGACTAAAAAAGCACTGAAAAAGTCGTTAATGATCATGGCTTAATGATCCTTTTTCTCTGATGACTTATCCTCAGAAGACTTGCTTTCAGATAGTATTTTGTTTGTTTCTGAGGTTGATTTTGCATCGATAACATCTTCATCAAAAAGAATATTAACCGCTTCTCTGTCTAAATCTTCATATTGATTAGACTTGACCGCCCAAAAAAAGACAAGAACGGCTATCGCAACAAATATCATCGCAATGGGGATTAACACATAGATAATGCTCATTTTAATAACCTTAATGAATTACTAACCACAATTAACGAACTAAAGGACATGCCTAATACTGCAACATATGGTGGCACTAAGCCCATTACTGCTAATGGTACAATAATTAAATTATATCCTAGGGCCCAGCCTAAGTTTTCCTTAATGATATGCGTTGTTTGTTTGGCATTACTTGCTAATAATGCAACTTTTTGTAGGTCTGAACCCAGCAAAATAACATCCGCACTGTTTTTAGCAATATCGGTCCCTGTCGCTAATGCCACAGAAACATGAGCGCCAGCTAAAACAGGAGCATCATTAATACCATCGCCAATCATCGCGACCTGTTGCGTGTGTTGTAGTTTTTGAATATGAGCTAACTTCTGTTGTGGACTCACGCCTTTAACAACATTGTTAATGCCTAACTGCAGTGCGACTTCTTCGCTTTTATTGGAAATATCGCCAGTTAGAAGTGTGATATTCCAATTTTTTTGTTTACAAAAATCAATTAATGCTTGTGCTGATTCTCTAACCTCATCACCCAATTCAAAGGTTGCGACTAATTCACCGTCGATTGTTAAATACAATAATAATTCTTGGCTTAAACTTGTTTGTTGTATTTCACAAAACTTAGCGTGCCCTAATTTAACCTGATGCGCTTGTAAGTTATTGTTCCAAGTCGCTTGAAGTCCTTGGCTAGGAATGTTTTTAAGATCGCTTAAATTAATTTGTTGTGTTTGTAATTCAGAGAAAGCGACTGCAATAGGGTGCTCTGAAGTCTTTTCAAGGTTTGCTGCTAAATTAATACAATCCTGTTCACTGTATTGGCTATGAACCGTTGTTGTTAATAATTTAAAGTTGCCCTTAGTTAAGGTGCCTGTTTTATCAAAAACAATATGCTGAATTTGATTAATGGTTTCCAAAACATGGTGTTGTTTAATTAAGATCCCCTGTTTATTAAGCTGAGCGGTTGCACAAGTTAAGGCTGTTGGGGTCGCAAGTGATAAAGCGCACGGGCAGGTTGCAACGAGTACTGATAACGTGATCCAAAAGGCTTGCGCTGGATCGATGAAATGCCAAGTGGTATAAGTGATCGCTGCAATAATTAATAATGCGCCTACAAAATATCGTGAAACAATATCGGACATGATTTCGATACGAGGTTTATTTTCCTGCGCACTATTTTGTAATTGAATAATATCTGAAATAAGTGTGTTATTACCTACATTCACGACTTCAATAGTTAATGGGCTACTGATGTTCACTGTGCCTGCATATACTGTATCAAGCGCCTGTTTAAAAACAGGCAAATGCTCACCTGTTAACATGGACTCTTCTATATTACTTTGTCCATCAATGATCTTTCCATCTACAGCAATCGTTTCACCTGCTTTTACTAAAATTCGTTGGCCTGCAATTAATGTTTTAGCTGGAATAAGCTGATGTATTATTACACCGTCCTCTGAGTCTAAAAGCGTGGCCATTGAAGGCAATAAGCGTAACAAATTACTGCTTGTTTCCGAGGCTTTACGTCGAGCTCTTAATTCTAATAAACGTCCCAATAACAGTAAAAAAGTAAACATAGACACAGATTCAAAATAAACTTCACCTTGCTCCATGATTGTTGCATAGCCAGAAGCAGTGTAAGCGCCTAATAATGCGATAGAGATCGGAATATCCATGCCAAGCGTTTTATTGCGAATATTGCGCCATGCATTAACATAAAAGGGTTGTGCACTATAAAGAAGAACAGGCGTGGCTAAAATAAAGCTTACCCATCTAAAATAATGAATAAACTCTTCTTCCATACCTGAGAAAAAATCAGCATATAAGGCAATTGCAAACATCATGACTTGCATGGTAGCTAAGCCTGCTAGCCCTAAACGTCTTAAATAGGATTTTACTTGGGCATTGTAAAAAATTTCTTGTTGGTTAACTTGGAAGGGGTAGGCTTTATAACCAATTTTTTGTATTTTTTGAAGTATTGTACTTAAGGCAAGTTGTTCATTATCCCAACGAATCACTGCGCGGTTTAATGTTGTATTAACATTGACAAATTGCAGGCCAGCTAAAAAACGTAATTGTTTCTCGATCAACCAAGCACAAGCAGCACAACTTATACCTTCGACAGTTAAAGTCACTTCAGTGATTGAGCCAGCTGTTTTTATAAAGTCTGATTGAATTTGTTCAAGATCGTAATGCTCAAGCTGCTGTAATTCTTCGGGAACTAAAAACTCACCTTTACTCGCTACTTCTGTTCTATGCTCATAATAAGAGCTTAACCCACTATCAACAATGGTTTGGGCTACAGCTTGGCAGCCAGGGCAACACATTTCTTGTGTCTGACCATTGATAGTAACCTGAAAACTTAAGTTACTTGGATTAGGCTCTCCACAATGAAAGCAGTGATCTTTGTCTTGCATTTATAGTGCGATATTCTTAGCTGGGAATTGTACTGCTTGTTGTAAGCGCCATTGTTTATCAAAAGGCTCTATACGAAGTGTCCATTTACCTGTTAATGAATCTTCCGTTTCATAACGATAATCACCGTTTGCATCTGCTGTTAACATTTGTGCTTTATCGCGTTTCGATTGTGTAGAGTGGTATAAAGAAAAACTGATTGATGCGTTTGTTTCTAAACCTTCAAGTTTGATCAATAAACCATTTGGTTGTTGAGTGACTAAGCCAGAAATACCTAACTCTTTGGCTTTTGTTAGTAAGCTTAAATCGGCATTAATTGCTTTACCTGTTTTATAATAATCATCAACCACCATCTCAGGCTTGTTATCGGTAGCAATAATAAGCGTACTGATACTAGCAACTACGGCTGCCATTGGTAAAATAATTAAAAACCAAGGCCAAAATTGTTTAAACCAAGATTTTTTTGTATTTGTTTGCATGACAGTTCCTGTTGTTTATAGAGCGGGTGACAATGGCCAATAATTTAGCATCAACGATAAATTTTAGCTATAAAAAAGCCCCGATTGACGAGGCTTTTGATATCTATTTCACTTAAATAAAGCTTTGTTTAGTTAAGTCTATTTTTGTTGTGATAAAGAGTAAACATAAGCAGAGATAACTTGAATCTTATCTTCACCTAAAATACCGCTCCAAGCAGGCATTACACCATTTCGACCGTTGTTAATTGTATCTTCAACGGCTTTACGTGAACCACCGTATAACCAAACTTTATCGGTGAGGTTAGGCGCACCAAATGCTTCCATTCCTTTACCATCTGCTCCATGACAAGCAGCACACATAGCAAAACGTTCTTGACCAGCTTGCGCTTCGATTGAGTTAACACGACGACCACTTAATTGTAATACGTAGCTAGTTACTTCAGTTACGCCTTGCTCACCTAGAATATCTTTCCAAGCTGGCATTGCTGCAACACGACCGTGCATTAAGGTTGCTTTGATTTGCGCTGGATTACCGCCATATAACCAATCATTATCAGTTAAGTTAGGGAAACCTTTACCACCACGAGCATCTGAGCCATGACATTGAGCACAGTTTTGTAAGAAGAGGCGTTGACCTACTTTTACTGCTTCAGGATCGTTAGCAATGACTGCGATATCTTTATATGCTCCAGATTCATCATAAGCGAGTTGTTTAAATACTGCGCCATACTTAGCTTCTGCATCATTAATTTCACGTTGGTATTGCGAGTGCGATGTTTCAGCTAATTTTTCTGATTCTTCAGGAGATTTAACGCTTTGCTCTGAACTTGACCAATCCAATAAACCATTCCAGTTTGCTGTATAGCTTGGGAATGTGAACGAGTAAATTAGTGCAATGACGATAGTGAACCAAAATAAACCTACCCACCATTTTGGAAGTGGGTTATTTAATTCTTGAATGCCATCAAAAGTGTGAGGCATTGGTTCGCCTTCTTCAACACCCGTTGAGTTTGTATTTGCTGATTTCAGAAGCACTGCACAACCAATAATGACGGTTAGTGTGATAACAGTGATCCATATTGTCCAAAAAATGCTCATTATTTTTTAGCTCCCGTATGTTCGCTTGAAGTGCTTTCATACTTTGTTGTATCCAGATCGTCATCTAAAATTGAATTACCCATTTCTTCAAACGTCTGTTTATGTTTTTTACTGTAAGCCCACAAAATCAAAGCAACGAAAATTATAATTAAGAACAAAGTATATAGTCCGTTAAATGTTGCAAAATCCATTATAGCCTCCAGTAGTTGAGAAGCGCTTATTGCTAAGCGCTGTTATATATTATTTAAATGCGTGACCTAGTTTTTGTAAGTATGCAATCAATGCTTGCATTTCAGTCTTACCTTCAACCGCCGCTTTTGCTCCAGCGATATCTTCATCGGTATAAGGCACCTTGAAGTTATTTCTGAAAATCTCTAACTTACGTGCAGTATCTTCACCTGTTAAAGTATTTGTTGCTAACCATGGGAAGCCAGGCATATTAGATTGAGGTACTACATCACGAGGATTAAGTAAGTGTACTTCATGCCATGCATCTGAATAACGACCACCAACACGTGCTAGATCAGGACCGGTACGTTTAGAACCCCATAGGAATGGATGTTCCCATACATGCTCACCAGCCATACTGTAGTGTCCATAACGTTCTGTTTCAGCACGGAAAGGGCGGATCATTTGGCTGTGACATACACTACAACCTTCGCGAATATAGATATCACGTCCTTCCATTTCTAATGCTGTATACGGAACAAGTGTATCAACAGGTTCATTGGTTTCTTTTTGAAATATTAATGGCGTGATTTGAGCCAAGCCACCAAAACTAATCGCGATGATAATGAAGATAGCTAATAAGCCAACATTCTTTTCAATAAATTCGTGTTTCATTATTAACTCTCCTCTAACCTAATTCTTGAGGCTTGATAGAGCCTTCTTCAGCAGAAATCGTTTTGTATGTGTTGTAAGCCATAATAAACATACCGCTTAGGAAGATAATGCCACCTAATAAACGCATTGCGTAGAATGGGTAAGATTTTTCTAATGACTCAACAAATGTGTAAGTTAATGTACCGTCTGCGTTTACCGCTCTCCACATTAGACCTTGCATCACACCTGAAATCCACATTGCTACGATATAGAAAACAGTACCGATAGTGGCTAACCAGAAATGTAAGTTAACTAATGCCGTGCTGTACATACCATTTTGACCGAATAAACGAGGAATCAAGTGGTAAAGAGAACCGATTGAAACCATTGCAACCCAACCAAGTGCACCTGAGTGTACGTGGCCGATTGTCCAGTCTGTGTAATGAGATAAAGCATTAACCGTTTTAATTGCCATCATTGGACCTTCAAACGTAGACATACCGTAGAAAGATAATGAAACCACTAAAAAACGTAAAATAGGGTCAGTACGTAGTTTATGCCAAGCACCAGAAAGCGTCATGATACCGTTGATCATACCACCCCAAGATGGAGCAAATAGAATTAAAGACATCACCATACCTAAAGATTGAGCCCAATCAGGTAATGCTGTGTAATGTAGATGATGTGGGCCAGCCCAGATGTATACCGCAATTAAAGCCCAAAAATGGATAATTGATAAACGGTAAGAGTAAACAGGACGGTTAGCTTGTTTAGGTACGAAGTAATACATCATGCCTAAAAAACCTGCTGTTAATAAGAAACCAACTGCGTTATGTCCATACCACCATTGCACCATGGCATCAACGGCTCCAGCGTAAACTGAGTATGATTTCATTGAACTCATAGACACAGGAATTGCTAAACTATTTACAATATGTAATACCGCAACAGTTAGAATGAACGCACCAAAGAACCAGTTAGCTACATAAATATGAGATGTCTTACGTATTGCTAATGTCCCAAAGAAAACCGTCGCATAAACAACCCAAATAGCAGTAATCAATAAATCGATTGGCCACTCTAGTTCTGCGTATTCTTTAGAGGTTGTGTAACCTAGAGGTAAAGAAATTGCAGCAGAAAGAATAACTAATTGCCATCCCCAAAATACAATTGAAGCTAACGGACCACCAAACAATCTTGTTTGACAGGTACGTTGTACCACGTAAAAAGAAGTTGCCATTAACGCTGATGTACCAAATGCAAAAATAACAGCATTAGTATGTAATGGACGTAAGCGGCTATAAGTAAGCCAAGGCGTATCGAAATTTAAAGCAGGCCAGACAAGTTGAGCGGCGATAATTACGCCAACTGCCATACCTACAATACCCCAGAGGATAGTGGTAAGCGTAAACTGACGAACAACTTTCATGTTGTAATCAGGTTGTATATTGGTTGCGGTTGTCATTGTATTGATTCCATGCATTTATTTATAATGTACGTTTATTAGACGTAATAATAAGTATTCAATAATAGAAACTATCAAAGTAAATTCAAAAGTTCTATATTTGAGGCGAAGTTTACGCGACAATTGAAAAAATAAACAGATTTGCATTGCTTTAATGTTAATAAAACTAAGGTTTATGTTAAAAAATGCGCGTTAACCATTATTTTTACAGGGAATTACAATGTTAACAAAAAGCAGATTGATTCAATTGCTTATTATGCTGTGTTTGCTAATCGGGCTTTTTATCTGGCGTACCATTGAATCAATGACTGACAAACAAGCAACGACGAGTGATGAAACATCGATTGAAGCACTAATTTTAGATGAAAGTGTTTGTGATTTTTCTAAAGATTGCACCTTTAATTCCCCTTTTGGGGCATTCACGTTATCCGTTGAAGAAAGGGAAATTACACCTGAAAGTTGGTTTCATCTGACGCTAAAAAGCGAATTGAAAAATTGGAAAGTGTTGAGCGCAAAAACAATTGGCAAAACTATGTTTATGGGAAAAATACCAATGCAATTTTCTCAAGTAACAGAAATTGAAGGACAATTTATTTCAACTACAAAAAGTATGGTAGGAGTCTGTACTACTGATAGGATGTTATGGCGCTTTGATATTACTGTTGAAGTCGATAATACGCCTGTTAATTTATATTATGATTTCTTAATTATTCGATAGTTAGTAATCAAAAATATGCATAACAAGTGAAAGTAGAACAATCATTGTTATGCATATCGAGTGTATGTTTTAGAATTTATCTAAACGGTTGTTTTTTCTAGTTAATAAGTGATCAACTGAAATTTTACCAGCGCCCCACATAATGTTCATCAAAATAAGTGCTCCCCATAACTGATGGTCATAAAAACCACCTTTCCATAATACTGGGTATGAAATAACTGCCACCATATTCACCATAAACAGACCAATCGCTACCGGGCGAGTGAGTAAGCCAAGGACAAAGAAAATAGGTAATACTAGTTCAGCAGCCGTTGCTAAATAAGCAGCTAATTCCCAAGGAATTAAAGGAACTTGATATTCTTCTTTAAATAAATATAAAGTGCTATCCCAGGTGGTTACTTTTAAATAGCCTGATTTCCAAAATACATTAGCAACCCACAAGCGAGCGGCTAATAACACTAAAGGCTCTATATATTGCTGAAGAGCCTTAACTGCTTGCTCATAAAAATTGATTAATGCATTCATTGTTTTCCCTTATTTTCATTGATAGTAAATCCACTGATTAAATTTGCTGTTAATAAGTCACTTAACTGCTCTTGCAAACTGCTAGGTTGCAAATTTTCTAAAGTCACCTTTTGTTGTAGTTGTTTAATTAATTGCCATTGAGGCTCTGACAGTTCAATTACATTAATAGTAAAGTCTGGGTTCTTTTGTAATAAAAGGTAGCACTCATGGTTAAGATCAGCCTCTTTAACATCATTGTTTTTTATCATATTGAATAATAAGTAGATGTTTTGTGTGCTATCAAAAACAAGGTAATCAGATCTGATTAAAAATTGTAGTTCAGCAAAATCATCAGCTGCAACTTGTTGTAAAGCTTGAGGATCAAATGCACTTTGTTGTATTGGTAAATTTTGAGAATGCTCATATAACGATTCAAATTTAGCCATTTCTGCTATATAAGGCATCTCCGCTAACTGCGGTAATGTGCTTAGGTATTCGGGGAAGCCTTCGCCATATACTCGAATATTATTTTCCGTAGGTGGATTATTTAACAGATAGTGCCTTGCAACGCTTTCAAAAAACTCGTCTCCCACTAATTGCAGAGTACAGTTATAAACTGCTTTTAAGCTATCCGTTACGCTGATTACAAAATTATTACGATGTATCTGTAATAACTGATCCGCACTAAAGCCAACTTTTTCTTTTAATTGCGAAGCAATATCTGAATCTTGATATAATAGTGTTTGGCTAAAAGCTTCCTGGAGGGCTTTAAGTTTTAAAGGAGTAAATTTCCCCATATTTGTATCGTTATCCATGAGATGAGTCCGTTAAAATATGTTTTGCTTTATCACGTTCACTTAATAAAACAGAAATATCAGGTAAATCTGCATCCCACTCGATTAAAGTGACTGCATTATGAATTTTGCCAATATTATCTTTATATAACTGCCAAACGGGTTGGTTAATTGGTTTACTGTGTGTGTCGATGAGAATATCACCGTTTTCAAATTCTTTACGCGTATGTCCTGCTAAATGGATTTCTTGCACTTTGTTAAAATGAATTATGTCTAAATATTGCTGTGCTGAAAAATCATTATTTACTGCACTCACATAAATATTATTAATGTCTAGCAATAAACCACAGCCTGTTTTTTCACTAATTTGATTAAGAAACTCTGCTTCAGGAAGATCAGTTTCTTGATACTCTAAATAAGAAGAGGGGTTTTCAATAATAATTTGCGTTTGTAAATAATCTTGTACTTGATTGATATTGCTAACAAAACGCATTAGCGCTTCGTATGTATAAGGTACAGGCAATAAATCATTAAAATAAGCACCTTGTAATGAGCTCCAACTTAAATGATCAGAGACTAAAAAAGGGTTAAATTCATTAATTAACGTTTTTAATTGCTTTAAATGTTTAATTGAAACTGCTTCATCACTGCCCAGAGAAAGGCCGATTCCATGAAAGCTTAAAGGGTAATGTTGGCTGATTTGTTGTAGATAAGAGTAATGTAATGAGTGCGGGTCAAAATAGTTTTCACTATGTACTTCTAGAAAATCTATTGCAGGTTTAGTTTGTTCAATTACTTGATAGTGTTCAGGCCTTAACCCTATCCCTACATTAGTTGTTTTTGGACTATGCACATTTATGTCCTTGTAAATGCTGTATAATGACCGGGTTGCCCCGGTCTAAATTCATTAAACGTAAATAATTATTAAGCTGTAGGAGTTAAGCTTCCGCCTGTAATTTTTCCACATAAACCTTTTGGTACTGCGATGAATGCATCACCTTGGTTATCAACAGTTGACGTACCAGCACAAGAACTTGTGTTCGTTGCACAATCATTTTGACCAGCAAGTGCAATTCCGTAACATTTTTCTTTGCTTGCTGCCATTGCTGGAGCTGAAACTAGGCTGCCGCCAACTGTAATAAGAGTAGAAACTGTCGCTGCTAGTGCAAGATTTGATTTTTTCATGAGATGTATCCTTTATTTTTAATGTAAAATGGCACGTATTACGTGCGTAGATTATATGTTCAATGATATATACCGTATATCTAGAAAAAAAATTTCAATTAATTTAAAATTTTTTTTTACAAAAATGTAACTTTAGTTCTTTTTAGATAAAATCATTTTTTTCGACAATTTATTTAAAGGTTGGTATTTAATCATTACCAATCAAAGTACCTTATTCAGTCACTAGCTAAGACTTTAAATTAAGGCTTTATAAGATAACAACGGATAGGCTTTCTAAGTGATAACGGATATAAATAAGTAGTTAAGGAATTTAATGAATCTTTTTACAAAAAAGCGAAATAAAAGTTCATCATCCTCGGTCATTAAGGATATGGATAGAAAACAAAAAAGATACGAGTCATTAGTGAACGTCTACAGTGCCGACTTATACCGTTATGCTTACTGGGTATGTCGTGATTCTGAGGTCGCTCAAGATCTAGTACAAGAAACTTGCTTACGAGCTTGGAAAAGCATTGATAGCTTATTAGATGACAAATCAGCCAAAGGTTGGTTATTCACTATATTAAGGCGTGAAAATGCACGACGCTTTGAGCGTAAACAATTATCTTTAGTAGATATCGATGATTACGAGATCGCTGCGGAAGAAGACACTAACCATTATGATAAAGAACTTATTAACCAGAAAATAGCTGCATTACCAACGGATTATAAAGAGCCGCTACTTTTACAGTTAATTGCAGGTTTTACAGCTGATGAAATAGCTGAACAATTAAGTTTGAATAAGAACACCGTTTTAACACGGTTATTCAGAGCGAAGAATTTGCTCAAAACCAATTTGAAAGTTGAGATTGAAAATAATGGAGAAGCGCATGGATGATATATTATTTCGTCATACCGCGATTGCGACACCTAATGAAAAGTCAGAAGATTTTTTAGACAAGTTAGCAGAGTCGGAGTGTGCACAAAAGTTAGTAAAAGAAAGTAAAGAATTCGATCAACTATTAAAAGATAGTTTAAAGATCGATGTTCCAGATGATCTCGCTAATAAAATTCTTTTAGAACAAAGTTTTGCGATTGAGCAAGACAGAGCCGTGAGCAATCGCTGGCATATTGCAATCGCTGCTTCAATTGCGTTTGTTATCGGATTAAGTGTACCTGTGGTAAACAGTACTCTTAACCATCAAACACCGAATATTGGTAGTGTTGCTTTACAACATGTTCAAGAAGAGTACTTTTTAACAGCAAAAGTGAACGAGCAAGCTAGTTTACAAAATGTAAATGTTAAATTAGCGCGTTATGGTGCAGAAGCAAGTGGCGGGTTAGGTAATGTTTACTTTGTAAATTATTGTAGTTTTGAAGGTACTTCAGCATTACATATGATTTTACAAGGTGAAAAAGGACGTGTAACTGTATTTATTGTTCCGGATGATGCAGATTTCACACCGGCTGCTGAATTTGATAACCAACACTTTAAAGGTATTTCAGAACATATCGGTAAAGCAAAAGTTGTTATTGTTGGTGAGCACGATGAACCACTTGAAAAAATGAAAACAATGTTAGATAAAAACATTAAATGGGATATCTAATTTCTGCTTTTATTATAGAATAAAACAGGGATTTGCCTATAATTGTGATTGGTTGCTTGAATTATCAGCAACCAATTTTTTTATCTGCCTTTTTTGTTGACATGGGTAAACGCAAAAAATATACTGCGGCCCTCTTTAACGAGACACTGTTAATTTATTGTTAGTGTTAACGGTTTTAAAAAAAATCCTCTTTAGCTCGGTTGGTAGAGCAATAGAGACACTGTTAATCCGTATTTAGATTTTTCAGTGAAAAAGTTACAATTCCTCTTTAGCTCGGTTGGTAGAGCAATAGAGACACTGTTAATCCGTATTTAGATTATTCTGTGAGAAAGTTACAATTCCTCTTTAGCTCAGTTGGTAGAGCAACGGACTGTTAATCCGTGTGTCGCTGGTTCAAGCCCAGCAAGAGGAGCCACATTTAGTTAAGCTTGATGATTCGAGCATAACGAAGTCGCAAGACTTAAAATTGTTAGCTCAGTTGGTAGAGCAACGGACTGTCCTCTTTTGAAGGTATAGCGTGTGTCGCTAGTTCAAGCCCAGCAAGAGGAGCCACATTTAGTTAAGCTTGATGATTCGAGCATAACGAGTCTGATAATTTGAAGACTTAAAAGAACAATTCCTCTTTAGCTCGGTTGGTAGAGCAATAGAGACACTGTTAATCCGTATTTAGATTATTCAGTGAGAAAGTTACAATTCCTCTTTAGCTCAGTTGGTAGAGCAACGGACTGTTAATCCGTGTGTCGCTGGTTCAAGCCCAGCAAGAGGAGCCACATTTAGTTAAGCTTGATGATTCGAGCATAACGAAGTCTGATAATTTGAAGACTTAAAAGAACAATTCCTCTTTAGCTCGGTTGGTAGAGCGATAGAGACACTGTTAATCCGTATTTAGATTATTCAGTGAGAAAGTTACAATTCCTCTTTAGCTCAGTTGGTAGAGCAACGGACTGTTAATCCGTGTGTCGCTGGTTCAAGCCCAGCAAGAGGAGCCACATTTAGTTAAGCTTGATGATTCGAGCATAACGAGTCTGATAATTTGAAGACTTAAAAGAACAATTCCTCTTTAGCTCGATTGGTAGAGCAATAGAGACACTGTTAATCCGTATTTAGATTATTCAGTGAGAAAGTTACAATTCCTCTTTAGCTCAGTTGGTAGAGCGATAGAGACACTGTTAATTCATTGTTAGGATTAACAATTTAGAAAGACAATTCCTCTTTAGCTCAGTTGGTAGAGCAACGGACTGTTAATCCGTGTGTCGCTGGTTCAAGCCCAGCAAGAGGAGCCACATTTAAAAGCCTACTCATTTGAGTGGGCTTTTTTTTGCTTTCGTTTTGTAAAAAGATCAAAAAATAATTCCTATTTTGCTCAGTTGGTAGAACAACGGACTGTCCTCTTTTGAAGGTATAGCGTGTGTCGCTGGTTCAAGATCCGTAGATAGTCGTATTTACAATCCTGCTTAGATCAGAATAATAAGGTGGATTAAGGAGTTATTATTAAAGAATGAAATTAGTTGGTAGTATTGCCAGATAAACTGTGTCATTTTACATTCAGTATCATAACTTGAAGTTTAATAAGAGTGTTTGTGACATTAAAGTTAAAATATCCAACACAATGATTTATATATTTTAAAAGGTGAATACTCGCTGTCGTTATGGCCTATATTCAGGCTGAAAATAACCTTGTATTATGGTGTTATTCATTGAGAATAAAAACATCTATCAATCAGGATATAATCTTTATTTCTATAGCATTAAATTATATTGGATTTTATAAGTTGATATCTCATTAAATGATAAAATATAAAAAGGTATCATTGTGAATGAGAATAAAGTTGGCAAAAAAGTAGTAAGAATAGCTGAAATTCATTTAAAGCATATTGAGCGAATTATTGGTGTTGAAGTTGATGTAAACGAGAAAGCTAAGTTTGCTAGTTTTTCTGATATAGATGAACTCACTAAATCACGAGTGAGAGATATTTATTCTCAATCGGATGAATTGAGAGCTCAAGCTTATCTCATTTATTTACTGCCTAAGAATATTGATCGTAGCAAAGTTTTTAGTTTTTTATTTGAAGTGATTATTGAGGGGGTAAGTCAAGAAGAATGGGAAGTTAAGTATGATGAATAAAGTACTTCTGAATACCCTCATTGCTTGTCATAAAATGTTACGTTTTTTAATCAGTATTTTTCTGAATCTTAACTTGAAATAAAACACCTGCACATATGGTCGATAGCTTGCATTCACACTTAATTGTTGTGAATTGCTTCATAGGTGTGCAACCAGTTAAAGAGAAGAGCGCCTTTTTACTGTTTAAAGGGGGCATTATGTTGTATAAATTAAGTACGATTTTAAATGGAGTACTTAATTCTCAATGACACTACTTATAATTTATCTTAGTTTGGCTATTGGTATCTCTTTCATTTGTTCTATCTTGGAAGCGGTTTTGTTATCTGTTACCCCGATTTATATTACTCAGATAAAAGAAAAACAACCCGGTGGTGCTGCTGTACTTAGTAAAGTAAAAAATAAATTAGATCAGTCTATTTCAAGTATTTTAATTCTTAATACTTTTGCTCACACAATGGGCGCGGCAGGTGTCGGTGCTCAAGCAATTCGTATTTATGGTGAGCAATCAGAAACATTAATTGCACTATTATTAACTTTAGCTATTTTATATTTCTCTGAAATTATTCCTAAAACACTAGGTGCCACATTCTGGCGTCAATTAGCGATCCCTTCGGCTTATACCATCAGTTTTTTAGTGAAATTAGTTTTCCCATTAGTTTGGATATCAACTCGTCTTACACAATTATTTAGTGGCAATAAAAAAGATTCAATAAGTCGAGATGAAGTATTAGCCTTCACCGCCTTAAGCTATAAAGAAGGTGCGTTAGCAACGCAGGAAAATGTACTCGTTGAAAATATCTTAAAATTAAGGGAAGCCAAAACAGGCGACATTCTAACGCCGAGAACCGTCATGCATGCTTTATCTGAAGAGTTAACCGTTGAAGCTGCATTAAATGAAGAGAAAACCGCAGTATTCTCTCGTATCCCTGTATTTCAAGATAGTAAGGACTCCATTACTGGACTGGTTTTAAAAAACGAACTTTATAATTATGACAGGCAGGGTAAAGGCGATGTTTTATTAAAAGATATTTGTTCACCCGTTCATAGTATTTCAGAAGCTTTTCCTGTTTTAAATTTGCTAGATTTATTTATAAAACGGCATGAGCATTTATTTGTAGTTGAAGATCACTTTGGCCAAACCTCTGGTGTGGTGACTTTAGAAGATGCAGTAGAGACCTTACTAGGGAAAGAAATTGTTGATGAAAGCGACCGAGTTGAGGATTTACAACAGATGGCAAAACAGCAATATAGAGAACGACTGCGCAAGAAATAAACACATCCAAACCATAAAACCAGTAATACAAGATGTATTGCTGGTTTTTTTATTTAAAAAAAGGTAAAACCGACATAAAAAGCATAAATTTCTACTAACGAGGGCATTGATCAGTTAAAGTTGCGTGATTTTTTTAAAGGGCTTGAAAGAGGGATTCATGGAGTTAATAGAGAACCACGTTACTGCTTTAGTGAGTAGTGCAGATACATTATTTATTTTATTAGGT
This sequence comes from Psychromonas algicola, assembly GCF_004378355.1. GTDB lineage: Bacteria > Pseudomonadota > Gammaproteobacteria > Enterobacterales > Psychromonadaceae > Psychromonas. Next base: position 128,747 of record NZ_SNUB01000003.1, read on the forward strand.
GCAATCATGGTTTTTGCCATGCATGCAGGCTTTGCTTTTTTAGAAGTCGGCACCGTTCGTCACAAAAATCAAGTTAATGCATTAGTTAAAATCATGTCTGATTTTGGCGTTTCTGCATTAGTTTATTTTTTCTTTGGTTATTGGCTTGCTTATGGCGTGACCTTTTTTGATAGCGCATCTGTGCTAGCTGAAAATAACGGCTACGAGTTAGTGAAATTTTTCTTCTTAATGACCTTTGCTGCTGCGATCCCTGCCATTATTTCAGGTGGTGTGGCTGAGCGAGCTAAGTTTAACCCTATGTTAATCGCTGCCGCTTTATGTGTTGGTTTAGTTTACCCATTTTTCGAAGGTTTAATGTGGAACGGTAACTATGGTTTTCAAGAGTGGTTAGAAGTTACTTTCGGTGCACCTTTCCATGATTTCGCAGGTTCAATTGTTGTTCATGCCGTTGGTGGTTGGATTGCATTTGCAGCGATTATTGTTTTAGGTAGCCGTAAAGGTCGTTACCGTAATGGTAAATTAGTTGCCTTTGCACCATCTAATATTCCATTACTTGCTTTAGGTGCTTGGATTCTATCAATTGGTTGGTTTGGTTTTAATGTAATGTCAGCACAAGCGATTGAAGGAATCAGTGGTTTAGTGGCAATGAACTCATTGATGGCAATGGTTGGCGGTATTATTAGCTCGCTTGTTATCGGTAAAAAAGATCCTGGTTTCATTCATAATGGACCGTTGGCTGGTTTGGTTGCTGTATGTGCAGGTTCTGACTTAATGCATCCTATGGGCGCATTATTTACAGGCTTGGTTGCTGGTGGCTTATTTGTTTGGTTATTTACTTATGTACAAAATAAATTCTCTAGTTTTGACGATGTACTAGGTGTTTGGCCATTGCACGGCGTGTGTGGTTTATGGGGTGGGGTTGCTGCTGGTATCTTCGGCCTAGAAAGTTTCGGCGGTTTAGGTGGTGTTAGCTTTATTAGTCAGTTCATTGGTTCTATTCTAGGCGTGGTATTTGCAATGGTTGGCGGATTTATTGTATATAAACTTGTCAGTGTGTTTGCTCCACTTCGTTTAAGTGAAGAAGAAGAGTTTAATGGTGCCGATATAGCCATTCATAAGATTGGTGCAACCAATATGAATAATAACTAAGATTATTATTAAAAGTTAAAAAATAAAAAGGCTAAGAAGAAATTCTTAGCCTTTTTTTGTCGCGCTTTATTTCTAGTAAATAAACTGAAATTATCTATATAATAGCTACCCAATATGTGGCTAAAGTCGACTAATAATGATGTAACACATTATTTGAATCTTTTAGCGCTGCTATTATCACCCGATTTTAAATTTTACCCATTTGGAGAAACATCATGAAAGTAGTTGAAGTAAAACATCCCCTTATCCAACATAAATTAGGTTTGTTACGTGAAGCGGATATTAGTACCAAACGTTTTCGTGAGTTAGCTCGTGAAGTAGCAAGTCTATTAACCTATGAAGCAACTAAAGATTTAGAGTTAGAATCGGTAACAATTCAAGGTTGGGAAGGCGAGTTAGAAGTTCAACAAATAGCAGGTAAAAAAGTAACCGTTGTGCCTATCTTACGTGCCGGTTTAGGTATGATGGATGGTGTTTTAGATTATATTCCAAGTGCAAAAGTAAGCGTTGTTGGTATTTACCGAGATGAAGAAACGCTAGAGCCTGTTCCATATTTCCAAAAATTAGTGAGCCAAATTGATCAACGTTTAGCGCTAGTTGTAGACCCAATGCTAGCAACGGGTGGTTCAATGATTTCTACATTAGATCTAATTAAAGAAAGTGGCTGTACTAACATTAAAGTCTTAATTCTCGTTGCCGCTCCTGAAGGTTTAAAAGCATTAGAAGAAACGCATCCAGATATCGAAGTTTATACTGCTTCAATTGATTCACACTTAAACAAAAGTGGTTATATCGTACCGGGTTTAGGTGATGCGGGTGACAAAATATTTGGTACTAAATAAGTAAACCGATAAAGCTTAAATTATTAACACCAACGAATACTTGAAACCTGTAATCTAAAACCATTAAATGGAGTGTGAAATGTCGGTAAGTCCTTCAACCGAACAAGAAAAACAACCAGTGGAAGATATCACCAAAAACCTTAACGTTTTCCAGCAAGCACTTGCTGGTTCACAAATGTTATTTGTTGCCTTTGGTGCCTTAGTATTAATGCCATTAATCACAGGGCTAGATCCAAATGTAGCCTTGTTTACTGCGGGTATTGGTACCTTATTATTCCAATTCGTTACCAAAGGTCAGGTGCCTATTTTCTTAGCATCTTCTTTTGCATTTATCGCTCCGATTGCTTACGGCATTCAAACTTGGGGCATTCCTGCGACTATGTCTGGTTTATTTGCCGCAGGTGTTGTGTACATGCTGATGTCTTACGCAGTGAAACTAAGAGGTGTTGAATTTATTCATCGCTTATTACCACCCGTTGTTGTTGGTCCGGTGATCATGGTGATTGGTTTAGGACTTGCGCCTGTTGCCGTTAACATGGCATTAGGAAAAACTGGTGATGCTAGTGCGATATTGATGGATCAAAATACCGCGATGATTATTTCATTTTCATCGTTAATCACGACATTATTAGTATCAACATTAGCAAAGGGCATCTTTAAATTAGTGCCTATCTTTTGCGGTGTCATTGTCGGTTACGTTTTATCACTTGGTTTTGGTGTATTAGATTTTTCAGTAATTAGTAATGCTGCTTGGTTAAGTTTCCCACAGTTTGTAACCCCTGAGTGGAATTGGCATGCAGTGTTATTTATGATCCCTGTTGCGATTGCACCTGCCGTTGAACATGTTGGTGATATCCTTGCCATTAGTAACGTAACGGGTAAAGATTACCTTAAAAAACCAGGGTTACATCGCACGCTATTTGGTGATGGTATTGCAACAAGTGCAGCTTCATTATTTGGTGGTCCACCTAATACCACTTATTCAGAAGTAACGGGTGCGGTCATGTTAACACGTAACTTTAACCCTAAAATTATGATGTGGGCGGCTGTTATTGCCATTTTATTAGCCTTCGTTGGTAAGTTTGGTGCGGTATTACAAACAATTCCAGGTGCAGTAATGGGTGGTATTATGATGCTGTTGTTTGGTACGATTGCATCCGTTGGTTTAAATACAATGATTCGTCATCGTGTTGATTTATCACAACCACGTAATATGTGTATTGTTTCTGTTACGTTAGTATTTGGTATCGGTGGAATGGCATTAGGTATTGGCTCGTTTAGTCTACAAGGCGTAAGTCTATGTGGTATCGTAGCTATCTTACTTAACTTATTATTACCTCGTCATAGAATATAAACTTTACTGTTTATATTGATGATTAAAAAAGACTGCTTGCAGTCTTTTTTGCTTTTAGTCGCCTTATTTAAGGTAAAGCTTAAAGACACTATTTAAAGGTAACGCTTAAGCTTAAAGTACTTTAAAATATGCTTATGACAGAAACATCTATCACTTCACTCTCGGGTTTAATCTTATCGCGTCAGCAAGCTGAAACCGCGAATGGTGTTGATCTTATCTTTTGGTTAAGCACTGAACGTGGTCCTTGTCGCGTGGTTGTTCCTCAACAACGTTATGTGTTTTTAATCGAGCAAGATCAGCTTGAACAAGCTCAAGAAATTTGGGAACAAGAAAACTGTCGTCCAGATTTTATTAGACCTGTGGATATCAAAACCTTTAATGGCAAAACCGTTTGCGCAATTTACACGTTGAAACAGCAACTTCATAAATGGTGTCAGCTTGCCTTAATGCAAAAAAATATCGCTACTTACGAAGGCGATATTAAATTAAGTGACCGCTTTTTAATGGAACGCTTTATTTATGGTTTAGTAAAAGTGTCCGGACAAATTGATTGGTTAGGAAACTACTGGTCATGCCAACAAGCGACTTTATCAAGTGAAACTAGCGTTGATGTTATTGAAGCAAATACAAAACTACGTATGGTTTCATTGGATGTTGAATGTAGTCCTGAAAGTGAGCTATATAGTATTGGTTTAAGCTACGGTAACACTGCTAACTCAAAGCAAGTGCATCAAACCGTACTAATGATTGGTAAACCTCAAGTAGCAGAAGATATTAACATTGTGTGGGTGAAAGATGAACGTGCGCTATTAAGCAAGTTGATTGAGTGGTTTATTACGCATGATCCCGATGCAATTATTGGTTGGGCCGTTGGCAATTTTGATATGCGTTTATTAGCTAAACGAGCGCAGCTTCTAAATATCCCATTAACCATTGGACGGGATGGTAGCGCCTTAAAGTGGTTAACACATAGAGATGATCCTAACGCTGGTTCAGTCATATTAAATGGGCGAGTCGTATTAGATGGCATAGATGCATTAAGAAACGCAAGCCTACATTTCGAAAGTTACAGTTTAGAGTTTGTCAGTCAGGCGTTATTTGGAGAAGGTAAATTAATCGCTACGAATAACGATAAAGGATTAGAAATCAAACGTCAGTTTGAACAAGAGCCTGTGACATTAGCGCGTTATAATTTACAAGATTGTTTATTGGTAGAGCGCATTTTCGAAGACAAACAACTCGCAGAGTACACCATTCAACGAGCACGTTTAACCGGCTTAGCTTTAGATAGACGTGGCGCTTCAGTGGCTGCATTCACTAATTTATACTTACCTTTATTACATCGTAGCGGTTATATCGCACCTAATTTAGGGGATATTCAAGCGCAACATTCTCCCGGTGGATTTGTAATGGATTCATTACCTGGGTTGTATGAATGGGTATTAGTATTAGATTTTAAATCGCTTTATCCCAATATTATTCGTAGTTTTAAAATTGATCCACTAGGTATGATCGAAGGATTGTTAGAGCCTGAAGATAAAACTATTCCGGGGTTTAGAGGAGCAAGGTTTAGCCGAACACAACATCATTTACCTAAAATATTAGATGCGCTCACCAGTGCCCGTGAGCAAGCTAAAAAAGAAAAAAATAACGCCTTCCAGCATGCCATTAAAATCATAATGAACAGTATGTACGGTGTATTAGGATCTTCTGGTTGTCGTTTTCATGATACGCGTCTTGCTAGTTCTATTACTCTTCGCGGTCATCAAATAATGCAACAAACCGCTGCTTTTATTGAGAATAAAGGCCAACGCGTTATTTATGGTGATACCGATTCTACTTTTGTATTCCTAAAAGATTGCCAAAATTTACAACAAGCGAATCAAGTTGGGCAAGAGCTTGCTTTGCAAATCAATAAATATTGGTCTGAATTATTGCGTGAAGAATTTGATTTAGACTGTTACCTAGAAATTGAATTCGAAACCGCTTTCTCTAAGTTTTTTATGCCCACGTTACGTGGCCAAGATACAGGCTCTAAAAAACGCTATGCAGGTTTAAAAGCTACAGAAGAGGGCGAAGAGATGGTGTTTAAAGGTTTGGAAACGGTACGTTCAGATTGGACTGAGCTAGCACAAACATTTCAACAAACCTTATATCAAAAGATATTTGCAGGCTTACCTGTTGATGAATACATCATAGAAACGATTGATCAGCTCAACCAAGGTTTATTGGACGATAAGCTGGTTTATCACAAACGATTACGTCGACCATTAGCCGATTATGTGAAAAACATCCCTCCGCAGGTGCGTGCAGCTCGTTTAGCAGACCAAAAAAATGCACAGTTAGGATTGCCACTACGCTATCAAGAACGAGGCAGAATAGGGTATTTGCTCACAATTAACGGTCCTGAGCCAAAAGAGTATTTACAGTCTAACATAGATTATCAACAGTATGTTGACAAACAGTTGAAGCCTATTGCCGAAGCGATCCTGCCTGTATTAGGCAAGGATTTTAATATCATTACCTCAGATCAGATGTCACTGTTTTAATTTTCTAAAAAACAAAAAAAAGCGACTTAAATTAAGCCGCTTTTTAAACTAACTATTATTTAATATCAATTAGAAAGGTGCAGGATACTTTTGTAATACTGCACGAATATCCGCTAATGCCTGCTCAGATAGTGGCTCTTTAAAGGCATCAATATCTTCTTTTAATTGTGCAATACTGGTTGCACCAATAATCGTAGACGTTACTCCATCAATTTGATCACACCACTTCAAAGCTAACTGTGCGGCTGTAATACCATTAGCTGCTGCAATTTCTTGGTAGGCAGTGATCGCTGCTGTGCTGGCTTCAGTATCACGGAATAAGCCATTACGTTGTTGAATCGTCCAACGGCTACCTTCAGGACGTTGTCCGTTAAGGTATTTACCACTTAGCATACCACCAGCCAATGGTGACCAAGGTAAGAAAGCAACATCTTCATGAACACAGTTTTCAATTAAATAAGGCCAATCCTTTGCGTGTAACAAGTTGAATTCATTTTGAATTGAAACCATGCGTGGCAAATTATGTTGTTCGCTTAATTTTAAATAAGTATTAATGCCCCAAGGCGTATCATCAGATAAACCGCAATGGCGAATTTTACCGGCTTTAACACAGGCATCTAAACCTTGTAATACGTCTAGCATCAATTCAGTTTGTTGAGCGCTATCGCTGTCTGAAAATTTGTAATGGTTCGGCGCGTGTTGACCAAAGTGCGGAGATTGACGATTTGGCCAATGTAATTGGTATAAGTCAATGTAATCTGTTTTTAAACGTTTTAATGATGCTTCCACAGAGCTGATCACTGCATCACCAGTGATAATCCCACCATCGCGTACCCAAGCCATGCCAGGACCTGCAATTTTAGAGGCCAATACAATATTTTCACGTTGGCTAGGGTTATTGGCTAAATAATTTCCTATGATAGATTCTGTTTTACCATAGGTTTCTGCAGAAGGGGGAACAGCATACATTTCAGCAGTATCAATAAAATTAACACCTTGCTCTAAAGCATAAGCTATTTGTTGGTCTGCATCTTGTTGGTTATTTTGAAGCCCCCAAGTCATACTGCCTAAACAAACTCGAGAAACGGAAACCTTGCTACTGCCTAATTTTGAAAATTGCATGTTTACCCTTTTTGGTTATCTAATCTATAGTAATAGAACTTATGATTATTTAATGAATAGTTATCTAAATCAACAGGCTTAATGTAACTGGTTATCATGCACTTGTATATTAACTAGGGGCGATTCAAACGATTTAAACATCAAAAAACAAATAAAATCCTGATGTAAAAAGCGATAAATTGTGATGTTTTATAAGGAATGAATCAGAAGCTCAATTTAGTTGAATTTTTTTATCGATTTTTATTTAATTATGAGTTAAAAAGACAATATATGGTTTTTTATTCATAGGGAATAAAAGCTTCTCCATATTTATTTAGTATTTTTTAAAATTTTTGTAGTTATAAATGGCCTGTAAGCGATATTCATAAATCGCATAATTGGAGAATTAAAATGGCAAGTACTAACAGTAACTCTCTACAAATTGAAGACGAGACTCAAGATCAAGAATCTGCTGAATTCTTTTCAGAAGAGGATTGGGAAGAAGAGGAAGAAAACCAAGCTTCATCTTCTAAAAAGAAGCAGATCTTAAATGATAGAAAACGAGGCAAAATTCGCCGCAATATTGAAGAGATTAAAGAAAGAAGACGTTTAAAAGAATTATTAGGTGATGACTACGACGACTTTGATTATCTAGATAGTTAAAGCAAAGATTTACCTGATTATCTTAACGCTATTTCAGAAAGGGCTGATGACAACATCGGCCCTTTTTTTTGCCTTAACATCATTGATGATTGAAAAGAGTTTCCTTTTGCATGAAAAATTTATTACTTATTATTCTCTCTGGACTTCATATTGCAGGTTTAACTTATTTGCAATCCATTGAACAATTACCTTTATGGTTCTTGTTGTTTTTTATTGCTTGCAACGTATTGAGTTTTATTTTCTATGGAATGGATAAATTAGCTGCTGTGAAAGGTTGGCAAAGAACGCGTGAGCGTCATTTCTATGCTTTAGCGTTATGTGGAGGTTGGCCGGGCAGTGTATTAGGGCAAATCATTTTTAATCATAAAACGAGCAAAATCAGTTTTAGACGATGGTTTTATTTTATGTCTAGCATTAATCTTTTATTAATGGGTTGGTACTTGAATCACTATCTGTTTCATTTATTGTCATAGTCGCGGCTTCCTTTATATAGTCACGACTTAACAAAAATTTCAGCTTCGCTTAAATCTCGTCACTATCAAAAGCTTCATTTTGTTTATTAAATGCATCGGAGGCACTGTCTGAACTATCGATATCAAACTTCTTAAACATTTCTTCCATTTTATTACTGTTTTCTTGCCAGATTTTTTCGCTCGACTCTTCAATCACTTCCCATGTTTCAGCTGTTTTCTCTTTGCTTTTTCCCCAAAGCGCTTGGCTCTCTTTTTTACTTTCTTGCCATAATTCTTGACCTGATTCTTTACTTTCTTCCCAAAGTTTTTTACTTGTTTCCTTGCTTTTTTCGAAGGCTTTTTTGCTTGTATCTTTACTTAAAATCCAAACGTCTTCTCCTGCCACTTTACTTTTTACCCAGATTTCTTTGCCTGCTTCTTTAACATCATCCCATGATTTTTTAGTTTCACCATTTTCAGCCGTTTTACTTTCTATAGCATTACTTTCTAAAGCTTTGGAATCATCAACGACAGCTGTTTGCTTTGTTACGTTTTCTGACTCCACTGGTGTTGTTTCATTTTCTGGATCGCCATAACAGCCTGAAATAAACAGGGCTGAGGCAAGGCATAAAGTCGTGATTATATTTTTAGCTATATTGGCAGAAGTCATTTTTATTTCTATCTTTTATTTAAGTAAATAGTCTGATTTAAAGTTTGAATCCAACTCGATTGTAAGAGGAACTGTTTATTAGTCAAACATTAGTCTCTTTAGTTGCAATAAATTAAAAGGCATAGGATGGAACAATGGGACTTTTAAATCCAGCTTGGGTACAATCTGTCATCGCAAAAGTAGAAAAAGTAAACTGTCACTCACCCGTGAAGATAAATAAGCCTTAGGTGATAAAGGCAAATATGACTCATTGCAGTTGGAGAATTTCAAATGAAATATTGGGTTTTTAAAATCTCGGCGCCTGAAGGTGGTGCTTATCTTTCAAGAGTGCCAAGTAAGGGGCCTGAATCTTATCGATACAAAAAAGGTGAAAGCCTTATTCAAGAATTTAAAAAACATGAAAGTTTGGGGATGTACTTTGATCCGGATTATCCAGACGATACGGAGTTGTTTGATTTTGTAGACAATATCAATGACTTGATCATAGCTAACCAAAAAATACGTGATGTTTTTGTTGCTTTAGATTTTCCAAATATTGAGTTTTTACCCATCTGGTTGTATGACCACCAAGATCAAGTTGCGTCAAAAGAATATGCGATTGTGAACGTCTTGGGTAGCGTGGATTGTATTGATATGGAAAAGTCTACGATCAGGATGAATTCTTTAATAAAAGATCAAGTTAGTCGAATTAAAAATTTAGTGCTTGATTACGATAAAATCCCCGAAGATGCGAGCATTTTTCGCGCAACGACTAAATTAAATGAAATCTTTGTTCGTGATGATGTGAAAAACGAGATGGAGTCTGCGGGGTTGGAAGGATGTGTATTTATTGAAGCCGATGGCTGGAATGGTCTGGTTTTTTAATTGGTGTTTAATACAAGTTGAGAACATCCATTAGTTATTTGAAATAAAATCAAATGGTTAAGGCTTAAAGTAATTGGGTATCATGTAATTAATAATAGGTGGTTTTATGAAATACTGGGTATTTAAATCTGATTTTGGTGGTGATGGTGTTTATTTGTCGTCTCTTCCTGGTGAGGGACCTGAAGATTATGAGTATTCTGATGGTATTGTTTTGGCCGATAGGCATCCTAATGGGAAAGCATCTGCAATGTATTATGATCCGAGTTATCCTGAACGCACCAAACTTTTTGATTTTATAGATAATTTGGATGGTGTGTTAATTGCGAATCAAAAAGTTGTTAATCTTTTAAAAGATTTTGGTGTTGATAATGTTGAATATCTCCCTGTTTGGCTAATGGATCATCAGGATAGTCTGGTATCAAAAGATTATTTTATTTTGAATGTCTTGGGTGGTGTTGAGATTATTGATATGGAAGCCTCTACCTATAGAATGGGTGTTTTAATCGAAGATCAAGTGGATCGTATTAAAAATCTTGTTGTTAGTTATGAAAATATTCCGAAAAATGCTCATTTGTTTAGAGCTTCTAAAAAGACAAATGCATTTTTTATTAGTGACGATCTTAAACAAGCTTTTGAGCAAAATAAGGTTAAAGGCTATCGGGCTATTGCAGCTGATGGGTGGAATGGTCGAGGTTAATTTGTAAATCGTGAATAGGTTGCGGAGATGCGGTTTATGAAATACTGGGTGTTTAAATCTGATTTTAATGAAGAGGGCGTATATTTATCATCCCTTCATGGAGAGGGGCCGAAGGATTATGAGTATTCTAAGGGGATAATGCTTTCTGATAGGTACCCTAAGGGGGATGCGTCGTCAATGTATTACGATCCTGCTTATCCCGAAAGAATTAAACTCAAGGATATTATTGATAACCTAGATGATGTATTGATTGCAAACCAAAAGGTTAAAACATTATTGTCTGAATTCGGTGTTAAAAATATAGAATATCTGCCAATTCTATTAAAGGATCATCAAGATAAACTGGTTTCTGAAGATTATTCCATTCTAAATGTATTAGGTGGTGTGGGTATAGTCTATATGGAAGCGTCTGAATATCGGATGGACGTATTATTAAAACTCAAATTAGCTGGATAATCAGTCTTACTGTGGATTATCAAAATATTCCTGAAGGTGCTCACCTATTTAGAGCCTCTATGAAATTGGATGAGTTTTTTATTAGCGATGAACTTAAGAAAGCTTTCGAAAAAAATAATATTACCGGATATAGCGTCATGGCTGCAGATGGTTGGGATGATTAGCATTTTTAATTGGTGTTTAAAAAGCATCTGACTATGGAGCTAGAATGTAATTATAGCTCGAACTATTTTTATCAATGAACATATTATTTTATGATTGATGGCTAAGCTTTGTAACCCTTATCGTTAGTGTTTTTTAATAGGAATTAAATAATGTACTTTACCCTAGTGAATGATATTTTAAGTCATTCACAAATCAAATTTAAAGAACCAGATAGCCTTCCCGTTGAATTGGATTTTATGGGAGGAGAAACGATTAGTTTAGATATTGAACTGCCGATGGTTTTTTCCACTAACGCAAAATCCGGGGATAAGCTTCCAGACTTTAAAAAAGGAAGTTTTACTATAATGTCTCAGCGTTTTATCGACTTACTCCAGTCTGCTGGCGTCGATAACTTACAAATATTTCCGATCATTATTAAAAGTGAAGTCGATGGCACCGTTTGGGATGGATATTTTGGGGTTAATATTCTAGGAGTGATCGAGTGTGCGGATTTAAATAATTCAACTTACGATGAAATTATGCCTGAACATTATATTTTTGATGAGTTGGCTATTCACGCTGAAAAAGCACAAGGCAAGTTGTTGTTCCGTTTAAAACAACACCTGCCGACTATTATTATGCACAGAAGTGTAGGCCGATACATTAAGGATTCTGATCCAGAAAAAACCTTGTTAGGCTGGACTGTTAAAAAGATTATTCAGTAAGCGTATTCATTCAGAATTTACACTGTTTGAGAGCATAAAGCGTAAGCGGCAAAGCAATTACGACGCCGCATAACTACATTCTAAATCATTAACATGCTCTTCATTAATCTATTAGAATAAACAGCATTCATAAAGTTGGTATATATTCCATTTCTGGATAAGGTATAGAACGATGAGCTAAAGTACTTCAAGCAGATGCCTCGTTATTTTCCTTTATGGGTATGCTCATTTCTTAGGTTTTTATTGAAATTAAAATAAAAGTACCATTTATCTCCTTTCGTTTTATTGCTGAAACTTCACTTTCTCTGCTTATTGAATCGCTTTTATTTAAATAAAAACGATTCAATTCGATGATAAGTGGAACCATTTGTTAGCCAAATATTAGTCACAGATAAACATCTAGTTGTAAATAAAAACATCTAAAACTTGAATTATTGATGTTTATAAAATACTGTTCATAAAGACAGTGTTTAAAATGTAAAAAGATGCGAGATAACCGTGAAATTATATATTGCTGAAAAACCAAGTTTAGGACGTGCCGTTGCCGATGCATTACCTAAACCACATCGTAAAGCCGATGGCTGTATTTATGCAGGAAATGGTGATGTGGTCAGTTGGTGTATCGGGCATTTATTAACACAGGTTGATCCTGAAGCTTATGATCCTAGTTTTAAACAATGGAAGTTTGAACACTTACCGATTATTCCTGAAAAATGGAAACTAAAATCTGTTGCACAAACTAGCAAACAATTAAGCATTTTAAAAAAACTAATCAAACAAGCGGATCGGCTTGTTCACGTTGGCGATCCAGATCGTGAAGGGCAGCTGCTGGTGGACGAAGTGATCCATTTCAGTGGCGTTAAAGGTAACAAGTTAAAACAAGTGCAGCGTTGTTTAATCAGTGATTTAACCGTTAATGCGGTTAAACGTTCTATCGGCCAATTACGCTCAAATCAAGATTTTATTCCGCTTTCAACCTCTGCCTTAGCGCGTACACGAGCAGATTGGTTATATGGTTTGAACCTAACGCGTGCTTATACATTACTTGCACAGAAATCAGGTTATCAAGGCGTTATATCAGTAGGGCGAGTGCAAACACCATTATTAGGTTTGGTCGCAAGGCGTGATAAAGAAATTAACGCCTTTGTCAGTAAACCTTTTTATGAAGTGTTGGCGCATTGCAAAGTGAATAACAATGCCAATGAAATGCCCTTTACTGCGAAATGGCAACCTAGCGAAGCATGCGAACCTTATCAAGACGAAGAAGGGCGAGTATTAGTTAAAGCCTTAGCGGAAAATGTAGCAAACCGTATTACCAATCAGCCTGCAACCGTTAAAAGCTTTACTAATAAAAACAAAAAACAAATTGCGCCTTTGCCTTATAACTTATCAGGGTTACAAATCGATGCCGCGAAACGTTTTGGTTATAGCGCACAACAAGTATTAGATGCCGCACAAGCACTTTATGAACGTCATAAACTCATTACTTATCCGCGCTCTGATTCGCGTTATTTACCGCGTAATCATCACCAACAAGCAAAATATGTTACGCAAGCCATCGCTAACAACGAGCCTATGATGAAACAAGCTGTGCAAGACGCTAATTTATCAATCCGAGGTCGAGCATGGAATGACAGCAAAGTGGACGCTCACCACGCTATTATTCCAACGGACACCAACAAATCCACAAGCTCATTAGATCTGGTTTCAAAGAATATTTATCAGTTGATTGCTCGTCAGTATCTTTGTCAGTTTTACGATGATTATTGTTATGCGGAATGCATTGCTGAAATCGAAATAAACAAAGGCTTATTTATTAGTAAAGCTAAGTCTAAGCAAAGCGATGGCTGGAAAATACTCTTCCCACAAAAGGAAACGGAAAGCTTTTTACCGCCACTTAAAAAAGGCCAAGTGATTCATTGTGAACGTGGTGAAGTAGTAGATAAAAATACGCAACCGCCAGCACATTTTACCGATGCAACCTTACTTGCCGCGATGAGTAATATCGCGCGTTTTGTACAAGATCCTGAATTGAAAAAAGTGCTTAAAGAAACCGATGGGTTAGGAACGGAAGCAACACGAGCAGGCATTATCGAATTGTTATTTAAACGCCAATTTTTGCAACGTGTTGGCAAAACCATTCAAGCAACGGAAGTGGGAAGTAAGTTAATTGAAAGCTTGCCCGACAGCTTAACGTTGCCAGATATGACCGCTTTATGGGAAATGCAATTAAACGCAATCAGCCAAAAAGAACAAAGTTACCAAGGGTTTGTTGCACCATTACAAGAACGTTTGCGCGGAATCATTAATAAAGCGATAGAAGATGGACCGCAAGCCTTAGTGAATTTACCTGCCGGAAAATCGCCTTTTAAAAAGTCGTCATTCAAAAAATCATATAGTAAAAAAGGGACGGCTTCTAAAAAGGCAAGTACTTACAAGAAAGCGGGGACTTACAAAAAATCCGTGAAGAAGTAATTAATCATGCGTTAAGCCGTTAACGATAAACAATCACTAAGTATGAATTCCCACGGAGGACCATGGGAACTAGATCGAAGCTAAAAAACAACACTAACAAGCATGATCACAAAGCAAAATATAGCATAACATTTTGCTTAAAGACTTGGTCTTACGTTGAACATTTAGTGCTTGTTTTTATTTTTCTTGTAACGTTTACGTCGCGCTGCTTTCACTTCAATTTTATTTAAACGTTGCGCTTCTATGAGTGCTGCGGCTTCTACTTTCTCAACGGCTGCCATCTCTGGTGTTTCAATACTTAATGGACCTAACGCACCTGAGCGTAATTCATTGAGTAAAATAGTCGATACTTTATAAATATCAAAATGACCACCTGCACGTAACGCGCCACGACGTTTAGCAATTAATTCCATTAATTCATGGTCAGAGGTTGGCGTTTCTTCAAACTCATAACGTGCTTGTAAGCGTGGTAAATAATGTTTAATCAAATAATCTGCAGCGTAATAGGCAATATCTTCATACTCAATCGCCGTATCTTTGATCGCGCCTGTCACCGCTAAACGGTAACCTGAGTGGGCGTTTTCAATCTTAGGCCATAAAAATCCCGGTGTATCAGATAACATAATGCCACTCGGTAAACGGATACGTTGTTGGTTTTTAGTCACCGCTGGCTCATTACCTGTTTTAGCGATAATACGATCCGCTAAAATGTTGATAATAGTCGATTTACCTACATTCGGAATCCCCATGATCATCGCGCGGATCTGTTTATCTTGTCCTAATCGGTTAGGTAACATTTTTTCACAAAGCTTAGTAATTTGATGTACTTGCTCTGGCTTGCTTGTCGTGATCGCCAAGGCTTTCATATCTTGCTCTTGCTCAAAATAATCAATCCATAATTTAGTGATGTCTGGATCCGCTAAATCAGATTTATTAAGCACTTTAATACAAGGTGTTTTTTCACGAATAGCGGCGATCAGTGGATTTTCACTACTGTAAGGAATACGCGCATCGACAACTTCAATGATGATATCAACCTGTGGTAACACTTCTAATATTTGTTTATGGGCTTTGTGCATGTGACCGGGAAACCACTGGATATTCGCTTTACTCATTTTATTGCCTTTAATTTTTTACTTTGATGACTGTGAGCAGTCTTATGCGCGGTATTTTAACTGATGATGAAGGAGATAGACATTAATGTTTTTAAGGTGTTTACCTTGAATGTTAGCTCGTCTGCGCTCGTTGGGGCTGTTTGGTATTTATTAGCTTTGGTTTCGCCCTGTCGGCGATACCCTTTCTTTTGCCAGAAAAGAAAGGGTACAAAGAAACTGGCCACCGAATCGCTTTCTGATCCAAAAAATGCAGAACTTTCTTAACGCACCAGTTCATACGACACGTCCGTGTGTCGGATGAACTTACAGCAAACGTCCTGTTTGCTGTTGCTGAAAGTTATCCATTATTTGGGAAAGCTCAACGGCGGGGATATCGTAGCCGTATTGAGTGTTGTTTAATTCCATATTTCTGTCGTAAATACGGAATCTTTTCGTTTATCTACATGATAAAGGTTTTATCTTTTTCTTTAATTAATTGATTTAATGTTTTATTACGCTATCGTAAGGTAAATTTTTTAAAATTAAACTATTTCGCCTTTCCACCGTAAATGCGGAATAAATCGGCTTAGTTAGGCTGTTAGTTACTAGTGAGATATTTGAGACTACATGATAAATCCTTGGGTTAGATATGACGATGTTGAAGAAAAAAGAGATGGATATTATGTCTCGTATAGCCCTGTCTTTACCGATCAAGAATTTGCGATAGTAAAGGTCTATATTTACGACTCAAATCTATCGAGTAAGATCAAAAATATTGCAGAGTCAGAGTTAAAATATTGGGCTTTGAAATACCCGACTCCCATCATGTTAATGATTGATAATAAAACGGATGAAGAGTGGCGTACGAAAGATAAATTAGGTCATAATTTTTTGCTTGGCTATCCAAAGCTTGAAAAAGTAATCTTACATTGGGATAAATACCCTGAAAGTGAAGAACCTGATATAGATCTTTCAAAAGAGAGCTTAGCTAAGATTTACTCAGGGTTAAATTTTTCCACATACGAAGAGGTTGTAGCTAAACAAAAAACAGAGGCTAGAGGCAGAAAGCTGCTGTTACTCATTTTAACATTATGGGTTTGTGTTATACCTGCATTAATAGCATTTCTTGGTTGGTCTAATCCTATTGTTTCATTATTAGCGCTTGCATACAGTTGGTATGTTGCATTTAGTAAAGCACTAGAACTTTGGGGTCGTAAGAAAAAATCAGAAAAAGAATTAGCTAAAGACAAAGAGGAATTAGCTAAAAATCATCACCACTATCATTGCCAGCTTAACCCTGAAGCGTTTCTTAGGTTAAAAAATGAAAATTTCAAAAAAGAGCGCTTGGAAAAAGAAAAACTTAAAATCGACAGTATGCGCAATTAACAAGCTGTTAAACAATGCAAGTTGTGGACACCCGTTAGTTGGTTACAATAAAATCAAACAAGTAAGTTGTGGATACCCAATCATTTAACTAAATAATATCGCAAATAAGTTGTGAGTTCTCATTTGTTTTTTGATAATAAAATCATGTGGTTAAGGTTTTAAGTGATTGGTGTCCTGTAATTATTTATAACAATCGCAAGCACGCTCGCCCGCAAGCGTAAATTAACGGCTATCCAAGTTTGTTATGGAAAAACAGCGAGAAAAAGCTCGACTTGAAGCAAGTGCATATGAAAAAATTGTTGCATTTTTTAGTGTAAATAAATTTAAGGAATAAAATATTTGATTCAAAAAAAACCAATACATTCGGCAATGGCTACACTCAATTTATTAACTGGTCTAATTTTCTTTTTTGGCATTTTTTGTGCCTATGTATTTTTCACGAGTAATGGAGGAAGAAGTATGGCTATAGCAGCTATAGCTGTTATTGGATTAATATCATTAGCCACTTTACCATTGTTCCTTCATGGCCTCTTATTCCGAATACATTTGAATAGTTTTTATAAAATGAATGAAGTGTTGACGCTAATTATGATTGCAGAATTGTTGTTTATCTATTTTAGTACGCAGGGATTTTTCGATATTTTCTATAATAATGACCCTTATGAATTGTCTGAGTTTATTGTTTTTTTGCTGATGCTATCTTACTTAATCGTTCAATTTTTTATTTTCTCTGGCGTATTAAAGTCTTCTATCGGATCAGTTTTTAAGTCAAAATAATTATATTATTTATATCTCAATAAGTAAGTCGTGGATACCTATTAGTTCATTGCAATAAAATCAGGTGGTTAAGGTTTAAAGTGATTGGGTGTTCTGTAACTATTATTTGTAACTATTTAATTTTTTTAGATCCTTTTATGGGTTCCAAATGCATTACTCAATACATTAAAATTGGTTAGAATGCATTACAGGTGCTCGATTTTTAGTTATTTTTTGCTGTAGGAGTCATTCTACAGCCTCATTAGGTTTACACTGTATGACTTGCCAATATTTAAAATTAAGCGACGATTTTATATGGATAAATATCGATCAACAGTTCTCTGAAGAAAAGTTTTTAAGTGTTTTAGAAAGACATTCAGAGCTCAAAATTCTAGATAAAAAAACAACTTATAGCGCAATTGGCCCCTTGGAGCTGGAACGTGAAATTTCGACCAATCTTGGGGTAATAAATATAAAAAGTGTGTTTGAAGGATATGAAGAGGACTGTGGAACAAGCATTTCGTCTACCAGTAAAACGCTAATGGCTAATGTTTTTTCAGCTTTGGATAAATCAGATACTATTGTTGAAGGTCAAACCTAACAAATAAAAAGTTGCTGGCACCCATTTATTGTTCATCAAAATATAGAGGGTGATATTTTCTTCCCTCAAATTCCCAAAATAATTACTGTAATGTATTTGAACAGCACTTCACCTCAAACCTAGATTACACTTATCGTATTTGGCAGAAATTGGACTGAAGGAAATAGATTCATTTACTTTAAAGAAGATTGTTAACACTTAAACCTTGAATTCATTAATTTCTGCGTTTTTTAATTTTTAATAGGCTACTGACTGTACATGGAATTCCTTTACGTTCTTATCATTGTTTTATCGCCTGTCTTGCCATGGGTTTTTCTTTTTTTACTTGTTCGATATTTTTATAAAAAAGTACCTAGACCATATCTTTTGCCAATGGGGTTCTTTCTCGTTATTTCCCTTATCTATATTTATGAGCTGTACCATAAAGAATTGCTTTTTGAGTCAGTGCCTTATGGATTAATACCTGAAAAAATTATTTACAGCAATGAGGATTATAGTGGCTTTACTCCAAGTGGAAGAGAGTCTGGTGTTAGAATATTTCGAATTGCTGAAATGACAAAAGACGGGAAGTCACTTGAAACGTTAGCTGAAACTTTTTCTAAAACCCCTGTTATAGAAACCGCTGATTGGGGGCTACAGATGGGAGACTGGGTACCAAGTAATACTGAGCTTGATATTGACGATTTTATATGTAGATATGCTTTTTGTCTTGACCTTAGGCCTGATGTATTAAAATTGTTGAATGAAATGATTAATGAACCTGGTCATTTTTATTCTCTTGGCCGATATTCTTTAGTTATTTTAAGTCCGAGTAAAAAGTTATTTATCTATGTTTATGCTGATTAATAAATGGAAGTTTTTATATCTAAACCTTGAACGTATCAATATCAAAGGGTAATTAAACTTTTCCATAAAAATAATGACGGTTAATTTTACATTTTGCCAATAACTTCACAACGGGAAATTCCTCTTAATTATAAAATAATTAATTCTGGTATATCTTTTTCCAGATTAAATATTACGTAGGTTTTATTCTGTTCGCTTTATAGAAATAACCGCAGGCAATGTTATTTTCTATTTTAAAAACTTTAACTTAAACCTACTACCTCAAAACAACATGGATGTATGAAATGAAAACACCTTTATTTTTTATTACTGTTTTAACGCTAGTTTTCAGTTCTGTAGTGAGCGCTAAAAGTATTGATTCATTAGCTGAGTATGAAACCGACCTAGTCGCTTGTTTAAGTACAGCTAAAGCTAGTAAAGTATGTTTGACAAAGCTTAGTGGAGAATACTTTTATACTGAGGGGACGCTTGAAAAGGGTATCGATACTATCGTTAATAGCTATTTAACTTGGATTGGTGAAAATAGTGTTTTTCATGTTTATAAAGTGAATGATATTCATAAAGGGGACTTTCAGGTTAAGCAGGATTTTATAGTTGAAAATACTAAAGGTAATCTTTTTGTTGTTAGTATTTCTTATAGGAAGAAGTTAGGCATGTGGCAGCTCAATAACATTACTGTTTCAAGTAAAAAGAATAAAATTTCAGAAATTTTAAGTCTTTAAATTAAGTTTTATTGTTTTTAAATCCTATGAATATTCAGGAATATATTTTATGTTTTTAGTTTAATGAGGCTTTAAAGTGGAAATAAAACCAATACATAAAGCTAGTTGCCATTGTTGCTTCATTTTATTAGGAAATTTAAGGGTAATGAAGTGTGAATATAGCCTGTCGTTGTATTAATTTAATACGATGACAGCGAAGCGTTATTTCTGTGGAACCTGTGGTATTTATACATATCACCAAAGACGTTCTAAGCCTCACCAGTTTACAATCAATGTTGCTTGTTTATATGGAGGTAATGCCTGTGAACTTGAACCCGTAAAATTTATGATAGAACACATCATCTCAAATACACTATAAAGCTATAACAATATCATTGTCGTTTACGAATAAAATGAAGTGTATTTAGTGATAAATGTAATTGGTAGAAAGAAGTGTTTGATTGGAGATGATGGTTTTTTATCAGCATGCTAATAAAAAACCATCCTAGACAATAAGCTTAAAAAATTAGGCTTATTATTTACTTAACTCTAAAGCTGAGAACGTTGCGCTGTTGTAGTCGCCATTAGCTTTATCTGTTTTAAAGTCGCCTGTACCTGCACAACCAGGACCCCAAACTGGGTGCGCTTCTTGAACACTACATTGGCCGTATACACCTGCTTTGTAGTAGAAAGAGTCTTGTGCGTAACCTGTTGCAGAATCTTTAGCATCAACCCCTTTGCTTAAGTCTATTTCATACTTAACCGTATCGTGTTTTGCTGTTTCAAATGTTAGTGACATGATTGTGCCTTTAACATCTACTTTGTAACTAAACTCTTCACCTAGTGCAATACCTGCGTTACCTGGTTCATTTGGGTTTTCCCAAGTGTTTCCCCATACTGGATAAGCAATATCTGCACGGTTTGGATCTTTCTTTTCTAAGTTACGTTCGTATGTCCAAAAAACTGATCCCATTTTATGCTCTGGGAATTTTTTGTAGAAGATTTTAAGTGGCTCGTTACCGTGGCCATAACCTGTTTTTGCTTTAATTTGTGCTTTATCTTTATCTGCATGAATTTGACCTACCACGACAGAATGCGCTGGGAATTTTTCTGGGTATTTTGCATGTTCAGAAACATGGTTCACTTTTAATGTTGCTGATAATACGCCACCGACGCTACCATATTGGTCTGCATCTGGATGGCTTGCAAGTACCCAGTTATTTTTAGGTGCGTGTGTATCAATAGAGAAGTCTGCACCACGTAACATTTGACGTAATTCAGAGCGTGCATTTTTTGAGTTTTTAGTTGTGATCGCTTTGTTTTGTACTTCAAAAACCATGTTGCCATCTTTATCTACATGAAAAAAATCTTCATGCGAATAGCTCATCATTGCTACGCCTTCGATTTCATCAACACGTCCATCTTGGTTGATATCGGCAGGAATGGTGATTTTCCAGTTCTTCATATCAAATTTATCAGCAGGAACAGGATATGAAACGCCATTATTAGCCACATCTGCTAACACAGTTAATGGTAGGGACAATAATAGTGAACTGGTGATGATATTTAACTTTTTCATTTTTACCTCTTATGTAATATTTGTCTTATTGTCAGACAAACTAATTGTTCGACATAATAGGGATACAATCATTTAAAGGAATGCAATAAAAGGCAATTTGTTTGTTTGATCACAATTCAAAATCTAATTTTATTAGCTAGATCATATATTTAGACTTCTTGATTTTTATTAACCAAGTCATTGAAAAGTAAAGTTCTAAGCGTTTTTAAATGATTTTAAAAGAATAGGAAATAGGGAGGGGGAGGTTTAACTAAGCTTTCTTTATTGATTTGAAAGGACTAAATGAATACAAGATAGTGCATAGATATTTAATTAACCTTATTTTTTTAATGAAAAACAAGAGTTTTTTGAAATAAGTGACTAAACTTTAAATTCTAACTATTTGATTATTGGTGACATATGAAAAAATTGTTAAGTAAGATCATTCCATCGCATATCACCATTAAACTATCTTTGCTTGTTTCCTCGTTTGTTATCGTAGCTTTTACCACGCTTGAAACCTACAATTTTTTACATGCTAAGTCAGAAATTACACAAAAAATAAATACTGAACAATACGCTCAAGCAAAATTTATTGCTAAAGATATTAAAGAAAAAAATAATTGACCGAGTTAGGTTTCTCAATGGGTTAGCTAATATTATTGCGTCAGAAAAAATACAATCAGAAGCTTTATTATTAGAAACAATAAAAAGTCACCTTAATCTTACTACTATTTTTCCCCAGGGATTTGCAGTATTTCGTCCCGAAGGTGTTGGGGTTTTTGCAGAGCATCCAACTATCATTGGTAGAAACGAATTTTCATTTGCAGAATCAGAATGGTTTATTAAAGCTAAAAATAGTCAAACTGTGATTATTGGCACTCCTAATATTTCTAAAGTGAATGGTAAATTATTGATGCCTATTGCAAAGGCGATTAGGAATGAAAATGGTGAAGTAATAGGGGTGCTTGCTTCACCTGTTTTCTTAGATGATCCAGGGCTTATGGATTATGTTTATGATGAAAATCATAGGCAACAAGGTGATATTTTAGTTATTTCAAGAGAGAAAGGCATTTTTATAGGCTCTAGTAACCGAGCTTATTTATTAAAGCCAACACCGGCATCAGGAGAGAATAAATTTCACGATGCAGTTATGAATGGTTTTAATGGTTACGATGAATCTATTATTAATGGTAATCAAGTTATGTTAACCGCAGCGGCTGATGTTGATTTTCCTGATTGGTTTGTTGTTGTTAGAACGCCTATCGAAGATGCAT
The DNA here is from genome assembly GCF_004378355.1 of Psychromonas algicola. Lineage (GTDB taxonomy): Bacteria > Pseudomonadota > Gammaproteobacteria > Enterobacterales > Psychromonadaceae > Psychromonas. Next base: position 151,107 of record NZ_SNUB01000003.1, read on the forward strand.
ATGAAGATTTATACGAGCAATTATACTCAACTATTGTTAACGGTTTATTAGTTAGCTTGATCGCACTTATAACCATCACTCTTACTTTATACCTCTTTTTTAGACCACTTAGAAAAGCAGCAAGCTCTGTTAAAGAAATGGTTGAAAATACCCACCCACTAACTCAAATAAAAATTTACAAGGACGATGAAATTGGTGATTTGATTGCTGGTTTTAATTTATTGATTGAAATGGTTAACGAACGGAATTTAAACCTTAAAAAAGCAAATATTGTCCTTGAGTCATTATCACAAACTGACGGATTAACTGGAGCTGCTAATCGACGTTACTTTGATGAAACTCTTCAACACGCTTGGCGTGTTCAAACTCGTCACCAACAACCTTTAACTCTTTTGCTGATCGATATAGATTATTTCAAAAAGTATAACGATACATATGGCCACACAGCGGGCGACGATTGTTTGAAAAATGTCACTAAGGCAATACAAGGCGTGATTAATCGCCCCACGGATTTCTTTGCTCGTTATGGCGGGGAAGAGTTTGTGATCTTATTACAAGGAGACCTTAAAGAAGGAAGTCTTGTTGCTGAAAAAGCACGTCTAGCTGTGAGTGATTTACAGATAGATCATACGGGCTCTACTTGTAAATATCTCACTATTAGCTTAGGTGTTACATCTGTTATTCCTCAACTTCATCAAGATCCTGTTGATTTAATTAAACAAGCCGATCAAGCTTTATATCAAAGTAAAGCAAATGGTAGGAACCGTTATGAGTTGTATGAAAATATAAAACATTAATTTTTTTGTTATTTGTTCTTTTCTCTGAAATTAATACTTCTCTCTTATCTTTTCATGATCTTGAAATTTTTTATGCCTGACTTTGTTCTTGTTAATGAGTTATGGATAATAAAAATTGGAGAATCGAATGAAAAAAATAAAGTATTTAGGATTGTTAATTGGTGCATGTTCTTTAGCTAGCTTTCAAGTAAACGCACAAGATCAATATTATAATTTCGGATTCGTTGGTGGTGCCGCAAGTGTTGGGCAATCTGTTTTTTCTGATGAAAGTGGAGCGACCGGCAGCGTTGGACCAAATTTATTTTATAACGGCGAGTTTGGCTTTATAGATGGCCCTTTAATTAATGTGTCTGTATTGCCTTATTTTGGTCTTACTGGGCAATGGCGATTTGCTGAAGTCACCGATGATAATGTTTCATTACCCAATGGTATTGATGATCGCGATGGTAATGGTGAGCTAGGATTTACTTTAGGTACTGTGGGCGCGCGATTAACCTATTTACAAGATGTTACCGATGAACATGATGGCTATGAGTTACAGCTCCACTTAGGTTATGCCTTTGATAGTGTCATTAAAGATCTTACCTTAACGCCTTATGCCGAAATTGATTATAGAGATAAAGATTTTTCTCAACACCTTTATGGTATTTCTGCCGCAGAATCTACTCGCTCAGGGTTAAGTCAATTTGATGCTGACAATTCGTTTGTTTATAGAACGGGTGTGATTGGGCTTTATCCAATCACATCAAATTGGTTAGGGTTAGCTAGGTTTGATGTTGAACATCATGATAGTGATAGTGCACTTGTACAGCGTGATGTCGGGTGGAATGTCAGTTTAGGCATCACTTATAAGTTTACTGATTAATTTTATTACCTTCTATTATTTATGGTTCAAGCGAATGGATTGATGCTTGAACTTTTTTTCATTGCTTATTGATGTTGTTTTCATTTATTAGCCACTCTGATAGTATTTGTCGAAATACTTTTATTAATTGATTATTCAAATCTAGTAATACACTCATTTCTCTCATTTCTGTTTATTCTCTAGGAACATTATGGATACTGTACCAACACTTTCTGATAACTCGACCGTGTTACTGATCATGATAGCCGTCGCGATGTTTATCTTTTTTCCTACTGCTTATTTTGGTGGTAAAAAAAGCTTAATTATTGCTGTTTGTATTTTGACTGGACTCACTGCATTTGTTTATCTTTATGCTCTCGGTTTAGGGCGCTCCTTTGCAAATAGTAATGCAAGTGGTGCTATCGATTCATCTCAGCTTATTATGTTTGTGCTTTTTACTTGTTTTTATTTGTTAATGGCTTATGGCAATTATAGTCTTGTTCAAACCATAAAAGGTGAAAGTGGTTATGGTATTCAACTGGTGGTTTGGTTAGTGCTTTGTGTCAGTTACCCTGTGTTTGATTATGCCAGCCAATCTTACCAATATAGCCAACATTTAGCGGAACAAAAAAAGTATTACGAAGCGGAAATTGTTATTGCTCACCCGGTCAAATTTCCCGTTTTGATTGATCACATTCGTTTCTTGAATGTTGAAAGTGGCTCTTCATCTGTTATGGACAATCCATTTTCTCGAGATGACGAAGAAGAATATGTTTATGATTTTGAAAAGTTGAGAGGAGAGTCAGAGGAACATTTAAAAGGACATGTCTATTATGCGATTGATGATCCTCGACATGATTATTCTAAAGGCCCTTTTTCTAAAGGCGCTTTAAAAGTGCCCGTTGATTTTGATGCGTTTGAGCTTTCTTGGTATTCCATTGCAGATAAAAAGTTTTATAAAGATGTCTTTCCGTTAACTCAAAATAAATTAGAGATTAGTGAAATACATGGTACTCACGTAAAAAAAATTAACAATTTATTAATCAATATTTTACCCACAGGCCAAGTCGATTTATTAAAACGTAAAGGCAGGGATATTTTACATACAGTTCCGTATTGGGATATTGCTTATACGGATGTGGGAAGTGATGATTTATCTGACATATTAACGCACTTTACTAGCAAAGAAATCGATGGGAAAAGATTAGAGGAGTTGACTGAAACGTATCAAAAAGCATTGAATGATACCGCTGAGAATAACCCTGATGAAGTGTTGAGATACCGCAGTGTGCAACCCTATGGTATCGAAGTGAAGTTTGATGAAAGCCAGAATACTTTGTATAAAATGCAAAAAATGACACTAGTTGATTTTTATTTGGGGCAATATCGCCGCAGTATTAATGCTTTCCAACCAATACGTGAATTACCTTTACCCAGTCATTTAATGATTGATATCACTGACCAAGCTAAAAAGTGGTCAGAAATACATATCACTTTTAATAAGGCTTCATTGTTTGAGCAATTTAAGACTTTTAGTGCTGAAAATGAAGGTGATATTTACTTTGAGCTTATTTTGAATAAAGATGATTTAACAAAGACAAGCATTTCACTTAACGCGAATGGTGTAAGTAGAAAATTGACTGATTTCAAAGTGTCATCGCCGTATTAGGATTTAAGTATTTGTTAGTATGTTTTTAATATTGCTCGATAAATAATACGCCCTGAACTGTATTCGATCTGTTAAAGGAGAATAAATGTCGATTCGTCGATATCAAAAATCTGATTTTAATCGCTTAGCTGACATTTATGATGCATCACGACCAGATGAGTTTTATGCAGAAAAGGGGGATTTTACTTTTGTGCCTTGGGCTGAAAATAATTACATGATGACGATTTTTAAAGGATCTGAAATTTATGTTTATGAAGAAGAAATGGTATTAGGGTTTTGTGGTTTCACTGACAATCATATCAATTGGTTCTTTGTGCATCCAGACAGTCGAGGTAAAGGTATTGGCGATAAACTGATGACGCATTTGTTAACTAAGCTTGAAAGGGGGGCAACGCTCTCTGTTTGGAAATCCAATGAACGTGCTAAGTCCCTTTACAAAAAACATGGTTTCTTAGTGTACAAAGAATTTTATATGAATTTTCAAGGGGAAAAGCTGTTTTTAAATAGAATGGTTTATGCCTAGTCGTTATCAATTTCAGCTTAACTCTCCTTCATTTAATTAAGGAAATATATGGAAGTTTCATTAGATATTAATGGAAAAATTAGCAACTTTACCTTTAAAGTGGATTGTATTGAATCAGAAGAAACCCTCAATAAACTGATTGATGCTTATCTCGAAATATTCAGTAAAATTGACCAACATCTTAAGCATTATTCGCTAACCCCTAGTTTTAAATCAATATATCTTTGCTTTACTATTCTTACTCCAACAGAAGAAATATCTGAAGAACGCTTTTTTCATTATTTAACTGCTTATCCTTCGTTGTTGAAAAAAAGTAAAGTGTTTATTGAAAACGTCATAAATTGGATGGAAATCAATAATATTCGTTTATGGCAAGACGCAGAGAATCCTTTTGCTGAAGCTGCGGCCTATTCTTTAGCCTTGTTTGATCAAGAAAATATTGATTTATATATTCGACGATTAATTTTATGCGATATGAATCATGAGGTTTATCAAGTCGAGCACATTAGCTCTTTAGTTGAAAAGTATGGATTTACTGAAAATGTCATTCGCTTATTAGCTTATAGATTAGGCGAAGTGGGTGGACAATTTGGCTGGGAACAATTGGATGGATATAAAACTGATTTGTTAGCCTTTTTTGATGAAAATATTGAACTTAGAAATTTGTTTTTTGAAGTCGCATTCAATTCAATTATTAAACTGCATAAAGGCAGGCCTTTTTATTTTGAGTATATTAGGATCTTAGGAGAATTCATCGCTGACCAAGAAATAAGAAAGCAATGGCTAGTAACACAAGAAAAATTAATTAAAGATACGTTTGGTGAGAATGCTGTTGATATGTCCTGATTTTTATAAGCGTATTCATTCTTAAACAATATTTATTTTTTACCTTTATAAGGAATGCTTATTTTGACTCATATTACCGTCCCTATTTTATCTTCGGTTGTTATTAGTAATGAAGATAACACTTCAAGTTCTGGTTGTTCGGTTTTTAATGATCAGCAATATTCTTTGGAAGATTATAATGGCTTATGGATCACCGATAGAATGAATGCGCTTAATTTTCGTCATCGAATGAGCGAGCCTGGTTACTCAAGTTCATGGCATGTCGCAGGGGATCCGACCTTAATTATTATTCGTGCTGGTATTTTACGTATTGGTTTGCGTAATGGTAAATCTCGAGACTTTAAAGCTGGCGACCAGTTTATTGCCATGGATCGTTTACAAGAGGGTGAAACTTTTGATGATCAAGTTCATGGGCATACCGCTGAATTGATTGGCGATCAAACCTTGTTCGCTGTTCATATTAAGTTAGCGAGTATATAAGAACTCATTTGTAAATTTATCTTTGTGAATATGATTAACTTTATTGCTAGTTCATGACTGTTTTATTAAAAATGTTATAGGAAGGTTTAATGGAATTTATACACGGTTTATTATTGATCACTTCAATCCATATTCTAGCCGCTGCTTCACCTGGGCCGGATTTTGTGTTGGTTTCACAACAAACATTATCTAATGGAAAGAAAGCGGGATTAATGTGTAGTATTGGTATCGCACTTGGGTTATCTATTCATATTATTTATTCTGCCTTTGGGTTAGCGGCGATTATCGCTAATTCATCTAATACGCTTTGGGTGATTAAATTATTAGGGGGCGGATATCTTATTTATTTAGGTATTAAAGGGCTGATGTCCAAAGCGGCTGCTAACGAAGGTGGAGAAGCGAAACAAGCGGTAAAATACTCAACTAAGAAAAGCATCGGTATTGGTTTTTTATGTAATGCTTTAAATCCAAAAGCGCCTGTTTATTTTGTTTCTTTATTTACTTTAGTGTTATCGCCAGATATGCCGTTACATCATATTGCTTTTTATGGTGTGTGGATCATGCTGATCCAATTTGCTTGGTTTGCCTTTGTAGTGACTTTATTATCTCACCCTAAAGTGAATAAAAAATTCAAGAAAATGGGGTATTTGATTGACCGAATATTAGGCGGAGCAATGGTGGTGTTAGGGCTGAAACTACTATTAACTCGTGCTAATTAGTTAAGTTTAATTGCTTTATCACACGCAAAGGAATGTGAGTGATATCGTTTAATATTAAAACCTAATTGTAATAGAAATAACCTTCATTCTATTCAACAAATCTGAATAGATATCTACTCTGTTAATCATCAATATTGTTCATTTTTTGTCATTTACTCTATTCATTCAACACTATCCGTGCTTTTATATGTCTATTAACATTAATTTAACCTTTATTTTTATTCTTTTAATTGGTCATTACTATGTCAGCTACTATGCGAATTACTAGGCAATTTGTTATGCAATCGAGTAGATATTTATTTTGTCTGTTTGGGTTATTGTTTGTTATTCATCCAAGTATCGCTGCGGAGCAGGGGGATGTTTCTATCAATCAGCGGTTAATGATTGGTGAATTTTCTAAAGCGAATTTAACGGATTGGCAAGAAAAAGAATTTAATGGCAATACCGATTATAAAATTATTAGCGATGTAAATGGCACAAACGTATTAAAAGCGAACAGTCATAACAGTGCGTCTGGTTTGTTTAAAGAGCAACGTATTGATTTGCAGAAAACACCATATCTTAATTGGTCTTGGAAAACCGATAAATTGTATTCAGGACTTAATGAGAGAGTTAAATCTGGCGATGATTTTGTTGCACGTATTTATATTGTTATTGATGGTGGAATGTTTGTTTGGAAAACGAAAGCATTAAATTATGTTTGGTCATCCTTTTCCGAAGTTGATACGTATTGGCCTAATCCTTACATTGATAATGCGACTATGTTTGCTATTGAATCTGGTGAAGCAAACTTAGGTAAATGGTTAAGTTATAAACGCAATGTAAGTGAGGATTTAAAAACCGTATTAGGCAAAGATATTCGTTATATTGATGCGATTGCGGTAATGACGGATAGTGATAGTTCAGGCCAGCAGGCTGTTACTTATTATGGGGATATTTATTTCTCGAAAAATTAAATAGTTGTTTTTACTTTTTGTAAATAGGAGCTTCACTTGATAAAAAATAAAAAGATTAGTGTGGTTTTACTGATATCACTTTTGTTTGGAGTGGCATCATGCACCAGTAAAATGGCTTATAACAATCTCGATTGGATTGCCGCTTGGTATGTTGATGATTATGTCACCTTAACGGATACACAAGAAAAAGAATTCGACAGTGCGATTAAGTCCTTTGTTTCTTGGCATCGAAAATCTGAGTTACAAAATTATATTCTGCAAATTAAATATATAAAAGTAGATGTTAAAAATGGAATTAAACATTCAAATGTCAATAATTATACGGACTCTCTGAGGCAGTTTTTAGACGTGGCATTGACCAAGTTTGAACCTGAAATCACTAAATTTGCCTATTCATTATCTGATAAACAAGTCGATCAATTTCTAGCTGAAGTGGAGCAACGAAATATTGAACGAATAAAAAAGGCTGCAAATGAAGGTAAACAAGAGCGCTTAGAAAACAAACTTGAACGCATTGAATCTCGTGTTGAATCTTTTATTGGTGACCTTAATACTTCTCAAAAACAACTGCTTAAAGAAACCAATCAAGCCCTTTTACCTACTTTTGATCATTGGATTGAATTCCGTCGCAATTGGGCTAACGCTATACGCAATGCGTACACTCTAAGAAGTGAAGTGATTGCTATTGAAGGACTGGATAGTGAACATGCGAAAACTGTATTTAGAGAAGCCTTAAAGCCAACCATTTTGGAAACCAACTCATTGCGCAGTGAAGCTCATTTAGCTGTCTTAGAGCATAATCAAGCAATATGGGCAACGACTATTGAAAAACTGGTCACTTCTTTAAGCAAAAGACAGTTAGCAGCGTTAAACGATAAATTAAATGAAACTATTGAAGATTTAGAAGCCCTGATCTGAGTGCTAAATTGAATTGCCATTAAGTACATATTGCAAACTTTAGTGTATTTTTGATGTCCATTATTTGTGTTATTGGTTACTGAAGTTTTACTTATTCATTATCAAGTTCAAATAGTTGGCATTTGCTTGTTAACAATCCTTCAGTCTGAGCAGCTTGCTCTTGTTAGGCTTATTTAAAATGTTATATTTAATGAGGTGTTTTGATGGTTTCTTGGCCATGTTTGTTAAAGCTTGAAGGTGATGACGAACTTATCTATTTAAAGGATAAACAAGATCTTATTTCAGAATGTCAGGAGTTAATTTTTAGCGATGATGATCATGTTATTGATTCTTCTGGTCTCAGTTACATCATTAAAACAAGCTTAAATGAATTAACGCTGGTGGATAATCAAAAAATATTTACCGTTGAACAGGTCACTGACTTAATTCGTTCACATGAATTTAACAAAGCAGAAGTTTGTCTTACTAAAATTTATTTTGAAACCACTTCTGATGCTATTGAATCATTAAATAGCTAAATAATAGTTTAAAAAAATAAAGGTGATAGTGGACTGTCATCTTTTTTATTGTGCTTAAGAACAACCACAATAAGAAGGACTTATTGGTTGAGTAACAATAAAAGATAAACATAAATTTTTAATAATGGAGATCAAAAATGGAGTTAGTTGTTGGAACGGATTCAACATGGTCGTTAAGAGTTTGGATATGTTTACAAATAGTCAATGTCAAAGCAACAGATGTTGTTATTGACTTAACGGATGCAGATTATAAAGCAAAAATATTAACGCATTCGTCTACGGGGTTAGTCCCCGCTTTTATTGACGGCAATATTGAAATACATGATTCTTTAGCGATTACTGAATACCTTAATGAAAGTTCGCAGGGTGGTTTATATCCCGATAGTGTTAAGCAAAGAGCTTTTGCTAGAAGCTTATGTGCTGAAATGCATTCTGGTTTTATACATCTTCGTCAGCAATTTCCTTTTACATTGAAACCTGTTGCAAAGAAGGCTGAATTAAGCGATGAAGTGAAACAAGAAATTGCACGTGTTGAAGCTATTTTTGAGTTAGCTGAATTGCCTTATATGTTTGAATTTGCAGGTGCTGTTGATGCTTTTTATGCAATCCTAGCATTCCGTTTAAAAAGCTATGGCATTAGCTTAAAAGGGAAAGCAGGTGAATATCAACGTAGCTTATTAAAATGGGGGCTATTAAAGCAAGCCATTGCTCAAGCTGAAGAATGGGAAAAAAGCGTTAAATAGTTAAGTATTGATAATACATTAAATGGTTGCAAGGGGAGCGATGTTAGCGTTGATACCTAATTGTGAGTGTTGTGATAAAGATTTACCAGCAGACTCACTGGAAGCGATGATTTGTACTTTTGAATGTACCTTTTGTTCAACTTGTGCAAGTGGTGTGTTTAATCATGTGTGTCCGAATTGTTCAGGCAATTTCACACAACGTCCTATTCGTCCTGCTGCAGCTTTGATCAATAATCCTGCTTCTACAAAACGAGTTTTAAAAAAGCATATTTAACTTTATAATCGTTGAACGCAAGGAATAAAATACGTCAAATATGTTAAATTTAGACTTGATGAAATACCAAGGAATGGATCATGATTAAGATTAAAACGCCACTGTACGCTGCGGCTATTATATCGGGAATGTTATTTAATTCATTCGCTTACGCAGAGCAAATTTGGGTAGACGTACGAACGGCAAGGGAAGTTAAATTAGATCGTATTGAAGGTGATCTTCAAATATCACATTTTGATATAGACAAAGAAATCATGCGTCTTTATCCAGATAGAAATACTGAAATTGGCATCTATGGTAGCAATGGTTCGCGCTCTGGTCTTGCTATGTTTTTCTTGAAAGCCGCAGGATATGAACATGTATTTAATGCTGAAACGATTAATAATGCCCGTAGAATTAGAGGTATTGTTAAAGAGTAGGTTGATGATTTTAAGTAAAATACTGTAGTGTAAACAACCAAAGCTATTGATGGTAAACATCAATAGCTTTTTTATTTTTGCTAAATTAGTTAAGTTTATTTTTAACTTTACCTAACCAAAGTAAAACCACAATAAACGCAAAGAAAACAAGATGTAGCCAAAATTTCGGACCAATATCAGTATTGATCGCAGATAGATTGGTAAAGCTAGGGAAGGACTGTGAATTAATCATTTTTACAACCCATTCGTTAGCCGGTGTTGCTGTCATCGTTGTTATCCAACCTAATGCAACAACTTGTCCGATACTTGCCAATATCGTGTTATTTGCGTTAAAAATAAGTATTGAAATAAACGCATAAAAAACAGAAACACTAATATGCACTATCCAAGATAAAACAATCGCCACTGTTTCGTTATAACCTCCTGTCATATAGGCTGCTGCATGACGAGACGTTAATGTAGACATGCCAAAAAATGGCTGAGCAATAATAAAGGCGATGCTCGCAATTAAACCGACAAACAGTGCTTTAACTATAGTGTTTTTATTCATAGTGTTATCCAATTAATAAAAGTAAGCGATGCTTTGTAAAACAGCACAAAGGCAAATACTAACAATTATTAATTTAATTAGCTATAAGTTTTGAACGATCGTTCTTTTTGGTGTCGAGTTATTAAAGCTGTTTATTTTTATACCAATATCTGAAAAAAATTATGCTGTCTGTTTATTTTCTAGTGCTACGATTTGTTTGTCTATTTCTTCAGCCTCGGCGCTCAGTTGTGAATAAGTTCTAATGTCACCATTGCGTTGTGCATTCATTGCCTGTTCTAATTTGATAGAAAGTTGTTTGTTCAGTTTTTTGATTGGATCTTGTTTGAATATTGAGAACATAGTTGACTCCATTAATTGTATTATTGGTTATACGCGCTAAGTTCTCTCTAGGTTTACTATTGGTATAACATTAAAGGTAAAAAATGCTACGTTTTGAAATTTGTAATGCAAAGTCCTGTGCTGAAGAGCTATTAGCATTAGGGAAAATCAATATGAAAATGTGGTATCTATTTGAATGGCTTACATTACATGATGAATTACGTCATGGCACACAAGCCGAAGTCGTTAAACTGTATATCGATGAACAGCTTGTTGCTTATAGTTTGTTAGAAAATTATGAAGCTTGCACAGATAAAATTAAAAGCTTTAAGGGGAGGGTATATCAAGATTTGGGGGTAATACACTTTGTCACTGTACCTGCGTACCGTAAAAAAGGTTATGCAAGTTTATTAGCTGAAAAGATGTACCAGGAAGTGATTAAGCCATTGTTAGCTCGCTATCCTGATGTTATTGCCTATGTGACCGCTACGGGGCGTGCAGTGCCGTTAATGCAGCGTACAGGCATTAAAAAAACTCAGCTGGTGACTCAATTTTATTCTGACCTGACTTTTGAACAAAAAGTGGTTATTCCATTGAGTTGTTAGTTCTGTTTAGATAAACCGAAGATATAAAAAAAGGGCTAATGAATTAGCCCTTTTTTTGTTATTCAATCACATGATTAATGCGATAGGATTTGATCCAAGAATAATTTTAATCGATCTGATTGAGGGTTATCAAAGAACTCATTTGGTTCATTCTCTTCAATAACTTGTCCTGCATCCATGAAAATAACGCGGTCTGCTACTTTTTTAGCAAAGCCCATTTCATGCGTTACACAAATCATTGTGATACCTTCATCAGCTAACTCAACCATCACGTCTAATACTTCCGATACCATTTCTGGATCAAGTGCTGATGTTGGTTCATCAAATAGCATGATTTCTGGGTTGATACATAGACAACGAGCAATCGCTACACGTTGTTGCTGACCACCAGATAATTGGTTTGGGTATTTATGTGCTTGATCTGCGATTTTTACACGCTCAAGAAAGTACATCGCCGTTTCAATCGCTTCTTTACGAGGTTTTTTATGTACCCAAGTTGGCGCGATTAATAGGTTTTCTAACACAGATAAATGAGGGAATAGGTTAAAGTGCTGAAATACCATTCCTACCTGTGAACGAATGTGGCGTACTACTTTTACGTCTTCAATCAATTCAGTACCATTGATATTGATGCTACCTTCTTGAAATTTTTCAAGATGATTTAAACAACGAATAGTGGTTGATTTACCTGATCCAGAAGGACCACAGATAACCACTTTTTCGCCTTTTTTAATATTTAGGTTTACATCTTTTAGTACATGGAAATCACCATACCACTTGTTGACGTCCTTCATTGATATCATAAATTCTTGTTCTGACATGACGATTCCTTTTAATGCTCGGTGTTAAACTTGCGTTCAATTGCTTTAGAGTATTGTGACATTGAGAAACAACATACCCAGTAAATAAGTGTTACAAAAACATAACCTTCAGTTTCAAATCCAAGCCAGTTCGTATCACTGTTTGTTAATGTAACCATTGCTAAAATATCGAATAATCCAATAATTAACACTAAGGTTGTATCTTTAAATAATGAGATAAATGAACCCACTAGGTTTGGAATAGATATTTTTAATACCTGTGGAAGAATGATTAAAATCATACCTTGCCAGTAGCTTAATCCTAGTGCTTCACTTGCTTCATATTGACCTTTAGGTATTGCTTGTAAACCACCACGTACTACTTCTGCTATGTAAGCGGCTTGGAATAAAGTAATACCAATTAAAGCACGTAATAACTTATTAAATTCAATTCCATCTTGGAAAAATAATGGCAGCATAACTGAAGCCATGAATAAAATAGTGATAAGTGGAACACCACGTACAAATTCAATAAAACCAATACATAAGTTTCTAAGCACTGGCATATCAGATTGACGACCTAGCGCTAAAACAATACCGATAGGGAATGACGCGATAATACCCACAGCAGCGACTAAAATTGTGAGCATTAATCCGCCCCATTTTTCAGTTTCTACTACTTCTAAACCAAACCAACCACCACTAATTAAGACGAAGCAAACAAATGGAAACGCAATAATTAATCCGATTTTTACCTTATTGTTTTTTAATAACTTTAAAGAAACTAATAGAGCAACAGATAAAAACGCTACAAGGTTAGGGCGCCAATGTAATGATTCAGGGTAAAAACCGTAAATAAATTGGTCAAATTTCTCAACGATAAATATCCATCGAGCTCCACCATCTGAAGGAAGTTCTGCTTTTGTACCACTCCAAGTCGCATCAAAAATAGCCCAGTTCAATAACGGTGGGATTAAAGCATAAAGAATATATAAACCAAATAACGTTAATAATGAATTTTTAACATCTGAAAAAAGGTTTTCTCGTAGCCAAAAAACAACACCTTTATTTGCTGACGGTGCTGGCTTGGCTTCTTTCATTGTATAAGTTGCCATTTTATCGTCCTTTTATAGCCATTTTAGCGTTAACCCAGTTCAGTATTAGGGAAATAACAATACTGATAACAAGATAAACAGCCATGGTCATTAATATAATCTCAATGGCCTGACCTACTTGGTTCAATGTTGTACCAGAAAAGAGGGTGACTAATTCTGGGTAACCAATTGCAGTTGCTAAAGATGAGTTCTTAGTTAAATTCAAAAATTGATTAATAACAGGGGGAATAATTACGCGCAACGCTTGCGGTAATACAACTTTAGACAGAATGACATGATCTTTAAGGCCTAATGACTTAGCTGCTTCTTTTTGTCCTTTAGGCACTGACTCAATACCTGCACGTACCGCTTCAGCAATATAAGTTGCTGTATAAATACTTAATGCAAATAATAAAGCTAATAACTCAGGAACAATCGTTAAACCGCCTTTGAAGTTAAACCCTTTTAAAACTGGATATTCAGCTGTTACAGGTTGTCCTGAAACAAAATAAACCAGTGTGGGAGCAAGTATTAAAATCGCAATTGATACTTTGACAATAGGAAATTCTTCACCTGTATCGTCGTGGCGTTTTTTTGCCCAACGTTTCAGGTATATCACACCTGCAACAGCAAGAATGAAAGAAATCAAAATTGCACTACTACCTGCTTCAAAAATAGGTTCTGGCAGTAGTAAACCTCGGTTATTTAAGAAAATGCTATCTAGGTAGTTAAAACTTTGGCGTGGGCTCGGTAACGCCGCAAGTACCACGTTATACCAAAATAAAATTTGTAATAAAATTGGAATGTTACGAAACGTTTCAATATAAATTAAAGAAAGTCTAGAAACTAAGTAGTTATCAGATAAGCGGCCAACACCAATTAACAAACCGATGATAGAGGCAAAAATAATACCTAATATTGATACTAATAATGTATTTAATAGACCAACAATAAATACATCTCCAAAAGTAGAGGTGCCATCACTGTATTCTATTAATGTCTGGCTAATACCAAAGCCTGCAATGTTATCTAAAAATCCAAAGCCTGTTGTAATATTACTCGCTGCAATATTATTAAACATATTGTTAGTGAAATAAAACGCTAAGAATAAAACGATTGCTAAAGCTAAAACTTGGAAGAAGATAGAGCGATAAAGAGGATTATTTAACAATCCAACATTGTTTGATGATACTTGTTTATTTTTCATAATGTGCCTTTTAATCAGCGGGGAAAAAGGGGGCAGAAGAGCCCCCTAAGATACTGTTTAAAATTAACGAACTGGCATTGGGTACATTAGACCACCTTGATTCCATAGTTTGTTTAAACCACGGTCAATTTTTACTGGAGAATCTTTACCTACATTCACATCAAACATTTCTTTGTAGTTACCTACTTGTTTAATGATTTGGTAAGCCCAGTCAGATTTAAGACCTAAGTTTTCACCAATTGTACCTGAAGTACCTAGTAGACGTTTGATACCTGGGTTTTCTGATTTTAGCATTGCTGTTGCATTGCTTGAAGAAACACCTAGCTCTTCCGCTTCTAATACCGCAAATAAGCTCCAACGAACTACGTTGAACCAAGCATCATCACCTTGACGAACTACAGGACCTAGAGGCTCTTTAGAAATGATTTCAGGTAATACTGTAACAGATGATGGATCATCCATTTTTAATTTCAAACCGTATAACTGAGAAGCATCTGATGTTACTGCATCACAACGACCGTTTTTGAAACCATCGATTGTTTGGCCTGATGTATCATAAGTAACCGCTTTGTATTCCATACCGTTAGATTTGAAGTAATCAGTTAAGTTTAATTCAGTTGTTGTACCAGCTTGAATACAGAAAGTTGCACCATCTAATTCTTTAGCAGATGTTACGCCTAATTTGTTACTTACTAGGAAACCTTGACCATCGTAGTAGTTAACACCAGCGAAGTTTAAACCTAGAGATGTATCACGTGTAGCTGTCCATGTAGTTGCACGAGATAGAAGATCAATCTCACCACTTTGTAATGCTGTGAAACGCTCTTTTGCTGTTAATGGGATATATTTTACTTTATTTGCATCACCAAATACGGCTGTAGAAACGGCGCGACAAAAATCTACGTCAAGACCTTTCCATACACCTTTTGAATCTGCAGCAGAGAAGCCTGGGATACCTGTTGAAACACCACAGCTTAATACACCTTTTTTAGCGACATCTTCTAATGTGCCCGCTTGTGAAAGCGTAGGTACTAATGCTGTTAGACCAAATAATAGAGCTAGTTTTGTCGATTTCATTTTATTTTCCTTGTGGCTTTTAAAATAGTTATACAAATCAATTATGAATATAAAAATACATGGTTTAAAAATATTCACATGTAATAGCTAGAGCAAGTTGCATGCCATTTATATATTGAACTATATTCATACTAAGTAGTCGGAGCAATTTATATGCCACTCCAAGTTTGAACCATATTCATCATATGTAAGAGATACGCTATTATCATCCCCTAGTGTAGTTATCTGTTGGCTTTTTTGATTTGAGTCATGTTTTATTGCAGTTTTTAACGAAAACTGCGTTTTGAGTTTAATTAGTGAACAATTGGTTGTTACAAAATATTACAATCGATTACAAAATCTTACTCACTTAGGAGTATGGGTTTAAACAGGAGAGGAAGTTTACAAGTGAGTTGCTTGTTTTTTTGCAACTTCATGGTGCGGATTTTCAGTGTGACCTGTCTTTTTTGCCTCTAATTAGTGCGTTTTAATGCAAACTAATGCTTAAATTAGTTTGCATTAAGCATGGTTATTTTTAAGGATTAATATCTGAAAGGGGATTTAACTCATCACGATTTCTTAATTGATGTTCTTGTTTAATCAATTTAGTGAGCTCTCCAGCATTCCATTGATGTGTTTGACCAGAGCACGCTAATTCAAGTTGTTTTAGATTTAACAACAATTGTTGCTTTTTCTCTTCATTCAATCTGCTGTAATTTTCTATTTCTTGAATTTGAGTAATTGCTGGATATTTAGATTGTAAGTATCGCAACAAGCTATTATAGACAAGTTGAGGTTGTGCATGTTGCAACGCGATTAATAATGCTTTGTATGGTTGTTTACTTTCTACAACATTATTTACACTGTTATTATCCTTTATAGTCATCCCTTTACGCTGCGTAAAGTGATAAATCGTACCGATAACCAATAATAAGAAAAGTACTAGGGTGCTGATTTTCCAAAATAACAACTCAGCGGTATTATTTACTGGCTGGTTATTACTTGTATTTAATTTTGCTTGATCAAGTGCTGCATTTCCCAGTAAAGGTGTTGAATTGCTTTGATTGTTGTTTGTTGATGGCGCCGCTTTAATTGTTAATGTTTGTGCTGGTAACGTCGCAAACTCTTGTTTGTCGGTAACACTATTCCACCATGGTATTTTTATTTCGGGTAAAACTAATTGCCCAGCTTTATTAGCAATAATTGCATGTGTGATTGTGCGTTGAGTATAAAGTTTATTGTTAATTTCACCCTGTTTTAAATCATCTTTGTCCGGGTAATAGCGCATTGAATTATTATAATTTAATTTGATTTGTGGCATTTTATCTAGGCTGATAGAAGCAACCTGTAAACTAATACTACGGGTAATAGGATCACCAACGGCGTATTCTTTACTATGTAAGTCATTGTTTTCTATTATCCGAACATCATCACTCACCAACCAGTCACCTTGGAAGTTACTTGGAATGTCTTTTACCGTTAATGCAACGGTATTCCCTCGGATATTGATTGCTTGATAAGCTGATTGACCTTGCCATTGGTTTACTCGGCGATTCATTTGCCCTGTTAATAAAGGCGATGGGATCACCATTTCTTTGGCGATAGAAGGCGTTATCTTGTATTGATATGAGAAAACTTGATAGCGGATGCCATTACGTATTATTTGAGATTGAGGTTTAGGATCAATGCGTTCAACGTCAACCGAGTCAAGTGCAGGTGGAAGTACATCGGCATTGCTTATGTTTTCTGATACATAAATTTTAGTATCCAAAATAACTTGTTGTCCCAAGTATATCTTCGATTTGTTGAGTGAGTTCTCAATAAAAATGGCATCTCCCTGTACTGATTTTTGTTGCGCACTCGGTTCAATAACTTGAATTTTTATTGCTTGAGTTTGTACATCACCAATTTTAAGTGAGGGGATCGTAAAAGTACCAATTTTATTAGCTTGTAAACGAACTTGCCAAGTTGTTTGCGCTTTGAATTCGCCATTGATGTACATCTGCTTCTGACCTCTAGAAGGCAGGAATACAGTGAACTTATCTTTTAATACATCAGTATCTAATTGATATTCTGAGCCTGTGTCATCAACTTCCACATTTAGCATGAAGATATCGCCAAGATAGACTTGATTGTTACTCACTGATGCCGTGGCTTGTGTCGCAGCAAAAGCGTGCATAGTCATAGTGAATAGTATTAAGGTAATACTTAAACATTTTTGTAAAAACGTCATTACCAGATTTCTCCATTTTCTTTTCGTATAACTGGTTGGTCAGCAGAGCGTTTTTGATACTCGAGTCGCATTTTATTTCTTAATAACAAAGACGGATCATCTGGCATATTTTTTAACCAAGTAGGTAGGTCTTCATATTCTTGATTTGCTTGCTCTTCTGTATTTATTGCTTGTGAAGCTGCTTGCTGTTCTTGTTCGTTTTGTTGATTATTTTCTTCTGCTGCTGCTTGTTGTTTTTGTTGTTCAGCATCTTGCTGTTTTTGTTGTTTAGCATTTGATGGTTGGTTTTGCTGTTGAGACTGCTGTTCATCTTGCTGATGATCACCTTCATCTTGGTCAGAAGATTGTTGTTGGTTTTGTTGCTGATCACTTTGCTGTTGTTCAGAGGCTTGTTGCTCATTGCTCTGTTGATCGTTTTGCTCTTTTTCAGAGGATTGTTGATCGTCATTCTGTTGTTGATCAGAGGATTGTTGGTCCTTATTATTTTGCTGTTGCTGTTGCTGTTCTTGCTGTTTTAATAAGTCTTCAACGGCTTTTTTATTCGCTTGTGCTTCTTTAAAATCAGGATCGATAGCTAATGCTTTATTAAAGCTATCTAATGCTTGTTGATAGTTTTGCTGCATTGCTTGGCTATTACCTAAGTTATATAGCGCCTGCTTATTGTTTGGATCTGCATTGTATTGATCTGTGTAAACCGCTTCAGCCTGTTTATATTGCTTATCTTTAAATAAAGCAGCGCCTTTCCATTCAGGGGTTTCAAAATGTTCAATAGCTTCTTGGTATTGACCTTGCTGAAATGCTTGGTATGCGTTTTGTTGATCGTTTTTCCAGATTGAAGCTTCTACTTTAGATGTTGTTAATGGCAAAGTGACAGCCAATACGAGAGCATAAAAAACACCTTTTCTGAAAAATAATAAAAATAAAGGAAGCAATAAAAAGCTTAGCCAGTAACCATCATCAATTAACTGTTTATTATCTGTTTTTTGTTGTGCCTGTTGAGTCTCTTTCGACTGAGTTTTATTGTCGTAGTGCTGTGTTAACAATTGAACATCTTTACCTTGCGCATCAATATTCAGATATAAACCATTGTTTATACTTGTAATTGGGTAGAGCATATTAGTTTCAAGTTTTGGGATAATGATATTATCTGAAGCATCTTTTAATAAACTATCATCAGGTAATTTAATCGGAGCACCATTAGGCGTCGCTACTGCGAGCACTGACACCATCCAATCGGTTCCTTCGATCATATCCTTCATTTTATCTAGACTATCTGAATCAAACCCATCGGTGATAAATACAATATGGCCTTGTTGATAACCTGCATTTTTAAGTAATTCGATAGATTTTTGCAACGCTAAATCGGGTCTTGAACCACGCGCAGGCATTAACAAAGGGGAGAGGTTGGGAACATGGTTAATAATCGAATTACTGTCACGCGTTAAGGGAGTAATTGCAAAGGCATCTCCAGCGTAGGCAATCAGTGCTTTGTCACCTTCAGTCCATTGTTTAAGTAAATCAATTGCTTTGTATTTTGCTTGGCTTAAACGATTAGGTTTTATATCGGTTGCATACATTGAAAAAGATAAGTCAAAGGCAATAACCTGTGCTTTTTGTATTTCATAAACCGGGAGTTTAATACTGCGAATACTCGGGCCTGATAATGCAATACAAGCGATAACAAGCAGACTATTTAAAACCCAACGATTGCTTTTAGTTGTTTCGGGTAAGGTCACCAAATGTTCGCTGAGATGACTAGCTATGATGTTTGTCTTTTTAGATTTATTGCGCTTGAACTGCCATAAACTAAAAGCTAATACCACAACAATACCGAGTAACCAATAAGGGCGCATAAATTCTAATGCTGTAAATGTGCTTTCAAAGGCGTCTTTAAAGTTCATCTTCACCTCTTATTTTTAACCAAAGAACAACACTTAATAAAATGAATACAGCCAAAGAAAGTGGCCAATAAAAAAGATTCTTCTCAGGACGAAATTCCAAAAACTCACTATTAACCGGTTGTAGTTGATTAATTTCTTCGTAAATTTTTTCAAGGTCGTCTTGGTTTCTTGCGCGGAAATATTGTCCGTTAGTGACTTTGGCAATTTCACTTAACGTCTTTTCATCTAAATCAGCAGAAGGGTTAACTCGCTGACTGCCAAAAAAGCTGCGTTTAACCATTTCATCGGCACCGATACCAATGGTGTAGATCTTAATACCATTTTTAGCAGCTTGTTGCGCTGCGGTGATTGGTTTTATGGTGCCTGAAGTATTTGCTCCATCAGTTAATAGAATCAATACGCGTTGTTCATTTTTATTTTCAACAAAACGTTTAATTGCCATCGCAATAGATTCACCAATCGCGGTTCGATTACCTACTAATCCTATTTGAGTTTCATCTACCATGGTTGAAACGGTTTTTAAATCAAAGGTTAATGGTGTTTGCAAATAAGCATGATCGGCAAATAAAATCAGCCCTAAACGATCACCTTCTCGTTTAGCGACGAAGTCTTTGACTATCGATTTTACTAGGGTTAACCGATCAACGGTTTTCCCATTTAATGGCATATCCACTTCTTCCATACTGCCAGATAAATCTAACGACAGGATCATATCGCGGCTTTTTTGTTGAATACGTATTGGCTCATCAAACCATATTGGTTTAGCAACCGTTGCTAATAATAAACACCATAATAACCAAGGGATCACAAAGCCTATTAATGGATTCGCTTTCGTTGATTTTGGCTGTTGCAGTCCCTCTGCTAAGGGTATCCAAACTTGAGTAAAGGATTGTTTTTTTCGTTTTAATAAATAGCGAGCGAGTAAAGGCAAAGGCAATAAAACAAACACCCAGATATAGCTAAATTCAAACATTGTGTTTACCTACTTGCATTGATTTTTGTAATACGAGCACCTGTGCAGGAAAGTCTTTTATCCATTGTTTTGCTGCTTCAAAATCCTGTGATGTGCACAGAGAATGTTGCTTATATAAACGTTGGCAAAAGGTGTCTTGATCCTCAAATAATAGGGATTGTTTTTGGGCATTATGCTGATTGATAAAAATAAACCATTCTTTACCAGCTAATGAAGCCACTTGAGGACGCGGGTAATATTGCAAACATAAGCCTTTAAATAATTGATTTAACGCTACAAAATCAGCTTCACTTTTTTGTAATCGTTTTAATGAAGCAAGTGCTTGCTTAACTATTTTTTTATTATTTTTACGATGCTTAATAAACCAAATTAACCCTACAATACTAATAATAGTTAAGCAGAGTATTACCCAATAAATGGGAGCTGGAGGCCAAGCAGAAGGGGCTTCATTAGGTAAAATTATTTGTTCAAAAGGGTTGTTAGGCGTTGCCATTGAATTGCTCCAATAGTGGTGTCGCAGCACTAATATGGTAATGCGCAATACCATATTTAAGTAAGTTACTTTCCATAATTTGTTGGCGTTGACTGGCAGCTTGTTGATATGATTTTTGTTGTTTTTGATTGCGTAAAAAACCACTTCCTTTAAGCGAATCAATTTTTAAACCTGAATGTAAGGCTTGTTTGGGCAAATGCGATTCAATGGGATCGCTGATTTGCCACACTGTCACTTGGTTATGACGACGCATCAAATTAATCAATTTATAACACGCTTCATCCAACTGTGAAAAGTCACTGATCAAATGAACTTGGCTACCTGTTTGTACTAAATGAGAAAGTCGTTTTAGTTGATCTAGTAGGGATTGTTGTTGCGTTGATTTAAAAGCGACTTTCTTACAGAGCAGTTGGCTTTTGTGTAAAAAAGCCATTAAACCTTTGCTACGAGAAGTTGGTTTTAATTCGGCCACTTCTTGTTGATTAAATACAATGCCACCTAGCCTGTCATTGCGTTGTTTAGCTTGCCAACTTAATAGCGCTGCTAGATGACAAGCTTGGACTGATTTGAAAACCAGTTGGCTACCAAAAACCATACTGTCGGAGACGTCAACTAACAAAAATACAGGACGTTCTTTTTCTTCTTGGAATAACTTGGTGTGTGCTTTACCTGTTCTTGCGGTAACCGCCCAATCAATTGAGCGAACGTCATCTCCTGCTTGGTAGTGACGCACTTCCGCAAACTCCATTCCACGACCTTTAATATTCGCTAAATAGTTGCCTGATAATTGCCGAGAAGCGGGTAAACGTTTTGCATTTAAAGTTAGTTTACCGTGTTGTTTATAATTTAATAATTCAGCTAGTTGTATATCTACGCCCGTCGTATAGGGCGTATTTTTTAAAATAGCTGGTGTATTAATATCCATTATCCTGCAATCGCCACCTGATTAATGATTTCTTTGATAACTTGGTTTGCATCAACACCTTGTGCTTCGGCTTCATAACTTAGAATTAAGCGATGACGGAGCACAGGATATAAATTGCTGATGATATCTTCAGGGATCACGTAATCTCTATCATTTAACCATGCTCTCGCTTTTGCTGTTCGCATTAAAGCCAGTGTAGCACGAGGACTTGCACCGTAACTTATCCATTGCGGTAGTTGTTCACCAAAACGAGCTGGATCACGAGTGGCAATAATTAGGTCGATAACATACTGCTCTAGATGCGCAGAAATGCTGACTTTCATTACTTCTTCACGCATTTTAAATATTTGCGTATCAGAAAGTGGCTCTACTTTTGCAATTTCTTGTTTAAGAATTTCTTTTTGATTCAGTTGCAAAATCAAACGTTCCGTTGCTGCATCTGGGTAATCAAGTTGAATATGCATAATAAAGCGATCTAACTGAGCTTCAGGAAGCGGATAGGTTCCTTCTTGCTCTAATGGATTTTGTGTTGCCATCACCAAGAATAATTCTGGTAACGCATAAGTCGATTTGCCTACTGTCACTTGACGCTCAGCCATGGCTTCTAATAATGCGGATTGCACTTTTGCAGGCGCACGGTTGATTTCATCGGCCAATATTAAATTATGAAAAATAGGCCCTTTTTCAAAGGTAAATTGCCCAGTTTCTT
Source organism: Psychromonas algicola (assembly GCF_004378355.1). GTDB lineage: Bacteria > Pseudomonadota > Gammaproteobacteria > Enterobacterales > Psychromonadaceae > Psychromonas. Next base: position 173,677 of record NZ_SNUB01000003.1, read on the forward strand.
GGCGGAAAATATCGGTGCCCGTTACATCCGATGGGAGTAAGTCAGGTGTAAATTGAATACGGTGGAAGTCACCTTCAATACCATCTGATAGAGCATTGATTGCACGTGTTTTTGCAAGTCCTGGTGGGCTTTCAACTAAAATGTGGCCATCTGCTAACAAGGCTATTAATAAGCTGTCAACAAGTTGGCTTTGCCCTAAGATCATTTGATTTAAATAGTGACGTAATTGATTTAATTGTTGTTTAGCCATTTTTAGGTATCTTCATTATTAATTTATAGGAAATATACTTGCAATAAAAGGCAACTTCAATATCAAAAAGTTCCTTAAGTTAGGTCCATTTTTTTGAAATTAGCGTTATTTTACAAAACACATTAATGAATCTTGCACTAGATCAAAAGTAGTGATTATAATTGCCTCTTTTTTCTGTTTATTTAAGTGAATAGTGCGTATTCTTTTTCTCATTAGGTGTTCAAATTATTTAAGGAGCAACAATGAGTGAATTAGAATCAATTATTTGGCATATTTTAGGTTACATGGCAATGCCAACTATTTTTGTTGTTGGTTTTCTTGCTGTATTTGTTGCCGCTGTTGGTATCTTAAAATTATCTGGCAATAAACCTGTAAACGATTAATCAAAAACATCATACTATTACTAAGACTGCTTTAGTAGTTGTTAAATAATTGTTAAGCTCCATACTCTTTGGTAATGGAGCTTTTTTTTGCTCAGGAGAAATAGTATGCAAATATATATAATGCGCCACGGGCAAGCTGAAATGATGGCTTATTCCGATGCCGAACGTAATTTAACTGATATCGGTCGCCAAGAATCAGAATTAATGGCTAAATATTTAGTTGAACAAGATGTGTCATTAGATGCTGTAATAGTTAGTCCTTACGTTAGAGCACAACAAACTTGGCAATCGGTGAGTCCATTTTTTGAAGGCGTCAGTAATATTCAAACATTGCCTTGTTTAACCCCTAGCGGTAGTGCACGAGCGGCCGTTGATGAATTATTAGCATTAAAAGCGCAGGGTTTTAAATCTGTACTGATTGTTTCACATTTACCCTTGGTTGGTTATATCGTTGGCGAACTTGCTCCTGCAGCTGGTGTGCCTGCTTTCTCTCCTTCTGCTGTTGGCCATATCTCATTAAGTGAAGAAGATGGTTTTGCACAATTATTAAGTTTAACAACCGTTCCTCAAATACATAATTAATGTGAAATAGGCATTTGGGTAAATGAAGATTCTGTTTTTATAGTGTGCATATAGTTTTTACATATAGGCTTTTACGATGACATTAACCTCTTCTTACCAACAATTGGTAGAAAAACAGCGTGCTTTTTTTATTGCGAATAAACCTTTTTCATTCGCTTATCGTGAACAGCAACTGTTGTTGTTGAAAAGTTCAATAATCGTTCATCAATCTGCATTGACTGAAGCCTTGTTTTTAGATCTTGGTAAATCTGAATATGAAAGCTATCTAACTGAAATTGGTTTTGTGTTGCATGAGTTAAGTTTAACCATTAAACAACTTAAAAAGTGGATGAAGCCTGAGAAAGTAAAAACGCCTTTATTATCACAACCTGCGACCAGCTATATTCATTCAGATCCCTTAGGTGTCTGTTTTATTATTGCGCCTTTTAATTATCCCGCTTCATTATGTTTATCGCCTTTAATTGCGGCAATTGCGGCTGGTAATTGTAGCGTATTAAAAACCTCTGAATTAACGCCTCACGTCAGTGAAGTGTTGAAACAAATAATAAACTCTGTTTTCGCACCAGAATACATTGAATGTATTAACGGCGAAGTAGAACATTCAACGGCATTATTAGCTCAAAAATTTGATCATATCTTTTTCACTGGAAGTAGTGAGGTAGGTAAGATTGTCATGCAAGCTGCTGCTAAAAATTTAACGCCTGTTACATTAGAACTTGGTGGTAAAAGCCCTTGTATTGTTTGTGCAGATGCCAATATTGATGTCGCAGTAAAACGTATCGTTTACGGAAAAATGCTTAATGCAGGACAAACCTGTGTAGCGCCTGATTATGTATTAGTAGATGATTCAATAAAAGAACAGTTTATAGCAAAATTAACGCAACGCATCAAAACGTTATATGGTGAAGATGCAAGTCAAAATCCAGATTTTGGACGCATGGTGAGTACGCGACATACTGAGCGAGTTGGGCAGTTGATTGATGCAGATAAAGTGTTAATTGGTGGCGACGTTAATATCGAACAACGATATATTGCTCCAACAATAATGCATAACGTTGAATTAACCGATGAAATCATGCAGCAAGAAATTTTTGGCCCTGTATTACCAGTGATTGGATTTTCTGACTTTGAAAGCGTGTTATCTATTATTCAATCTTTGCCTAGTCATCCTTTAGCGGCTTATATTTTTAGCCAAGATAAACGTATTCAAAATACATTGACCGTTAATATTCAAGCGGGCGGTGTTGCCATTAACCATTGTATTCAACATTTAGTTAATCCTCACTTACCTTTTGGTGGAGTTGGTTCAAGTGGTATGGGGAGTTATCACGGCAAACATGGTTTTGATACTTTTTCACATAAAAAGAGTGTGTTAAAAGCGGCGACTTGGTTTGATCTTCCTGTTATTTATCCTCCTTATAAAAACAAGCTGTCTTGGCTTAAAGCGATTCTTAAATAAAGTCTTGCCTGCATAAAGCTGGCTTATACAAAATAACATCATATTGAATATAAATAATGCATTGACTTGTTCATGTATTTAATTAATATATGTGGATATTCGTATATGTGGATGTTTTTATGTTGCCCCATCAATTTTTTAAAATGTTATCCGACGAAACGCGTTTACGCTGTTTAATTCTGATTGCTCGTGAAGAGCAAATCAGTGTCGGTGAATTATGTATCGCCTTGGATCAAAGCCAACCTAAAATTTCTCGACACTTAGCTATTTTACGCCAGTCAGGTGTGTTGCTTGATCAGCGAGAAGGGCAATGGGTTTATTACAAAGTAAATGCAGAATTACCAGGTTGGATGCGTAAAGTGATCGCAGGCTTAACCGCATCCAATTGTTTAAAGACAGAATATCAGCAAGATATCGCTAATTATCAACATGCAAAACAAAATAATTAATTAAAAAGAGTGAGAAAACTATGACAATTAAAGTCGGTATTAACGGATTTGGACGTATTGGGCGCTTAGTCATGAGAGCTTCATTTGATTGGCCTGAAGTGGAATTTGTACACATTAACGATGTGGCAGGGAATGCAAAAACCTTAGCGCATTTATTAGAGTTTGATTCGATTCAAGGGCGTTGGTCACATGCCGTTGAAAGTGCAGATAACAGTATGACAATTGCAGGAAAATCGATTGCAGTGAGTCAGCAAGCAGATATTGATGCCGTTGATTGGTCCGGTTGTGATGTGGTTGTGGAAGCAACAGGCGTTCACCGTGAAAAAACATTGTTAGATAAATACCTTAAGCAAGGCGTTAAACGTGTTGTGGTTTCTGCACCTGTTAAACATGATGATATCGCCAATATTGTTGTTGGTGTGAATGAACATGTATTTGATGCTGAGCTACATAAAATTGTAACAGCAGCTTCTTGTACCACTAACTGTTTAGCGCCAATTGTAAAAGTAATTCATGAAAAAGTGGGGATCACTAATGCTGCTTTTACCACTATTCACGATTTAACTAACACGCAGACTATCTTAGATGCACCACATAAAGATTTACGTCGTGCACGTGCTTGTGGCATGAGCTTGATCCCAACCACAACCGGTTCAGCTAAAGCAATTGTTGAAATCTTCCCAGAGTTAAAAGACAAAATAAACGGTCATGCTGTTCGCGTTCCATTAGCGAATGCATCGTTAACCGATATTGTCTTTGAAGTTGCGCGTGATACAACCGCAGAAGAAGTGAATCAATTATTAGCAGAAGCTGCTGAAGGTGAATTGGCGGGGATTCTTGGTTATGAAGAGCGTCCGCTAGTGTCTATCGATTATCGTGGGGACCAACGCTCTACTATTGTTGACGCGTTATCAACCATGATGATTGGTAAGCGTATGCTAAAAATCTATGCGTGGTATGACAATGAAATGGGTTATGCAACACGTACTGCTGAATTAATGAAAAAAGTCGGCTTAGCCTAAACTTGTAAGGGATAAACAATGAAGTGGTTTTTAAAGCTTGATAAACCGTTACGCCAATATTTGTTAGTCACTTTCAATTATTGGAACTTCACCATTACCGATGGTGCGTTACGCATGTTGGTTGTGCTTTATTTTTATCAATTAGGGTACAGCCCTTTAAATATCGCTTTGTTGTTTTTGTTTTACGAAATATTTGGTGTCGTCACCAATTTAATTGGTGGTTGGTTAGGGGCTAAAATTGGCTTAAATCGCACCATGAATATTGGTCTTGCGATGCAAGTCGTTGCGTTATTATTACTGACGGTACCTAGCGATTGGTTAAGTGTGGCTTGGGTAATGGCTGCTCAAGCGTTATCCGGCATTGCTAAAGACCTTAATAAAATGAGCGCAAAAAGCGCGATAAAAACACTCATACCCAATGATCAGCAGGGCAAATTATACCAATGGGTTGCCATTTTAACGGGCTCTAAAAATGCCTTAAAAGGAGCAGGCTTTTTCTTAGGTGGTTTATTATTGACCACTGTAGGATTCCAAATGGCCTTAGTGGTAATGGCATCTGTGTTGGCGCTAGTGTTTGTACTAAGTATCGCCTACCTAGAAAAAGACTTAGGTAAAGCAAAAACAAAACCTAAATTTTCACAGATGTTTTCTAAGTCAGAATCAGTGAACATCCTTTCTGCGGCGCGGTTATTCTTATTCGCTTCTCGTGATGTGTGGTTTGTAGTGGCTTTACCTATTTACTTAGCCAGTATCTTTGGCTGGGAACACGCCGTGGTAGGAAGTTTTATTGCGGTTTGGGTAATTCTTTATGGCATTGTTCAAGGTATTGCGCCTAAAATCACTCACTACTTTTCAGCTGCTCATTCTGAGCAACGCCATGCACCCAATGGAAAAAGTGCGGTTTTATGGTGTTGTTTATTAACGCTTGTGACGGGGATTTTAGCTTTTGGTGTTGAATTACAATGGCAAGCACAATGGGTTATTGGCATTGGTTTGTTAGTTTTTGGTGCCATTTTTGCGATTAACTCATCATTACATTCCTACCTCATTATTAGTTACGCAAAAGAAGACGGCGTGTCTTTAGATGTTGGTTTTTATTATATGGCCAATGCAATGGGGCGCTTAGTAGGGACTTTGTTATCGGGCTGGGTTTATCAAGTGTATGGCTTTGCCGCGTGTTTATGGATTGCCTTTGGCTTTTTGTTACTTACCAGTATTATTTCTTTAAAGTTGCCGATGCAAAAAAGCACCTAACTTTATTCATTTATTTAGGGTGTCTTTTATCATTAAAAACTTAGATTCAAATATGAAAAGCTTCACTCAATATAAATAGTTTTTCTGTTTGTAGACTAGCTCGTTTTGATCGAATCACATCTCGAAGAGATTGTGAAAAATATTTTAATAATCTGTGTTTTTACACAGTTATAATGATATTTCCCCAAAAATGTAATATTTTGTGTAGAAAGTGAGCACTAAGATGCTCACTTTCTACATGGCTAAATTTCTAATTTATTGATTCATAATCTTTAATTTTTTAAGCACTGCGTCATACTCAGCACAAAAAAGCTGAGTATGACGCAGTGCTTAGTTTCTACAAAAGTAATAGTTAATATTGCCATTATTAAAATGCTGTAAAGCTTTGACTGTTAATGAATTAATTGTTATTTTTTATATTAATTTTACAAGCCATAATCCGTTACTATCGTGAATTATGGATAATATACTGTTATAACTAAAGGAAGATTATGAGCTTGCTGGAAGATTCGTGGGAACAACGAGAAGAGCAAATATACCCTGAATTATTTGGTGGGACAGGTGAAGGTATTTATCCGCTAGATGCTTCCTTATTCAAAAATCAATTTGGTATCGATGACATTGATCCACGCTGGTTACACTATGGTGTTTTTAAATACGCGCCCACTAGTGACCGCAGCACTTGGGTTTATGTTACTTCTGGTATGTCTAATTCTTGGGAGTCAGATAAACCAGAAGAATACTCAGGCTTTGGCACTGAGTTTATCCTTGAAACAAACGAAGAAAATGACTGGGCTATAAATACCTTACGGAGTTTGGTCGCTTTCAATATTTTAGTTTCTGTTGGTCAATATGGTGACAAACCACTAGTGGACTACGGTGATCGTATTCCTATGTCTATTGAGCCAAATATCTCAAACTTAATGGTCGTAAAGCCAAATCAGTTCCCTGAATCATTCGACTTAATATCTGGCAAGGTCGATATTCTACAAATAACAGGTATCACACCTGAAGAGTTGGGTTACGCAAAAGAGAGTAGCTCAGAGGCTCTAGCAAATAAGTTATTTGAATCGCAGGGTTCATTTATTTTAAAACCTGATAGGCTAGGTGTAATTTAGTTATAACAAGTTGCTTAAACGGACAAAAAACAGTTGGCTTTTGCTCGTTCCTCGCTATTTTAGTCAACAATTTTTAGCCGCTTAGCAAAGCGTTAAATTCTTGGAGCAAGTATGGAGTATGATGCGGAAAGGCTGAAGAATTTTTGGGATAGCATTCCACATGAAAAAATTGAGGAAGCAAACCGGAGAAGTCGTGATGAGCACCAGCGCCAAGTCAAAGCCTTTAGAGATGGATACGCAAATGATACCTGCTATTTGTGCGGTAAAAACTTCAGCACACTAAGTAAAAGCAATCCATGCCTGCACTGGTTATTAAGAAGATGTAAGTTCAAAAAGAAGGACTTTTCTAAGGTATATAACAAGTATGGGTATGTAAATATCGCTGCATATTTGCGATGGTGCGCAAATGAAGAGCGCCCACTGGCTAATATAAATGACTTAAAATCAGAGCAGAAAGAAGGGAAAATCATTTCATACACAATAAAGTGGAAAAATATTGAGTGGACATTCGACTGCTCAAAAAATGATTTTTCTGGGCATAAGGGATTGTCCATAGATTATCCTCATTATCACTTTCAGATGAGGATTGATGGCCGTCAGTTTATTAACTTCAACGATTTCCATATCCCATTTAACGACCATGATTTGTTTGTTCTAAATAGTAGCATTGAACATGGAGATATATTTGGGCATGATTTTGGCTCTGCTGGTGCTGGAATGGAGGATGCAATGAATTTCCCCCTAGATGATATTTTAGAGTTCTCCGGTAGTTCTAGCCAAGAGGAAGAGTCTCTATACCACCTTTCGACAATGATCGAAGCTTCTGGAGAACTCATTTCGGGTGATGAAATCGAAGACATTAGAGCTGAGGCGGCTCGAACAGGAAAGACATTTACATATGTAGCAAAGCAGCGTTTGGGCGAGCGAGCTAGCGTTAGAACTGTAATTACACCTTCCGATTCGATTCCAGATATTGCATCCAGAACTGAGCATAAGCGTAGATAAATTTAACAAAGCGCTTATGCCGACAGCTTTTCCGTCGCTTGAATTTGTGGCGAAAAAGACTGCCACAAATCAATCAACTACAAAGCTGCGGTATAGCGCGGCGTTAGAGCGTTTTATGAAACTGATAATTTTGCATGGTCCTCCAGCATCTGGAAAGCTAACCTTGGCTAAGCTTTTGAAGGATGAACTAGGATACAACATTCTACATAATCATCTTACTGTAGATATAGCTTTAGAAGTCTATTCAGAATTTGGGAAGGATGATTTTTATGAGTTTGTCGATCAGCTTCGGACGTTAGCGATAGAAAAAGCTTGTCAAAATAAACTAGAGGGGCTAATAGTGACTCTGTGTTTTGATGAGGTACTAGATATAGAAGTTGTGGAGCAATGGGAATCAATAGTTGCACGTTATGGCGGAGAGATTCTCCCTGTTTACCTGAAGGTTTCAGCGGAAGTTCTAGCTGAGAGAGTAACGGGAGAATCTCGTATAGGAACTAATAAACTTCAATGTCCAAAAGAACTAAATAAAGTTTTATCGGAAAATAAATTTGGTGCAATCCCAAACAAAAATACTATCTCAATAGACACTAACGCACTTTGCATAAAACAATCGGCTCGCTTAATCGTTGAGCATACGCTCTAACAACACGCCCTGAGGTGGACCGCTAGTAAAATTAGCAATTTATTGCAAACTTTAAAAGCGGCGAATCTCTTCGTTTTAATGCAGCTAAATATGTCGATTCATCATACGGTGTATTCGTTTTCCAACACCTAAATACAATCCTTATCCATTTGAATGCCAATGATCTAATAATGCTATTATGCGGCTTGCCTTTGGCTTTTTGTTGTTCGTAATACGCTTTTGCCCAAAACGAATAACGAATAGAAAAGCCTGCCCACTCTACAAATGTTTGTCTTAAAAAAGTCGGGCAACTATATCGCCAATGTGCCCACATTTTCTTACCACTGCGTTCAATGACCGGCGCAATACCAGCGTATTTTTGTAGTTCTGAGGCATCCTTATAGCGATCTCTATTACTACCAAAAGCAACTAACAAACGTGGAGCTAGTCGTGGGCCTGCACCTGGTAAACTATCAAATAT
>NZ_SNUB01000030.1 GCF_004378355.1 Psychromonas algicola
TGATGTGCGAGCGAGTGCTTCTGAAAGTTCCATAAAAAAATCCCATGACCTTTTGAGTCATAGGATTTTGATCTTCTTACGTTAAAAATCAACTAATTTTTCTTAACTGATCGGCATTACCATTATAGGTGATATATTACTCACACCACCTTTTACTCGCTTGGTGTTCTATCTTTAAATGATCCATGACACGTGCCACCATAAAGTCATGTAATTCATCGATACTCGTTGGTTTATGATAAAAACCAGGGGCCAATGGCATAACAGTGGCACCCAGTTCGGATAAGGTCAGCATATTCTTTAAATGTAATGTAGAAAATGGTGTCTCTCTTGGCATTACGATTAATTGCCCTCTTTCTTTAAAAACGACATCAGCAGCACGCTCAATTAAATTATTAGATAAACCTTGAGCAATTGAAGCTAACGTTCCACAACTACATGGACATACAACCATTTTTTTAGGAGCAGAAGATCCTGAAGCAACAGGCGAAAACCAATCTTTAGCTGTTAAGGCAATGACTTGATCTTTTTTAGTATTAAAGCGAGAGACTAAAAATTCATTTAATGCGTTAATTTCTGTTGGCCAATCTTCGTCAACTTCCGTTTTAAGCACTATTTGTGCAGCCTCTGATAAAATTAAATAAACTTTAACGTTCGCATTTACCATGCTTTGCAATAAACGTAAAAAATATCCACTACCAGATGCGCCGGTTACGCCTAATGTTACTGTATCGTTAAATTGCATTTACACTCTCTAATTTATTTAGTAATTTTTGGTGGATATTTCCAAAGCCACCGTTGCTCATAATAAGAATATGATCATTAGGTTTTGCTTGTTTTACCAGTTTATCGACTAAATCATCGATCTGGGTTTCAACATTCACACTCTTACCTTGTTCGCTAAATAACTCTTTCATCGACCATTGAATATTTTCATCTTCGAAACAATAAACGATATCAGCAGCAGATAATGAATTCACCAATGCTTCTTTATGAACGCCTAATTTCATGGTGTTGGAACGAGGCTCTAAAACAGCAATAATTTTTTCATTACCAACCTTCGCACGTAAACCCGCTAATGTCGTTTTCACTGCCGTTGGATGGTGAGCAAAATCATCATAAACAGTAATATTGTTAATTTTCCCTTTTACTTCCATGCGACGCTTAATACTCTTAAATTCAGCTAACGCTTCGATCGCGATTTCAGGGGTGACGCCAACATGTCTTGCTGCGGCAATAGCGGCTAATGCATTATCGACATTATGATCTCCCATTAATTGCCACGCCACTTGCCCTTGATGTTTCCCATTGAGTGACACATCAAACACGGTACCATCTTCTTTAATTTTATTGCTCGACCAATCTTGCCCTAGATATTCTACTTCACTCCAGCACCCCATATGCTTAACAGACATTAATGCTTCATCTTTATTAGGAATTAAAACTCGTCCAGTACTAGGTACAGTACGCATCAAATGATGAAATTGTTTTTTGATCGCATTTAAATCTTCAAAAATATCGGCATGATCAAATTCCAAGTTATTTAAAACGAGTGTTCTTGGATGGTAATGAACAAACTTAGAACGCTTATCAAAAAAGGCACTATCGTATTCATCAGCTTCTATTACAAAAAATGGTGTTTCACCTAAGCGAGCTGATAAACCAAAGTTTTCAGGTACACCACCAATTAAAAATCCTGGCTCCATTTTTGCGTATTCTAATACCCAAGCAAGCATACTAGATGTTGATGTTTTTCCATGCGTCCCCGCAACCGCTAGCACCCAACGATCTTTTAAAACATGCTCTAATAACCATTGTGGCCCAGAAATATAAGGTATTTGCTTATCTAAAACGGCTTCTACACATGGATTCCCACGACTCATTGCATTCCCAATTACAACTAGGTCAGGCTGACTATCTAATTGGCTTGGATCAAAACCTTGGATAAGCTCAATTCCTTGCTCTTCAAGTTGTGTGCTCATTGGCGGATAAACATTTTTGTCCGACCCCGTAACTTTATAACCTAATGATTTAGCAAGAATTGCAACACCGCCCATAAACGTGCCGCAAATACCAAGTATGTGAATATGCATGGAACCTCAATACAGATAAAAATAGAAAGTTAAGTTATACCGAAAATAGTTAAAGCATGCCAATAAAAAAGGCAAGACTCATAACGAGACTCGCCTTTTATTTGCAGTAATCAATTACGTTTACGATTAAAAGTAATACGCTAAATAATGATTAACCTTCGAACGCAGCTTGTAAGAATGGAATAATTTGTTTTTTACGACTTACCACTCCTGGTAACTCAAACATAGAATCATTGACTGTGCTATTTAATGATTTAGCCACTTTATCCGCATCTTTAGAAACGATTAATGCCGTTGTATCTAATTTATTAATATCAGTTAATAAAACGATTGTTGAATGAAAACCTTTCGCTGCTTGCAGTTTTTTCATTTCAGCCAGCATTGCTTCTTTTTTAGAAAATGCAGTTTCTAACGAAGTTAATTCAAGTTGACCAATTGCTAGCTTTTCGCCCGCCATTTCGAATACTTTTTGATCTCGTAGTATTAATTCTTCTGCTGAAACTAATTTAATATCAGATTTTGCATCAAATTGTGCTTTGGCAAATGCCTGAATATCTTCAACGCCTGCAATTTCAGCTAATTCGTTAGCTGCAACAATATCGATATCTGTTGTTGTAGGGCCTTGGAAGTTAACAGTATCTGAGATGATGGCACCCATCATCATTTTAGCAACTGGAGCATCTGGGACTTGGTTATTAAATTTATACATGTTGTAAACAATCGTTGCACTACAACCAACAGGCCAAATCCAACATTCAAGCGGTGTAGATGTCGTAATATCACCTAGTTTATGATGATCAACAATCCCTAAAATAGTTGCTTTCTTCATATCAGCCGTACCTTGGCCCCAATCAGAGTAATCAACAATAAAGATTTCTTCGCCAGCAACTTCAGTGCGAATTTCTGGTTGTGGTAAACCAGATTGCTCTAATAAAAATAATGCTTCAGGATTTGGCTCACCTTGTAAGGCAGGCGTTGCAGTTTTACCCATTTTGTTAAATAAGCTAGCAAGGCCGATAGCGCTACATAAACTATCGCAATCTGGGTTTTGGTGTCCTAATACAATCATTGAAATATCCACTGTGTTGTTAAATTAATTTGCTGAAGAATACCTGATTCCACTAAATATTTTAAGTGTAAATTTAATCTTATTTAACTTCTGATTTACATTTTGATTCAAGCTCAAGCTTAGTATAAAAACAAAAAACATTTATCTTCTCTCAAATAAGTTGTTTATAACCAAAATAAACAGGCACTTAAAATTGTCGCTGAAATCATACTCTGACATAACATGGTACAGTAAATCATTTGCTTACATCATATATAAAAGTAAACTTTGACATAAAATACAACCATACACTGACAAATTAAAAAAATTAATATTCAAGCCATTTTCAATATGTAATTAAATTACAAATAATTATTCAACTATTTAGGTATATAAAGACCCTATACTCTCTTTATATAAAACTGCCTGTTCGGCAGAAATTGTTTAACATATACATCAAAGCGATTTTTTTTATTATCAGCTGCCTATTCGGCAGGACACCCATCTTTCATCCATGCTTCAATTTTATTTTCATTCTCAGCTGCCTGTTCGGCAGGACACTATTAAAAATCAAACCATTCATTTTATAAATCAAAACGTTAGAGTCTGAACCTCATTTTAACCAAAATTTAAGTTAAAAAAAAGAATGGTATTAAATCAACAAGTTAGTTTAGCATTAAAAATAAAGGTTATAATTTCATTACTAAATGAGATAAATCGGGGACACTCCCATCAAACTTTTCATTAGAAGAAAAACCATAGTTACTAAATGTAGACCCAACTTTAGTCCCCCCCTTCTGCTTTTGGATATGAAGTATGTAGTCATTTTGATTACTATTGCTACTTATGGCAATGCGATGAAACACATCAAACTCCCTTGAAACTACACATTTTTGTGGATTAAAGGTTTCGCCTCTAGATAATGCCCTTTTCTCTAAACGTTTTAAACGTCTTCTACTTTCACCTGTAAATATTTTTGCAATTGCTTGGTTACGTTTAAAATAAACTTCTTCACAATTATCAGGCACTGCAGTAACAGAAGTTAGTTCAAAAAAACCACAGTTCTGCATATCTTCAAAATAAGACTGCTCTTTCAGCATTTGCAAAACTTTCTTGTCGGAATGGACAAAAGCAATGACATTACCAATTGATAAATCAGACCAAGCAGGCAATGTTACACCTACACCTTGAATATCTCGCTTTAAAATAAAACCATGCATGATAGAAATACAACGACCTGTCAATAAAGCTAGATTTGCTTCTTTAGGCAAAAAATGAATCATAAAATAATATCTTTTCATAAATTATCCTTTTTTACTTTCTGCTTTTTTTTGGAACATTCCACCTTTAATTAATACAGAAAAAAGATAATAGATATTTGGATTAACGACCTCACCGTTATTAGCATTAAATTTATTCAGTTCGCTCAAATACCTTTCAGCGCTTTTTAATATATGATAAAAATTATGTTCAGAATGAGGAGGGCGACGAGTCGTTCCTATTTCTTTATCTACACCAAACTCATGTACTCGTAGTCGTTTACTTGCCCCATCATCCCACCAATCATCAATAGATTGTAAGGCAGCACCTATTTTTACTGAATTAAAGCTAACGGCATAACGCCCATCACTAAATTTGGATTTTACAAATTGCTTTGAAGCTTCACTTTGTGAAACTTTATCGGTAAGTATTTGGCTAGGGTAAACCTCCTGACAAAATACACTTTCTATTTTTGCAGTTATATCAGCGCTCCAAAATACATTAGGGTCGATCAGCGCATTTTGAATTTCATTACTTAAATCTTCTAACGTTTTTAACTCTTCATCAGACCATTTACTTTCCCATGCAACTTTACGAGTATTATTGATTAAATAGTCATTGCCAGAGCTGGTTTTAATTTTAATTTCCGTATTACCTGTATTTTGATTACGCCATAACCATGTGCCCAATAAAATATTGCGGCAATACCGAACGGCCAACTCTTTATAACCTCCACGCTCTTTGAATACCTCTGCAAACTCTTTAAGTAAGGAGAATACTTCAGGATCACTACAACCAGAAGGAGCTAGTGAATTAGCTTGTACTCGTAAAGAAAAACGACAATATAGATGATCAACATTCGGAGGCACGTAACATTCTTCCAATGTTAATATATTATTATGTGTTAAATCTTGAGTGGATAGATTTTTGGGTAAAAATTGCGGTGTAAATGCCTCAGTGAAACCAGACTTAGGCCCTCGAATACGGCATATATCTGCTTCAAGAGGAACAAAGTCGGAATCATCTGTTTTATAAAAAAACACAGCCTTACTAGGATAAAGGGAGCGATCATATTTTAATATATTACATAGTTCCATAAAGCACCTTCTGTTTAAATTTTTTTCATTAGCATAAACTTTTCTTGTGCATCTAACATCCAAAAAGCCTTATGGAAGTAATTTCTTTTACCTTTTAACCTAATATTAATTGCCGGTGAGTATTCAACGACCCCAATAACAGGTTCTGCATAGCAATGCATTTTTTCTAGTGATCCAGGTCTAGGCTCTGGCTTATTTAATAACATATAACCCATCATGGAAGGACTCAATTTTGAATCATTATTTAAAATTGCAAATAATGATTCGAAGTCATGTACCTTGTATTCAGTAGGTATCACCCAGCAACCAGATAATGGTAATCGTCGAATTTTTTCAAATAGAAATTTTTCCTTATGATATAAACGACACCAATCAATATTGGAATCTAATTCAGGTTGATGCATCACACCACCCGCAAAGTTTGATGGAAAGTGAGCTTTCAACAATTCAGGCTCATCATCCAATTTCAATAATTCATCCTGATAACCATCAATATGAACCACTAAATCAAATGTTAAATCACAATATTGATTGTCTATAATTCCAGGTCGCTTTACATCGTTCGGTTTAGTGCCATGTAAATTTATTTCAGGAAGTTTTTTTCCCGGAATCAAAGAGTAATCCCTAATAAACCATGAAAAAGAAGTAAAGCGAACACCAAGACCAAGGGCCTGATTAAGCTCCCTCTGATAATGATGCAACATCCCCCAAACAGCGGTTAACGATGGTATACCCGAGCAATAAGGATTCGATAGAGCTTGCGCATCAAAGACCCGAACACCACTTAAGTGTAAATACCTAAAAGGCAAGTCATCGTCTTTTATGGCAACATCACTTTCATTCCCGATGTTACTTAGCAGCCATTTTAAAGCAAACTTCAAAGGCTCCATTAACTTAGGGTGAAAAGCATATTTTTGCATCATCGGTATATTAGCAAGCATACTATTTAGCGAACCAAATAAGGGAATAACCAATGACGGTAATTTATCGTCAGAAGTTGATACTAATTTATATTCTAATTGATCATTAATACTTTCAAAGTCAATTAGGTTAACTCTGTTTTCAATGATATCTAAACGCCACTCTAGAATAGGTGCGAACCATTCTGAAAGTGTATTTCTTAATTCTTTAATACTTTTAACTCTTAACTGCCGACGTTGCTTTAGTGCTAGTGCACTATGGTTAAAGATTATCCCTTCTAGTGCTCCGATAAACTGCGGCTTTAATAACACGTTTCCATTAAATATTTGCTTTCCATTTTGTATTTGAAACAATCGAGACTGACTTAAACCATGATGGCTTATACCTACGTCAGGAGGATAACTCAATGCATTAACAAACCCGCCGATAGAAGCTACTAGCTCACTAACCGCAGCTGTACGCGTAAATTCGACTTTAGTAAATGAACCTTTCTTTTGAATTGCAGCTTGTTGTATTTTAGATTGTATAGAATGACTAATGACAGGTGTAATGGCAGTGTAACCATCGTGATAAGGCATTCTAATTTGACGACAATAACGATCTACAAAACTTGGAATAACCTCTTCCGGCAAAACACTTGAAACTCTGCCACATAAATTTAAAAGCACCTTAACTTTCATTCCCAATGAAGTGAATGCAGCTTTCCAATCATCAGGCAGAGATACTAGAATTTGTGCAAGACAATAGCTATCATCTTGCCATTTAAAATAGCTAAGAAATAACTTAACCACATTTACTTTGGCTGAATCATGTGACCAACCAAAGATTTTATCATAATTAGCACTACTCAAAACATGAGGATGTAATGGAGGTGGATTTACTGCTAACGTTTGTTTACTTACTCTAATATCGGGATATTTCAAATTATGAGTATGAAACCATTCGACTTCATTAATACATTTACCAATGTAATCCTCATTATTTAGCGTTTTTTTTGCTAATACCTTATCAAGTAAGTCCTCCACTTGGTTTCTACGATAAGTTAAATTTAATAGAATAATAAGCGCAAACTCTTCACAGCCGGTTATATCAATGGTTTCAGTATAAGCGCTAAAAGCACGCCTCAATAGTTTATTTCGCTCAGTAATATCTTGAATTTCTAGTAACTCTTTTAAATGCATACTATTCACCATGCCGATACGTACATTCTATTTTTATCATTTCCAAAACTTGCTTTGTACTCTATGACTTGCCTTAAAAAGAATACGCCTTTATTAGGATTAATTCGCTGATTCAGCTTAAGTCTGAATGCAGTTTGAAAAATACCATCTTGATATAATCTATAAACTTGATCTATGGATGTACCAAGCAGCAAAGCAGTTTCTGAAACACTCACCAATAAATCGCCGATATTCGCTTTCTTTGATTTAGGGTTTTCTTCTATTAATGCCGCTAAATAATCTAATAAGGTAATAAGAATAAAATGAGGCTTCTCTAATATTTGAGTGTTAGGAGAGGATAAGATCAGATCTTCAAAAATAAACCTAAACTCAGTCTTATTGAACAAATCAATGAGTTTCATTTCTGCATTATTAGTTAAGCCATTTAGCTCTTTATAAAAACTTGCTGGCCACTCACTAAAATATTCTACGGCTTCATCTAAGCAAAACACATTTTTATGGGAATACCTTTTATGAAACCAGAGAAGAGCTGCAAAACGGTCACTTGAAGTCGTAAAATTAAACAAAGGATTACTACCAGAGCATATATTTGAATCCAACAATGCATGTAAATATTTAATACTTTTTTCTTTTACCGGCAGACTATCTGCAGAGGCTAATTCAAAGCCGCATGAACAATGAGTAATAGACTCATTTTCGATATAATTAATTGGTAAATTACATTCAGGACAATTATGAATGAGAGTACATTGATGTTTAACACAGATATTTACCCATTCGATGTGCCAACTTTGCTTTATATAAGCTTCCTCTCGTAAGCAATGCGGACAAATAGGAATAGAATAGGCTTTCCTATTACCTTGATAACGAATAAATTTCTGAGGAATATCTACCCCATTTCTGTATAAAGCAGCCGAAGAATTAAAGGTTACATCTGATTTTAGTAAAGCAATTTTTTGCAGTTCAAAGCGAGGAAGATCTAACAGGGCTTCGAGTAAACCTAGCGCCCTTATTCTGAAATGACTATTATGTTTCGCGTGATAAACATTCAATCTTTTTAAGTCGATAGGAAAAGCCCCATGAGCTTCAAAATCAAGTTCATGTAACTCCTCTCTAATTGCGAGGCTAAGCTCTTCATAAGAATCAAAGAAATTTTCAGAAACAATACGTAATAAGTAACTCTCTAATGATTCATCAGAAAATGGAGTTGCCTTTGGAGAAAATAAAAAAGCCATAAAGACCTCTGAACTTAGGAATACTAAGCCAAAAGATAAAGTATCTAATTTAAATTACAAGAGATAATGTTCGAAATATAGCGAATGAATTAAAAGTTGAGAACCATGGGCCTTCACGCTCAGGAAAATTTCGTATGATCTTACTTCACATATACTAGGCCTTTATTCATCAATATAAGATAAGACTACATTTATTTAGACTCTTTATAAATGCTTTTTGACAAAACTATCTTAAATCAAAAAAACAAAAGACATAGCGACTGTCCAATGATTTTTGTATACATTCCGAACAAATAAGTCCTCCTCCTGCGACACTAATTTTAAAAGATCTTTATCACTTATTTTCATATCAAAAAACACCAATAAAAACGCTCCATTAAAATACTGCAAAAAACAGCTTGATATTTGGTTGTAAACGCGCCACTATAATCAACATTAAATAAAGCAAAGATATTCAACAATAAGAGTATCTATATTACAAATAGTCATATGACTAAGGTTGTAAAACTCATGAATAACAAAGTTTGTAATATGCCTAACGACATAAAACTTTACGATATTGCAGATATCCATTCAGGCCACCCATTTAGGGGCAGCATAGAGCCAGATATAAATGGTGATGTGCATGTTGTGCAGGTGCGAAACACAAAAGCCACTGGAGAGATAGTTCAGGATGAAGTAATCACAACCACGCTAACAAGTAAAAAACAGCCCGACTGGTTAAAGTCGGGAGATATACTCTTTGTGGCAAAAGGAGCCAAACATTATTCCGCATTGGTTGAAAATTTACCAAAGCAAACGGTGTGCTCACCACATTTCTTTTTAGTACGAATAAAACCAGCATTTAAAGAGTTGGTAACGCCAGAATTTGTATGCTGGCAATTAAATCAATTACCTGCACAGCGCTATTTTCAAACAACGGCAGAAGGTTCCCTTTATTTAAGTGTGCGTAGGCAAATATTAGAATATGTACCCATTACAATGCTGCCGATAGAAAAACAGAAACAATTAACGGCAATGCACCACTGCGCAGTAAAAGAACAAAAAATATTACAACAACTCATTGAAAACAGACAACAACAACTTGATGCGATTGCACATAAAGCATTAACAACGTAATGAATCAGCAAGTTGATAAAAATAATCTACTAAATAAACGAATTAACAGAAAAACAAGGAATAAAACAAATGCCAAACAGCCAAATCAATCAGGACGATATCAACAAAGCCGTATGGGCGGCTTGCGACACCTTTAGAGGGGTTATCAACGCAGATACCTACAAAGACTTCGTGTTGACCATGCTGTTCTTAAAATACATCTCAGATGTATATAAAGACGACTACAAGAAGCTCGTTGAACAACATGGTGATAATCCACAATTAATCACTGCCATGATGTCAAAGCAGCGTTTTGTATTACCTGAAGGTGCTAGCTTTTGGGATTTATACGAACAACGTCACCAAGCAGGTAACGGGCAACGTATTGACCAAGCGCTACACGCATTAGAAGAAGCCAACGGCACTAAGCTTAAAAATGTATTCCAAGACATCAGCTTTAATACCGACAAACTAGGCCAAGAAAAACAAAAAAACGATTTACTGCGCCACTTATTAGAAGATTTTGGTAAAGACATTCTTAACCTAAGTTCAGAGCGTGTTGGTAGTTTAGATGTTATTGGTAATGCCTACGAATTCCTCATTAAACACTTTGCCGCAGGCAGCGGTGCCACCGCAGGTGAATACTATACTCCGCCAGAAGTTTCCGACTTACTCGCCACCATTTTAGAGCCAGTTGAAGGTGACCAAATATGTGATCCTGCCTGTGGTTCTGGCTCGTTGTTACTTAAATGTGGCGCCATGGTACGTAAAAATTCTGGCTCAAAAAAATATGCTTTATTCGGTCAAGAAGCCATTGGTGCAACGTGGGCACTCGCCAAAATGAACATGTTCCTACACGGTGAAGACAACCACCGCATTGAATGGGGTGACACGATTCGTAATCCCCTTTTATTGGAAAAAGAAGGAACAGGCTTATTACACTTTGACATCGTCACAGCCAATCCACCGTTCAGTCTAGATAAGTGGGGGCATGAAGATGCTAGCAGCGACCCATATGGTCGCTTTAGACGAGGCGTTCCACCGAAAACTAAAGGTGATTATGCGTTCATCAGTCACATGATTGAAACCCTTAAGCCAGAAACAGGTCGCATGGGTGTTGTTGTGCCTCATGGCGTATTATTTAGAGCATCTTCAGAGGGTAAAATTCGTCAACAGTTAATAGAAGAAAACCTACTTGATACTGTTATTGGCTTACCCGAAAAACTATTCTTTGGTACAGGTATCCCCGCCGCCATTTTGCTATTTAAAAAACAAAAAACGGATAAAAACGTGCTGTTTATTGATGCCAGCCGAGAGTTTAAGTCAGGCAAAAATCAGAACCAATTAACACCAGAGAATATTCAAAAAATAATCGATACCTACAAAGCCCGCGAGAGTGTTGATAAATACGCTTATCTAGCAACATTTGATGAGATTAAAGAAAACGACTTTAACCTTAACATTCCTCGTTATGTTGACACCTTTGAGGAAGAAGCTGAGATTGACTTAGTTGTAGTGCGCACTGAACGTGTTCAATTACAAAAGCAATTACAGACTTTGGAAATACAAATGGAAGGCTACCTAAAGGAATTAGGTTATGGAAAATAATAATTTCATCAAACATCTACATCTAGGGAACATCCCCTCTGATTGGGAAGTTGTTGATGCAATAAGTGTATGTACAAAAATTACAGATGGAACGCATGACACTCCTGCTACAACCATAAACGGTATGCCATATATCAAATCTGTTCATATTAAAAAAGGTACTATAACTTTTGACAAGTGCTTATTCTTGCGCAAAGACGATCATAATATTATTTACAAGCGTTGCAACCCTGAAAAGGGAGACTTATTGATAGTTAATATTGGAGCAGGCAACATCGGTGATTGTGCTTATGTAAATGTTGATTTCGAATTTAGTATGAAAAATATAGCCTTGCTAAAGCCAGATCCAAAATTATTGGATGGTATGTTCCTCTATCAATATTATAAGTCTAGACAGCAAAAAATCACCCAGAGTGCTAAATCAGGAGGAGCACAACCGTTTCTATCTATAAGTAATCTAAAGAAGCTTAAAGTAGTTATGCCTCCTCTTTTAGAACAGCAAAAAATCGCCAAAATCCTAACCAGATGGGATAAAGCGATTAGCACCACCGAGCGCCTAATCGACAACAGCAAGCAACAGAAAAAAGCCCTAATGCAACAACTGCTGACAGGTAAAAAACGACTGCTCGATAATTCAGGTAAACCGTTTGGTGGTGAGTGGCACACTCAAAAACTATCAGATCTATTTACATTTTCTACTTCATCATCAAAAACAAAATTTATTGATAATGATGGTGACAGTTACATCCTTGATATGGGATCTGTTTCAAGAGCAGGCAAGTTAATTCCGACTAAAAAGACAAAAATATCTAAAGATTACCTGTTTAAAGGACAACTTGTGATGCCGAAAGATGATATTGGTGGAGGTCAAATTATTGGTCGAGTTGGTTATGTAGATCAATCTGAGATGTATATTCTCTCTGACCACGTTTATTGTTTAACTCCTAAGTCTGATTGTTCATTGTTTTTAAGCTATCTGATAAATCACCACAAAGTAAATAAAGAGCTAAGACGCAAAGTTAATGGCACGGCACAGCTTGGATTAGGGAAGAAAGATGCTGAAAAACAGCCTGTAAGTATTCCGAAAGATATAGTCGAACAACAAAAAATAGCTACCGTACTTACAAATTCAGACAAAGAAATCGAGCTATTAGAACAACAACTTGCGGATTTAAAAAAAGAGAAAAAAGCGTTAATGCAGCAGTTGTTAACCGGTAAGCGCAGAGTCAAAGTTTAAGGAGAAACATCGTGGCAAGTGAAGTTACTAGATACATCAAAGAAAAAGTAAAAACCGCATTATGGGGAAAATCTGCTGGGCGATGCCAATTTAATGGCTGTAATCGCCCACTTTACCAATCTCCTATAACTTTGGAGGCGGTTAATATTGCAGAGGCGGCACATATTTACTCTTTTTCGAAAGACGGCCCTAGAGGATGGGGGCCATTTGTAGCTAATAAAGCTAAGCTAAATGAAGTCAGCAATCTCATGTTGATGTGCCACGACTGCCATAAAACAATTGATCAAGATACAACAGGCAAGAAATACTCTGCTGATTTATTGCAAAAGTGGAAAAAAGATCACGAGTACCGCGTTTGGACAGTGGCAGGGATTTCACTTTCAAATAAATCTCATGTTGTATTTTATGGCGCAAATATTGGTGAACAGAAATCTCCATTACAATACGACCAAGCTGTAACCGCAATGTTTCCTACTAAATATCCAGTTAGTTCGGTGCCTATTGAATTGTCGATGAAAAGTAGCTTAACGGATAAAGATACAGAATATTGGGCTGCTGAATCAAAACAATTAGAAACCGTTTTTACGCAGCAAATTACTCCTTTGATAAGTTCTGAGCAACAATCACATTTTTCATTGTTCTCATTAGCTCCAATGCCTTTATTAATTAAATTAGGTTGTTTATTCACTGATAAAACTGAAGTAGATACCTATCAGCCTATTCGAGAGCCCAAAACGTGGAGCTGGCAGGTTATGCCAGACAACTTTGACTTTATTGTGGTTGAACCACAATCCAAACAACGCTCCCCTGTTCTTATTTTATCTTTAAGCGCACATATCGATAATAAGCGGATTCATGAAGTTTTAGGGGCTGATGTAGATATTTGGGAAATAAAAACATCACAAGAATTTCAGCACAACGACTTTATTAGATCGCGCGAGCAATTGTCTTTATTTAGGCAAACGATAAGAAAAGTCATCGAGCGCATCTCCATGCATCATGGTTTGGATACTGTATTAAATATATTTCCAGCTATTCCCGTGTCATGTGCTATTGAATTGGGAAGAATTCGTATGCCAAAAGCATCTATGCCATGGTGTATATTCGACCAAAACTATCAAACTAAAGCATTTAGCGAAACAATAACAATACATGGAGGTAAGTAATGGTAAATATAGTTAGTCGTGAGGACGCGCTTCAAGAAGCTGCATCAAAATTAGATATCAGTCCATCAAAATACAAACAAGCAATTGATCGCTTCAATACAATGAAGTCATTTTTGTTAGATGGTGAATACGAGGGAACGATTTCTCCTACTGACGTTTACCTTCAAGGGTCTTTTAAACTGGGCACTGAAATAAGGCCATTTATAGATAGTAAAGACTCAGACTATGATATTGATTTAGTTTGCCGTTTAGGACATATAAAACAGTATAGCCAAGCGAGTAGTATCAAGAAGCAAGTCGGTGACAGATTAAAATCAAACGGTACGTATTCGAGAATGCTTGATGATGAAGGAAAACGCTGCTGGACATTAATTTATGCTGAGGAAGATAAAGTAGGATTCCATATGGATGTGCTTCCTGCTGTAAATGAACAAAGTGGAGTTGGTCAAATACACTCAATTTCAGCTACTAATAAACATCAAGATGGAAGTTATACTTGGACTACAAGTAACCCTAAAGGATTCGCTGAGTGGTTTTATCAGCGTAATGGTGAAGCGTTTCAGCTTGCGAAACTATCGCAGAAACAGCAAATATTTAATAATCAACGTCAGTTATTTAATTCAGTCGATGACGTGCCAAACATTCATGTAAAAACACCGCTACAAAGAACGATACAAATATTAAAAAGACATCGTGATATTAGATTTTCTCAATCTGATATTGAATTATGTAAGCCTATTTCTATGATTATTACTGTATTAGCAGGCTCCTGTTACAGAAACGAAAGTACAATTTTTGATACCTTGAATAATTTAATAACTTTGATGGATCAACAAGCAGCGCAGTTAAATACAGACTTTGTATTTAATGAGAACTTTTCTCGTGCAACATATAACCTTATTACACGTAAAGCTGACGGAAGTTGGCTTATTCTAAATCCAGCTAATCTAGAAGAAAATTTCGCGGACCGTTGGCATGAAGATGATCACGCAAGGGCAAAAGCATTCTTCCAATGGGTTTCTTGGTTGAAAGAAGATTTCATTAATATTAATTCATTCGTTGAAAGAGATCGATTCACTAAAGCTCTAGTTGATGTATACCGTCCATCTAACTTACCCGCTTTGCATTTTAATGTTCAACATAAACAACATGGTGGCTGGCCTTTATCATTAAATCAACAATACAGTGTTGAAATAAAAGGTAGCTATAAAACTAATGTATTTTGGAAAAAATTTGAATCAGGGCAACCTCTATTAAAAGGTAAGGATCTTAAGTTTAAAGTAGATACAAATATTCCTAAGCCATTCGATATTTACTGGCAAGTTGTGAATACAGGACAGGAAGCCGCAAACGCAGGTCAACTCAGAGGTGAAATTTCAGAGCACACAAATACAACTTCTTCCGATATATATAGAACAGAATCAACTTCTTATACTGGTGATCACTGGGTGGAATGTTATGTTATTAAAAATGGAAATTGTGTAGCAAAAAGTGGTGAGTTTATCGTTAGCATAAGGGATAGGTTTTAAGATATGTCTGTAGCCAACTTCACTGAAGAATTCAGCGCTAAGATCCCTGCGCTTACCTTGCTTACTAATTTAGGTTATCAGTTCATTCCGCCTAGTGAGTGTGAAGCCTTACGTGGCAATACACCACTTACGATAAAGAGCGCGGTAGATAAAAAAAGCACCCATCAAGTGGTGTTAATGCCAATCATGCGTGAGTTTTTAGCTAAACAAACCTTTCCCTTTGCAGGTAAGCAACACAAGCTCACTGATGCTACGATTGATAAAGTGATGCATGAGTTAAACCCTGCAATGAACTTAGGACTTAAAGCCGCTAATGAAAAGCTCTATAACGCTATGATGTATGGCGTGAGTGTTACTGAGTTTGTTGATGGTAAAAAAGCCTCACCAACTATTCAGCTCATTGATTGGCATAATATTAAGAATAACCAATTTCATTTTACCGAAGAACTAGTGGTACAAAATACTGAAGGTACAGGTAATCGTATTCCTGATATTGTCTGTTTTGTAAATGGCCTGCCTTTAGTGGTGATTGAGGCAAAACGCCCTGATTCGAATAAAGAAGGTAAATCGACCAATGCGGAAGCAATTTCTCAGCAAATTCGCAACCAGGGCCAGTTAGAAATTCCACACTTATTTGCTTATAGCCAACTGCTTTTATCGGTAAATGGACACGAAGGTTTATATGCTACATGCGGCACACCTGAAAAATTCTGGGCAAAATGGAAAGAAGAGTTAATACCTGAAGCTGAGTTTGCTCGCCTAAAAAATCGCAGCCTTAATGATAAACAGCTTAATAGTTTGTTCAATCATCGCCCCGCTTACGCTAAAGATGACTACTTATCGTTAATTTCCGCAGGTGATTTAACCGTTACCGACCAAGATAGGCTGATCATCAGTTTATTACGCCCTGAGCGTTTACTTGAGATTACCCGCTTGTTTACTTTGTTCGATAAAAAAGCAGGCAAGATTGTCGCCCGTTATCAGCAAGTATTTGGCATTAAAGCGTTAGTGGAACGCATTAATACCTTTGACGCAGCAGGTGCTCGTGAAGGCGGTGTTATTTGGCATACAACGGGTAGTGGTAAGTCTTTTACTATGGTGTTTTTATCCAAAGCCCTTGTTTGGTTGGAAGAACTATCACAAGTTCGTGTGATCATCGTAACTGACCGAGTTGATTTAGAAGATCAGCTTAGCCGTACTTTTGCCTCTGGTGGTGTACTGACTGACCGAGATAAAAAAGACGCGATGGCAACATCTGGCAAACGTTTAGCAGAGCAAATTGGTAAAGGTAATGAACGTGTTATTTTTTCAATTATTAATAAGTTTGGTTCAGCCATTAAGCAAAAGGAATGTTTTAACGATAGTCCCAATATTATTGTATTAGTGGATGAAGGCCATCGTAGCCAAAACGGTGAAAACAATATTCGAATGCAACAAACACTGCCCAAAGCTGCTTTTATTGCGTTCACAGGTACGCCACTATTAAAAGATGATAAGACCGAAAATAAGTTCGGTAAAATTATTCACTCTTACACCATGCAACAAGCCGTTGAAGATAAAACCGTAACACCCTTGTTATACGAAGAGCGCATTCCTGAGCTGAACGTAAATGACAAAGCCATTGATGCTTGGTTTGAGCGCAGCACCAGTAAACTTAGCGAAAAACAACGAACTGATTTAAAGAAAAAGTTTTCACAAAAAGGTCAAATTTACCAAGCTGAAGGTCGAATTGATCTGATTGCTTATGATATTTCTGATCACTTTCAAAACTTTAAACAACAAGGCTTAAAAGGTCAATTAGCCTGTGACTCTAAAGCTTCTGCCATTCGCTATAAGAATGCACTAGATAAAATAGGCTCTGTGACTTCTGTTATCGCCATGTCACCGCCTGATACCCGTGAAGGCCATGATGTTGTTGATCAAGACAGCAAAGACGTCGTTCAAAACTGGTGGAAAGATAACGTAGCGCAAACCTACGGGGGCGATGAAAAAGCTTACACAAAAGCCATTATAGAAGACTTTAGCCGTGACGATGGCCCCGACATCATGATAGTGGTCGATAAGCTACTAACGGGCTTTGACGAGCCAAAAAACACGATACTTTATATCGATAAGCCGCTTAAAGAGCACAACTTGATACAAGCTATTGCTCGCGTAAACCGTTTACATAGTAAAAAGCAGTTTGGTTACTTAATTGATTACCGTGGCATTTTAAAAGAACTTGATACCACCATTGAAAAATACCAAGACTTGGCTGAACGCACCCAAGGTGGCTTTGATATAGACGATCTTAAAGGTTTATATAACCGCATGGATACGGAATATAAAAAGTTACCAGGCTTACATAGTGAGCTGTGGGATATTTTTGCCAATGTTAAAAATAAGCAAGATGGCCCTGCATTAAGGCAAGCATTAGCCCCTAAAGTACAGGATGTAGATGGCAAACTGGTTGATACTAATCT
Organism: Psychromonas algicola; assembly: GCF_004378355.1. Taxonomy (GTDB): domain Bacteria; phylum Pseudomonadota; class Gammaproteobacteria; order Enterobacterales; family Psychromonadaceae; genus Psychromonas. The sequence goes on from NZ_SNUB01000030.1 coordinate 17,936, forward strand.
TAAAAAACGTGATGACTTTTACTCTGCCCTTACTGTTTTTTCTAACTGTATTAAGGTCGCTTTACAATCTGCTAGCTACTTTGAAGATAAGTCTTTCGATAGCAAACGTGACTTGTATAAACGTGACTTAAAAGCCTTTGTAGATTTGCGAAAACAAGTACGTGAAGATGCCAACGAAACCGTCAATTACGATGAGTACGCGGAAGATATCCGTAGCTTATTAGATAAACATATTGCAGGTATTGAAGTAAAAGAACCTGATGGTGCTTACTTGGTTGGTAATCTGGGTAAAAATGTCAAGCCGCAAGATTTGAGTGATGATGAAGCACGAAACCAAACGGACAAGATCACGGGCCGCATCACTAAAATGATTGAAGATGACCTTGCTGATGATCCTTATGCACAAGAGTATTTTTCTAATCTGTTAAAAAAAGCGATTGAGAAAACCAAAGAAATGTTTGATGCGCCAGTTAAGCAATACATATTATTTGCTGACTTTGAACAAGAAGTAAAAGATCGTAAAGTTGCCGATATACCAAATGACTTTACCGATGATTCAGGCAAATTAAATAAACATGCTCAAGCCTATTTTGGCTTGTTTAAGCATGTGTTTGGTGCTGACTACTTAATTGAACAATCATTAGATAATGAGAAGTTAGTAGTGCTTGCCTTTAATATTGATGAAGTGGTTAACAATGCAGTAGCAGAATACTCTATCAACCCTGCTGAAATTGAAAACGCTATCAGTATGAAGCTATTACCGATGTTATTTAGCGATATTGGTATTGATAACGCTGAAAAGCTCATTGAGGCAGTGCTTAAAATTACCCGACTTGGCTTATCAAGGGGTTAACGGACATGGTAAATTCATTAACCAACAAGAACTCTCCAATGGCTAATAAAACAAGTCACGAGTATAAGCGGTCCATGTCTGACAATGGTGCTCTTTATTATGGAGATGGCATAATTCATTATGATGTCATCCGTCAAGTGAATAGTACTAATGCTGCATCGCGTAAAATTGTGATAAAAGTTCATCCAGATCAACGAGTAGTGGCTACAGTGCCTCATGATACAACTGATGAAGTTATTCAAGAGGCGATGATTAAGCGGGCCAGATGGATTTGGCAAAATATTGAAGAGTTTGCAAAGCAACAAGATTATGTTTTGCCTAAACGTTATGTTAGCGGAGAAACTCAATTTTATTTAGGTAAACGTTATGTACTCAAGGTTATTATAGACCCTGAGATAACAGCAGATGTTAAGTTATATAGAGGTAAATTAACCGTCACTTTTAAAAAAGATTGTGATGATCGAGCGGTTAAAATTAAAACACTTTTAGATAAATGGTATCAACACAAAGCAAAACTTATTTTTAGAGAACGTTTAGCTAAAATGCTACCTAAAGCTGACTGGGTAACTGATATTCCTTCATTTAGAATTATGTCAATGACAAAGCAATGGGGAAGCTGCTCAACTAAAGGCAACTTAATGCTAAACCCACACCTAATTAAAGCACCTAAAGAATGTATAGATTACGTGATATTACATGAGCTTTGCCATATTGAAGAACATAACCATAGTGAAAAATTTTGGCGTTTGTTAACCCAAGTAATGCCTAATTGGGAAGAAGTTAAATCCAAGCTAGATGGTATGGCGGAAATGTATTTAAATGAGTGATTACGAGTAAGTTAAATATCTAATCTTTTAAACAAAAAGAGCTTACTTGAATCATCACTAAGTTTAACAATCGTGACAATTCCAACTAAACAACGTTTTTTAGTCGCTATTACTAATTACTTAGCTTGGAGTAATTGAATAAGCTTGCGTTTACCATTTTCATCAAGCTTGTCGATTAAGCAGGCTAAAGTTGCGCTTTCTTCTGACTCACAGAAAAAATAGTTAACTGGTACATTGAGCTCTGTTGCCATTTTTTTTAATATCGCAATGTCAGGCATGTGTCGCCCTGTCTCATAATGATTCATTCGACCACTTGCAGAACCAGGATCTATTCCAATCTTAATGCCTAAATCTTTTTGGCTGATTTTCATACTCTGGCGAGCCTGTTTAAGACGCTCTGTAAAAAAAGATTTAACTTGCACTGGTATTTCATCTCAATAACTCTCACATAAAATAGATTGTCTAGTTTTTACATTGATCTGTATACTTAGGAATACTAAGTTTATGTTTATTTACGAGGCAGTGCAATGAGTAAAAAAGTAGATATGAATGTATTTTTACATTTCCTTTTAGTTATCAAACAGATGAATAACTTCACAGTGACAGAAGCTAAAAATACTTTATTGCATGAACAGCCTGAATTTACTGATGAAATTGAAACGAGGAAATTTATTTATCGACAATTGACTCGTAGTGTTGATAAAGGACTACTAAAACGCACTAATAAGTTAGATGGCGGAGTTAAAAAAGTCATTTACTCAAAAACAAATTTATTTTTTACAGTTCAAGTTATTCCTGTAACTAGAGGCCGAAAAGTAAAAGTTACTAAAGAGCATAGTAAAGAAACAGAAAATATTGATTATCAAAAAGAGTTAAAAAAAGAACTACTGGCATATGAAATAGATTTAAATACGCTACTTGAAGAAGCCAAAGAATATAAGCGTCTAATTGCACGCTTCCCTAAGCTTGAAAATAGATTACAACAGCATCATACGCAAGCAAAAGAAAATTCTATAAAATTACTTGGGAAGGTTCGCGCCTTACAAAATTTACTCAGTAATGAAATAACGGATCAATAATCATGTTAAGAAATTGGCAAAAAAAATGTTTACTAGCTGTCGAACAGTATTATGGACAGCAATATAAACACTTTTTTTGCTTAGCGACACCTGGCGCAGGAAAAACAGTATTGGCAGCAGAGGTAGCAGCTTACTTATTTGAATCTAAACAAATAGACTTTGTAATATGCTTTTCACCTTCTACTGAAGTAGCCAATAATATTAAAAAGGCTTTTTCTAAACGATTGAACTGTAATTTTGACGGTGTCATTGGTTCTGTCGGTTGTTCTTATACATATCAAAATATGCGTTTCTTTAATGATGATTACTGGAAGTTATTAAGGAATAATCGAGTATTCGTAGTATTTGATGAAATACATCATTGTGCAGGTTCAACAATAGATGATGCCAATATTTGGGGGCAGGATATTGTTAAAAATATTCAAGAACAAGCCGCATTTACTCTAGCATTAACAGGTACACCTTGGCGATCTGATCTGCTTCCTATTGCATTAGCTACCTATAGTGATCCTGATAATAAAATTCAATGTAACTATACTTACTCACTGCAGCAAGCCGTAAATGATCGTGTTTGTCGTAATCCCAAAATAGTGTTGATTGATAACGAAGAAATTTCAGTTACCACTGAAAAAAAAGAGAGGAAAACCTATAATTCATTAATGGCTCTGCTTAAATCTCCCTCTATTTCATACCATGAATTAATTAAACATGAGATGGTGATAAATTATATTCTTACTCAAGGTGTTAATAAATTAACAGAGATAAGGCATTCAAATCCTGATGCTGCAGGACTGATTGTTGCTTCATCTGTAGAGCATGCAGAGCAAATAAAAATTATATTGCATAAGTATTTTCATCAATCAGCCACACTCGTTACTTACAAAGAAAATAACGCTTCTGAAAAAATTAATCAGTTCAGGTTTAATAATACACAGTGGATAGTAACAGTAGGTATGGTATCCGAAGGAACCGATATTCCAAGGTTACAGGTATGTTGTCATCTAAGCAGAGTAAAAACAGAACTGTATTTCAGACAAGTTTTAGGACGTATCTTAAGAGTAAATCGGTCGCCAAATCAAGAAGCTTGGTTATTCACCTTAGCGGAAGAAAAGTTGAGTAGTTTTGCTAATCGAATTGATAAAGAACTCCCTGATCTGGATATTTTAAATAGAACTAATTTAGCAGCAAATTATTTCACTGATCAACTATTAAAAAATAATAATACAAGTACCCCATTTAATCCTTCACTATATCCAGAAATGGAATTAACAGAAAATGACAAATCGCAAAGAAGTACAAAAACTTCACCGCTCTCGACTCTTCATTCACTGGAATTTTGCAATAACTTTAGGGAAAAATTAATTGAAGTTTTTGTTTAAGTAACAATGAATATGATTCACTTACAAATTTGTTTTATTCAGTTCAATAATTTGAGAGTCTTCAAAAACATTAATGTATGTTTTATCTTATAATCTGGAAAATAATTAAAGCTGAATTCAAGTAAAAACTATTAACTTAATTTACATTTAAGCTGGAGGTCACTTGAGCGTATTTTCTCTTATACCATTTGGTTTCAGAGTATCAGACCAAAAACTCGTTGACGTATCCGAAGTTAAACGAGGAAAGAGATGTGGCTGTATCTGCCCATCATGCAAAACAGAGTTAATAGCAAGACAAGGTGCTATAAATGAATGGTGCTTTGCTCATGTATCTAAAGGCGGTGCTGATAGCGTTAAAAATGAATGTGCGTTTTCATTTTGGGTATCAGTTGTCTTGATGGCAAAACAGATTATTTTGAACGCCAAATCTATTAGAGTCCCTGAATTAAAACTTTATACAAATCAAGCTGAATCCATTCCAATTACATCAGAAAAGACACTATCATTTGATAATGTTGAAGTAGAACAACGACTATTATCGATACACTTTGATGTAATTATAAAACTTGAAAACTATTCAATTGCAATTATTTTCTCTACGCCAGAACGGCAAGCAGATCTGAGCGATTTTAATATATTTAAAAGTAGCACTATTGGCATACTTGAAATTCCTCTATCCAAAACTGACTCGTTATTATCCCAGAGAAATATTGCTGGTAAATATTCTGAAATTTTAAGCGAATATATATTAGGAAATGCTGCTAACAAAAAATGGCTTTATCACCCTCGAAAGTCATTAATAGAAAAAAAGAAAGGTTTACAGTTATTTCTTGAACGACCATATTTTATGGTCTCAGAGCCTACTCCTATTATTGAACAGCCTAAAAGGCAGATATACAATAAACCAAAAGAACCTATCATAAGAGATAGACGTACAATTTATAAAACAACCTATATGCCAAACGCACTACCTGAAATTCAACATTCTGATTATAAAGATGCGGATAATTATAAGTGTATAAAATGTGGTTCAATGTGGTTCGGACCCCATGTTTGCAAGACATGTAATTCACATTTTTATTCTGTCACTTATTCTAAACGTTGAAATATTTTAAGGCACTTTCGCCCCCAAAGCGAGTTAAATAAATTACTACATTAAGTTAATTGCTTTCTACAAAATGATGCAATGGGATCCCAAGTTTAGTTTAAGCACTTTACCCCTTCAATATTACTTTACGTCATCTAGATCAAACTATTGACCTTTCCCTAGGAGCAAGGTTTAGGATAATGATTAATGTTTTAAAATACATTGCTCTGTATTTCACACACAGGTTTAAAATATTAAAATCAAAACACTAAAGTTAATTTTATTAGGGGAGATGATCATGGGATGCTGCAATAAACCACCAAAAGGTGGAAGTGATAATATTGGATTAATGCTCAAAGTATTTTTAGTACTTTTTGCTGTTGTTTTTTTATTCGTGTTTCTATTTGGATAAATAAAATAATCAATTTAATATTTTTCTGAATTAAAAGAGCACTCTTAAGTGCTCCTTATTTAAGCTAAAGTCGCTGGCCCTAAAACATATGAAAGCGTTGCGGTAATAATTAAAATCGTCACTGCAATACACATTTCATTTCTAATTGATTTACCTAGTTTCTGAGAAACTATTTCTCCTTGCTCTACAAGGTGAAATTTATGGTAAGCAGCTAACAGTAAAATAGTCGCTACAAATGTAAGTTTTAATAACATCGCTTGGCCATATTGTGTGGTTAATAACTCAAGTGGGTCAGCAAAAAACAAAAACAGTAATCCAATGCCGCAAGCGATTAACAAGCCAACCATCAACATAGCAACTCTGCCCCATAAACGCATTAACTTAGATAAAGGAAGTGGTTGTAATAACTTACAACTAAACCATAAAGGATATAACGCGCCGATCCACCAAGCCATGGTTACTACATGAAAAGCTACGAGCCATTTTGCGATCCCACCTATATCTGAACTGTGGCCAATAAAAGTAAATGAATATGCAAAGCTAAAGATCGCACATAAATATGAGAGTACAAATGTTACATGTTTCAAAGAAAACTGTTCAGACCTTGCATTAATATCACCCCAACATAATGCAAAAACTAAAAAAACAAACCCGAGTAAACGCCAAAAAACAGAATCGCCAACTGTACTTTCCCAAAGAAAACTAACCATTTCGATATCAAACATCCCTCCAAAACCATCTTCAGATAAAGCACCAACCTGAATAAAAAAGTTTCCGATGACTGCGATTAAACCTACACCACTACTTATAAAAATATAGTTAATAATCGGTTTTCTATTAACTAAAGGGTCTATTAAAGCGACAACAAAGGGGCCACCAATCGCTGCCGCCACTCCGATATATATCAATAATTTAGATATTATATTACTATAATCCCAAAGAGTAAGTTCAATCATAGTCGCCTCAATTAATTATTATTAACATCACTATCAGTTGACGGTTTTTCATCACCAGAGGAAGCTAACGTAAATGTAAAGTCTCCTTTCATCTTATGAGCATCCTTGCCCATTACGACCCATTTAACTTTATAACTACCGCTTTCAAGCATAGGCAATGGAACACTATACGTAAGAGCAAATTTTTTACTTGGTTTAGGTATAAGTTTAATCGTATTTTTAGAGGCCTGTATTAGTTGCAATTTAACCAGTTTGACTGGCATAGAGAATGTTAATGTTACATTTTCAGGAAGTTTATTTAATGTGGAACCATTTTCAGGAACTGAATTTGTTAGTCCAGAATGAGCGTTAGCGAGCGTACTGACTATGAGCAAGCTTAATATCGTTATAATTTTAAATAATTTCATTTTTAACCTTATGTATCTTTGATTAAAACCAGCTAGATACTCTAAACTAGTTGTGTAGTAGGCTTTCCACTTCTGCATATTTACAAATGAGCGAGTAGGTAGAAAACCCCTTTAAAATATTTATTCGGACAGTATTAGTATTCTTTATACAATCCCAATCCATCTTTAGAGAAAGAAATCACTTTGAAGTTTTTGTATTCTTCTCCGACTCTTGCCATACCGGGAGAGTATTTTGGCATGCCTGGTGCCGCAAGCCCCGATATATTGGTAGGACGTTCTTTCAGTAAGCGCGCGATGTCTTCTTCAGGAACATGTCCTTCAATTAAATAACCATCGATTACCGCACTATGACAAGACTGCAACTGCATAGGCATAGCAAACTCTTTTTTGATATCAGACCAATTATTCTGATGGTGAATATTTACTGTATAACCCTTTTCTTTCATTATCGCAGCCCACTCTTTGCAACAGCCACAAGTTGGTGATTTATATAATTCAATATTAGCTTTCGCAAATACAGAAAAACTCGCCATAGTTAACGTCAATGCCAATATTTGGTTTGTTAGTTTCATAATAAAGTTCCTAATTTATATCAATAATAAAATGTTCATTTTCAGCATAAAACGAATAGCGTCCTACTTTTGAAACCCATGTAATTGCTTTTGTGTCATATGCTTCTATTTGATAATCTTTCAGAGAATCAATAGCAGACAAATCAAAACTCAGCGTCTTGAAAGTACTATTAAAGAGTACCAATTGAATGCGTTTACCAGCCTTTGCATTCATTACCGTAGTCGTAGCCGATTCTCCGATGCGCCATTCTAATAACTGCATTTCTGAAAGTGTTGCTAAATAGTCAACCAGACTATTACGTTTATTTTCATCCAATATTTTTGCTAGTAATAGCATTGTAGGTTCGGTTTCAAGCGCATTATCAAGTTGATCCCGAGTTGCACCTCGTATATTACCTCCCACAGAACCACCGCCATGAGCATATTTACCATGGCAAGCGGAACACCCATAACCTCCAGCAGTATTGTAAATTTGTTCAGGAAATGATGGATTTCCTAATACAAAAGTAGGTATAAAAATTAATGATGAACCCAACACTTTTTTATAGTTCATATGCACAACCTTTGAGTTGATAACTAGCAACATGAAGCCAATGCTAGTTATCTATTCTGTCTGATTAACGAAATAACTCGTACTTTTGGATATGCTCTTTGACATCTTCAAGAATGACTTTGATCTCAGCTTTATTTTGTGTTTTAGCAAGCTGTTTGAATGATGCCTGAAGTTTTTCTGTACCTTGCATATAGAGTATGTGCTGATGATGTTGTGCTGAACTCATACCTTCCATGTTTGGCATTGCAGACATATCATGATCAGTGCTCCCCATATTCATTTGCGAATGGTCCATTGCAGACATATCTTTCATATCCATTTTTGAATGGTCCATTGCAGACATATCTTTCATGTCCATTTTTGAATGGTCCATTTCCGGCATATCTTTCATGTTCATTTTTGAATGGTCCATTTTACTTGCATCATGCATCGCATTTATTTTCGCAGGAACTTCCTTAGAAGCTTTGTCTGTGAGTTGTAATAATTTATTAATATGTTGTTGCATCATTGCCGAGTCATCGGCTTTAACACTTTCTACATAGCTGCGTAGTTCATTTTTTATAGATGTCATCGTATCTATCTGCTGCACTTCTTTTGCTTCATGGTGATTTTCATCGGCAAATACACTTGATAGCGGCACTGATAAAAACAGTAAACTACCTAACGCTAATGTGATTTTACTTTTTTTAATATTCATTTTTTTTCCTTTTAGGCTTTAATTAAATTGTTGTTTAATGAAATTTTTAAACAAGGACCAATTGAACAATTCAAAGGATCCTTTTATTTATTACTTCGTATGAAATTGCTTACGCAGGCTGATTTTTTTCCATTGAAAGTAAACTGCAGGTAATATCAATAAAGTTAAAATGACCGCACTAACCATTCCGCCAATCATCGGAGTTGCAATACGTTGCATTACCTCTGACCCTGTCCCATTACCATACATAATAGGAACTAACCCCATCACTACGACGGCTACCGTCATCATTACTGGTCGAACGCGTAGTCCCGCTCCTTCTACAACAGCATCTCTCAAATGATTAATATTAAAGTTTTCAGCGTATTCTATTTTTTTCGCTTCTAGTGACTGGTTTAAATACAACAACATAATCACACCAATCTCAATAGATACGCCTCCTAAGGCAATAAAACCAACCCCGACCGCAACCGAGAAGTGAAAACCAAGCAAGAACATTAACCAGATCCCGCCCATTAGGGCAAAGGGTAAGGTTGCCAAAATCAGCAATACTTCACCCACACGACGAAATGCTAAATAGAGCAGAATGACAATAATCATCAAGGTTACTGGGATCACTTTTGCTAAACGCGCATTGGCTTTCTCCATATATTCATATTGCCCAGACCAGACTAATGAATATCCGCCAGGTAACATTAATTGTTCATTAACGATTTGCTGCGCATTTTTGACGTATGAACCCAAATCAACGTTTTCGATATCCACATAAATCCAGCCATTGAGACGTGCATTTTCTGTTTTTATCATTGGAGCACCGGCTTCGATGTAAACATTAGCAACATCACTTAAACTGATATTCATTTTGCTTGGTGTAACAATCGGTAAGCTTTTAAGGGCTGCAATTGAATCACGATAATCGTTTGGATAACGCAAATTAACAGGATAACGCTCTAACCCTTCAATAGTTTCAGTGATATTTTTACCGCCAATTGCTACTGCGACTAACTCTTGAATTTCCGCAATATTAAGTCCGTAACGGCCTGCTTTTTCACGATTGATATCCACTTTTACATAACGACCGCCAGTGACTCGTTCTGCGTAAACCGAGGTAGTACCTTCGACATTTTTTAGGATCGTTTCAATCTGCTTGCCGATTTTTTCAATTTCACCTAAATCTGCACCCGCTATTTTGATGCCGATTGGGGTTTTAATACCCGTTGCTAACATATCGATACGCGTTTTAATCGGCATTACCCAAGCATTAGTGACTCCTGGAAACTGAATCAGACTATCCAGTTCGTCGGTAAGCATTTTTTTAGTCATTCCTTCACGCCATTGATCTTTAGGTATAAATTGGATAGTTGTTTCAATCATGGTTAGAGGCGCTGGATCAGTTGCCGTTTCGGCGCGGCCAATTTTCCCCCAAACGCTTTTTACTTCTGGTACCGTTTTTATGAGTTTATTAGTCTGTTGCAATAACTCACGCGCTTTACCAATCGATATCCCTGGATAAGTCGTTGGCATATACATCAAATCGCCTTCATCAAGCGGTGGAATAAACTCACTGCCAATTTTACTCACTGGATAAAAACCAACGACTAAAACAACAAATGCAAAGCTGATCACTAATTTTGGGAAACGTAGACTAAAATCTAATACAGGTTGGTATAGCGCCACCAAAAAACGATTTAATGGATTTTTATGCTCAGGTAACACTTTACCTCGAATAAAGTACCCCATTAATACGGGGATTAAAGTGATAGCTAAACCAGCAGAAGCTGCCATTGCATAGGTTTTAGTAAACGCTAAAGGTGAGAACATTTTGCCTGACTGTCCCTCTAAGGCAAAAACAGGTAAAAAGCTAAAAGTAATGATCAACAGTGAGAAAAATAGTGCTGGCCCTACTTCAAGCGTCGCCTTACTAATCACTTGCCAACGGTTTTCATCCGTCAACTCCGTTTTTTCCATGTGCTTATGGACGTTTTCTATCATCACAATCGCACCATCAACCATGGCGCCAATCGCAATCGCAATACCGCCGAGCGACATGATATTGGCATTAATGCCCTGCCAAGACATAATAATAAACGCGACAAATATTCCCACTGGTAGGCTTAATAGCACCACTAATGATGAACGGAAATGGAACAGGAAAGCAGCACAAACCAACACCACCACAATAAACTCTTCAAGCAGTTTGAGGTAAAGGTTTTCTACTGCACTATTAATAAGCTCCGAGCGGTCGTAAGTAGGCACAATTTCGACACCATCAGGCAAGCTTTTCTGCAGCGCATTAAGTTTATCTTTAACCGCAGCAATCACACCTTGTGCATTCTCACCAAAGCGCATTACTATCACGCCACTGACTACTTCACCTTCACCGTTAAGCTCAGTAATACCGCGACGCATTTGTGGTCCTAAATTTATTTCTGCCACATCTCCTAACAACAGCGGTGTACCTTGTGCATTGACATGAAGTGGAATCGCTTTCAAATCTGCAATCGAAGAAATATAACCTGAAGTACGCACCATATATTCAGCTTCGCCCATCTCAATTACGCTAGCGCCTCGTTCTTGATTGGCGTTTTGAATTGCTTTGCTAATTTGATTAAGTGGGACGTTGTAAGCTCGTAGTTTATTAGGATCAACACGCACCTGATACTGCTTAACCATACCGCCAACGGTAGCGACTTCAGAAACCCCAGCAACCGTTTGCAACTCAAACTTCAAAAACCAATCTTGTAAACTACGCAATTCACTTAGATCATGATTGCCACTTTTATCAACTAGCGCATAGCTGAAAATCCATCCCACACCGGTAGCATCTGGTCCTAAAGCAGATCGAGCCTCTTTGGGAAGATCTGGTGCGACTTGTGACAAATACTCCAGAACGCGTGAACGCGCCCAATACATATCGGTATTATCATCAAAGATAATATAGACATAGGAATCACCAAAAAATGAATAACCGCGAACGGTTTTAGCACCTGGAACCGATAACATAGCGGTAGTTAACGGATAAGTAACTTGGTCTTCAACCACTTGAGGAGCCTGTCCTGGATAGCTAGTTTTTACAATGACTTGTACGTCACTAAGATCAGGGATCGCATCTATCGGTGTTTTTTGTAGAGAGAATGTTCCATAAGCAACAATGGCGACAGTGATCAATAAAACCATGATGCGATTTTTAATTGACCAATTAATAATCTTAGCAATCATAATTGCACCTCTTGAAGATTAGACATGAGCGAGGAATAAGTCACTGGTGCAGAGGTAGGTAAAGCGCCTAAATCGAGCCAATCCAAATCATCATTTGATTGGCTATGCTCTTGCTCTGGTATTTTTTGTTGCTCAATCACTTTCATTCGTTCGAAATCAGCGCTAATACTTGATTCGGAATCTAATAAAAATTGTGCAGAGGTAACAATTTTTTGCCCTTCGCTTAAACCCGATAAAACTTCAACTGACTCTTTATTTTCTAAACCTAAATTAACCACAACAGATTTAAATTTACCTTCTCCTAATGCTAATACCACACGATTCATATTACCGGCATAGATCACCGCTTCACGAGGTATTTGCAGGGTTTTACTGTTCATTTCTGGTGTTAAAGCAACATTAGCAAACATGTTTGGTTTAAGATCTGCATTAGCATTAGCAAATTGTAAACGGACGCGAAGTGTGCGATTCATAGGGTTCATTTCTGGATAGATAAAATCAACCTGTCCAATCCATTGTCGACCAGGGAAGTAATCAAGAGTCATACTTGCTTTGTCACCCATTTCAACCACTGAAGCTTGTTTAGCAAAAACCTCAATATCAACCCAAACAGTATCTAAATTTACTGCTTTAATCACTTGAGTTGCAGGTGAAATAAATGCACCTTCCGTTAATTTTAACTCAGTGATAGTGCCTTTTTTCGGGGCATAAATAGTGATATTTTGAGATACTTTTTGACGTTTTATGATTGTTTCAATCTGCTCTTTACTCACCCCCAATACTAGTAAGCGTGCTTTGGACGAATTAATTAACGCCTTTCTATTTAGCGTCAACGCATTAAAAAGTGATTCCTGTGCTTTAATCAACTCTGGAGAGTAAAGATCAAATAATGGCTGTCCTTTTTTTACTTCAATGCCCACAGATTTAACATATAGTTTTTCAATCCAGCCAGATACTCGACTATTTATTTGCCACAGTGCATCTCCATTGGGTTCAATGGTACCTAGTGTATTGATAGCTATATTGAATTCTTGATTAACAACAATTCCCGTACGTACTCCAAGATTATTTTCTACTGCTGGCGAGATCTTAACTAGACCTGCTTCTGATTCAGCACCATTTTCTTCATAAACTGGAACCAAATCCATTCCCATAGGAGACTTACCTGGTTTATCACGACGATAATTGGCATCCATAGGGGCAACCCAATAAGATATCTTAGGCTCTGCTTCTTCAGCTTGAGCAAAAACCGGCACTAAGTCCATCCCCATCGGCGATTTACCTGCTTTATCGCGACGATAATTGGCATCCATTGGGGCAACCCAATACAAAACCTCTGGCTCAGCCATTTTGGCTGTCGATCCAAATAAATGATTAATTTTATCATTCGTTGCAATAAAGAAACCAAGGAGTAAACCGAGTGTTAGAACTAATAAATAACGCATAATAATTTCCTTTTAAATAGCTTGAAAGTAGCGAATTTTGGAAAGACTTTTCAAGCCATCAAAATATAATTGTTGAGATTCCAGTGAGAGGTTTTGCTGATGTATGTATGCATCAATGACTGACTTAAAGGAGCGAGTATTAGATTGGTAACTTTGCTCTAACAACTTAACATGTAATTTAGCTTGCTTTAGTAAGCTCTCTTTATAGCGTATTTGACGTGTTTTAAGTTGTTGATAATTGCTAATTTCAGCATTCAATTCAGCATTAAGTCGACGTAATAACAAATGATGCTCAGCTTGTTTTTGCCCTTTAAACTGCTGTGCTGAAATAAGCTTTTGATCCTGACGCTTATCAGTAAAAAGAGGAATATCCATAGATATAAAAGCACTCAACAAGTCTGTTCTTGAACTCCCTGCATCGTCTTCGCTCGATCGAAAGCCATAAGCGACATCCACTTTAAAACTCGGTTTATAATCTTGCTCTGCAAGTTCAATTGAGTTGTCAGCAACTGCAATTTTCTGCGCCAACATAGCCACTTTAGGGTGTTTACTTAGCAGCATATAATTGTCGTTATTTGTCGAATTAATATAGGACTTTGTTTTTGGCCAGCTAGGTATCTCTGTTTGCAGATTATTATAGGCTTTCGATCCAACCCACTCACTTAACAGGTTACGATAATTAAGTGATTGCTGTCTAAGACCTGCAAGCTTTTCATCAAACCTATTAAGCTCAATTTCAGCCGCAATTAGATCCTCGTTATCAACCATTCCTAATGAAAACTTAGCTTCTAAATCACTATAAAAACTAGTAAAAAGCAGCTTGTTTTGTTTTATTATTAATGAGGATTTCTCAACGAATAAAATGCTAAACCATAACTGTTGAATTTCTTTTTTAACCAACAGCTCACGATCTAATCCTTGAAGAACAGCAAGTTCAGATTGTTGATTGAACCCTTTTTGAGTCAACTCTCGTTTGTTGCCACGACTAAATTGCTGAGACAATCCAATAGACAATTGTGTCATCGGCTCTTCATCTAATTTAAAACTATCTACAGGCAGATTTGCTACGCCTAGTTTTATCATCGGGTCTGCAAGTGTTGCTCCCGCTTTACCTTCAGCAATCAACGCATTTTGTTGAGCTTGGTATATTTGTTGCGCAGGATCAGATTGAATAGCAATCTGCTCAGCATTGTTCAGACTAAGTTCTTCGGCCCAAAGGTTAAAACTAGACAAAAGTATTAACGCACATGAGCTTTTAAGCAGACTGCTTTGAGTAATATTCTTATTTAAAAAAGAATAAATGGTGATCTTCATAATCACTTTCCTTGATTACTCCTTCCATTTGTAGTCAGTTATTTTTACAAAAAATGCTGAAACATAAGGATTAAGTAACATTAAATTAATCTGTTATTTGATAAATGAATTTTAAAATTCAATGAATCAAATGGTTTTCAGTTAAAAACTGAATAAAATAACAGTTAACTTATAAAAGGCGGGCGATATAAAGGGTCAGAAAAATAATAAGGAGAAGCGGAACTGATGGTTTGGTAGGTAAGTAATGAAGCTAATTGAGTAACAACATGATCATGTTCAATATAATGAATGACTGAAACTACCGACATAAAATCACAATCATTTTGACAATTCATAGAATGAGATGTTTCATTGCTATCACATTCAGACATGTCCATGTTATTTGCACTCATTGACATTGAACAGTTAACCATTAAAACAGATTCATTTCCTAATAAAGATCCAGACGCCACTGCTTTCTGAGTGAAAGTAATCAGTGTCGTAAACATTAATATTAATGTAATAAATCGTTTCATATGTAATTCAGTGAAATAAACAATATTGCAATAGTAAACTTTAACCTAGGGGGAAGGTCAAGATTTAAATTGAAGCTTTACTGTTAAATCACAATATTAAATAAAACGACATATTCTATAAATCTAAAATATAAATTACTGGAGCCTTACTAATTGTTTACGCATTCTTTAATTTATTAGTGCGAAGATCATTCGAATGACTTATGAGCTAATACGAAAATTAACTTTATCACTGAATCTAATATATAACTTATTATAGACATAAAGTGATAGGAGAATGTTATGAAATCTTGGAATAAAGGGTATTGCAATATAGGAAGAACTTGAAAGTGGACTCCCTGAAATAAATTTAACCAAAACAATTGGTAATGAAAGTTCAATTAATTTTTTTTTGGAAGGACCTTCGTAGCACTACTAAGGCTAAAATATTTTACAATGGAGTTTCACTAGTTTTGGTCATTATTTCAATTTCATTGATTTGCTTCACAGGCAACTCAAAAGTTTAATGAAAAAGATATATTAGTTACACCGCCAGCCTTAACTTAACCGTCAACTAGCAACTTACGTTTGTATGTAATGATAACTGTTGTGGCTTAGCTATTTTGGCCAAAAATATAGAGTAAAATAAGAGCATTTCCTAAGGCGCAATGTGCCCCATAACGCCTTAGAAAGCTCATAACGTATAAGCTTAAAATATGACTTAATCCCATAACGATACCTGTTAAAGGCTCTAGGAATACAATATCATTAAAAAATAAGAGTTTTTATACATTGCTTCACATTGAAAATATCATGCTATTAATGAAAATTCTCTGCCTGTTAATGCGTCTTCTGGATCAATTGCATTAGGGTTATATGATGAGTTTTTACTAACTTCATAGATTTTAATATCTTTAATATCTTGCTTGAAAGGGTTTTTAATCGTTAATTTTTGTTGACTGAATGAACTCGTATCAGAGAGGTAAAGTTTATCAAAAGCAAAAACAAAGTGTTTATTTTCAAGATGTTCATTACAACTTAGCGCTTGTTTTAAAGCTTCAGTCAGTAGATGCTTTAGCGCTCTATTTTCTCCTTTACAAGCAGAAAAAATAGCTAATGTAGTATGTTTTACTTTAAGTTTTGGAGGTTCGTCAAACGGCATTTTCTTAGCTAACCCCATTAAATATTGACGAAAGTATTTACTGTTATTTTTTAGACTAAAATATTCAAGCTGTCTTTTTCTTATTAACCTAGAAGCCCACTGTGGCTCTTCAGCTATTCTTTCTGCCCATGGCATTCCCACCAACACAATAGGCACTTTAGCCTCTTCACTAATAAACTTTAACCCATTAGCAATTAGTTGGCGTTCTTGTACACTTTTAAACTCTATTAACTCTTGAAATTCATTAATAATGAGCAACTCTACCTGAGCTTTTATTAAGTTTTCCACTAATTTTTTGGTTAAGTCTATCTTGTACCCTCTTTTCTTTATTTGGCTGCTACCAAATAACTCAAGATCAGCCAGCATTTGAATTAAAGTTGCTTCGAGTCCCTTACCTCTTGATATGCGACTGACTAATACTGGTATGGTACCTCTACTATAATTTTGAGTAGCCAATACTCTTTTTTTATAATGATTAATAAGGTGACTTTTCCCTACTCCAGTATCCCCAATTAAAAGCATGCACTGTTGGTCTGATTGAAACTTACGATTAAATCTTAACTCATCGAAGTCATCAAAAATTATTTTTATTTGAGGGTGTACAACAATACAGTCACTAAAATCTCGTAACTGTTGAATCTGTAGCTCAGTTAAGTCATTCAAAGGCCTCTACCTCATCTTCCCAATCATCTAATACGTCGCTAATATTACTTCTTTTCGGTTGTATGGATTCAATTTCTGGAACTTTGATACTTCCTTTGCCAGTATTACTTACATCTGCAATCTGAGCTTGTTTTTTAACTGCTGTTAACTTTGCTTTAGTTTTTGACTTAATAAATACTTCTTGCTCTTGCTTTATTCGTTCATGAATCGCCATTCTCGCTTTAGCTAACCCTAAGCTATCTTTTGATTCACGTATTATTTCTCGGTTAATTTTTTTAATTGTTTTGTGCTCATAAAGACTCAATCCATCACTGTAACCAGTAGTTTCTGTACATGGAACTTCGAGGTAACTCTCCAATTCTTCTAAATAGACATGGATTTTTGAAATATCATCAGGATCAACTTTAATAATTTTTTTTACGCTTTCTTTTGTTTGCGGATAATGTTTACGATAATCAGCTAAAGCAGTTGAGTCATACATTAACTCTTCAAATTTAAAACCATTTCTGGTTAACGTTCTTGTATCTGATACTCGCATTAATATAGAAAATCGAGCATCCTCTTCATCATTCATTTTTAAAGGTGGATATACATCAAAACCTTGTTGCCATCTTTTAATAGGTACACGAGTCTCGCGAGAGTTACTATCTTGATGATATACATCAACGATCCAACGATGAAACTCTTCAACAAAAGTAGAGAATCGCATAATTGCATCTTTTTCAGGTTTATATTCTTCTTTTTCTAGTATATTTGAAAAAGTTTTCCCTGGGATTTCTGATAAAAAACATTGATTTATCATACCAAAAAAACGTTCTACAAATGGTTTCAGCCACGGTTTACGCACTGGATTATACTGAATATTTATTCCAGTCGCGTGACATGCATGCTCTAAGCTTTTAGACCAAAACTCTGCTCCATTATCAACCACTAAATTCTCAATTTTCCCATAACAAGGCCAATCATTCTGTAATGCAATACTAAGATGCTCAAGTGATTTGGGTTTGATAGCATGACTAATCGCTTTAGCAGCAGATACATAAGAAGGAGATTTATAACTTAGGTGAAAACCAAGAATACAACCGCTAAAGACATCTACAAGTAATGTTAAATAAGGTCTGCCTATGGGAATAAGTAACTCATCATCCAGTAAAATTAAATCAAGTGGAGTATGATCAATCTCTACACGTTCTAGGATTCTAGTAGGTGGGATATGAGAACCGCAATAAGCAAACCACTGATCAGCTTTAAATTTACCATGCCTTGCTATTGCTGTTGGATAAGGGGGTAACGATTTAATTCTCTTATTAAATGCCGAATATGATATTACAGGAATTTCACCTTCAACAACATTTTCATTCGCAATCATAATAAGATCTTTATAATACTGGTATGCAGTGGTGACTTTAGGTCTTTTAGCATCTAAAAAGCGTTCTAAAGCTTTATCAAAAAAAAATTCATCGCCGTCTATTCGCTTAGTTCTATTACCCATTTTATGCTGCTTAACAACAAGAGAAGAAAGATCTCCATTACTGTCTATATATGCTTTTCGCCAACGAACAACAGTACGCCAATTTGGTTTTTTTGCATTATTTTCTTCAAATAGGTTTTCAAGAATCGGATCGATATTTTTTTGAGTCCAGCCACCTGAAATTTCCTTTTCAATTATGCTAATCAGTTTGTACTTATCAAATGCCTTATCTTTTAAAAAATCAGGGAAAGTATCAAGATCACGTTTAATTAAGGTAGCATCTTCCAATTTAACGTATTGATCGGGAGTTTCTGGTTTGATCGGCACAATTGAGTTATCAAATTCATTAATAAAGTCACTCATTATACTGCCCGTAAAGTAGGATTATTGCTTAAGTCTTCTTTTCCTAGATCAGCTTTCAAAAAACCTTTATGTATTAAGCCATAAATAAAAGATCGAGTTTCACCTATCGAAAGATTACATTGAGAACTCACATCATTTAATTTTATTGTTTCTGAATACCGAATAATTTTCAGTAATTCAACTTGAACTTTACTCACCCCATACACACCAGAATATCGATGAAGTAACTTTAAATTGTTTAAAATGGGATTAACTCGAATTTGCCTATCAGTCACTAAAATAAGATCAATCCCCATCGTTAATGAAGTCTGTCTCTTTGCTTCAAATTTATCTCTAAATAATGTAGATGAAATTTTACTGTAAGGTTTATATTCATGGTATTTATGAACACCATTTTTATATAAAATTAATGCATCAGGAGTATAAGGTAAAACCTTCCCATTAAATTCATATTTAAAACCTTGTGGTTGACTACCGTAGCTTTCAATTTCGTCGTTATATTCATGATGAAAACAAGCGTCAAATTCTAATGTACTTTCACACAAAATAACTTCACCCATTTTTGTGCTAGCGAATTTGAATACATTTTTATTAGGAGAAGGCTTTCTTAAATTGCGTATATACATAGAGTAATCCAGTTAATTTTATCTCTACTGAGTATAAACTAAACAACTAAATTACACAATTTGTCAGAGTATGCGCTAATAAAATCATAAGCAACTGATTAAAAAGAAAAATAAAAGTGTAATAAAATTACAGTTTTATATTTTATGTCAGAGTATGCTTTAATTTTGTCAAAGTATGGTTATATTATGTCAATGTATGGTTTCAGCGACAAAAATTAAAATAGATCGATATCTTTACTCTTCTTTTTTAGTTGGAATTGCTTGTTTCACATAAACATCAAAACGATTTTTTTTTGTTTTAATGCTCATCGATGGTTTTTTATCGTTTAAGAAAGGTGCATAGTCAGGTCGCTTAACAACCACTCTATACTTCGCAGCAGTTAATGCAACCTCCAACAAATCATCGGCGTCTAAGTCCGCACCAACAACACCTTGAAAAACTCGCATTTCTTTTTTAACAAGTGCTGATTTTTTTTTGTGAGGAAACATAGGATCAAGATATACAACGTCTGCTTTATGTTGTTGCAAGTAGTCATAGCCGCTTGCATGCGTTAAACGCATACGCTCTTGTATCCAACCTCCAATTTCAGCATCCAATGCTGCACGCTCTAAACCATCTTCTAATAAGGCAGCAGCAACCGGTGAACGTTCAACCATATCTACATGACAACCTAATGAAGCTAATACAAAGGCATCGCGACCTAAACCAGCTGTTGCATCGATTACATGTAGTTGCACACCAGATTTTAAGCCAACAGCTTTAGCAATAGATTGCCCTTTACCTCCGCCAAATTTTCTACGGTGAGCAACGGCACCTGAAGCAAAATCAACAAAAACAAGACCTTGTTTTAGGTCATCTAATTGTTCGAGAGCGAGGTACTCTGGTAATAAACGTAATTGAAAGTGTTCGCTTTTAGGGCTTAAAAAGCCCCATTTTTCACGTAATTTTTTAGCCTTAGGGACAAGAATATTTTCATTACAAACTAGTGAAATATCCATTAAAGATCCTCTCCCTGTGAGTCTTCTCCATATAAGGATTCAGATAGTAAGGCCATCATATCAATAGGGATCGGTCTTCCTAAATGATATCCCTGAGCAAAATCAACACCGATTTCTTTTAGTTTATCTATAATATCTTCACTCTCAACGTATTCTGCAATTGTCTTTTTACCAAACAAATGGCTCAATTCATGAATTGTTTTAACAATACCAAAATCTTGCTCATCATTTGCCATGTCTTTAACAAACACGCCATCAATTTTTAAGTAATCAACATTCAAACGTTTCAAATATCCGAATGAAGAAAGCCCTGTTCCAAAATCATCTAATGCTAAATGACAACCTAATTTTTTAAGGGTGTTAATCAATTTAGAAGCGTTACTAAAGTTACCGATAGCAACTGTTTCTGTAATTTCAAAACATAACTTTTCCAATGGTAAAGACGACCTAACTAACAAATCAACAAGATTATCGATAAATTGAGGATCACCTAGCGATTGACCAGAAAGGTTAATCGAACACATATTAAGTTTTAATACGTGTTCGGGATGGTTTTTTAGCCAATCGAGTGTTTTAGTAATAATGATCATATCGATCTTATCAGCTAAATTGTAACTTTCTGCAACAGGAATAAATTTTTCAGGAGGCGCAAGTTCTCCATTTTCATCGATCATTCTTGTTAGAATTTCATAATGTAAATAATGTTCATCACCATCGACAGGCTTAATAAGCTGAGCATATAAGCAAAATCGCGATTCATCACGTAATGCATCTTGTACTTTATTAACCCATACCACTTCTTCTCGTCGTAATTCTTCTTGTTTATCTTCTTCGTAAATATGAATACGATTTCGCCCAGATTGTTTAGCACTATAACAAGCGCTATCAACACAACTTAGCGCATGAACACCACCACGCCAAAAATCAGTCACTTCCGCAAGACCGATACTGATCCCTAAGGTAAAGTTATGTCCTTCCCATAAGAAGTAATGTTTGCCGATAGCGGTAATAATACACTGAGCATATTGCTCCGCCTCAGCGAGTCCATTATCAGGAAGAATAATAGCGAATTCATCTCCACCTAATCTTGCTACCATTGATGTTGCAGGTACGCTGTCAGTTAAAATGGTCGCGATTTGGCGCAACACTTCATCACCAGCATGGTGTCCACAGGTATCATTGATTATTTTGAATTTATCCATATCCAAATACATTAAACAGCAAGGTGTTTTGCTTTTTTCAATTTCTTTTAATGTTTTGTCTAATTGGCTTTCAAAAAATAAACGGTTTTTAAGGCCGGTTAAATAGTCGTGAGATGCACGATAGTTTAACTCTTTAGAAAGTTCGTATCGTTCAGTAATGTTTTCACACACAAGGAAATATTGGTCGTGCTCTTCAATTTTACGAACTCGCTCATTGATCCAGACTTTACGTCCATTCTTCGTCGAGTAAGAAATTTCACGCGTCTGTAACATTTCTTCACTATTTACACAGTTTTCTAGATAAGCTTTCAAATCTTCAACTTCAAAAGTACGCGAATAAAGGGTGACTAAATTCCTGCCTATCAGCTCACCATCCATATAACCTAGCAAGTTAGATCCAAATTTGTTACACGAAACAATAAGCCCTTGGGAATTTAACATTAACAGCATGGAAGGACTTTCATCCAATAAAAGATTAGAGCGTTTACTTGCTTTTTCAGCCTCTTCTTCGATAGCTTTTATGCCTGATATATCACGAGCTTCTACAATAATAGAAGTAATTTCATTACTTTCATCAATCCCGTTACCTTTAACAGACTGAATAAAAACATCGAAGGCATAACTTTCTTGGTTTTTATCAATTAAACGACACTCAAAGCGAGCTGTTTTTCCAACTCTTGCTTGCCCCATTGCTGACTTTAACTTTTTCTTACTAACTTCATCGTTTTCCCACCAAGGCGTTTCCCAGAGAATTTCACCTTCAACATCTTCACTTGATACTCCTACAAACTCCAATGCCGTTCGATTTGCTTTTTTTATTTCTCCAACAAGATCTAGAATAAAAATAAAATCATAAGAAACATTAAAGATATTTTCGACTCGTTGATGCTGTATTTTAAGTACAGATTGACTCTGATTTAATTTGTAATATTTGTACCATAACCAGGTCACGACCGAAATAAAGGTGAGTATAATGAGCAATACTGTAATTAAGCTGAAATCTTCTTTATTCTTTTCAACAGGACGATTAATGATGTTAGTCCCAATAGGTAGCGAATCCTCTTTAAGCTCCCAGCGTAATAATTCCGAATACTGTACAACAGACTCATTGGTAAGATTCATTTCAACAGGCAATGATTCTATTGCTGTTCCACTTAATAACTGCAATACCTTATTCGCCGCTGCTTCACCTTGTGAAAAACCGCTAGTTAACACGCCCCCTACAATACCTTCTATTAAATCATGTTTATGAATAACAAAAACAGGGATCCTTGCAACCGAAACCAGCGACTTCAACATCGATGTATGGTTAACTGGTAAACCGTTTTTATCAACATCAAAACGATTAAAAATTAATACCGCATTATTAGGTACTGCACTAATCATAGCCTTTAGCGATTTAACACTTTCATTGCTAATAATATTAACTCGCTGCTTAAGCTGCTCAGATAACATCTTAATTTTTTCATTCACTAAGTTAGAATTTACTGTGTTGTCAGTAATAATGTAAATATCAAGAATACTTGGGAAGAGGTTGACGGAGAGTTTCACTGTATCAAACAGGTTTTCAGATTCGACCACTCCTGATACTTTATGAGTAAAACCCGCAATTGAACTATCGTCTAATTTAATACCAGTATAGATAATAGGAGAATTTGTGAATAAACGATTGGGATAACGTTGAACTAATTTTAACGCGTTTTTACCTGTGATAATTACAGCATCAAAGTATTTATTTTCAAACTTCTGAGATAAAAATTCGGCATAAGCAAGTGACTCTTTATCACTCATATCTTGATGTCCACTATCAAGATATGACACATATAACGACATTTCTAAATTATTAAAAGTATTTTCAATACCGCGTTGAATCTCATGCGTCTGCTGATCGCTTTGAAAACCAGAGTGCAGCACTAATATTTCAGTTGAAAAAGCCTGAGTAGAATAAGCGAATGATGAGATCAAACTGAATATAAGTACGATTTTTTGAAAAATAAACATTAACGGTTTTAACAAAATAACTTCCACTTTAGGTACATTTTATTTTTAATATCGACAACTAAAGATCGAAACAGGCAACTAATTAAATATTTACCTTATTATAAGATAAACCTGCTCCTTCGTATTGAGATGAATAGAAACTAACTTCTAAAGCGTAATATGTTTCTTTACGCGATAACAATCCTTTATTTATAAACTTCAGTATAAGCATAATACGCTTTATTTTAAACATAAAAAAAGCCAGTCAATCGACTAATGCCGTTCACTTAAGGTGAACGGCATATTTACTTTTCGCCACTGGATATCGATTTTTAGACGCTTTTAAACACCTCGGATAACTTCGCTCACGTTTTCCCTCCAACTTAAATTGTGC
>NZ_SNUB01000031.1 GCF_004378355.1 Psychromonas algicola
GCACAATTTAAGTTGGAGGGAAAACGTGAGCGAAGTTATCCGAGGTGTTTAAAAGCGTCTAAAAATCGATATCCAGTGGCGAAAAGTAAATATGCCGTTCACCTTAAGTGAACGGCATTAAGCTAATTGCTCGTTTTTTATTAATGATCCAAAGAATCATTACTTAGCTTCAACAGCATCCGTACTTGGCTTGGTTCCACGGAACTGCACGGTAATACCATCGATAAAACGACGTAATAACTGATCACCACAAGGTTTAAAGTTACGATGATCTGCTTTTCTAAATAACGCTGATAATTCACCTTTTGACACAGGGAAGTTAGCTAACGTTAATGCATTTAGCATATCTTCATCTTTAAAGTTTAAAGCGATCCGAAGTTTACGAAGAATATCGTTATTAGATAAAATGGCTTTAGCAGGTAAAATAACAGGCATAGCTCCTTCTTTACGACCACGTTTTTCATAGATTAATCCATCTAAGAAAAGTGATAATAAACTGTCACGGCAGAACACAAAACCTTCTTCACCTTCTTTCTCCATAATGCTATGTAAAAAATCGACACTTATTTCATTATCGACAGAAGCAAAAATAGCTAACATCTTTGTATCATTTAACTGCAATGCAAATCGAACTCGACGTAAAACATCATTAGTAATCATATAATCTCAATTGTTTGAGTGAAAATAAGCACTGTAAATAGTGCTATTAATAAAACGCTTACGCGTTACCTTGTACTTTTAACTGTTGCTCTGCAGCAAAGTCTAACATTCTATCTAAAGATACTAGTGCACCTTTAGCAACTGTTGGGTCAACATCTATCTCATGTCCAGATGCGTCTACCAATGCGTTATAAATTGATTTTAAGCCGTTCATTGCCATCCAAGGACAATGAGCACAACTACGACAAGTTGCCCCATTACCAGCCGTTGGTGCAGCCATCATTTCTTTATCTGGACAAGCCTGCTGCATTTTATAAAAAATACCAGTATCAGTAGCTACAATCAGTTTTTTATTAGGCAGTGTTTGTGCCGCTTTAATAAGCTGACTTGTAGAGCCTACTGCATCTGCGATTTTAACAACACTTTCAGGTGATTCTGGGTGTACGAGTACAGCAGCATCCGGATGGATCGCTTTCATATCACGTAACGCACTCGCTTTAAATTCATCATGTACAATACAGTCACCTTGCCACATGATCATATCGGCTTTAGTTTTACGTTCGATGTAGCTGCCTAAATGACGATCTGGTCCCCAAATGATTTTTTTGCCTTCACTATCTAAATGTTCGACAATTTCCAACGCAATACTGGAAGTCACAACCCAATCCGCGCGGGCTTTTACTGCGGCTGAAGTATTTGCATAGACAACAACAACACGATCAGGATGTTGATCGCAAAAGGCAGAGAATTCGTCAACAGGACAACCGACATCAAGAGAACAGGTTGCTTCAAGTTCAGGCATTAATACGGTTTTATGAGGTGTTAATATTTTAGCGGTTTCACCCATAAAACGTACACCAGCAATAATCAATGTTTTTGCTTTATGGTCACGCCCAAAACGTGCCATTTCTAATGAGTCAGCAACGTAGCCGCCCGTTTCTTCAGCTAGAGCTTGAATTTCAGGGTCGGTGTAATAATGAGCAACAAGAACAGCATCTTTCTCAACAAGCAGTTTTTTTATTTTTGCTTTGTAGTCAATTTGTTCTTGTTCCGATAATACAGCAGGTTTACCTGGAAACGGATAATCTGATCCTATGATCGGTGAAAATTTACTCATTCTAAACTCTTAGATATAAAAAAGGGGTGGCAAATTATAGCAATTCATAAACTAAAATGTAATGAAATATTTTGATTGTATAACAAAGGGAGATAAAACAAAGAAGTGGTGGGCCGTGAAGGATTTGAACCTTCGACAAATGGATTAAAAGTCCACTGCTCTACCAACTGAGCTAACGGCCCATATATAAACTATATGGTTTAGTTTTAGTTTTTGATATCAACTTTTAAATTAAAAGTGCATCAATAGCTCTACTAACTGAACTACAATCCATATATAAACTCTATGGTTTAGTTTTTGATATCAACTTTTAAATTAAAAGTGTATCAATCTCTCTACCAACTGAGCTAACGGCCCATATATAAATATGGTTTTGGTTTTAATTTTTGAATAACAACTTATAAATTAAAAGTGCATCAATGGCTCTACCAACTGAGCTAATTTATATAAATCACTAAAAGTGGTGGGCCGTGAAGGATTTGAACCTTCGACAAATGGATTAAAAGTCCACTGCTCTACCAACTGAGCTAACGGCCCATATATAAATATGGTTTTGGTTTTAATTTTTGAATAACAACTTTTAAATTAAAAGTGTATCGATCGCTCTACCAACTGAGCTAACGGCCCATATATAAATATGGTTTTGGTTTTAATTTTTTAATAACAACTTTTAAATTAAAAGTGTATCAATCGCTCTACCAACTGAGCTAATTTATATAAATCACTAGAAGTGGTGGGCCGTGAAGGATTTGAACCTTCGACAAATGGATTAAAAGTCCACTGCTCTACCAACTGAGCTAACGGCCCATATATAAATATGGTTTTGGTTTTAATTTTTGAATAACAACTTTTAAATTAAAAGTGTATCAATCGCTCTACCAACTGAGCTAATTTATATAAATCACTAAAAGTGGTGGGCCGTGAAGGATTTGAACCTTCGACAAATGGATTAAAAGTCCACTGCTCTACCAACTGAGCTAACGGCCCATATATAAATCATATGGTTTAGTTTTAGTTTTTGATATCAACTTTTAAATTAAAAGTGCATCAATAGCTCTACTAACTGAACTACAATCCATATATAAACTATATGGTTTAGTTTTAGTTTTTGATATCAACTTTTAAATTAAAAGTGCATCAATAGCCCTACTAACTGAACTAGATTTCGTATGTAACTCATACGGTTTGGTTTTAATTTAAGATCTATTTTTTAAATTAAAATAGAAAAAAGCTCTACCAACTGAGCTTAGTTTAAGAATAACTACATTAATTAAAACTGCATGTTGCTCTCAACTGCGGCGTATAATATAGAAATATTTTAATAGCGCAACAAAAAACTACTTCTTTTAATTCATATGCTGAGAAATTAAACAATATAGTATTTAAGCGCTATTAAATTGAATTTTAAGCGGAGATTATAACCCTTTCAAACGCTTAGCAGCTAAACCTGCTGCAGAAGAGCTTGGGTATTCAGAAATGGTTTTTTGATAGAACGATTTAGCAGAGTCTAAAGAACCAGAATATTCATCAATGATACCAATTTTGAATAATGAGTCAGCTCGTTTATTTGAATCGGGGTATTTGTCTATAACGACTAAAAATGCCGCTCTAGCTTCATTACGTTTTTTTTCTCTGTATAACAGCTGCCCTAACCAGTATTGTGCATTAGGCACACTTTCCGATTCAGGGTGGTCAATAACAAAGGCCTCAAAGGCAGTAATAGCTTGAGCATAACGCTTTTCATTAAGTACTAAGGCAAGCGCAGCTTCATAAGCAGCTTTATCGTCTGATCCTGCATTTGAATTTTCAGTAGGAGCGTTCACAGCAGCAGTAGATGCAGGTGCAGAAGTAACCGTACGTTCATCTAACATTTGATATAGATTACGCTGTCGATCTTCTATCTGCTCTAATTGATTTGAAAATACTTCTAATGAGCCTCTCATCTCATTTAACTCTTGGCCTAAACCATCAAGTTGAGATTGGAAACGAACTTGCATTTTATTGCGGATCGTCATTACACGAGTTAACTCATCAATGCGCTGTAATAACTCTGTATTACTCGCAGCATAATTCGTGGCATCTGTAACAGGCGCTTCTGCATGAGCAGGTAAAGAGAAAAAGGCGGCCAAAACAATGGCCGCTGTATTACGTATTCTCATAAGCGTATTAGTAAACTAATACTGCACGACGGTTTTCAGCCCATGCTGCTTCGTTATGAGCGAAGTTAGCTGGTTTTTCTTCACCGTAACTAACAACTTTGATTTGGCTTTCAGCAACACCCATGTTTTGTAGGTAGTTAGAAACAGCAATCGCACGACGCTCGCCTAGTGCGATGTTGTACTCAGGAGTACCTTTTTCATCGGCATGTCCTTCAACTGTTACTGATTTAGATGCATTATCGATTAAGAATTTTGCATGTGCATCTAGGATTAAAGCGAATTCTGGTAAAATTGTAGATTTATCGAATTCAAATTGAATAGTTGTTTCTAAAATAGCTGAGCTGTATTGCTCAATTAATTTTTCTTCTTCTGTTAATTCAATTGCTTCGATTGCATCAGTTTGAACTGTATCGTTTGCTGTAGTTGTTGTTTCTGCTTGAGTTGTTGCTGGAGCATTCGTTTGCTCTGCAGATTCAGTCTCAGTTGCAGAATTTGAACTACAAGCACCTAATGCAATCATCGGTAATGCGATCAATAAGCTTTTTGAAATTTTTGAAAGGTTCATTTTATATCCTTAGTACGTTTAGTTTAATTAAAATTATTGTAAAAATGGTGACCATGCTGGTGATTTAACCTCACCATTACTCGCAGGAATATTCGCTTTGAAACGGCCATCCATTGAGACTAACGCTAAACCTTGCTTACCTTGATAAACAGTACTATACATAATCATACTGCCATTGGGTGCAACACTTGGAGATTCGTCTAGCTGTGTTTTTGTTAAAGTTCTCAACTCTCCAGAATCAAGATCTTGCGCCGAAATCATAAAGTTCCCATTTTGACGACTCACGACGACAAGACTACCACCATCAGGGGTAATAGTGCCACCTAAATTCATATCACCTTCCCAAGTTAGGCGTTTTGTTCTTCCAGATGTGAGCGACATTTGATAAATTTGTGGTCTTCCGCCACGCTCAGAAGAAAATATAATCGAACGACCGTCTGGTGTCCAGCTCGGTTCTGTATCTATGACACGATTTCTTGTCAAACGTTTCAATGCTTTTGTTGTGACATTCAAAGTGTAAATTTCTGGCTGTCCATCCTTTGATAACACTAAGGCAAGTTGAGAGCCATCGGGAGACCAAGATGGAGAGCCGTTTATCTTAGGAAACGAAGTGATCAGTTCACGTTTTTGCGTATATAAATCTTGAATATAAATTTCTGAACGACGTTTTTCAAAGCTAACATAAGCTAATTTACGTCCATCAGGTGACCAAGACGGAGACATAATCGGCTGTTTTGAACGTAATACTAATTTTTCACCTTCACCATCGTAATCAGAAATACGCAGTTGATAAGGATGCGTGCTTTCTCTATCAACAGCCACATAAGCGATACGCGTTAAAAACGCCCCTCTTTCACCAGTTAGTTTTTCATAAACGATATCACTAATACGATGCCCATATTGGCGTAATTGTTTGGTTAATACGGTATTACGACGTTTTTCCATAACAGGATTATAATCCGCCATATTCACGTTGCCTGTTAATACATCTAAAAGCTCAAAAGTCACTGTGTAACGACCAGCGGTTGTACCTGGTTTAACTTCTCCCATGACAATGGCTTCGACGCCTAGCTTTGCCCACACACCATAATCAATAAACTGACTACTTGAAGGTGTTTTTGGCATTTT
The DNA here is from genome assembly GCF_004378355.1 of Psychromonas algicola. GTDB lineage: Bacteria > Pseudomonadota > Gammaproteobacteria > Enterobacterales > Psychromonadaceae > Psychromonas. The sequence goes on from NZ_SNUB01000031.1 coordinate 5,630, forward strand.
ATCTACTGATAAAGGGCTAAATTGACCACTACGCTGTAAATCATTGGCAACGATTTCTGCAAAATTTTCAGGCTTTTTACCTTCACCTAACCATTTAAAAGGAACAACAGCGATCGGGCGTGCAGTATTGACACCTTCTGTGATTAAAATTTCTAATCGAGCTGATGCTGTACTAGAAATAGTCACCAACATAAGCATTATGGTTAAACGAGAAAACATCTTCATTGTTTATACATCCGGTTCTAAAGTAATATCAAAATCACGAAATTGAGGGGCAATTTCAGGATCTTTAGGAATAGGTAGCGTTCTTGCTTTTAATGTTGCACGACGAGCTGAATCACACAATCTTCTGTCGCCACTGCTCATTTCAGCACTGATCACTAGACCATCTGGTGCCAATCTAATTGCGAGTGTACAAGTAGTGCCCTTCATGGTCGGGTCAACAGTCCAATTTCGACTAATTTTACCTCTAATTAACGCTTCATATTTTGCAATTTCAGAAAGCTGTTTTGCATTTCTTGCACTTGAAAAGTCATCTGAAAATTCAGCTTCCATTTGTCTGTCTAATTCAGCTTGTCTTAATCTTTCTGCTTCCGCCGCTGCTTCTTCTGCTTTACGCTTAGCTTCTTGCTCAGCTTTGATTTTTGCGTCTTCAATGGCTTTTAATCTTGCTTCTTCTATCGCTTTTTCTTTAGCGGCCTTCGCTTTCGCTGCTTTCTTTTTTGCTAACTTTTCAGCTTTAATTTTTTCTAATGCTTGTTTTTCTTCTAAGGCTTTTTTCTCGGCAGCTTGTTTTCGTTTTAAGGCTTCAGCCGCTTCTTTTTTCTCTCTTAATGCTTTTTCTGCAAGTGCTTTTTCAGCAGCGACACGCTCAGCTTCTAATTTTTTACGTAGTATTTCTGCTTTCTCAGCTTTGATTCGGTCATCAGCCTGTTTTTTCAATAAAGCGGCTTGACGTGCTTTCTCTGCTTCTTCACGTTCTTTTTTTCTACGAGCTTCATCTCTTAAACGCTGTTCTTCTTTTAACTTATCCGCTTTAAGTTGTGCTAAATCATCAAACATTTTTTGGCTAACGACAGATGCTTCGATAATAGTAACGGCTTCTTTAGGTTTATCTTTAGGAAGATCGAAATCAACGTTCATCAATAACACACCTCCAATTATAAGGTGTAAAGAAGTGGCACTGATAAACGCGATTAAATCTGGACTATTCTTCATCTATTTTTCTGGCTCAGTCATTAATCCTAATGAAGGCACACCCGCTTGCTGCAAAAGTACCATTAAATTAACAACGGTTTTATAGTTAACATCACCATCACCTTTAACAACAAATTGAGCTGTAGGATCCAATCTTATTTGCTCTTTTACAAGCGTTGACATTTCAGTAGCGCTCAATGGTGTTTTTACACTTTCGCCCACATTCAAATAATAACGCCCTTCTTTATCAATAGAAGCAATCATTGGTGGTTTCGTATCCGCAGCAAGTGACTCGGCAGCGGCTTGCGGCAAATCAACTTTAACACCTTGTGTGATAAGGGGAGCCGTTACCATAAAGATAATTAACAGCACCAGCATAACATCGATATAAGGTACTACATTGATTTCTGCGATCACACGTTTGCGTCTAGGTGTACGATAAGAACGCTGCATAATAATTACTCACTCTCATTCATGGCTTTACGGTGCAATATTGAAGTAAATTCTTCCATTAAATTAATGTAAGAGTTTTCTAAATGCCCTACTTGCGTCGAGAATTTGTTATAAGCCATTACGGCAGGGATCGCTGCAAATAAACCCATTGCAGTTGCGATTAATGCTTCGGCAATACCAGGTGCAACCATAGATAAAGTGGCTTGTTGAACTTCACCTAGTGCAATAAAGGAATTCATAATCCCCCACACTGTACCAAATAAACCAATGTATGGACTGATTGAACCAATTGTAGCTAACGCTGGCAGCCCACGCTCTAAATCATCAATTTCACGAGATAATGAAACACGCATAGAGCGATGAGCACCATCAATCACACCTTCAACATTACGTCCAGGCATACGATGTAAACGAGAAAATTCTTTGAATCCCATATAGAATATTTTTTCACCGCCATTAACTCGCTCACTACGAGCAGCCGTTTCTTTAAATAAACGACTTAAGTCATGACCAGACCAAAAGCGCTCTTCAAAATGGCTTAACGCGTTTTTAGCCGCTTTAAGCATTCTTGAACGAGACAAAATAATAGTCCATGAATAAATAGACATGCCTAACAGTAACAACATAACAAATTTTACAAGCAAACTTGCTTGTAGAAATAATCCTAAAAATGACATATCAGCTTGCACAGGTTATTACCTCAATTATTTCAGTTGGAATAGCGGTTGGTTTCATTTTTTGTAAATTTACGCAAGCGATTAGAGTATCCGCTTGGCAAAGAAGTTCCTTATTTTCATCAAATATTTTCTGTCTAAATGTCAAACTCGCTTTTCGTTGCGAAAGGATTTCGGTTTTAACAGATAATAATTGATTAAATCGAGCGGACTTAATGCAATCCATATCGACTTTTTTTACCATAAAAGCAATGCCTTGCTCTAACAGAGTATCTTGTTGAATATTACCTTCACGCAAAAACTCAGTACGACCTCGTTCAAAAAACTTCAAATAGTTGGCGTAATATACCACGCCTCCAGCATCTGTATCTTCATAATATATACGAACGGGTAAAATTGAACTTAACACATTGCTTTCCATCAGTTAATTATTAATTAAACGCTACTACAAGTCTCTATGATTGTCGATAATGTCCTTGTAATTGCTATTTTTCAATCACAAAAAAAAGGAGCATCGCTCCTTTTTGCTTAATAATTCTACTATATCTTTTTTATCTAAAAATAAAAACAGTAAAAGTCAATAATATTAACCAGAAAAAATAAGGGGAAAACAACAGTTTCCATAACCAGAAACGAGGGTAAAAGCCTAAACCGTGAATAAAAGAGGTACTTAAGGCCAACATAAGTAAGCTTAAATACCCTAATCCTAATGTTACAGCGTCATCTGAAACACGTTGAAAGTTAAACAACAACATGCAACTTATGGAGATTCCTGCAAATAAAGAAACTAGACGCGCCAAAAAATAAGAAAAAGGACGATGTAACAAATCAATTGTTTCATTTAATACTTTCATTATCGTCCTTCTATAACCTTATTCTTCGTTCTCTTGTTTATCTTCAAGCTCATTTGTTTCCACTTGCTCTAACCAAAGGCTATTAATAATACCCAATGAGCAAGCTAACAAAATGCCTAAAATCCACGCAAAATACCACATATAAAACTCCTTAATTAATACGCAGAATGTTTATATTTATCCATAAACACTTTGCCAATTCGACCAAACATTTTGAAATAAGCCCAACTTGTATATAACAAAATTAATGGAATAAAGATAACCGCAGTAAAAGTCATAATATTTAACGTCATTTCACTCGATACTGCATCCCAAACCGTAAAGCTCGCATTTGGGTTAAGGCTTGATGGCATAATAAAAGGAAACATACTAAATGCACATGTCATCAACACACCTACAATCGCAATACTCGTACTGGTAAAAGCCAATGCACTACAGTTCTTTTTACTCGCAACCCAAGCGAATAAAGGAAATAGCAAACCGATTGCCGGTGCAATTATAGATAATGGATATTTATCGTAATTAACTAACCACGCCCCCGTTTGTAATTCCGCAGTTTTTAATAATGGATTAGAAGGACCGTTAGTATCAATAACCGAAGTTAAGACATAACCATCAATACCCTTTGCTATCCAAATACCCGCAATAGCAAAAATGGCAACAACGATAGGCGCAAGAATAAGCGAAACCTTACGAGCACGCTCTCTTACTTCACCTTCTGTTTTCATCTGTAACCAAGTGGACCCTTGCAATACAAATAAGAGAACAGTAAAAATGCCTACGAGCAAACCAAATGGGTTTAATAACTCGAAGAAGCTGCCTTCATAAGTTGAACGTAAAAATTCATCAAGTTGAAATGGAACACCTTGCAGTAAATTACCAAAGGCAACGCCAATAATAAGCGGCGGAACAGTGCTTCCTGCAAAAATTCCCCAATCCCAACTTTTACGCCAGCGAGGATCTGCAATTTTACTACGATAATCAAAACCAACAGGTCTAAAGAATAAGGCGAATAGGGTAAGCATCATCGCAACATAAAAACCTGAAAATGCAGTGGCATAAACCGCTGGCCAAGCTGCAAAAATAGCTCCCGCAGCTAATACTAACCAAACTTGGTTGCCTTCCCAATGCGGCGCAATACTATTTATCATAATACGACGATCATCGTCAGTTTTTCCAATCACAGGCAATAACGCACCCACTCCCATATCGAAGCCGTCAGTAACAACAAATCCGATAAGTAAAACGCAGATTAAGACCCACCAAATGACTTTTAATACTTCGTAATCAAACATAATTAGTCCTTATCCTTGTTTATTTTCAAGTTGTTCAAAGTGATATCTACCTGTTTTTAAACTACTTGGACCCAAGCGAGCAAAACGGAACATCAAGAACATTTCTACAGCGAGTAATACGGTGTAGAAAACAACAATTGAAACAATACTAAATAATAGCTGCTCAACCGAAACAGAAGACACGCCTATATGAGTAGGTAGGACTTCTGCAATCGCCCAAGGTTGACGTCCAAATTCAGCAATGAACCAGCCTGCTTCTATTGCTATCCATGGTAACGGTAAACTATAAAGGCATATTTTAAGGAATAGTTTATTGCTTCCAATTTTATTTTTAGCTGATTGATAAAAAGCAAACACAAAAATAAACAGCATTGCCACACCAGAGCCAACCATTAAGCGGAATGACCAAAATAAAGGTGCAACGCTAGGAATACTATCGTCAACGGCTAATTGAATTTGCTCTTCAGTTGCATCAACAACATTCGGAGCATAAACCTTTAACAACAACCCATAACCAAGGTCTTGTTTTACTTCTTCAAAGGCAGCGATGTTTTCAGGGGTTTGCTCACCAGCTTTTAATTGATTGAGTAATCCATAAGCTAGCATACCGTTGCGAATACGCACTTCGTGCTCATCCATTAACTGTTTTAAGCCTTTCACTTCTTTATCAAGAGAGCGTGTTGCTATTAAACCTAATGCGTAAGGTATTTTTACTGCATAATCTGTTGTTTGCTCTTCTTGATTCGGGATACCAATAAGAGTAAAAGATGCAGGAGCTGGATGCGTTTCCCATTCAGACTCTATTGCAGCTAGTTTTACTTTTTGTACATCACCGATTTCATAACCACTTTCATCTCCTAAAATAATAGTACATAGAATACCTGCTGTACCAAAAGCAGCGGCAATCGCAAAAGAACGTTTAGCAAAAGCAAGATCGCGCCCTTTTAATAAGTAATATGAACTAATAGCTAAGACGAACATTGCACCAGCGACATAACCAGAGGCAACAGTGTGAACAAATTTAACTTGTGCAACCGGATTAAGCACTAACTCAGCAAAGCTTGTCATTTCCATACGCATCGTTTCGTAATTAAACTCTGCGCCGACAGGATTCTGCATCCATGCATTAGCGACTAATATCCATAGAGCCGACATACTTGAGCCGAATGCGACGAAAAATGTCGCCATAAGATGCTGTAGTTTTGAAAGCCTATCCCAACCGAAAAAGAATAACCCAACAAAAGTAGATTCTAAAAAGAAGGCCATCATGCCCTCAATGGCTAAAGGAGCACCAAATACGTCGCCTACATAATGAGAATAATATGACCAGTTTGTACCAAATTGAAATTCCATGGTTAGGCCTGTGGCAACACCAATGGCAAAGTTGATCGCAAATAATTTACCCCAGAACTTAGTCATGTCCTTATAAATTTCTTTACTTGTCATTACATAAAGTGATTCCATTATCACAAGGATCCAAGCGAGGCCTAATGTTAAAGGAACAAATAAAAAGTGATACATTGCAGTCATAGCAAACTGGAACCGCGATAAATCAACAATCTCTTCCATTGTATTCTCCTAAAGTTACAAAATGGTAAAAATCAAAACGATCATATTTCTTATTACTTAGTATTCGCTGTTAGCTTAAATTGTTAAAAAGAGTCATAGGTTGAAGCTATGTAAAATATACGGATAAGCAGCCTAAATAGTTTTCACAATCAGCAAAAAATAATGTTCACTAGAGGAGTAAAAAAGATGCCTTTAATTGCTAATAATTTTTGAGGCATTTTTCACTTCCTTAAAATAAATGAACTAAAAAACAATGAAAAGACACAAGTGTTAACTCGATGTAACAATAACCCTGAAACAACAATTCACAGTTAACCGATCATTAACAGACACTTAACTAACCTTTAACATCAGTAACTTACAGGCCAGTTGTTGTTTATTTATACTGCTAATCTTGATCTTGATCAAGAATAAAAAGGCATTAAAAAAATGTTTTTATACTCTTTGTTAAAAATGATGGAAATTAAAAAGTTAAATTAAAAAGTTAAATTAAAAAGTTAAATTAAAAAATGTAAACAGAAAAGATGTTGTAAAGCGAGGAACGAAGTTGTTAACTTATCTTTAAATGACTCAATAAGTTAACAAACAAATCGATCAGATAGCAGGTTTATCGAACCCAAAATGTAGATAAGTACGATTAGTGGCAATACGCCCTCGAGGTGTACGTTGTAAAAAACCCTGTTGAATTAAATAAGGCTCAAGTACGTCTTCAATGGTTTCTTTTTCTTCACCAATGGCTGCGGCTAAATTATCTAAACCAACAGGCCCGCCTTGAAAAGTATCTAAAATTGCCATTAATAATTTACGATCCATATAATCAAAGCCTTCTTGATCCACTTCTAACATATCAAGTGCTTGTTTTGCGATATCATCGTTAATTACGTTCGCTTTTTTCACCTGAGCAAAATCACGCACCCTTCGCAGCAGGCGATTCGCAATACGTGGCGTACCACGAGAACGTCGAGCAACTTCAATGGCACCTGATTCATCCATTTCTAGTTCTAAGTGCGTGGCGCTACGCATGACGATTTTAGTTAATGACTTTAAATCATAATATTCTAAACGTTGAACAATACCAAAACGGTCACGTAACGGAGAGGTTAATGAGCCTGCGCGTGTCGTTGCACCAATTAAGGTAAAAGGCGGTAGATCTAGTTTAATAGAACGCGCAGCAGGGCCTTCACCAATCATGATATCAAGCTGATAATCTTCCATTGCGGGATATAAGATTTCTTCAACTATCGGACTTAGGCGATGTATTTCATCGATAAATAAAACATCATTTTCTTCAAGGTTGGTTAATAAAGCCGCTAAATCTCCAGCTTTTTCTAAGATTGGTCCAGAAGTTGTTTTAATATTCACTTCAAGTTCGTTAGCCACAATATGCGATAACGTTGTTTTACCTAAACCGGGAGGTCCAAAAATAAGCAAATGGTCTAAGGCTTCTGAACGCTGTCGAGCTGCTTCAATAAAGATTTCCATTTGTGCATTTACTTGAGGCTGCCCTTCATAATCAGCTAATAATTTAGGCCGAATGGCTCTATCAATAAAACTATCATCAACTTTTTGGGTGCCTGAAATAAGGCGATCTTCTTCAATCATTAGCGACTCTGTTAATTACTAAAATAAGTGTTTTTATGATTAATATTTATATCATATTTTTTAAGGAACTGCGGATAAGCGCTTCACAGTCCATGCCTTCTTGATAAACTTGTTGGATTGTTTTTTCTGCAATAGCAGGTTTGTAGCCTAATGCGATCAAAGCACTAATTGCTTCATCTTTTGCATTACCACTCACAAAAGTGCTTTCAAAATCATTGATTAATGAAAGTCTATCTGATTCTGGTGTTAATAGATCAGAGCCCCCCCAATTTTTAAGACGATCTTTCATTTCAACGACGAGACGTTCAGCTGTTTTTTTACCTACGCCTGGTAATTTTACTAGAGTTGTTACGGCATCATTATTGATACATTGTACAAATTGATTCGCAGACATACCTGATAAAATAGCTAAGGCAAGCTTAGGCCCAACCCCATTCACTTTAATTAGTTCACGAAACATTGCTCGCTCATGTTTATCAGCAAAGCCATATAGTAACTGTGCATCTTCACGTACAACAAAATGCGTATAAACAATGGCTTCCTCACCGACTGCCGGCAAAGGATAAAAAGAGCTCATAGGTAATTGAATTTCATAACCCACACCAGACACATCCAATAGAATCTCTGGAGGTTGCTTTTCTAATAAAATACCGCGTAACAATCCAATCATATCACTTCCTATTTTTTCCACTTAGGCACAAAATTTAAACAAACTAAAAATTAATGATGCTAAGCATAAGAAACAACTGATTAAATATCCAGTCCTTTTTTGAAGCGCAAATATTTATCTAAGCCATTTTTTAATTTTATTTTCGAAAACAAATACTAATATCCCAGTCCAAATACAGGCAAAGGTAAATAGTTTAATAAAAGAAATCGGCTCCTTATAAACTAACACCGCAATAAAAAATACGATGGAAGGTGCAAGGTATTGAAAAAAACCTAAAGTTGAAAGTGATAATCTTAAAGCGGCTTGACCAAAAAAGATAAGTGGTAATGCTGTCACAACACCAGCAAACATTAGCCATAGATCTAACGACAAATCATTATTTAAAAAATTAGAAGTGCTACTCTCAGCAAAGGCTAATACGTAAACAAGGGCAATGGGCAGCACCACCAGCGTTTCAAGGAATAAACCGGTAATCGCTTTTACTTTCACTTTTTTTCGTAACAAACCATAACAAGCGAAACTTAATGGTAAAACTAATGAGACCCAAGGCAATTCACCTAGTTGCCATGCTTGCGCTGCAACCCCAATAAAAGCAAGGCTCACGGCGAACCATTTTAAACGAGAAAGACGTTCATTTAAAAAAACAAAACCGAGTAAAACATTAAATAATGGGTTAATAAAGTAGCCTAGACTCGTTTCTAACATCCGATCATTATTAACAGCCCAAATAAAAACTAGCCAGTTACCGCTAATCAACAACGAAGTAATTGTTAACATGAACAAGTTTTTAAAAGATCGGAGCACTTGCAATACATTAGGCCAATCTTTTAAATAACTAATAAAAAGCGCGGTCACTAAAGTAGACCAAATAACTCGATGCGCCAAAATTTCGTAAACAGGAATCGCTTCCAGATATTTAAAATAAAGTGGAGCAATACCCCACATTAAATAAGCACCTAAAGCATAAAAGATACCGAGCTGTGAATCTGGTAATTTGTACATTTTATCTCCACCCGATTAAGACTCATCCATGAGAGATAAAGGTCGATATGAAAGTGAATAAAAATAGAGTTAGCGAAAGCGCCCTCTTACTGTTTTTTTAACTTGTCCAGCCATAGCAACCAATGATTGTGCGGTATGAGCATGGCAAATTGCGACTGCTAACCCATCAGCAGCATCAGCTTGTGGACGACCAGATAAGTTTAATATTTGCATTACCATGGATTGTACTTGCTCTTTGGTTGCAGCACCGGTACCAACAACGGCTTGTTTAATCTGCCTTGCAGAATATTCACAAACATATAAATCAGATTGTGTGGCAGCGACCATTGCAGCACCTCTTGCTTGACCTAACTTTAATGCTGAATCTGGATTTTTAGCCATAAACACTTGTTCGATAGCAAATTCACTTGGTTGGTATTGCTGAATTATCTCTGCGATACCGTTAAAAATCATATTCAACTTAGGTGCTAACGTATCCCCTTTTGTTCGAATACAACCGCTCGCCAAATAAATACATTGGCTGCCTTTTTGTTGAATAACGCCATATCCAGTAATACGAGATCCAGGGTCAATGCCTAATATAATGCTCAAATAGTATCCACTATGTTAAAAAGCGATCAACAATGACATTTAATAAATTAAGTCATTGAGTCAATCGCATAAGTTACAATAAAAATAAAGTCGCTAGTGTGGCTTAGGATTTAATAAAAAGCTACCTTTAGCGTTTAAACTGAGTGTTTCTTTGATACAAAATGATGCTCTAAAAAACGGTTACATAATGCAGCAACATTTTCTTCCTCTGATAATACAAATTCAACAAAGGCTTTAGCAATAGGCGATAAATGCTTACTTTCATGATGCACGACGTACCATGTTTTTACTAATGGAAAACCTTCCACCTTTAACTCCACCAGCGTATTCGTCGCTAATTCAAGTGCAACACTATGACGAGACACAGCAGAGATCCCCAAATCAGCCATCACCGCTTGCTTAATGGTTTCACTATTTCCTAAGGTCATATTGACAGATAATTCTACCCCACCGGCTTTCACCACCTCTTCTATTGCTTTTCGAGTGCCAGAGCCTTTTTCCCTATGAATAAAAGCATGTTGAGATAATTCAGTCAGCGCTATATTGTCACGCTTTGCTAAAGCATGCTGCGGGCTTGCTATCAAAATAATTGGATTCTCAACAAAAGGATGTTTAGTTAACGGTATATTTTCAGGCAGCAACCCCATGATCACGAGGTCATCTTTATTTTCATGTAAGCGCTCTATGATTTGTTCTCGATTGACAATATCAAGATGTAAGTTCACTTTGGGGTGTCGTTTATGAAAAGCCCCGAGTAAATGCGGGGTAAAATATTTGGCACTGGTGACCGCTGATAAACAGAAATCCCCCGTTAGTTCGCCTTTTAAACCACTTAAAGTCATATCAATATTATCGAAACTGACAAATAATTCGTCGCAAAACTGCTTTAACGCTTTACCAGCGTTGGTGAGATAAAGTGTTTTACCGATTTTTTCAAATAAGAAAAGATCTAAATTATTTTCTAATTGTTTCAATTGAATGCTAACAGCTGGTTGTGATAATCCCAGTTTATCGGCTGCTTTGGTATAATTCATTGAGATCGCCACTTGGCGGAAAACCTTGAGTTGGTGTAACGTTGCGCGCATAACTTGGCATTAACCTTTGTTTATAGTAAAAATAAATTATATTAATTTTTATTAATGCTTTTTATCCTATATTATCTGTTGTATGTCAATAATAAGGGAAACCCCATGTCTGCTACAGATAAGTTACTTGCTGGCTATCAGCGCTTTCGCGAAGGATATTACCAAAAGAATCAAGAGCAATTATTTAAACTAGCCAAAGAAGGGCAATCTCCTAAAATAGCCATTGTTAGCTGTTCAGATTCACGTGTTGATCCCACTGTTATTTTAGATTGTGAACCGGGAGACCTATTTGTTATTCGTAATGTAGCGAACTTAGTACCGCCATGTGAAGATACTGAAAATTATCACGGCACCAGCGCGGCATTAGAATTTGCAGTAACATCATTAGAAGTTGAAAGCATTATTGTCCTAGGCCACACCCAATGTGGCGGTATTAAATCACTGATTGATAATGCAAATAAAAAAGTAGATAAAAGCTTTATTTCAAAGTGGATGATGCAGCTTGAGAGCGTGCGTGATGAGATTATTGCCGATAAGCGCCTTACCGATCAAAAAAGCCGATATAGTTGCTGCGAAAAGAAAGGAGTACAGCAATCATTAGATAATCTAATGACTTTCCCTTGGATCAAAGAACGTGTTGAATCAGGGACGCTAAAACTTCATGGCTGGCGTTACGATCTTTATAGCTCTGAATTATGTGCTTTAGATGAAAATACACATTCGTTTATACGTATTAGTTAATAGAAAAAGCATTAAGAATGACAAAGCATCTTGCTTTGTCATTCTATCAAATCATAAATAATTAAAGCCTAGTCTTCGTAGTCATCACCATAACCGTAGTCAATATCTGAATCATAATCGTCGCCATCAGAGTTAATATCCAAGCCATTTTCTAGCTCTTCAAAGTCTGGCGGCATTTGTATTTCGAACTCTTCTAAATCGATATTAAAAGTGGCAACCACTTCTGGTAATTCATCCGTTCCCATGTGTATAAATCGATATTGCTCACCGGATTGGCTTGCATCTTCCCAAATAAAATCATCCGCATCTAATGTATATTCTTCTTCCGTTTCTTCATTACGCATAGAATAAAAACCCATTAACGCCATAACTACCTCTTTTTCACTTATTAATAATCCAAATTAAACAGTCTATGCTAGCAACAATGTTATCTATTATTGTTTTTAAATGGATAAGAAAAAGCCTTTATCATTTAATGCAGCATTCACTTACCGTAATTCTAGCCTAGAAATCCTTTAATCTAGAAACAGTATTTAAAATAATTTCACCTTAATTAATCGGTTACTTTTCCTCTTAATGCTTTGGTGTTGCCATTACGTTTTTTATTATCCACTCTGCGTTTTTGAGAGTTACGTGTTGGTCTTGTTGCTTTCCTCGATTTCTGGATTTTAACTGCATTTAAAATCAATTCCTTTAATCGAGCTAACGCTTCATCTCGATTTTTTTCTTGTGTTCTATGTATTTGAGCTTTTAGTATGATCACGCCATCTTCAGTTATACGGTGATCAGATAAACCTAATAATCGTTGTTTATAAAAATCAGGTAAGGTCGAACTTTTAATATCAAAGCGTAAATGAATCGCAGAGTTCACTTTATTGACATTCTGCCCACCAGGCCCTTGCGATCGAATTGCTGTTAATTGTATTTGCCAGTCAGCAATCTCCACTCCTGCAGATATTTGCAATGCCATTATTTTTTTTCCTCATCTGTAGCGGATAAGCTTGATTGCTGTTTATTTAGGTAGTTTTTATTATAGATGTCAGCAGGCATACGCTTAATTTGAAAATCAATCATTTTATTAAATACATCTAATAAGGGAAGAAATTTGTCGTTATTATTTTCAAGTTCAGATAATAAATAATAGCCTGCTTCAACCGTTGATAAACCATCTTCTCTTGGAGACTTACGGATCCGATATTCACTTTTATCGCTTACATTAATCATCACTTTTGGTAAAGCCTGTAAAAAAGGATTACTCATTAATAACTTATAAGCTTTTTTCCAACTACCATCCAAAATTATAAATTGAGATCCACGGTTAATTTTTTGTTTGCTCCTTAATTCATCAATGGATTCAGCTTGCTCATCGGGAAAAACTAAAAATGTATTATCCAAATCAAAATCTGATTGATTAAAATGGTCACCCACAGTCACTTTTACTTGAGACAGTGACAAACCTAAAATACGAGCGGTGCCTATCGCTTTGTTCTGTTCACTCGGATCCTGTAAAACATATAAAAAATATTGATTCTCAAGTGGCTGAATAAATCCACAAATACAGGCTGATAATGCTTTATTACATTGCTGGCAAAAAGGTCTTTTACTCATTGATTACTTCAACTTCTTTTACTTTTGACACGTACTGTTTAATTGGCGGCTAGCGCTATTATTTTGACAGAAAGTTTAACCGTTCGCATAAATAGCATATTTAAACTTGCGGCAGATATTATCATAGTGCTTTATAAAAAACGTCGCTTATACATTAACGGCAAAAACTTGCCGTTTGTTCCCTCTCAAAAGAAGAATGAATTAATAAAACATATTAATAAAAGAGATCGGATATTAAAGTAGATTATTTGATGAAAGTTAAGAGGTAAACTGCTTTTCTTGTATTCAGAAATCGGAAAAGACAGCCGAGGCTGCCTTTAAATGGGTGGAAACAAAGGAGAGAATGAGAGTAAAAACCAAGACTGTTTCACCCATTTTGCCTTAAGCAGTTAAAACATAATTTATGTTATAACGACTGTTAGGTAACGTTATCCCTGTAATAGGGATAAAACGTTTTGTGTACTCGCATTCGCTTGAGTAAGCATTGATGTACCAGCTTGTTGCAGGATTTGTGCTTTACTCAATTTCGATGTTTCTGCCGCAAAATCTGCATCTTGAATTCGAGAATTCGATGCTGATAAGTTTTGCGATACGTTTTCAAGATTTGAAATCGTTGAACCTAAACGGTTTTGTATCGCACCTAGACTTGCTCGTGTTGCTGAAATCTGTTGTAGCGCATTATCGATTTTATTAAGGCTGCGCACAGCAGTTTTAGTTGTTGCAACGCCTAAACCTAGTTCGTTAACTGTCGTACCACCAATATCAATCACACCTAATTTAGCTAATGCAGCCATTTTAAGATCTTCTGTATCTGCATCACTGGCAATAAGAATATCGCCACCATTTGGATTAGAAAATAAGATAGTACCTTCCGCTGCACCTTCAGAAGCAACAACGCCTGTTTCCTCAGTTAATCGATTAATAGCAAAAATCTTATCTTCAAGTGTTTCCGTTGCTGATAACTCTAATTCTACACCATTAATTGTAATAGCATCTGTTTCTTCAATGGCAAATCCAGAAATAGCTTCACCAGTTACCGCAGATCCATTTGTAAGCATAAAACCTATCGTTTTCGTATCAGCTTCAACACCTTTGCTACCAGCTCCTATTTTTACAGGGCTATCTACCTGACTTGTTAAGCCTAAATAACCTTCATAAGTTGTTGCCGTTAAACCTGCATCAGCAACATTAGCTCCAGCAACAGTAATTGCCAAACCAGTGTCATTACTTAAGATTAACCCACCTTCTTCACCAACAACGGCAGTTAACCCAGGAACATCACGATTAATCGATTCTGCAAGGTTTTCCATTGAAGAAGTAGCACCCAAAGTAATAGGATCTTCTTCACCAACAGAGAATTGCAAACCCGTAGTAATACCTGTTAATGCTCTACCTGTTGCATCAAAAGCTTTACCCTTAACGACGTTATAAGCATCTGCCACAACCCCCGTTAAAGCGGTTTCAACATTAATGGCTCTTTCCATTGCAAGAGCACCTTCGCCTACTTCAATCGTAGAAATATCAATACCATTGATACTTACTGAGCCAGCAGGTAAACCGCTAGAGGTTACTCGCCCACCATTTAAATCACCTTTATTAACGCCGCCATCTAACCCTAATGTAGCAGTTGTTACTGAATCGACAGCAAAAGTTAATGTTTGGCCAGCATTTGCGCCAATTTGTAATGTTGTAGATCCATTTGATCCATCTAGTAAATTTAATCCATTAAACTGTGTTGTACCAGCAATACGATCTAATTCATCATAAAGTTGATTAACTTCTTGTTGAATAGAAGCTTTATTGCCCGCCGAGTTTGTATCATTAGCTGCTTGTACCGCTAGTTCACGCATACGCTGTAAGATATTGGTCATTTCATCCATTGACCCCTCAGCTGTTTGCGACATTGAGATACCATCATTTGAGTTACGAACCGCTTGGTTAATACCTCTGATCTGTGATTGCATTGCCGTTGAAATAGCAAGACCTGCAGCATCATCTTTTGCACTATTTATACGAAGGCCTGATGATAAACGTTCCATCGCTTCATTTTGTACGCTCTGACTTTTACTCAACTGACGCTGCGAGTTTAGCGACATGATATTTGTATTAATAACTTGAGCCATGATCTACTCCTCATTTCTTGGCTACCCCGGTTAGGGAAGATCGGCAAAATTTGTATTAAAAATAAAATATTGCCGTCAATTTTTTACTCTCAGAGTTATTAATGCGATTAACATGCCAACTTTTAGAAAAGCCATATAAGACATAATAATCAACTAGTTAAGAAAAGATCCAAGCAAGATCATCAAAAAAATGACATTGTTTTTTTACTGACTGTTTTTTAGACAAAAAAAAAAGAGGTAATAAATTACCTCTTTTTTTTTAATGATTTAATTCATGATTTAGTTAATCATGGCTAAAACTTGCCGCTTTATTTTTATAACAGGTTAAATAAGCTAAGTTGTTGTAATTGAACAAAGGCTTTTTGTGAAACCTCTAACATGCCTTTCTGCTGTTGAAAATCACTAATAGCAGCAGCCATATCTAAATCTTCTAAATTTGATAGTGTTGTTTTTGAGGTTAAATTAAAATCTAAAATCGATTCACGCTGATTATCAATTGTTCTTAAACGAGAACCTGTATCTGTTTGTATTTTCGTTATATTTTCCATTGCGGCATCAACTTGCAATAGTGACATATTAAAAGCAATCACTCGTTTTGCACTTGCTTCGTTTTCCTTATCTCCAATTAATAAAGCATCAATGGCACTTTGGATAGTAGCAAAAATATCTTTTTCTCCACTTTGGCGTAGTGTGAAAGTATCTTTATTTTCTACTTCCCCTTTTATTTCAGTTTTAATCCCATTGAAGGAAATTCCTTGCCCCTCTTCTTCATAAGCCGTTGGAGGAATGTATTTAATAAAATCATAGCTATCACCATTTGCAGGTAATCCATCAACTTCTAAAGTAATGCCACCGACGTTAATTTCTTGACTATTAGTATTATTAGCATCATAAGCATTAGAAGAAGAAACCCCATTTACTTTTACTGTAAATTGATTTCCTCCAGTTTCTACAAATTCAATTTTAACATTGCTTCCATCAGCAGGATAAACCCCAGAAGGGTTAACATTATTAATACTAAAATCAGATAAATCTATATTAGCAATTTTAACATCGGCATTACCTGCCACAGTATCTTCTTTTAAACCGTACACAGAATAGGTAGGCTTATCTATTTCATTAGGTTTGCTGATAGCAACCACATAGTCTTCTTTTAAAAAATCACGTGCAGCGACTTTATCAGTAACAATACCTTCTGTTATAACTGCAGACCCTCTATTGTTAGATCCTAATTCAGAGACAAAGATACCGTTACCTTCAGGGATCCCCATAAACACTTTAGATCCCGCATCATTACCTTTTACTGTCAAACTACTACCAACTCGATATTCACGTTCACCGCTATCACCATGGTATTCAACTTCACCAAATTCATTTTGTTGAAAAGGTAGAGTATCAACACTGAAGCCTGAATAAATATACTGACTATTACCATCTCGAGTATTAGCAGCCCCGATTAACCCTTCACGTAATGCTTTTAATTCAACGGAGACTATTTCACGATCTTTTTCACTTAACGTTCCATTACTACCACTCACTAATAACTCTCGAATTCGTTGTAATATATTTGTACTTTGCGTTAAAGAAACGTCAGATAATCGGTTAGCAGACTCGGCCATTTCACCATTTTTAATGAATTGCTCACCCACTGATAAGTCTTGCTTCAAGCGCTGAATAGTTGCGATAGCAACCGGATCATCACTACCATGTATAACACGCTTACTAGCTGCTAAATGGATATTTTTTTGACTGAGATCTGATTGTTTATCCATCAATACAGTAGTATTACGTGCATGAAATGTTGGTGATGAAATTCGCATACGGTCTCCTTTATTCTTTTAAGCCTAAGCTTGCTAGAAATAAAAATGCAATAATTAAGCCAAGTTAGTAAAAGTAACTAAGAATAACCAAAAAGTAACTAGAGAAGGAGAAAAAGAAAGAAGATAACTTACTAGGATTTTTAAAAAAGTAAAAATAGAGCCCTGTAACAAGGGCTTTGGTTAACGGGCTGATTGTAAAATAGTATTAAATAGTTCACCTGCAACTGTAATAACACGTGCAGCAGCACTATAGTGTTGTTGATAAAGTAATAAATTAGCGGCTTCTTCATCCATATTTACACCACTTACTTCTTGAATACGCTCAAATGATTGGTTTAGCAAAATAGCAGAAGATTGCATCGCGATATCTGAATTTTCAGTTTTAGTACCTAACTCTGATACCATCCCACTATAAATATCTTGAATAGTTGCTTTGTTGTTTTTCATTATTTTAGCATTTTGCAAATCAGCCATTGCAAGCATATTACGGTTATCACCTTCTCCCGTTTCATTGTAATTTAATGAAACTTGGTCACCAACGGCAGGGATCCCTTTTTCTAAATCCATCACAACACCGCCAATATTAAACTGAGCTTTGCCAGTTAACGGATCAATAGTGACAGTTAAACCACCCAATGTATTATTGTTAGAAGGGTCTGTGACCACAATGCCGTTACTATCGACAATATCATAAGTAATAATATTGCCTGTTACATTAGTGACTTTTATCGTTAATGGATTTTCTTCGTCCATATAAAGAGGATCTAATTTATCATTAATTTCGGTAATACGAAATTTTGCGCCACCTGTATTATTAGGATCAGTTATAGCTTTAATTTCAGCGTCAGCGGCTGCAACTCTTGTTGGGTCTCTCTCTTCTAATGTCATTTGTTGAGCGGCTAAACGAGTTGGGCGTAATGTAAATTCTTTGCCAGCTACCATAGGATCGGTTGTTGATATTGAGTCAAAACCAATGCTAAAACCTGTATTGGGAATATCAATACGTTTACTGATTGATAAATCACTCAGTGCAACACTTTCTTTTTCACCTGTTCTTTGGTTGGTCACAGTAAATGCTAAAGTTCCTTCAACGGCATCATACTGATCAATCACTAAGTTGTATTCATCAGCACTCAATTCAGCAAGATCGTCTATTTGTAAGCTAAGTTGAGCTGTACCTTTGCCATCAGAATGACTTAAAACGCGACTCTGCATTGTCTCGAGACTATTAATATCATTGAATATTACTTCTCCGATTTCACCGCTTAATGTTTCACCTTGTCCATGCTGTTCATTAATCGCATGCGTTAAACCAATTACATTTTGCCCTAATTGATTAAAAGCTAATTCGATATCTTTTTCACGAACATCTAATAAAGCAGAAACTTTACCGCCTAACTTACTACCATTGATAACGATATTTTTATCTTTAATGCTTAATGCAAGCTCTTTACGAGAAGGATCTGGCTCTCCATTAACAGCGACAACTTTCTGAGCATAATCCCCCATAACCAGGCCTTGGCCGCTACCAATATAAACATTAACCATGTCATTTTTTGTACCAATGACAGAAACATCAACCAGCTCACTTAGTTTAGTGATAGCTTCGTTACGTTTGTCCAATAAGTCATTAGGGTTATCAATTCCTTTTTTGTCCGTTAGATATGATATTTTTAAGTTTAATTGCGCAATACTTTCCGCTAACTCGGTAATTGAAGCTGCTGAGTTTTCGATATCAACATTTATACTGTTGTATTGCACTTCTAAATGTTTATATAAACTATTGTATTGACTCACCATATTGGATGCAGTTTCTAAAAATACGGCTCGCGCCTCTAACGAATTCGGGTTATCAACAACGTTATTCAACGATGAAAAAGTACTAAGCACAGTGCTTGTAGCAGCTGTACTTTCATTAGATAACAACATATCTAGTTGTTTTTCTTGCGTATAAGATTCTGCACTATAGGCATTAATTGAGGTATTCATAATGTTATCGCTAAAAGCAAATTGATCGTAAGCTCTATCTAAGCTCGCAATCATTGCACCTTGACCGACAAAATAAGTACCGTGCTTTTGTCCTGCAATACTAGCCGTGTCAACTTCTTGGCGAGAATAACCTTCGGTATTAACATTACTAATGTTATGACCCGTTGTTGATAAATGCGCTTGCGAGGTGTGAACTCCCGAAAGCCCTATTTGCATTAAATCAGCCATTATTATTCTCCCCAGCTATAACTGATTTAAAGCTATCGCTGTTCATGATTGTTTTTACTTTTTCTGCATATTGAGGATCTGTTGCATAACCAGCTTGTTGCAACTCTTCAATATAACGCTCAGCATTATCGCTTTGCTGTAAAGCTTGATCGTAACGTTGGTTATTAGTGATAAAATCGATGTAATCTTTAAAGCTTTCTTGTAGGTTTTGATAGACACGAAAGTTCGAGTTACGTTTTACACCAACGCCATCTTCTACTTCCAAACTGCTTTTATTAACACTTTCACCTTGCCAATCTTGATGAGACTTAATATTAAATAAGTTGAAGCTACTTTCTTGATCTGATTTTTTTATTATTTTTTGTCCCCAACCAGTCTCTAAAGCAGATTGAGCGATAATAACTTCAGGAGAAACACCAAGTGCCTGAGCGGCCTTTTTAGCATACGGTAACAAGGTTTGAATAAACGAGCTTGGCGAACTGAAATCGGCTTTTGTGGCTTTTTCAAGCATATCTGTTTCTTGCTTGCTTCCCTTCACAGAAACTTGCAACTGATCCGGTTTATTAAACTCTTGAATTTTCACTTCTTCTTTTAGAGAAAAATCTTTAGATTTATCAGCATTTGGCATCATTAATTGGTCTTCAGGAATCGCTTGAGGACGCTGAATTGACGTAGGATCTAATTGTCTCACCAATGCATCTGCTAAGCCTAACGTGCCATGACGACTGATATCTAATGCAAGTTGTTTATCCTGCATATCGGTATAGAATTTGGTTTGTTGATTATTAAAAGGACTTTCTGTTTCAAACGCTTCATTGGCTTGGCGCATCGATTTGATTAACATCGCTGCAAACATTGATTCAAACTGATTCGCGACTTCACGGATCGTTTCTTTATCATTTGTTTTGGTTTTTTGACGCAACCTCTCCAACCCTTGTAGATCAAAGTAATTACTCGCCTCTGTTACTGTTCGATTGTCCATTAACAACCTCCATTTATGTTCCTACTTTAGATAAAGCAAAATAGGTGCCAACAAACAAAAACAAATCAATAACCAAGCATTTACTGATTCATAATAAGAGAGCTAACGATTTGTTCTTTAAAAGATATGAGCATCAAGTAGAATGCCTACGATTTTTACCCCACTCAAAAGGAATAATTATGACTAACCCAGTTTTACTGGCCGTATGTATTATGCTGATCCTATCGATGATGCGTATTAATGTGGTTATTGCATTAACATTAAGTGCGCTAATTGGTGGTTTAACCGCAGGACTATCTCTTGCCGATACCATTTCAGCATTCGAAAGTGGTTTAGGCGGCGGTGCGACGATTGCATTAAGTTATGCAATGCTTGGCGCTTTTGCTGTTGCCGTTTCTAAATCAGGTATTACCGATTTATTATCTCAAGCTATTATTAAGCGCTTACATGGTGAGCATCCGGATCAAGTATCAAGTGCAATAAAATATTCTGTATTTTCAGTTATTTTATTAATGACAATTTCATCTCAAAACGTGATTCCTGTACATATCGCATTTATCCCTATTTTAATTCCACCTCTATTAGGCGTGTTTAATAAACTACAAGTTGATAGACGTTTAACCGCTTGTATTTTAACCTTTGGGTTGGTTACTCCATACATGATATTACCAATCGGTTTTGGTGGTATTTTCTTAAATAATATTTTACTAAAAAACCTTCATGATAACGGTTTAGATGTAACAGCAAACCAAGTTCCGAGTGCAATGATATTGCCAGCGGTAGGTATGATAGTCGGTTTATTGATTGCTATTTTCGTTAGCTACCGCAAACCACGTGTTTACCAAGAGAAGTTAGAAACAGTTGAAGTTAAACAATTTAAAACAATTAATAAACGTCATATTGTTGTCGCATTAATCGCTATTGTT
The DNA here is from genome assembly GCF_004378355.1 of Psychromonas algicola. Classification (GTDB taxonomy): domain Bacteria; phylum Pseudomonadota; class Gammaproteobacteria; order Enterobacterales; family Psychromonadaceae; genus Psychromonas. Next base: position 27,039 of record NZ_SNUB01000031.1, read on the forward strand.
GCAACGCTAACAGCACAATTAATAACAGGCTCAATGATTGCAGGCGCGCTAATCGGTTTCAGTGTATTTACTTTAGGTGGTGTTATCGCTTGGAAAGAAACACACGATGTATTTACTAAAGGCGTTCATATGATGGCGATGATTGGTTTTATTATGATTGCAGCAGCAGGTTTTGCAGCGGTAATGAAAGCAACTGGTAGTGTTGAAACCTTAGTTGAAGCGTTATCATCAGGTATAGGTGAAAGCAAAGCGCTAGCAGCCATTTTAATGTTGGTAATCGGATTACTAGTGACTATGGGTATTGGCTCTTCTTTCTCTACTATTCCTATTATTGCAACGATTTATGTACCATTAGCGATTAACTTTGGTTTCTCACCAATGGCGATTATTGCTTTAGTGGGTACAGCGGCAGCCTTAGGTGATGCGGGTTCTCCTGCATCTGATTCAACATTAGGCCCTACATCTGGTCTTAATGCTGATGGTAATCACGATCATATTAAAGATACTGTAATACCTACTTTCTTACACTATAACTTACCGTTAATTGTGTTTGGTTGGATTGCGGCGATGACTTTATAAGCGGCAATAAAACGTCACTTAATTTTATTACGAGTACTTTTCATTTAAATGAAAAACAAAAGGGAAAGCATTATGCTTTCCCTTTTTATTGTCTTGAAATACTTATCTGAGCCATAATCTGATAATAGAACTTAAATAATAATCAACTGACCTTGTAAAGCACCTGCTTGCTTAAGTGCTTCCAATATCGCCATTAAATCACCAGGTGCTAACCCGACTTCATTAACCGCTCTAACCAAATCATTTAAGCTAACACCTGGGTCAAATTTAAACATACGACTGTCTTCTTGAGTGATATTAATCGTTGTATTTGGAACGACAGCAGTCTCACCAGGAGCAAATGGATTAGGCTGTGTTACATCTGCATTCTCACCGATGGTGACACTAATTCCACCATGAGTTATGGCTGTTGGTAATAATCGCACATCTTGACCTACCACTATGGTACCAGTACGTGAATTAACAATAATTTTAGCGCTTGCTCTAGCTGGTTCAAACTCTAAATTCTCTAACGTTGCTAAATAAGAAACGCGTTGTGAAATATTGCGTGGCGCTAATACTTTTACAGATGTCGCATCAACCATAGTGGCAGTATTCGGCCCGACTAAATTATTAATGGTATCAGCTAATATTTTAGAAGTACTGAAATCTGATTCGTATAAGTTAAAAGTAATATAATCACCTTGAGAAAACGGTGACGCAACTTCACGCTCAACGATCGCACCATTAGATATTCGACCAACGGTAGGTGTATTAATAACGACTTTAGAGCCATCTGCGCCTTCAGCACCTAGACCACCAACCACTAAACTGCCTTGTGCAAGAGCATAAACTTCACCATCAACCCCTTTTAAGAAGGACTGTAATAACTGCCCGCCACGTAAGCTTTTAGCTTCACCAATAGCAGAAACCGTAATGTCAATTTTCTGACCGCGCTTAGTAAACGGCTTTAGTTCTGCAGTAATGGCAACAGGCGCAACATTTTTTATTTTTAATGCTTGCCCTTGTTCAGTGTTAATACCAAAATTTCTGAGCATAGTCGCAAAAGCTTGTTCAGTGAACTTGCTACTTTTTTCACCTGTTCCGGGTAAACCAACGACTAAACCATAACCAATTAATTGGTTACTACGAACCCCCTGCACACTTGCTAAATCTTTAATTCGAGCAGCATCAGCAACATTAGCAAAAAGAGTGAATAACACCCCCAATGAGAGGCTTAGTATAATGGAATGTTTTTTCTTCGATATAAATAGCATATGTATTTCCTTAGCTAGTTAGCAAAAGCTATAACGGCCAATTCTGACTGAAGAATGACGTTAACCAACCTTGTTTTTGTGTACTTGCGAAATCACCAGTACCACCGTATTGAATTCGAGAGTTAGCAATATGTGTTGATGAAATTGAATTATCAGCACCGACATCTTGTGAGCGGATAACACCTTTAATTCGGATAAATTCTTCGCCGTTATTTAACATCAACCATTTTTCACCACGAATTTCTAAATTTCCATTACTTAATACTCGTGTCACATTAACAGTGATGCTTCCTTGAAGACTATTACTTTGATCAGCACCAGAGTCACCGGAGAAACTACTTGTTTGACTGCCTTCACCACCGCCACCATATACAGTGACACCATTTTCAGTAACGCTTGGTAAAGTAATATCTGCAATTTCAATACTATAGTTATTATTTTTATCAAAAGTTGTCCCAGCTTGCTTCGATGCTGAAGTTGATTCTTCTAGATATACAGTAATAATATCGCCAACACGGTGTGCTTTAATATCCGAGTATAGGTTATTAGCATAACTATCTTGGAATAACGACCCCGTTGGGATCACATTTACAGCTGGCTCAACAGGCTCAATAGGCGCAAAAACAGGATCATTTTTAACTTGCTCATCGTCTTTTCTACACCCTTCTCCAGTACACTCTTTTGGCGCTAGGATACTATCGACAGCAGCAGCAGTGGCAATGCCGGCAACAATTGGGACAATAGGGTTAGTTTCGCCATCTTCATCAGCTAACACTTCATTTGCGACGGCTGCACCAGCAGTACCTGCCAACAAAGAAAGTAACGGATTAGTTGAGTTTTCACCTTGAGCTAAATTCGGGTTAATTAAAGAGGTACACCCGGTAATACTAAAAATCGAAAGCAATATAAGAATTTTTTTCATATCAATCACCGATTAAAGTTGTTGACTAATGTAAGATAGCATTTCATCTACCGCTGAAATTACTTTTGAATTCATTTCGTAAACTCGTTGGCTTTCAATCAGATTAACCAGCTCTTCTGTTACATTAACATTTGATGTTTCAAGCATACCTTGTCGTATAAAGCCTAAACCATCTGCACCCGGAACTCCTTCAATAGGCGCACCAGAAGCACCAGTTTCAGCATATAAATTTTGTCCTAAAGGCTCTAAACCAGATGGATTAATAAAGCCACTTACATTTAACTGACCTACTACTTGGTTTTCAGCCTGACCTGCAATTCTAACAGAGACTTCACCTTCAGCTCCAATACTAATAGATAAGGCTTCAGGTGGAATTTGGGTTTGCGGCAATAATGGGTAACCTGAACCAGGCGTTACCATAATACCTTCTTCATTTAGCATGAATTGACCATTACGTGTATAAGATGAAGTACCATCTGGCATTTCAATTTCAAAGAAACCACTACCGTCAATCATTACATCTAAAGAGTTGTTTGTTGTTAATACACTACCTTGAGTAAAGTTCTTTTGTACAGCGACCACTTTAGCACCAGATCCTGTCATTAAACCTGAAGGTAATTTAGTGTTCTGTGTTTCATTCGCACCAGGTTGGTTAACATTTTGATAAAGTAGATCTTCAAAAATAGCACGGCTCTTTTTAAAGCCAACAGTACTTGCATTAGCTAAGTTATTTGAAATCGTTGATACGTTCGTTTGCTGCGCATCTAACCCTGTTTTACTAATCCATAAAGCGGAATGCATAACCCTTCTCCTTAAATATTTTTAATAATATGGTAGAAAATAACTTAAGACATCCGCAGAAGTGTTTCTGCACTCTTATCGATTTCTTCGGCGTTTTTCATCATTTTAATTTGCATTTCAAAACCACGTTGTAAGTTAATTAAACTGGTTAACTCACTACTTAAATTTACGTTTGAAGCTTCTAATGTACCGTTACTGACAACGACATCATCGGAAAACTGTGTTGGTTGGCCATCAATACGTCGAAATAAACCATCGGCTCCACGCATGATGTCTCTAACATCAGGATTCACTAACTTTAATTGCGCGATTTCTTCCATACCATCTGCAGGAGCTCCTTCAGGTCGAATTTCAATCACACCATCTTTACGAATATTAAATTTTTCAATAGGCATAGGTATAAAAATATCTTCACCTTGGTCATCGACAATTCTTTGACCTTTAGGATCAATTAAAAAACCATCAACATCAATTTTAAAATTACCACTACGTGAAAGCCCTTCATCACCTGCTTCAGATTTGACAACAAACCAACCTTCACCTTCAATGGCGACGTCAAGATCTCGTCCAGTACTATAAACAATGCCACTGTCAAAATTTTGTCCTGGTGACTCAGCTAAAGAGAACACACGGGTTGGCAAACCATGCCCATGCACCTGCATACTGCGAGCTTGTTCAAAGTCTGATTTAAAACCTGTTTTATTGGCATTAGCAAGGTTATTACTGTGGATAGCCAACGCATTCATTGTCTCTTTAGCACCTGACATTGATATATAAAGAAAATTATCCATTTTTACTTCCTTAACTATTAACCGTTTAATTACAGATATTAAATAACTGAACGATAATGGCTGATATTTTTAATTAATAAGTAAGTAAATATTTGCAAGTGCTGTGCCAAGAAACTAAAAAGAAGGATTTTGAATAGGGATAAAAATTTAAATATAAAAAAACGCACCTAAATAGGTGCGTTAAAGGTACTACTTTAAAACTAAATATTATCGAATTTGTAAAATAGTTTGTTGTAAGGTGTTATTAATTTCTAATGCTCGGGAGTTCGCTTGGAAATTACGTTGCGCGCTTATTAAGTCAACTAACTCAGTTGTTAAATCTACATTTGCCTGCTCTAAAGCCGCTGAACGTATACTACCAAATGAACCCGCAGAGGCTTCACCAGCAATCGCTTCACCAGATTGTTTGGTTGCTTCCCAATCAGATCCTTGTTGACGTAGGCCTTGTTCATTTTTAAAACGTACCATAGTCACTCGTGATAATGCGTCAGTTGTACCATTACTATAAGTTGCTTCTACTAAGCCTGTCTCATCAATTTGAATCCCGGTTACACGGCCAACTGTTAAGCCATTTTGCTCTAATGTTGTCACTTCAAATGAAGATGAATATTGTGTAGGATTTTCATATTTAATGGTTAAAGCTTGAGAGCCATCAGTTCCAGGACCTAATACATTAGCCCCAGTGTTACCTAAAGGTTCAAAGGTTAATTCTGCCGGAACTGTACCTGTAAATGCACCTGTATTATTAAATTCTAATAAAATACCGCGGTGAACATTACCATCTTCATCCGTATAACTTGCATCACGTGTTGCTTCAAATACACCATCGCCATCATTATCGACATCATAGCTCACACTAATTTCGCCAGTCGTTGTATCGGTAACTAAATCTTCGCTCCATGGGTCAACAGGTTCACCATCAATCGTGGCAAAAGATAACCACTGGCTTTTTGTATCAGCAGCCGCATTTTCAGGTTTCACATAATAAGTTGTTAATATATGAGATTCACCCAGTGAGTCATAAATTGTTACTGATGTAGCATTGTTGTATGTTTCAGGATCTTTAGGATCAAATTCAGCGGGGTCTAATGGCTCATCACTTGAAGGTAAATTCATACTGATGGTAACTTCTTCAGTTGATTGAGGAGTACCGGCGACTTCTGGAATTTGGATTGCTTCAGTTGTACTTAAACTTACTGATGCAGAAGTCCCGTCTACATTAACAGGGAAACCTTGTAAAAAGTTGCCGCCATTATCAACAATATAGCCTTCGTTATTTAGTTTAAATGTACCTGCGCGTGTATAACTTAAGTTTTGATCACCGATATTATCAACAGTGGCAAAGAAACCACTTCCTGTAATAGCTAAATCCAATGGATTTTCAGTAAACTTCAAACTACCTTGATGAAATTGTTGCGCAACAGCAGAGACAGCCACACCGTCACCAACCTTAGTTGCGACATTAGAAAACAATGAGTTAGCGTAAACACTATCAAACTCAGCTCTAGACTCTTTAAAGCCAACAGTTGCTACATTGGCAATGTTATTTGCCGTTGTGTTTAAATCAGTTTGCGCAGCTGCGATTCCGCTTAATGCTATATTAAATGACATAATAACGCCCTCTTATTTATATGTTCTCTGCAACTTCAATTGCATCAGTAAGTTCAATTCCACCTAAGCCTTTTAAGTTAAGGTGAACACTTGCAGTTCCCCCACCTAAGCTCACACTCTGTACATGAGCATAAGTAGCTGTTGCCAATCTTTCGCCAGATCCGTTAACCGTACCATTTGCATTAAAAGTATATTTACCTTCAGGTACTGGTTCTCCGTTTGAATCCAATCCATCCCAATCAAAACGTTGATTACCTACACCGATATCACCTAAGGTAAGTGTACGGATAACGCTACCATTTTCATTTTCAATTGAAACCGTTGCATTGTAAGCACCAGTATCAGTTGTTAATGAACCTGAAGCGGTACCACCTTCTGTCAAATAAGTGTCACTGCTTGGAATTAATACCTTTTTACCCACTAAAGATGATGCCTCTAATGCTTGACTTGAATTTAACACTTCTTTAATACCGGAAAATTCATTGCCTAAAGTAGAAATACCTTCAGCCGTTGTAAATGATGCCATTTGTGCAATCATTTCTGAATTATCAACCGGAGAGAAAGGGTCTTGATAAGCAAGCTGTTGAGATAACAATGAGAAAAAGTCATCTTGTGTCAGCTGTTGCTCTTCATCTATTTTTTTATTCGCTTCAACTTGCTCAGGCGTCAATGGCTTGGTTAAGTTAAGTGATGCTGCATTGATAGTAGTCATTTAAGTATCCTTATCCTTTGCCCATTTGTAGTGTACGACTTAGCATTTGTTTAGCTGCATCTGCGATTTGAACATTTGTTTGATATGAACGAGATGCACTGATCATATTGGCCATCTCTTCCATCACATTCACATTTGAGTGATAAATAAAACCGTCTTTATCTGCTTTTGGATGATTGGGTGCATATTCGTTTTTTAATTCAGCAGTACTTTCAACGATCCCTAATACCTTAACTCCAACGCTACTATCTAGACCACCTCTTGCGCGATTTAACTCTGCCGCAAATACAGGTTGACGAGACTTGTAAGTTTTTTCTAAGTTGCTACTTACATTGTTTGCATTAGCTAAGTTACTGGCAGTTGTATTCAAGCGCACAGATTGTGCGCTCATGCCTGTCCCTGATATATCTAATACTTTTAATAAACTCATAATCGTTCCCCTGACAGTCTATTATTGGCCTTTAATCGCAGTGCGAAGCCCTGATATTTTACTGTTTAAAAAATCTAAGCTAGCTTGATATTCTAAATTGTTTTTCATGAATAAATTACGTTCAACTTCCACATCAACTGTATTAGCATCACCCGTATCTGGTTGATTAGTATTACGATATAGCAGGCCACTTTGTGCCATTGAAGTTGATTCGCCATAATTGTGCTGACGATCCGTTCGAGAAAGCGATATATTTGAACCAGACTTCGCCGCATTTAAAGCATCTTTAAATACAAGATCTTTGGCTTTGTAATAAGGTGTATCAGCGTTTGCAATATTAGACGCTAATATCTCAGTACGGCGAGAGCGAACACCTATAGTATGCTGGTGTATGCCTAATGCTTTTTCAAAGTTAATTGCCATAATTTTCTCCTTTGTATAAACAATGCAAAGCATGTGCCAGAAAAATTAATAATGGAATTTTTAATATAAAAACAAATGGATTAAAGGCTTGAGGAGGTTACGAAGCGTTAAAGTGAAAAGGAGATAAACAAAAATGGATCAATAATACCCATTAAAAGAGTAAGAAATAAAAAAAGAGGCAAGTATTGCCTCTTTTATGAATACAGCCTCTAAGGAGGTGATCAAACCGTTATTTTAGTTTGTAAATAATACCAGGGTTACAACGTACCATATCAAATTTATCCGTTAAACCGCTTAATGATTCCGAAGCCCCTAAAATAAGATAGCCACCAGGATTAAGCGCGCCTGCAAATTGATTTAATATTTTTGACTTAACATCATTAGAAAAATAGATAAGTACATTACGGCAAAAAATAATATCAAACTTTCCAACAGAGCCGTAGCTATCTAATAAATTTAGATTTCTAAAGCTAGTCAACTTTTTGACTTCCGGTTTAACTTGCATTTTATTGCCATCAGGCATTGCAGTAAAAAACTGTTTTTTACGCTCATCAGATAAACCACGAGATAAAGCTAATAAGTCATACTCTCCAGCTTTACATTGTTCAAGCATGGTATCTGAAATATCAGTCCCCACAATTTGAACATTTAAATCATTCAATTTGGACTTTTTATATTCCAATGCACTCATGGCAATAGAATAAGCTTCTTGACCTGATGAACTAGCAGCAGACCATATTTTAATACTCTTTTTCGCTTGTAATAATTCAGGAAATAACTTGCTACCTAATAACTCAAATGGATATCTATCTCGGAACCATAATGTTTCATTAGTAGTCATCGCATCAATAACCATTGTTCGCAATTGACGATTTCGGTTTCCCATCGCTTGCTCGATTAATTCAGCTAAACTTTCTAATTTGAATTGAGCAATTAAAGGGATCAAACGACTTTTTACAAGGTATTGTTTATTCTCACCTAGCACAATGCCGCATTGTGCTTCGAGAAAGCTTGAAAATTGCTTGTAAATGTCATCAGAAAGAGTTCTCACTAATCGTTACTCACTTATAATTATATAAAGATAAAAAATTGAGTATATTTTATAGTGAATTGATCGTTATACCAATCACTATAAAGTATTACTCATATAAAATAATGCTTCTCGCTAAACTGACATTAACCTTGTAAATTAATCACTTTTTGAACTGCTGTTGCTAATTCATCAGGATTAAATTTCGCAATAAAATCATCCGCGCCTACTTTTTCAATCATGGCCTGATTAAAAATACCACTTAAAGAAGTATGTAAAATAATATGTAAATCTTTCAAATCTTGATTCGCTCTAACTTCTGCCGTTAATGTATAACCATCCATTTCAGGCATTTCTACGTCAGAAATCATTAATGCGTATTTTTCTATAACCGGCTGGGTTTTAGATAACTCAAGTAATACGTCAAGCGCTTCTTTACCATCTTTCACAACATCACATTCAATACCCAAAGCGGTAATAGCACGTTGAATTTGTTTACGTGCTACAGATGAATCATCGGCGATTAATATACGTTTATTCGCCATTTTTTCAGCAGGAACTTGTGCAATAACCTCTGCTGCAACTTCAGTGTTAACGGGCGCAATCTCATCAAGGATTTTCTCTACATCTAGTATTTCAACAAGATCACCATCAATTTCAGTTACAGCCGTTAAATAGTTATAACGACCAACACCATTTGGCGGAGGAAGAATATCTTCCCAGTTAATATTGATAATTCGCTCAACAGAGCCGACTAAAAAGCCTTGAATGGATCGGTTGTATTCGGTAATGATAATAAAACGCTCTTCAATATTATCAATCGGTCGACTACTACCCGTCGCTAAATTTAAATCTATAATTGAAATAGTTTCTCCACGAACATGAGCAATGCCTCTAACTGCAGGGTGCAATTTAGGAATAGCTGTTAACGGAGGACATTGTAAAACTTCTTTTACTTTAAATACATTGATCCCATAGCGTTGGATACCACCTAATTTAAAAAGCAGTAACTCAAGTCTATTCTGGCCTACTAATTGAGTACGCTGATTAACTGAGTCTAAAACACCTGCCATATCCTATTCCTTTTTTTATGGTTATTATTTAGTAAACCGTTCTGTTATTGTTAGCTTACATCACAATGAAAAAACATGCATTTAAACAAGGTGATCAAATTGATTAGATTTATTTTATTTTTAATAAGTTTAGGCGCTTCTTACACTTTTGCAGAGTCTAATTACTCAAAAGATATAGAAAAGTTTGCTGAAACTCTAGTTTTTGATAAATATAACCAAGATTTCGAGTTAAGAGCAGAACAAAAGTTAGATATTAAAGCGACTCCAATATCAGATAGGCTAAAATTCAAACAGTGCACAACTCCATTACAAGGTTATATTGTAGGCGATAAAATAAAAAGTAAAACATCTGTGAAAGTTTCTTGTGAAGATATTGATAAATGGGATATTTATATTAGGGTAAAGGTACAAGTATTAATCCCCGTCGTGATAGCAGAAAAATCATTAAATAAAGGCGAAGTACTGAATGAAAATAACATCAAACTAATTTATAAACCGAAGTCACAGGTAAGAGGTAGAGTTTTTGCTAACGCAGAAGTATTAAAGGGCGCTAGATTGAAAAAAAATGTCACATCAAAAAAAAGCATACGACATAGGGACATTTGTTATGTCTGCGAAGGTGATAAAGTGACGCTTAGCGCAAACCAAAATGGACTTGTAATAAAAGCTTCAGGAATTGCATTAACAGATGGTAATATAGGTAGCAGTGTAAAAGTTAAAAATTCACGTACAGATCGCGTTGTGATAGGTACAGTACATGCATTAAATGAAGTTTATGTGACTTTCTAAAAGTCATTATTTTTTATTAAAGTTATTAAAGTATCTGCCGATACATTATTATGTAGATTAATTGGAATACGATTATGAGTATAAATGTCAACCGCCCAACGACTAAAAGCAACCTAGTTATTGAACAAAATAAAGTTCAAAAACAAGAAGATGCAGGGAAAAGTAATAATACTAAGGCAGCAAGTTCAAATAGCGACTCTGTACAGCTAACTGAACAAGCAATGAACTTAAATAAAATGCAAAAAACAAATGCAGGTGAATCTCAAGTTAATACGAAGCGCGTTGAGTCGATCAAAGCGGCAATATTAAATGGAGATTACAAAATCAATAGCGAACAACTAGCAGAGAAAATAGGGAAGTTTGAATCTGACTTCAATAAAACATTTGCAAGTTAGATTAACAACCTAAAGAGTAAAAAATGCTATTAGAAAAGCTATCAGAATTATTAGAAACAACTCAAGCATTACAAGCATTGCTAGAGGAAGAAAAGCAATGCTTAACGGTAAAGTCATTCGGCCAATTAAATACTCTTCTATTTAACAAACAAAAGTTATTGCAAAAAATAGGTGCTAGTGACAAGACTATTAGCACCGAAGAAAATCTAACCATTATTGAAAGTGACCAAACTTTATCTCATTTAAAAGAAGATATTGAAGATCGCCTACGAGAATGTAAAAAGAACAATGAAATTAATGGTCAATTAATTGAAATGAGCATGAAAAGTAATAAGCATTTAATGCAAATATTAACCCAAACAAAAGGTCAAAACACAGTGACTTATGATCAGAAAGGAGTATTAAATAGAGGCAGCTTATTAGGTAAGGATATAGAAGCATAAAAAAATGCAGATATTCAATCTGCATTATCAGTTTTACCAACACTCTCTCAGTAAGAAATATTTCAGCCTATTCCTTAATAATAAATTTGTGGTTGCACATGTATGCCAGTTTCTGTGGAAGAGAAGTCTGCATAATCAGTGTTAGGCAATGTTTTTAGCTTTAACCCTAATTCAGTAATATATAAATCACCTTCATGATAAGTTCTTAACACCTTGGCACCTCGAACTAACCCTACCACTTTCACTTCTAGTACTTCATCTTGTAACTGATGCCTTTCGACTGAGTTTTCAGAAGTTAACATAACACCATAAACTTGCTCAGCTAACTCTTTATAAGCATCAATTTTTGACGCTTTTATCGCGTTAAGCATTTTAATATCATCAGAGTCTCCCTTTTGAGCGGCAACAGCGGCATAACCAACGGCAACAAATTCATGATATTCTTTACTTATTGCCTTCTCTTCGGCTTTCTCTTGCGTTTTCTGCATTAGTCTCTGTGAACAACCCGATAAGATGAATAACCCTAGCAGCAACATGGTACCCATTTTAGCCCTGTATCCATACTGATTTAATTTAAGCATCAGGCGCTCCTTGATGATTGATAGTTTAAAAGAGGCAAATATATGCCTTTTTATAAATATTGATTCTAAAATTTAATACAAGCAATAAGTACACCAAAATAGTTAAAAGAAACAGAATATGAAAAAATATTTTATTTTAGATATAAAAAAACAGGCAAAGCCTGTTTTTTTGTCAATAATTTTCAATCAAATTTAGTACTCGAATATTATTTTACCAAACGAACTAATGATTTATTTTTAACGCTAGTAGTACGAGAAACATATTTCTTCTGATTGTAATCATAAATGCCACCGACAAATAATGTGTGTGGAATAAATGCGCTACTTGTTGACTCAACGATATTGTTATTCGCATTTACAATACGAACATTTAAAATCAGACCTTCTTCATTGCGAGACATAGTACCAGTTAAAATGCGTGTTACATCTACATTCTTGTTGAGCTTAGTCCAATCTCTCGACATACCAAACTCCCCTTTTTCAGTAACTTGAATACTGCCCATTAACTTGTAGTCAACTACGCGTAGATTTCTAATATGCAATTCATGAATAAATTGCTCAGAGATAGTCTGACCTAACCAGCTTGTTGTTTTATGATCATTTAAATCAACAAGAGAAGTTAATGCGATCGCTTCATTGTGATACTGTGCCGCATAGTTAAAAAGTAATTGCTCTGCCATTTTACTGACAACATCCGACAAAATAAGTGATTTTTCACCATTAAATTCGTATCTATGTCCAAAACCACTAGACTCAGTTTGTACTTCTGAACTATTACCATATTGGCTAGTCCCTTCATTATTTAAATTTGCTCGACTAAAAGAATGAGCAACATAATAATAAAGGTAATCATCACCTCTGCGATTAGTATTTTCATACCCAGTTCTTGCAGAACTTGTATTTCTAGTCCAAGAGCTTGCAGATGAAGGACTTTTATTACTAGCCCAAGAATTTCGAGAACCTTGTGCTTCTTGAGGAGTCATAACAACACACCCTTGCAGCATAAGAATTAGTGTAGAAACAATAAATAGAGCTTTCATAGAAACCTGCCTTCGTAATAAATTTTTTATCCTAAAAACGTTATCGGTCAATACGATAAAAACTTTAATACTATTTTAATAAACAAGGTAAAAAAATATAAATTAAAGTTGGTTTAAATTTTGCTTTATACTCATAACGCTAATTACGCATTTATAAAAATATTCAATATACAATTTTATTTATAATGTTAACGAACGGGATAATGAATGAGAATAGTCGCGATTTTTATATTTTTACTGCTATCAAGTAACCTTCATGCACAATGGTTCCAGGCCACTGCAACGGCTTCAATTACAGATGGCAACATCGATAAGGCTCGTAAACAGGCAATTAAAAAGGCAGTCAAAGATACGCTACTTTTTTCTGGCATGTCTATCGCTAATTTACAGCAACTTAGTAATAGTAAGGTAATAGGAAAACAATTAACGTTAAGTTCAAATGGTGAAATAAAAGCAATACAAATAAGCAGTGAAAAACAAGAAGAACAAAGGTTAACAGTCAATATCAAAGTTGATATTGTTCCTAATGTACAACAATGTATTGGTTACCAATTTCCTAAATCAATGGTAATAAGCCGTTTTGCGATGAATGTGCCAGAGCAGACTGTACACGGGCAAATATATAATTTACATAAAGAAATTAGTCGTATCTTTTTTAATGAGTTATCACTGAATCCTTATTTATTTAATGTGCGTGGTTATATTGACACTCCATTACAACTAGGTGAAAAATATAATGACAAAAACTTATCAGACAGTTTACGTAGTCTTTCTGTTGAAAAAGACAGCCAATTCGTTATCTATGGTGAAGTAAACGATCTATCAGTTAATTTTCAAGCAGATAATACAGATCGCTACTTCTATTTAACTATCTACTTATACGATGCTTTCCAAGGTCATCTAGTTTTTAGTAAACAATATCGCCAAAAAGCACCATGGAAATATGGTATAACGGAGCATGTTAATACCAATAGCAAGCAGTTTTGGGAATCACCTTATGGTGAAGCAATTATTGAAAGCTTAGATCAAGCAAATATCGATATTGCACAAAAAATGGAATGTATTATTCCTAGAGCTAGGATCATTGCGGTAGATAGCAACAAAATTCAAATTAATCTGGGTAGAAAAAATGGATTAACAGTAGGCACTATGCTTAACTTGTCTTATTCAAGTAATTTTAAGGATCAATTTGGAATAGATCGCAGCTCGTTTTCATTATCAGAGCAAGAGATGAAAGTAACGCAAGTACATGAGAATAGTGCCATTCTTTCAACTTTAAACGATTATCCATTAAGTAATATTCAAATCGATGATGTTGCTCTTATTAAACCACTACAATAACGATATAATATGGAAGCTACTATTTTTCATTAAATAGTGGCAACGATCTCTCCATAGCTCAACAGGATAGAGCACCCGCCTCCTAAGCGGATGATCGGGGTTCGAGTCCCTGTGGAGAGACCAATATCAAAATATACTTACTATTTAATACAAAGCTCTCTCTAGCATAGAGATAAGACCCACTTAAAAGTCGTCGTACATTGCTACCGCGATACTCTCCTACTAACGAATGTTAGGCTATCAACTACGTTGATATTGCTAATACCAATCACGATAAATAGCTTATCTATTTTATTGTCTAAAACAGCTCACTTCTTCATTAGACTTTTATTTTTTAGATGCCCTAAAGGGAACAGCCATTAAAGTATTAAACTGTTTTACTTACTACTGCCGATAGAGGGTTAACGAAGTTAACCTCTCGAAAGGTGTCATACCAATCTAAGTAAAAATATGATCTAATTGAGTTATCTATTGCGATTAAAGTGACTCAAAGATGGAGCATATAAAAAAGACAGATTTTAAAGTACTTGCCCGTAAGCAAACTTCATTAC
>NZ_SNUB01000032.1 GCF_004378355.1 Psychromonas algicola
AATACAGTAAACGGCTAGGTGCCATTGAACCTGTATTCGGTAATATTACGGTGAATAAAGGCATGAACAAATTCACACTACGCGGACAAGATAAAGTGAATACTCAATGGAAAATGTACTGCCTTGTTCATAATATAGAGAAATTAAGGAATAGCCTGCATTAACCCAAGGGCTAACAATTCAATGCCGAAGTAACCTTAATCACAGCCTCTGAACCTTCATTTCTGCCTCAATTTAATCATTCAGCAATGAAAATATAAATAATCTATTTAATCTCAAGTAAATGTAAGTTAATGTGGTTTTTATTTAAATAAGTAGGCTGGAAATGAGAAATTCTACAGCCTCGTTATGCGTAAAAGGAAGTCATGAACATTATTCAAGAAATCAAAGAATCTTGGGGCTGGGTTGGTATTGATCCTGTTGAGGTCGTAGGTGAAAATGACTTCGGTAACCTTATGATCAAAGATTCTGCTGGTAGTTATTGGCGTCTTTGCCCCGAAGATGTTTACTGCGAAATTGTCGCAACCAATCGCGAAGAATTAGATAGCCTTTCTGCCGATCAAGAGTTTCTAGAAGATTGGTACATGAAAGCTCTAATCGATCATGCAAGTGAGCAATTTGGTGCATTAACCGTAGGTCAAAAATACTGTTTAGTCACACCTGGCGCTCTTGGTGGTGAGTACGCAATTTCAAATATTAATACTGCACCGTTGCATGAGCTTATTAGGTTTTCTGGGCGCGTGGCAAAACAAATCAAAGACCTACCAGATGGTGCACAAATTGAACTGCGGGTTACCGATTAAACTCGCATAACAAGCAAATTAATCAGGACAAATTATTTGGGCGTTATGGTTTTACGATATGAATAAACTATTGAGTTACCTCGAAGATTGGAAAAACTCTAAAACTAAGATTTTTGTGAGCGAAGGTTATGAAGTAACAATCACCGGAATTCTTGGTGACTCCAAAAAAGCACGTTATATTAATCTTGATACCGAAAAATTAGTATCGAGAGCAACACTTTGGGAAACAGGTGAATTGGAAATTGAAGCTTTAGATATTCAATCTGAAAAGCAGGTAATTCAATTGTCTGTAATTACTTCTGAAGTTTGGGAGCTTGACGATAAATTAAATTGGTGGCTTAGTGAAGTAGCCACATATTGAAAACATAATAAGTCATTGCAAAGAACTAAAAACAGCTGGTCGTTGCTCGTGCCTCGCTATTTTCGTCCATCAATTTTTAGCCTCTGAATGAGACGTTAAATGTCCAAAGTATTTGAAGCTATGAAATATAAACTAGATCTAGATTCTAAATCAGCCCCAAGAATATCCAAAGCCGCTAAAAATATCTCCAAATCTAATTTAGACGGATATGAGGATTTGTTGTTGAATGCTTTGGAAACATTGATTTTAAAGCCTCAATCATGGAAAGCACAATCAGAAGTTATTAGGGCTATAGGAATATTGGCACTAAAAGTTCACTTCCTTACCTTAAGGGACTTACCATGAAAGATTTCGATGCTACTATTATCTATCGTGACTTGGTTTTTTCCATATGCATGCTTCAAGACACCAATAATAAAAAATTTGAATAGTATTCTAGAAACAAGCAATGACTTATTGCTTGCAGAAGCATGCTCTGCAATTTTATTTTCTGGCGCGATTCCATCCAACAATATAATAACAAACATATTAGTTTCTATTGTTGATCGAGATGTAAATGAAGGACAAGTTATCACGCCAAGGTGTTATATTGCAGCAGCTTGTTACTCTTGGCCTCATGAGCTAACAAAAGAATTCTTACATAGGTGCGCCAAGTCACCGTAGATTGGGCTAGCTGAAATTGCGTACGACTCAATAGCAGGTAAAAAGACCAAATATGTACTTGTCTAGAAAATCATTTAAAAAAACGGTTCAAACCGCTCTCCACTGCGTTGCTCGTTTTGTGCTTTCTCTGATCAATACCAGATCAGAGTAACAAGATTTTTTAAGTCGCTAACGGTTCCAGCTAAAAGCTTAAGCTTCTACGCCTTGGCTTGTTAGGTACTCTTTATAGGTACATTTAAAATCAACAGTTTTATCTTTTTTAATTTCAATAATACCTGTGGCCAAAGAGGATACAAATTAACGGTCCTAACTGATTAACATCAAAACCCCTTCGTATTACTCTAACTGCTAAAAATTTCAGAGTCGCTGTTTTAATTTTGTAATGTCTATACCTTGTATTAGCTCTAACAATAACCTTAGAGCTTACAACTTAAATTTGTTTGCTTTTATTTGTTTGTTCACTATTTTTAAATTTTCTTTAGCTTGGTTACTAAATGACTTTAAATACCATTTTTTAGCTTGTTTTAAGTCGACTTCAATTCCATCTTTTCCATGGTGGTATATTAAACCTAACTTTAACCCTATGCTCATTGGGTTACGCCAAGCTGCCTTTTTGTAAAGCGCTACTGCTTTATGTATATCTTTTTCTACTAACGTACCACTTACATAGTTATCAGCTAAAGTCTCCATAGCATTCTTATTTTCATATTCACTGGCAATCAAAAGATATTTAAGTGTGTTTTTATCATCTTGTTTTTGTTTATAATATTGAGACAAGTCAAATGATGCATCACCATTACCAGCCTCCGAAGCTTTATGAAGATAATATAAATATTTGTCGTTATCGTTTAGCTGATTTTTATAGATTAATGCTGCTTTTTTGTAATAGTTCTGATTACCTGCATCTCCACCTTTTTGATAATAATAAGCTGACTTTTCAAAGTCTTTTAAGTTGTAATACATACGAGCAACGTCTCTGATTAGTAAAGTATAGGGCGTTTTCATCGCGATCATTTTATCAATATAAACATCTATTTTATTTTGATATTCTTTCATTTTTTCAGGCGATATACTTTTACGGCAAAAGTACAAACAAAATAGTTCATACATAGAGTTTACATGGTCTAAGTCTGCCGCTCTTGTGTAGTAGTTTATTGCAATTTCATCACTTTGTATTTCTTGCATGAAAGGTCTAGGCGCTTTATAAATAGAGCCTAACTTAGCTAAAGACGTCACATCATCTTTTTCCGCTAACATTTTATAAATAGAAATGGCTTTATTAACACTTTCTGCATCATCGTCATTTATATAAAATTCAGCAAGCTTATACCAACTCTGTACATCACCTAATTCTGCTGCTGTTTTAAGGTATGCTCTCTCTTGTGCCTCATCCTTTTCCAAATAACTTTCTTTTGCACGTTTTTTTAAGTAAGGGATGTTATCCGTTTCATATAGTTGGATGAGCCTAGCATGAGCTTTGTTAAATTCTGGGTTATCTGCTGTATCCTCAAGGGATAAGAAACGAGTTGCTGTTTTCAGCTTGTCTATTAGGCCCCAATTATTACTATTTATAATAAACGATAGCCACTTTTTCGCTAATACGTTATCACCTGGGTTTCTTTCTCTTACATTTACCCTTTTAGCCAGCATGACCATTGCATTTTCATTACCATTTTCGGCCAACTCATTTAAAATTTTCGCTCCACGTATAACATCTCTATTGTTGTAATAAAATTTAGCGAGTCCTCTTTTCGCTTCATTCATTTGAGAGAGTTGTTTTACATGTTGATAATATTGTTCTGTCAGATCTATACCGGAGAACTCGGTGATACTTCTTCTATTAGTCCCTGGTAACAATTTCCCGTCTTTTAACTTTTGGCCTTCAGCATAGATTTTTAACAAATCGATGGTTGTTTCATAATCATCTAAAAGAGAGGCTGCTTTTAATGCTTGTATTCTTTTTTCGGCATTTGAATTGTTGTTATATACTGAACTACGTCTATAGCTTTCTTCTAGTTTTTGGTAATAAGATGGGTTGTTGTTATCAAGAGCTATTAATCTTTCATATACACTTGCTGCTTTATTGTATTTACCTCTATATGCTAAAAACTTAGCTATTTTTAACAGTTGAGTTTGATCGTCTATCAATAAAGCCGTTTCTAATTTAAGGTTAAAATTACTGTCATCCTTTTCTTTATAAAGATATTGAAGCTCTTCATAAAGAGTTTTGTAATCTAACGAAACGTTTCTACTGATCAATATTTTTTCAATATCTTGTACTTTCTGTTTAAGTCGCTTTTCTTTAAAAAAACGGAGGAGGCTCAGCAGTTCATCGTCAGTAGCGTTAGGAATTATTCTATTTGGCACAGCGTATTGATAATTGTAATTAAACTCTTTAAGCAACATAAATAAAGCACTTCTATCGCCAAGATCAGCAGCTCTGCCAAGTAACCTAAAGTACTTGTCTTCACCATTAATAAACATGTACTTATATTTTTTAAACACTTCTGCAAAAGATAAAATTTGTGCCGGAGCAGAGCTTGTTAAAACAAGTGGATACCATTTAGTGTAATACTCCAATCCTTCTTTATTCTCAGGGAACAAAGCAATTTGGTTCAGCGCTATCATGGCATTTATATCGCCAGCATTTGCTTTATTGATCAATGCTTGTTTTGACACCGTATTGTCATTAGTAAAATTACTCGCACAACCTGACAGAACAAAAATAACGCATAAAGTGCTAAAAAAATGTTTCAATGAATCCCTCCTAGGAAAAGCTATTTAGTGATAGTCAACTAATACTGTAATTAAATTTTCACCCATTGATTCACTATCACCAAAGGTTGATGCTCACTTATTATCAAAAATTTCAGATGCTTAGACTAAACGATTATAAACTACTTGATATATACTTGTACTACTTTGTGACATGCTGATATCGATAAACATATGTGCTGAGCCATTATCGCAAAAACTAATATTATTTAGTCCGCCAGATTTTATTGACGCTAGCCTATTATCCAATTATCGATAATAGCCAATACCGCTTTGTTTTCTGCTTCTGATATTGTTTGCTCTGCTTGCCCGCGTTCAACTAATACGGGGTTCGAATACAATTGGCACCAACGCTCACAGACTTCTTCGGGAGTTTAATTTTCGTTAAGCGTTTCATTAACATGTAACACTAGATGATAGTGATTAGAAATGATAACGTAGGCACAGATATCAATGCTGAAAAGCGAAGCTAGATAGTGCATGCGTTCAACTACCCACTGCCGTCTATGCTCAAAAGACTTTTTTGTGTATTTATCTTCCCCACACAAATAAGCGCCGTGGACACAAGGTGAAATACAATGGTAATAAGGTGTATCAGATAACGATACTTGTGATTGGCGAGATTGAGTCATCCCTCCCCTTCTAAATGCAAAAATAAGCATTTCTAAAAGGTAGTTTAACTATTACAATGATTCAAATAGATGGGAGTTCGAAACTCAACAACCTCCGTTATTTTTAAAAGGCAATGTGAAATAAAGGTTATAGTAATGCTAGATTTTCAGAATGTGTTAGGTCAAAAGAGTACTGATCCAGGCCTTTGGAAATTTTTTAATGTTGAGCCTATAAAGCTTGATAAAACTGATCGAGGAACTAATGATAATTATGGAAGTATGATTTATAAAGATAAGGGCTTAGAACTAATATTTGGTCTCATGGGTGACGAGATAGTTTTGAATTTTATTTGGCTATATAACTCTGAAGTTTTTGATCAGGTTGCTGCTTACCGTGATGTTTTTCCTAAAAACCTTGCTTTTGAATTATCGCCAAACGATGTTGAAAACAAACTTGGAAAACCGCTACGCTCTGTTGAAAAATATAAGCATCCTTTGTTCGGTGATATACCTCAATCTTTTTTTTACAATTTTGAAAGAGAATACAGTGTAAATATAGCATTTGACGGTAGAGGTATTATGCGATTCTGTATTAGTTACCCAGAGGTTGAAGAATTTTAATGCTATAGTTGTAACGGCAATAGCTTTACTTAGCCTTGAAAAACATGAATCTGAGAGAGTTTTTAGACAAATAATAGCTGTTTTTTCTATAAACTTATCCTAGTTTTTATTAAAAAGCATCTTTATCTTATATTTAGTTTTTAAAAATATTTATCCCCTTTCCTGTGGGTGGCATGTCACTTTGTTTGTCCCACAGATCTTCAATGGTAGTTTTAAATTGCTCTTCACTCATGTCTCTCCAGTAACGAGGCTGGCGATTGTGCTTTTTATCATAAGCAATGGTGGTGGGGTCTAGGTGACGAGATTCTTCCAGCATGAGTATATCGGGTAAGGGTTGGCTGATGCCCATGTAGCGTAGGATCATGTTCCAAAAGCGTAAGTACTCTTCGGACTTTTCGTTCGCGCTGAGCATAGAATGGCTTAATGGTACGCCAACGGGATAATCCTCGTAGCGATGAATGAGCACCAAAGAGTAACTCATTAACCCTTGATAACTAGGGGACGACATAAGCACACAATCAAATTAGGTAAAAGGGTGACAATAACGCACTTCCTTGCCCTTCCCTGTATAGCGGGTCACCATACCTGTTTGACGGTTAAGCTCACAAATGAATTTACCTTTTAAGAAAGGAGTTAAGAAAAGCCAGCCGCGATTGACCAAAAGAGAATGCACATGAATCAATAGGCAAGGTAAAGTACCATAAAGGGTTATTCCATAAAGATAAGGTAATTCGCTTTGCCACCCCCTTGGGTTAAAAAAAAAAGCCTAATAAGCCAAAAGAATAAAATAAAGGCAAAAGGAATATCAAGGAAAATCTAGCTAATGAAACGACAAGGGCATAGACCTGCCCCCAAGCGGTAAAGTCTTCTTGCAACCAACTTTCATGGCTCCAAGCGGCTGGTCTATCATCGTTTTCTGGGATAAGTGCATCTTTTGGGGTGATATTACTGATGGCGTACAGGGATAAACAATCATTGGCTTGGCTAAAACCAAAGCGGCGACCGTTTGTCGCCATTTTGCGTAAAAATGACTTAGGTGGCCGGCTTTCTTGCAGAACGATGTTCTGGGAATTGTAGGCGGTGTCTTGATATTCCTGTACTTTTGAATTTTGCTCTTTATCTTGCACGCTTTCTTTGCTCATCTACTTTGTCTATATTGGTTTATATTAATAATCACTACAACTATAATTTGGAATACCATTAATTTAAACCTACAAAACAATAACGGGTTTCGAATACAATTGGCACCGACGCTCACAGACTTCTTCAGGACTTTAATTTTCGTTAAGTGTTTCATTAACATGTAACACTAGATGATAGCGTAGGCACAGGTACCAATGCTGAAAAGCGAAGCGAGATTGAGTCATCCCCACCCACCTAAATGCAAAAATAAGCATTTCTAAAAGGTAGTTTAACGATTACAATTATTCAAATCGTTGGGTGCCCGCTATTTTTTAGGACCTCACAACTTCAATTAATTCTAAGTAGATGGGTATCCACAACTTTCTCTTCAACGAATTTTAGCGAAGTCGTAAGTGCTTGAAAATCGCTTGGCGTAATTCCATATATTCAACTTCTTCGTCTGGCACCCCCATATTTTTAAGTTTATATTGGTTACCATCATAGTTAAGTTCAACATCACACACAGTATAAGATGAGCCTATTCGGTTTCCAAACCTATCCCTTGGGAATTTTATTTCACAATGACCTATTGAAAAGTGCTCTTTTTCTATTCGTGTGTAAGAAAAACCCAGTGTCCCTTCAAACCATATAAAAAAAATGAACAATGCAGTTATGGGAGCACACCAATGAGAATAGCGTACTACCTTTTCTTGATAACGAATTATCAGATAAGGAAAACCAATCATATTTAAAAAAATTAAAGCTATGATTAGATACCCTAGTTCATTAATCACACTAAATAGAATCGTGTCACCTAATACAATAAGAAAAGCAGGAAACAATATAAGCACTTGTAAGCCTACTGCATTACCAATGCGCATTCCCGGTTCATAAGCAAAAAATGCTAACAACACAGAACCAACGACTATGTAAATAAAAAAGAAAGCAATGGGGAATAAAATAGGCGTTAGAAAAGCAAATATTTTATATATTATATCTATATCTAATTGAATTACATATGTTAATCCAACAACATAGATTACCAAGAAAACTAAAAATGAAAATTTGAAGTTATCGAATATGGCCGCAAGTCCTCGATTAACTCCCTCAGTTAAATAAGATATAGGTGGTAGCATCTTACAATCGTCGGTGAAGCCACTTTTTTCTTGATTCGAATCAGGAGCACCCATAAGGTCAGTTACCTGAGCTATTTTTCATATAATACAACAAGTTATTAAGCATAGTCTTTTATAATAACAGGAAATCATTAAATTTTACAGCCAGCTTCTATAGCTATCCATTCAAAGAGTCTCTATTAATTAAATCGTACCTTTAATTGTTAAATCAGCTCAATATCAGTAACATGGAAATTAAAAGCTTTTCATACATTTAATCAATACAGGTGACGTGTATGAAAAAAACAATATCAAGTTGAGCCCCTCTTCTATTATTTTTTTACAGCAATCACATCTGAAAGTAAAATACTAGTTAAATTTAATGAACAACCTTGGACATCCAGCGACTTTATTAAATCCTAGGAAACTGTTTTTATTGTTTTCAACTAATGGGTATCCAGCATTTCTTATAAAAGAAAAAACCGAGGTCAGTATCCAAGGTAACAACCCCATTCAGATGGGTCTATGTGTTTATAGTCTTCATCAAGACTATTACAAACAACTTCCAATTTATTACCGTCACTATCAAAAAATCGAGCAAAGTAATAACCACCGGGATCCAACGCTATCATATCAAATGAAACATCATTGCGAATCAAGATGTCACAATAGGATAAAAAGTTTTTCTCTATTTCATATCGAAAGTAAGATAAACAATTTGCATCAGATTCTTCTTGTAAATGAATTCGTACAGGTACTTTTTCGTGATTAGGTATTAATAACTCGTCGTCAACTTCAACAAACAAAAGCTTCTCTTTATAAAATATTTTTAACTCGTCGTAATTTGAAGTGGGAACAATGATTTCTATCATTCTAACCCTTCCTTTTTTAAATGTTTAAGTGGCTGCCTACTCAAGGTTATACAATTAGGTACATCAATAGTAGATAATGATGCTGACCTGAATATCTTGGCTTTATCAATTTCTATTTTTTAATTTACTTGATTGTTACCTCAAAGGGCGATAGTTTGTTCATTTCAAAGTATTTAGATAAAAACAAAATTAAATAACATAATGCCCTTTCAAATTTTTCTATCTAAAGATTCAGATCTCGTTAATTTATCATAGATAATTAGGAGGAACATATTCGTTTAATTTTACTGACAGGCATGAACGGCACCGATATATCGTTTGAATCATTATTGAATTTTATTCCTAGTAATGTTTTGTTGGAGCAAACATATAGTACTCTAAGGTTTAGTATTTAACTATTTAACTGTAGTATAGTGGTAACGATGAACATAAAAGCTTATATAAAAACACTTCACTTTGGCAGTAGTCTTGCTGCTATTATTCTTCTAATTGTAGCTATTTACTCTTTATTTAATCAAGAATACCAACGTTTTTTCTTCTACTCCTTTTTTGCATTTATAAATTTAGGATTGGCTATTTACAATCGCAATTTAGATAGCGTCCAGCAACTATTTACAGATGACGGCCGGTTAGAAAAAACAGTATTTAAATTAGACTTGAACTCGTCACTCCAAATAAAAAAAATATTAAATCGACTACGCGTAGACACCATGCTTAACCGTATGGAAAAAAAATACCTCAATCTATATAGCAATATTCCTTTTGCGTTCGTACCAATCACAGCTACAGAGTTAGAAGTAAAAGAAGCTTGCGCCGAATCAACTCCTCCTGCATTTTTTAAAGCAGCGGTTGAAAATAAAGGCACACATAAAACGGCAGTTAAATTATTTAAAGAGATTATTGAATACAATAAGCGACATGGTATTGATGAAATATTATGCTGCGACTATGACACAGGAATGGTACCTTATGGACTTTATCTTGGGGAATACCTTGTTAACTATTCAAAAAAATACTGCAATTTATACGCTCAATTCATAAAAACCCTAGATATGGATCATGAAGTCTATGAAGCAGACATTATATATAACGCCTTTAAGCTTTATGGATGCTGTCCGGAAACGCTAGAACTATTGGCTGTTCGCTTATTACCAGCAAGTGGTCAACATGGCATGGACTCATTAAATTATTACTGTGACGATTTTGCTTTAAACCAATACTTAAACAATTTGAGATACTATAATTTATTCCTAAAGCAATTAAAAAATGAATTGTTGTTCATGTCTGAACAATACAAAGCTGAAAATCCGTTCGATGAAGACGGTTACGATGATGAAATATTACTAGCTAAACGACAAGCTAAGTATTCAATAACAGAAGATAGTATTGAGTATTTGGACTATTTTCTTGAAAAAATAATTATAACTAATAACCCAAAAGCACCAACCTCTAAAGTATTTCATGAATTATATAAATGGGCGCAAGAAAACTCGCCACCTGCTGTTGTTTGTTAAGTGGTAATTCATCGTAATTATTAGGAATTATGACTTCAGCGACTCAATACACCTGTGTTGGTATAGATAGCATAGGAATCTAAACTAATTTAACTGCGAAATAAACTTGGAATTTATCTCACTATTTTCAGTAAACAAAATAGCTACTTCATTGTTTTAAGTGAAGTAGCTAGTTATACCAATCATACTAGTTAACTGATCTATACTACTTGTTAAAAACTTATTTTTTCGTTAAATTTTTTGTGAAGGAAATAACCAGTAAAGTATTAAGGTGTTTTACTTAATACTGTCGCTAGTAGGTTAACGTAGTTAACCTCTCGAAAAACACCAACTAATGCTTTAACTAAGGCATTTTCTACATGAAATTTAGAACGGTTATTGTAATTAGTATTATAAAATTAAAGTGGCTTTAATTTACCTTTTGCATCACTTAATTTGTTATAACCTTTTTTATCCATAAAGGCTTTTAATTCATTTTCAATTCGAGAAAAACAATTCGCCCCTTCTTTTTCAAAACAAGTAGCAATTTGCACCGCATCTGCACCTGCTAATAAATATTCAAAAGCATCAATGCCATTCTTAATTCCCCCCACTCCAATAATCTGAATACTTTCAGGTAGTAATTCACGAAATGCACGTACATTAGCAAGCCCGATAGGTTTTATATAATCTCCACACAAACCACCAAAACCTCCCTTAGGTTTAATCATTGGGCTTTCAGTTTCAGGATCTATGATTAAAGTATTACCAATAGAATTAACACAGGTAATAAATTTAACAGGGAATTTTTTTAAAATTTCTGCCATCGCTATAAAATGAGACATATCAAAATAAGGAGCCAGTTTGATACCCAGTGGTTTATCTCCTAACACTGTCAATTTAGAGAGCGCGGTTTCTACTTGCTCAAAGTCATAGGCAACTTGTGCTTTGCCTGGAATATTCGGGCATGAAAAATTAACTTCTATAATGTCTATATCGCTGTTTTGAAATGCACTGACCATTTCTATATTCTCTTCAAGGCTAAAACCAGAAATACTGACTAAAACAGGTTTTCCAAGAGATTTTAATTGAGGCACCATTTCTAAGTAAGCTTTATAGCCTAAATTTGGTAACCCCATTGATTGAATAGAGCCTAATGGTAAATCACTATAACGGGGTTCTGGATTGCCTTCTCTAAACGCAATAGTACAAGATTTAGTAACAATTGCAGCAGATGCGGATTTACCTATCACTTCCAGTTCTTGCAACGAAGTACATCTAGGACCAGAGGCATTCATTAAATAACTATCTAGCTTGATACCTGCAATATTTGTCGATAAGTCAATATGTTGCATTACTTTCTCCGAAGGTTAAAATTGCAAAGGAGTGTATTACAAATCACATTTTAAGCTTTGATTAGAAACAAGTAAGCGAATAAAAAGAGTAAATAGCCATCGTTTAATTAATTTGAAGCTTACTATTCTGGTCAAGCACAACCGGACACCTGACTTTGTATTTGTTCATAGTTAATCGGAGTTAAATCTCCGAGTGTTGTATGAAGTCGTTCATGGTTGTAATAACGGATATATTCTTCAACATCTATCTTCATCGTTTCACGTGTTAAGTGAACAATATTTAATAACCATTCATTCTTTAAACTGCCAAAAAATCGTTCTACAACAGCATTATCTAAACAAGCACCTACGCTGCTCATCGACGCTATTATTTTATGTTTATTCAATAATCGATTAAATCGTCCACTCGTGTATTGAGAGCCTCGATCGCTGTGGAACATTAATCCAGCTTTAGGTTGCCTGATGTTAATCGCCATTTGCAATGCCCGCTCAACTAAATCAACAGTCATACGCTTCGATAGTGACCACCCGATAATCCGACGAGAGTATAAATCCATAACAATTGCTAAATACATCCAGCCTTGATTGGTTCTCAAATAGGTTACATCACCCGCCCAAACTAAGTTCTCGCGAAGAGGGTTAAACTGCTGATTTAGCAAATTATCAGCCACGCTATCACTGTGCTTACGTTTTGTTGTTACCTTATATGCCTGACGTTGTACGACGACAAGCTTTAGTTTACGCATGATGCTACGCGTACGATAACGACCTACATTGAAACCTGCTTCTCTCAACTTCTTAGATAGCTGTCGAGCTCTTCGATACATGTTCAACTCTTCTTCGCGGATGATTTTAGCTGGTCGCTCAAGCCAATCATAAAATGCACTACGACTTATTTGAAGTACATTACAAAGTAGTTTTATGGGATATTTAGAGCGATTTGCTCGAATATACCGAAACTTTACTTCATTTCTTTTGCGAAGAAGGCACTGGCCTTTTTTAGTATTTCTTTCTCCATGCGTAGTTGTTTAACTTCTTTTCTCAAAGCTAATAATTCAGACCGTTCATCAGAGTTAACTGTTGAATTAGCATGCTCTTCTGCTTTATTTTTCCAGCTGTAAAGCAGGCTTGTTGTAATATCTAAAGCAGCAGCTGCTTCCTGGATGCTATAACCTTGTTCACTAATCAATGCTAGCGCTTCTGTTTTAAATTCACTGGTATAAGTTTTGTATTGACGTCTTGTATTCATGTTCACCTCTATAGTGGATAGTATTGTCCAAAATTAAAGTGTCCAGTTCAATTAGACCAGAATATACATTAAAGAGTAAAGAAACTTACTTTTAATAGCGCTGAATTTGTTGGTAATCAGGAATGTGCATCCATGGTCCACAGTACGTATAATTATTCGATCTCAGACTTAGTATTTCATGCAAGCCAACGAATTGGAAATGGAACATCAGCATTTCAAAATCTATAAACCTTATGTTTTTTAAGTCAGTTTGTACCTGAACCTCGAAAGAAGAAACATATTCTGTTGAACTTGCAGACTTCCCAGATAAAACTATGGCGATTGGACGGTTAGCTCATGATTATGAAGGCTTACTACTGCTCACAACACATGAGATGATGAGTTACAAGGTTAGAAGTAAAGGCATAGAAAAAGAATACTATGTATAGCTAATCGAAAAATCTATGTTATTAATACATAATGAGATTATAAATATCCCCCCATTTTCCTTAAATTGTATTAGACAAGTTTTATTTTTTTTAACCAATGGGGGCAGTATTAGCTATTTATAGTTATCTGTACATAAAATAATAAAAGAATTACCAAGCATAATTAATATATTTATAGAAATGATGCTGTATTGTTAAAGTCTTTCTTTTGTACTCTTTTTTACTAATCGTTTCATCTTCTAAATAGACAAACTGTCTACATTCATTTTGTATACTCTGTTCGAAGATAGGTTTAGTGAGATCCATAAACCGATTCAGAGTTAAAGTTTGATCAACTAACTTATCAAGGTTTGGAATGTCTTTAGACAACTCCGCTACTTGCTCTTGCCAACCAAGTTGCACATGAATGTTATCGTCCCTCAAAAACAATTTAAAAAGATAAATTGAAGTACCAGTATCATCAATCATACATGGTAAATGAACGGTTCCATTTTTTTGTACCTTCTTTTGTAGGTATTTTATTTGGTTTCTAAGACCTTCTATTTGTTTGTTTGAGGCAATACTAGGATCATTTGTATTTTCATTATCTTTTGAAAAAGTATAACTAGAGTCCTTATGCTTTTCTAGGACATCATTAATATACTTTAGTTTATTCTCTAGATCATTTTGATCTTTCAATCTATTAATAACAAAATTTAATTCAGATACATTTACATCATCAATAGGTGCTGAGTATAAGTTTGAATATAAGCGACTTAGTTGTTCTGGCGTTTCTTTATCTTTAATATTAAACTCATCGAGAATTACTTGGACATCATCATTTGCTTTCAGTCCAGGCTGCTTCTTCTTATCTTCTAAATATTTTATAGTCTCTTCTATATCATGATTTATTATCGGTTTTAAATCATTATTATTTGCAAGTTCATTATTAATTATTTTTATTCTGTTTATACCATCTAATACATCTTTCAGTTGTTCTTTATATGCCTTGTCCTCAGCATCATTTATATTTTGTACAGGTGCGTTCTTAATCTGTTGTAGATTATCTAAGGCCTTTTGTAGATTTTCATCATTGATATCTGGATAATTAAATTCATTTTCTAGCTCGTTTTTTAAACTTTCTATTTGTTTACCCAAAGGTTGTTCATCTTGGTTGAGTTGTTTTAATAACTCGATTGTAATTGGATCATAGTTAGCCTGATTATCAGTTTTAATTTTATTTAAATTATCTAAGGCTTTTTGTAGCTCTTCATTATTAATATCTGGATTTACCAATGTTTTTTCGAGCTCAGCTTTTAACCCCTCTATTTGTATATCTAAAGGTTGTTCATCTTGGTTGAGTTGTTTCAATAACTCGACTGTAATTGGATCATAGCTAGCCTGATTACCCGTTTTAATTTCATTTAAATTATCTAAGGCTTTTTGCAATTTTTCATCATCGATATCTTGATTATTTAATGCTTTTTCCAGCTCAGCTTTTAAAGCTTCAATTTGTTTATCTAAAGGTTGTTGATCTTGGTTGAGCTGTTTTAATACATCTTTTGTAATTGGATCATAATTATTAAGGTTATCCTTTTTAATTTCATTTAAATTATCTAAGGCTTTTTGCAATTTTTCATCATCGATATCTGGATTATTTAATGCTTTTTCCAGCTCAGCTTTTAACCCTTCTATTTGTATATCTAAAGGTTGATCATCTTGGTTGAGTTGTTTTAATAACTCGATTGTAATTGGATCATAGCTAGCCTGATTACCCGTTTTAATTTTATTTAAATTATTTAAGGCCTTTTGCAATTTTTCATCATCGATATCTGGATTATTTAATGCTTTTTCCCGCTCAGCTTTTAAACCCTCAATTTGTTTATCTAAAGGTTGTTGATCTTGGTTGAGCTGTTTTAATACATCTTTTGTAATTGGATCATAATTATCTAGGTTATCCTTTTTAATTTTATTTAAATTATCTAAGGCCTTTTGCAATTTTTCATCATCGATATCTGGATTATTTAATGCTTTTTCCCGCTCAGCTTTTAAACCCTCAATTTGTTTATCTAAAGGTTGTTGATCTTGGTTGAGCTGTTTTAATACTTCTTTTGTAATTGGATCATAATTATCTAGGTTATCCTTTTTAATTTTATTTAAATTATCTAAGGCCTTTTGCAATTTTTCATCATCGATATCTGGATTATTTAATGCTTTTTCCCGCTCAGCTTTTAAACCCTCAATTTGTTTATCTAAAGGTTGTTGATCTTGGTTGAGCTGTTTTAATACTTCTTTTGTATTTGGATCATAGTTAGCTTGATTATTTTTTTTAATGCTATTTAAATTTTCTAAGGCTTTTTGTAATTTAGAATTTTTCGATACTGTATCAAGCTGTTTTTGTAAGCTTTCAATTTGTTTATCTAAAGGTCGATTCCCTTGTTTAAGTCTATCTAACAAATCTTTTGTGTTAGATTCGTACTTTCCTTGATTGTTTATCTGAATACGATTTAAGTTATTAATAGCTTTTTGTAACCTTGGGTTCTTTGCTACTCTATTTTCATTAAATCTTTCTTTAAGTTTATTGAGTTTTTTATTTAAATCTTTGCTTTCTAAATTTCTTCTTTCTAAATTGTATTTTGAATTTTTAGGAAGATTTGCTAGTTTATTTTCTAATCTATTAATTTCTAGTAATAGCTTTTTATTTTGTAATGTTTGTTCTAAAAGTTCAATTTGTTTGTCAATTGGTTTATTCTTTTGATTTAATTTATCTAATATATCTTTTGTGTTCGTATCATAATCTCTACCAAGCTTATAGTTTTTATCCAATAGACTATTGTCAAATCTTTTCAATTCGCCATTAAGGGTCTCTAACTGTTTTTGTATTGGGGCATTATGAACATCAAGTTTTTGAAGTATATATTTTACTGTTTCATTACCTTTTAACTGTTTTAATTTATTAGTTAAAACAAGTTTATTTTGGTAATTATTTTTTATTCTGTTTTCTAAAAGTTGAATTTGTTGATGCAGTGGTTTATTTACTAAATTTAAGTTCTTCAGAGTACCTAGGGTAAGTGTGTGGTTCTGTAAATCTTTAAGTTGTTCATTTAATTGAGCTTTATTTTTTAATAAAGCATTGTAATTACCATAATCTTTCTGTTTATCAGCATTTATTACGTTATTTATTATTTTATTTTCAATAAAAATTGATCCTGAATTATTGTTTTTTAGCTGATTATTAAGCTTTTTATACTTTTCGAGATTAACAAGATCATTAAGTTTATTTTCTAAAACAGGATAGTTTTTACTTACAATCTCTTCTGTTATTTCTCTTTGAGATTCAACAACTTTATTCAATTCATTTATATGTTCTGTTTTATAACTTAATTGATATACAGTAATAACCATAAACATAGCAAATAACACTATTATTAATTCAATAATGCTTAAGTTAAAAATTGATTTATTATTCATCTGATTCTTTTAAGTTATTTAAGACTATTTCAATCTGAGTTCCAAAAATGGTAATAACTTCTTTTTGTCCCCACACAGCGGTTTCATATTTTTATTTTATGTTTTTTGTTTTCTTATCTTCTTTAAGCTCTTCAGATATTACTGTAGATTGTTTTTTTGTTTTCTTATCTTCTTTAAGCTCTTTAGATATTGCTGTAGATTGTTTTTTTGTTTTCTTATCTTCTTTAAGCTCTTCAGATATTACTGCGGATTGTTTTTTTGTTTTCTTATCTTCTTTAAGCTCTTCAGATATTACTGCAGGTTGTTTTTTTGTTTTCTTATCTTCTTTAAGCTCTTCAGATATTACTGCAGGTTGTTTTTTTGTTTTCTTATCTTCTTTAAGCTCCTTAGATATTAGTGCGGACTTTTTTTTATTGGAAGTTTCCATACTTTTAGTTATGCTCTTTATAGACTCATTAAAAGTATCAATACTCGCTTTAAAATCTTTATCAAGTAATTTGGTAAACTTACCTAATGACCTTTCAGTTGAGACTACAAGTACTTCCATCCTCTCATCAATCATTTGAGAAAACGCTTTATTTTTTTGCATATTATCTAGTAAGAGATCGTTCATGATACGTATTTTATGTGCAACTGATTCATTAAGAATTTCGTTATTTACTTCTTCATTTGGCATGAAATTAGCCAAATAAATTCTAGCAAGAAGCCCTATTATAGTCGTCACAAGTGACACACCAAAATTACTTACTATATCGTCTATATTATATGAATTAGAAATTACGCTTGTTAAAGAAACTAATATAGCTACTAAAGTGAACATAAAACCTAAGTAGTAATTACTATTTGCTAACTGCTCTACAGATATTTGTTTCTTTATTGTGTTTAGGTAAAGAGTGGAGAAAAAATATCCCACCATGATTAGTATAGAGAGACTTACAGTGATTAAATATAAACCACTGTAAGCTCCGTATAGACTAAGTGAAGCTCCGAGAATAAAAGCAACTATAAATATATTTTTTATTTCAGAGAACACTATTGCCTAACCTTCTATTCTTTTGATTACTACACTTTCACTTCCAGATTTTGTGAAATATTCTTTCCAAAAATCTAAATATATTTTACCTAAGTATTTTTCTCGTCCATTTCTACGGACAAATAATAACTCCATGTCAACATCTTTCAATTCAGTGTAAACTTTATGCTGATAATTTGAGTTCCAAAAGTTTTTTATATTATTTCTGAAAAATGAATAATCATCAGTGTGCTGTATAAAGTCAGAAATAATTGTAAATCTAACTTTCGTCCCTTCTTCACTTCCTTTAATAGACTGATTGTTGATCATTTGTATAGTCTCAAAGATAGGTGATTTTGGAGCTACAGTATTAGCACTATCAAATTCTGTTAAAATTTCATTTAATGGTCTATAAAGTTTATCTTCCCATTTTTTCTTTATCATATTTGCATTGCCGAAAAATGCATCAACATCCTCACCTTGACCAGGGTTACAAACCTTCATCAAAGGTTGAACGACGTCACTAACACTACTTGTAATGAAATGAAGTTGAAGTTGCTCATCAACAGCTAAATCAGCTACATTATTTTCAATAGCTTGTCTTATGGTTTTATGCTGAATAAGACTGTATGCACCTGTTACATCTAATAATATTATATGTTTATTATATTGCCCATCTATTCGACATAACGTTTCTTTATCTCTTGGTATTACATCCGAAGAAACACTCACATATGTATAAATAATCAGACCAAATAAAACCGCAACTATAGATAAAATGATAATAGCTAAAGAATTACCATTCTTCTTTTTGCCTCTTTTACTATCAGGCTTTCTTTTATCTCTATTTATTCTAGCCATTTATATATTCTCACTTTCACTAGTATCATTATCTATTAATTCAGCAGAATCTTTTAGTTCTTGCACAACGACATTAAGATTTTCTTTTGCTTCTCGTTCATAATCTGGCAAGTTATTAATCGCAGATTCCAATAGCTTTGTTTTTTCTTTGTTATCAGCATATTCAAATTCTATACGCGTTGGGTTAAATTCTACTTCATGCTCAAAGTAATCAGGACTTGGCGTTGTTCGCATATCACTATTCATTGATCTATAACGTCTTATAGCTGCGACGGCTAAACTTTGCATTGAATTAAGATAACCATCATATTTGTTTTCTAATTTTTGCATGACAATATGAATATCTTGTATCTCTTCATACGTATCAGTAGCTTCTAGTTTTATTATCTCTATTTTTTTATTCATATCACTTAACATTGCATTTTCATCGTCAAGTAAAATCATATTTAAAGAATCAAGTTCATCTTTTATTTTATAATATTTTTTGCTGATTTCGCTATATCCTGGGTATGGGTCTTTTATTTTATACAAATCGATTATTAATAGAGCAAAAAACAGAAGCCCCATAAAAACAAGTATATATGACTCAAAATCAATTAGAGCAAAAGGACTTGAACTAAAGTTTAAAACAGAAAAAGCATAAGCATTGTCAAAATCTATTCTTAAAGCATCTCTATAATGTCCAACTAGAAAATGAAAACATATAGTTGTAAGAACCATAGCTCCAGTTATAAAAGTATAACCGGTTCTCTTAACGCTACTTAAACTAAAAATATTTCGTCTTCTAATTAAAAGAACAACTAAATTTGCTACTAACACATTAATCATAACAATAACGAAAGCTTGTATAACTCCACCTAACAAACCTAAATCGCTACCTTTAGCAAAGAAACTAGAATTTAAAATTGATTCAGCGAAAACAATTGCAATTACAATCGCCCAGTTAAGGAGAGGATTAGCAGAAGACTGTTCTTGTCTAATTAAGTTATGTTCAGTTTTAAAATTATACAAATCTTTCTTTGCAAGATTAAACTCACCTTGAATAACTTTGTATTCGCTTGCGTTTTTACGAATATTGTATTGATATTCACTTTTAAAAACTTCAGGTATTGATTTTATAGTTTCAATATTTGAAATGGCTTTAGTTGCTTTTGTCATCATCCTTTTGAAAACTGAGAATTTGTCATAAACAAGATCATTCGCTTGTTGTACTTCACTTTCACAATAAGAAATAATATTTCTTTCAGTTTCATCCAAATTCATCGAATCACTATTAGGCTTTTCCTCCATTGCAGCTTGTTTTGCAGCAGTAGAAATCCTTAAAGTTTGATCCAAATCATTAATCGTTTTGAGCTTAAAATCAGCCATCAAATGCTTATCTATCATTATTACAATCTTCCTAAGTTTAATTTTGCTTCAACTTTCTTAAAACTATTATTTTTTAATAAATAAAATAATATCCCGAAGTTCATCTCTAGCTAAAATCATATTTAAAGGTAAATAAATTTAAACCTTACTACTTTCAGATTTATTTATTAAATAATTTATTATCTATCAAACAATTGAAAAAAATCAAAATACAATTTAATCACATTAACAATACACACTAAACAAGAAATTAAGTGGAATATGTTATATTTTCATTAAATTTATATAACTTTTTCTTATGCAAGAAAATATAACTAGTAAAAAATAAAGTGAAGAATAATAGTATCTAAAGTGATTACAGCAGTTATTTAAGTTTTTTTATTATGTTTCAGTTCATTAATATTATTCAAGCCGTTCTAACTCGTAATTATCAATATCATAGAAACCAGAGAATTGATTAGTAAAATCTAGTTAACTATTTTTAAAAAACACATACATTATCTATAAAATCCATAACCACTATTTAGCACTCACAATTTTTATGTACTAAGGTTATAGCTTAAAAAATGGAAGGGAATTTTTATAATATAAAATTGCTTCGCCTATTGTGGATCAACAGCAAAGGCGGCATCATAATAGAATTTTTGAGTAACTGCAATATTTAGAAATGGAATAAAGCCTGACACATTTCTACTTTAAATCCTATTAAACTAATTTTATTGTCTTCAACTAAAGTATTGGATGATGAGATTAACGTTCCACCAATATTGTGTCGCTACTCAAACTAATGTGAATAAAAGTTAACTTAAGGCTAAATTTAATGCTGCCCCTCAAGCCAATTGAAGCAACCGAACTTGATCAACAAAAAACTAAATATCAGCATTTCAAAATCTACAAACCTTATGGTTTTGTAAGTCAGTTTGTACTAAAACTTAGAAAGAAGAAACATCTTCTTGGTGAACTTGCTGACTTCCCAGATAAAACTATGGCGATTGGACGGTTAGATCATGATTCTGAAGGCTTACTACTGCTCACAACACATGGTTAAAAACCAATCCTGAATACCCTCTCGTGATCGGAAAATTCGTGCTCCCAGACATGGGCCGACAAGTTGGATCTCCATTACACTTTGTGAAGGTAAAAACCGACAAATAAGAAAAATGACAGCCGCCGTTGGATTTCCCACATTAAGATTAGTGCGCGTTCGTATTGGCGGTATTGGTATAAATACAATGAATGCGGGTGATGTAGAGCGATTAAGTAACCTAGATGCGGCATTCATTATTAAATAAATAAATAAGTAAAAGAACAAGCTTTGCTACTAAGATTGATTGCGTAAATTGATTGGTAACTCAACTTTATGAAAGTTATTAATAAAAGGATTCAAAGACTATCTAAAAGCAACAATTATTAATTATTGCTTCGCTTAACCTATCCTATGAAAAAAACATTGTCACTAAGGTATTAATTGTTTTAATCAACATCTTTTAACTATTGTTCAATGAGTTTATTTACTACTTAGCCATTTGATTATGCATTGCTTTAACTAATGCAACCAGTGACTCTTTTGATAGCTTATTCGCCTTTTCAACGGTCTTTGCCAGATCCTTTTTATTTGCGACTATTGGCGTAAAATCAATAACGGGTTTAAGGACAGCTTTGATTAATTTCTTAGCCACTTCTGCTTCATTATTAGCAATGATATCTAATATTTCAGCTTTCATTGCTGCATTTTTCTCAAGCAATAATTTAGAAATATGTGTAAAGCCCACTATTTCGCATTGCGCTAAGGTGCCAAATTTTGGCAGCATACGCCATGAAATAAGGGTATTGGGAGTGACTTCTTCAATATCTGTAGGGCATTCATGGATAACGCTTGACCATACCCATTCAAGAAAAGCCTCATCACTACATAAAATCTCTCTCGCTTTATTACAAGCTTGGCCAATTTTATACTTCGCGGCTTGTTTCTCTTCTGTTTCGGGTGCATTAATATCAATGTAATGGGTTGTATCTAAATTTTGTAAGATGATGTCTTGTTGTTGCTGTAATGCTGAACTCATTGAATAGACCTTTATTTAACAGTGCTATCACGCAGCACTTTTTAACTGTTTAATTAATTTAGTGGAAGTGTAACTGACTAACAGTAAGAGTCTATCAATATGACAATTTTGTTTTTATGTTCTTAATCGCTTTTATTTTTAATTAGATCCAATGTACAACATTGAATTACTTTGCACTATAACGACCGGGTTTATGATTAATCACTAAAATGAGATTATATGAAATCGCCCCCACTATTGATAAAAGGATTGCATTCCAATCAACAATAAAAATAGCGAGAATAAGCACCACGCAATCCACAGCCATTTGAAACTTACCAATGGATATTCCATATTTATGAGCAAGGTATTGAGCAAGAATGGTCAACCCGCCTAAACTTGCTTGATGTCTGAATAATCCAAGTAAACCTGAACCCACTAATAAACCTCCAATTAGCGCTGCGTATAAAGGGTCTAATTGTTTGAATTGCATAAATGCGGGGGCATATTCAACAAACACTGATAATAAGAAAACGGAAATAAAGGTTTTTACAGTAAAGGCTAAACCCAATTGTCGATACGACAAATAATAAAATGGTAGATTAATAACAAAAAAGACATCACTGAATGTAAAGCTTGTAGCATATTGCCCCAAAAAGGCTAAACCAGCAGTTCCACCTATCAATAAGCCCGTAGATTTAAAGAAAGTGATACCTAATGCAGCAAGTAATGTACCGATAAGGATCCCTTGTGCATCTTCGAATAGTGTATGTTGAGCAGATTTAGTAGTCATAAGACGCCTAATTATATAATTGAGCAAGAAAGTAAAACTAGCTAATAGATATTTTGATTTTAAAGCGCATTTTATTTCGCATCAAAAAACAATAAACTATTAATAATTAGCGATTTAATAGCAATAATTAGACCAAGGTTTAATAGTCAACGACTTCCTAAGAAAGCCGTCTATTTAAACATGTCATCTGTAAAACAAGCACATATAGATATCAGACTTTGCATTAAATTGGTGCAAGGACTAAATTTATTTGCTACCAAATGGCACTTTATAATGCATCAATTTGAAGATGTGATTTATTTTGCTTGTTGCTTTCCTGCCAATAAAGTAATGGAGCGGTAATTAAGATAAGTAAAATAGCATAGCCCATCTGCCAACCTAATCCCCACATTAAAGCAAAGCAAAATAAACATCCTAATATAATTAATGGTGTTTGATTTTTTTTAAGTAATTTAATTGCCGCTAGCATAGAGGAAAAATAGATGATAACAAAGACACCATTCACCCAAGTAATCAGATCTTCTAAATGTTTACCTGTTAAAAAAGTCACAGTGATCACAACAGCCATAATACAAAGTAACGTATTTAATGCACGAACAGGCACTTGATAGTGATTAACCGTTTTGAAGTAAGCAGGTAGAACACCATCATTACTTAAACTCCAAGCTAACCTTGCTAGGCTTGCAGTATAAACGTTAACTGTCGCAATGCCACCTGCAATACCTAAGACTCCAATCACTTGCGCTCCATAGCCGCCTAGTAATAAATCAAAAACACCGACCATCGCTAACTTATTATTATTTGGATAAAGCAGCTGTAAATAAGTACAAGCAACATAGATCAATCCAACTATGATGCAACCAAGCAATAATGCAGGAATTAAATCTTTTTCAGGATCCTTAAAATCATTTGCTAAATGCGCCATGGCCTCAACACCAAGAAAACTCCAAAATGCTAAACCAGTTGCGACTAAAACAAGATCTATATTGATATCAGATAACTGAGCAGGGATAACAAGTTCAGACATTTGCGTTGGTTCAGATTGCCCAAACAAAATGGCAACCACTGCCACAATAGTAAGAGTCAAACCTAATTGGAGCTTTGCAGAGATTTGAATACCTCTATAATTCAGTGCAAATAATAAAATTAATACGGCTAACTGCATTAACCATTGCACTGTTGGAGACATTGAAATTAATGAATCAACAAATTGAAAGGTCATCAAAATTGCCGCAGGCGCTCCCAGCGGAACTACCAATAGAAATATCATTCCAATCGTTCTACCTGCAACTACGCCAAATGCTTTTTCTACAAAGAAAGCAGGACCGGCAGCATGAGGAAACTTACCTGCGAGTTTACCAAACACTAATGCAACGGGAATAATTGCCAAAGTTAACCCTATCCACGCTAATAAGGCGCCAGAGGCTGCTATATTGATAGTCATCTGTGGGAGTATAAATACGCTTGTACCCAACAAAGTGGTGGCTAACAAAGCAGCTCCCTGTAAGCGCCCTATCTTATTATTGTGATTGCTCATTTATTTTAATCTCTTTACTATTAGGTATTTGTAGTAAGCTAATAGTAAACTGAAGCAAGAGTACAATCTGTCATTATGCACCATAAAAGTGTTGTATTTACCGCCAAAATGACGGACTTAATGATTTAATTGAACAAAACAAATGAGGCTAAAATGGATAAATTCGATCAAGGTATTATTCAAGCTTTACGTGAAAATGCCAGAGTCAGTGTTTCGCATATTGCTGAATCAGTGAATTTGTCTCGTTCTTCTGTTTCTGAACGAATTAAGAAAATGGAAAAAAACGGTATTATTCGTGGTTATCAAGTTTTATTAAGTGAGTCTCAAAAGGAAGGTGTCACCGTTTACTTTGAAATTCAACATCGCCGAGCTCGGTGTGCAGATGTGATTCATTTGTTCAAAAACATACCAGAAGTGATCACCTGCAACGGTATAACAGGCGATTCAGATTTATTAGTGTTAATTAAAGCACCGACAATGAGGCGCATTCATGAGATAAGAGAGCAACTGGATGTCGAAGAAGATATTACTAAAATAAAAACCCATGTAGTCATGAGCGAGTGGATAGATAATCGCAATTAAACTCTATCGGTTACTTTTCAACATATTTGATCCGAGTAGAAGTAATATAACAATCCATATCGCCTGTTTCTGACATTTTAATGGTTTCAGGCAAATTAAAATTCGCTAAAACAAGTGCTTTATCAATAGGCTTTTTAAGCCAACATAAATATCCTGTTCGATCACTTCCCCATTTACTATTTGTATAAAAAAGTTCATTGCCATTTTGTAATAGAAAATCCACTATAGGCTCCATATGTGAATAAACAGCTTGGTTATTATCTGCTTGTTTGTTTATAGTTTTCATCAAGATAACCTTTAATATGACCAACTTCTAAGGGTTTGGCGTAATAATAGCCTTGTAGATAATGAACACCTAGCTCAAGTAATACTTTTTCTTGTTGAATAGTCTCAACACCTTCTGCAACCACTAAAAAATTTAAAGAAGATGAAATATTCATAATCGCTGAAATAATAGCATTTTCGTTATTATCTAGTTTATTAACAAATGAACGATCAATTTTAACAATATCAACCGCTAGATCTTGCATGACAGAAAGAGAAGAATACCCTGTTCCAAAATCGTCCATAGAAACTTTAACGCCAATAGCTTGAAGTCGTTTAATTTGCTTTGAAATGAAGGCAATTAAGAATTCATCGCCTCCCCAGCGGCATACAAACGAGGAGTCTTCCGTGAATGTGTTAATACGCGTTGCAGTATTTCTTAAAATCTCATCGCCAATTTTGTGCCCATTCACATCATTAATCTTTTTAAAACCATCAAGGTCAATAAATAAAAGAGCAAAGGAATTTGCTGGTGATAAGGTCAAAGTCTTCAATTGATTTAAAAAAGCAGAGCGATTATATAAACCTGTTAGCGGATCAATATTTGAAAGTTCAAAAATCTTTTGAGTGCGTTGCTTTACTTTTTCTTCCATTTGATGGATTAGCACAGAGTTTTCATTCTTTAAGAACAAGGTATGTAAGGTAAAATCAGCTGATTTTTTTGCAATGGCGAGAATAACAATGCTAAAAGAAAAGCCCAGAATGCCTAATAACTGCAGAGAATAGATTCCTGAAAGCAATAATGCAATCGAGCCAGGAAATAGCAATGCAAAGGGAAAAAATAGTGTTGTAAATTTATGTGCATTTAACACCGCTACGGAACCGCCAGCCATTGAAGCGACGGCAATAATGGTAGATGTCAGCTCCATTTCATTACTATGTGTGGTGCTATAAATAAGATAAATTGACCACATAATTGCTGTTATATTTGCGCCAAATGCAAAGCGTTTAACTGAAGCCTCGCCATCAAAATCACTATGCTTAAGTTTTAGGTTCCACCAAAGCGTATCAATCGACCTTATAAGCAATAAGGTAAACATTCCACACCACCAAACTAACTTATAGACATCAATAACCGGGTAGGAAAAAGCAAAAACTAAAAAACTCGACGTTAACAAAGTAATTGCAATCCCCGCAACTGCATTCCCATACAATAAGGTGGCGGCATCACGCTTCATGTGTTCATTTAAGTTTGAATTAATATTGGTCATAGCGAGTTAATTTGTTATTTAATCAATAAAAGAATAATTTCATCAATTAAGGATACAGCAATATCCTTTTTAATGACCTAATTACTCGTTAAAAATTTGCATTGTCTACAAAACAACCAATTTAAATACCAAGTTTCAAGCAAGATTTAGACTTATTAGTGACTTAATACCCTTTTTTAAGATCCACACTCTCTGGTATCGTCCCATCTTTTCTGTAGGTTGAAATATTATCAGCAACGACTTGAGATGCACTTTGTAAATTAGTGGAGGCTGATATATGTGGGAGAACTGAAATATTAGGGTGAGTCCATAAAGGGCTATTAGCTTGCAGTGGTTCCTGCTCAAAAACATCCAACACAGCATGACTTATGTGTTGGCTATCTAACAAAACAATTAATTCTTCATGATTAATAATTCCACCGCGCGCAAAATTAATAAGTTTAGCGCCAACAGGTAAATGGCTTAACGATTGTTTATTTAAAAGTTTATGGGTTTGTTTTGTTAATGGTAACAAGCAAATTAAGATATCCGTATTTTGAAGTAAAGAGACCAATCCATCATCGCCACTGTAATGAGTAACATCTTTGAATTCTTTGTGTGTTCGACTCCAGCTATTTACTTGATAGTTATTTTGCAACA
The DNA here is from genome assembly GCF_004378355.1 of Psychromonas algicola. GTDB lineage: Bacteria > Pseudomonadota > Gammaproteobacteria > Enterobacterales > Psychromonadaceae > Psychromonas. The sequence goes on from NZ_SNUB01000032.1 coordinate 27,288, forward strand.
ACCTTTGCATTGACGCTTGGCCTAGCTCGCCTGCACCTAAAATTGAAATTCGCATACGCTGTGCAGCTTTACAAGGAAACTCCTTCCATATTTGATTACGTTGTTGCGCGCTATATTCAGGGATATTTCGATGTAAATATAATGTCCAAGTTAATACTGCCTCTGCCATGGTATCTGCTAACTGAGGATCAATTAATCTAACAAGTTTAGTTTGTATCTGCTTTTGTTGGTTAAATTGCTTAAAACTCTCTATTAAGGATTCAACACCCGCCCATAAACTTTGTACCCAGACTAGATTTGGAAATCGCTGTAAGATTTTGACATCAGGGTTTGCAACAATGGCTAGTTCAATATTAAGCGCGTCTTCATCACTTAATTGTTCTTGTAACACAAAACATTCTTTAGGCAATAAATGAGTGAAAGCATCAAGCCATTGCTGTTGATTTTCTGCGTTCATCTTATGAATAAATACAATCGGTTTCATAAACTACCCTTCAAGTTCTAAAAATAAATAATTTAACACAGAGTATTGCTTAAATACTGTATTTCAGTCTATTCGCTTAGATTTTCTAGCATTGCCACTAATAAGCGATAAATTGATGTTAATATAATGACATATTAAGCAATAACTGTTTTAAATTGTCTGTAGTTTTTGTAATACTAGCGCCATTAAAAATTCATCGTCTAAAAGGGATAAAAATGAGTAAGTTTAAAGTAGCAATTATAATGGGTTCACAATCAGATTGGCCAATAATGCGTCATGCGGCTTCTGTACTTGAACAATTCGATATCCCTTTTGAATCAATGGTTGTATCAGCACACAGAACACCACAACGTTTATATGAATTTGCTGACTCAGCCGAACAACATTACAGTGTTGTTATTGCCGGTGCGGGCGGTGCAGCACACCTTCCTGGTATGACAGCTGCATTAACCTGTGTTCCAGTTATTGGCGTACCTGTGAAAAGTAACGCATTAAAAGGAATGGATAGTTTATTATCTATTGTACAAATGCCTAAAGGGGTTGCTGTTGCAACGCAAGCCATTGGTGAAGCAGGTGCATTCAACGCAGGTTTATTAGCTGCACAAATGCTTTCTATTCATGATGCGGAATTACAAACTAAAGTAAAAGAATGGCGCAAGAAACAAACTGAGAGTGTTAGTTGGGAGGTTGAATAATGCGCATAGCGATTATTGGCTGTGGACAATTATCACGTATGCTTGCTTTAGCAGGTATTCCATCAGGTGTGGAATTTAGTTTTATCCATGACGACCGTAACCAAAATAGAGATTGTGTTGAAGGGTTAGGCATTATTGAATTTGCTCCTGAAAAGAAACAAAGTGACGGTAAAGCTACTTATGATGCAACAGAGATTGAGCAGTTATATAAAGCGTTAGGCAATCCAGATTGTGTTACCGTTGAAAAAGAACAAGTGGATCTTGAGCTAGTGAAAGCTTTAGCACCTTTATGTGCAATTTACCCAAGTGTTGCAGCGATTGAAGCTTGTCAGCATCGTGGTAAAGAAAAAGCATTATTGACTCGTTTAGACATTCCAACATCTGCTTACTTTTACAACACAAGCGCCGTTGAAGCGATTAAAACCCTGGGTGTACCAGCAATGGTAAAATCTTGCACTGAAGGTTACGATGGTAAGAACCAATGGCTTATCAAGAATGAAGCCGATGCCATTGAATTTGATACATTAGATATTGAAGATTATATTATTGAAGCTTTTGTAAACTTTGATAAAGAAGTCTCACAAATTTCAGTGCGTGGCAAAGACGGTGCAATCAAACATTACCCTCTCACTGACAATGTTCATGTCAAAGGTATGTTAACCCAATCGATTGCTCCTGCCGTCAATATGACAGAGTCTCATATTGCCACTGCTCAGCAATATATGGAAAGCTTACTTAATGAAGTTGAGTATGTCGGCGTAATGGCGATGGAATGTTTTGTTATCGGTGATCATCTTAAAATTAATGAATTAGCACCGCGCGTACATAACAGTGGGCATTGGACTCAATTAGGCAGCACCACTTGCCAATTTGAAAACCATATTCGAGCATTAGCTGGATTTATTTTAGGTAGCACCAAGCAAATATCAGTGACTGGTATGTTAAACCTTGTTGGTAATGAACCCCCTGCTTTCGAAAAAATAGCAGAGAATGCTAAATTACATTGGTATAACAAAAGTGTTAAGCCAAACAGAAAATTAGGTCATATCAATTTTATTGGAGAAACGCACGAAAGCATCACTCAACAGATGAATAACTTCAGCTAAGCATTGTTGATAAATATCGATAAACTTATCGAACCCACTGACCACATAAAAAGGGCTAATAATAATCCATCACTAGCCCTTTTTTATAATATGACAATATCTTAATACCAGTTTTAAATTTGTTTCCCCGTGGTATTACTTCAGCATTAAGAGGATTAGAATTTGTTTAAAGCTCGATTTGAAAGTATCAACTTAAAAGGCGATATCTTTGGTGGTGTAACCACTGCCATTATTTCTTTACCGCTTGCGCTTGCCTTTGGTGTTGCTTCAGGAGCTGGTGCAGAAGCTGGTTTATGGGGCGCAATCATGGTGGGCTTCTTTGCTGCATTATTTGGTGGCTCAACGACTTTGATCTCCGAGCCAACCGGACCAATGACGGTGATCATGACTGCGATTCTTACTAGCATGATGGCTAAATATCCAGAAACCGGTATCGCAATGTCATTTACTGTTGTCATGATGGCAGGAGCATTTCAGGTTTTATTAGGAACATTGAAACTAGGCAAATACGTTACCTTAATGCCTTATACTGTAATATCGGGCTTTATGTCTGGCATCGGTGTGATTTTAATTATTTTACAGTTATCACCATTATTAGGTCACTCAGCACCAGCTGGTGGCGTGTTAGGAACCCTTTCTGCATTACCAGATACACTTTCAAACATTAGTTTTAGCGAACTATTTTTAGGATTATTAACCTTATCTGTTTTATTCTATTTCCCTAAGAAATACCGCAGATATGTACCAGCTCAATTAGTTGCGCTTGTTGTAGTCACTCTGTTTTCTGTACTTGTTTTTGATTCTGAAAATATTCGTCGCATTGGCGAAATCCCTGCAGGTTTACCTTCTTTAATCATCCCTCATTTTAATGCAGAGATGTTTACTACTATGGTTATTGATGCCTTAGTTTTAGGTACATTGGGCTGTATTGATACTTTATTAACCGCTGTTATTGGTGACTCTTTAACACGTAAAGAACATGATTCAGATAAAGAGTTACGCGGCCAAGGTATTGCGAATATGATCTCTGGATTATTTGGCGCACTTCCAGGTGCGGGTGCGACCATGGGGACGGTTACCAATATTCAAGTTGGAGCCCGCTCACCTGTTTCAGGTATGGTAAGAGCATTAGTTTTAGCATTAGTAGTGCTAGTTGCAGGTGGTTTAACAGAGCCCATTCCAATGTCAGTACTTGCGGGTATTGCGGTGTATGTTGGTTTCAATATTTTAGATTGGAGTTTTATTCAACGCGCTCATAAAATTAATATGCAAAGCATGGTTATCATGTACGGTGTTATGTTCTTAACGGTGTTTGTTGATTTGATTGTCGCAGTTGGTCTTGGCGTGTTTATTTCAAATGTGATTATTATTGAGCAACTTAGTCGAGCACAGGCAAAACAAGTTAAAGCAATTAGTGATGCTGATACCGACGTCCCTTTAACAGATAATGAACGCGCTATTTTAGATCAAGCAAACGGGAAGGTTTTATTCTTCTATTTATCAGGTCCTATGATCTTTAGTGTTTCAAAAGCGATATCTCGTCAGCACAGTAGCATCGGTGATTATGATGTCATGATCTTAGATTTAAGTGATGTGCCTATGATTGATGTCACTGTTGCACTTGCTTTAGAAAATGCAGTTAAAGATGCATTAGATACAAATTGTGAAGTGCTGTTATTATGCCCTCATAAAGAAACACGTAATCAATTAAGCAAGATAAAAGTGTTAGATTTGATTCCAGAAGTCAATGATCTTTCTTCTAGAGAGCACGCACTTCGAGTTGCATTAAAGTTTGTTTCAAAATAATAGTTAGATGATCTAGCTTGAGCTTTTATATAACAATATTGTCATATAAAAGCTCAAGCTGATATCAAACCAAATGTTATGACTGGCTCTGTTGTAAACAACGGCCTCTTGGTTCATCCCCTTCATGTAAAACCACATCGGAATGTAAGAACTTAGCCGCTTCAGCTGAATCCTTCACTTTAATTGCACTTCGTTTTAGCATTTCATCTTCAAATTCATTTAACACCGCTGCTCTAATACCGATTTCACGCCATTGAGATAATGGTCTGCATTGTTTCGTAATAATACGGGCAAGTGAAAGTGCATCCAATAGCGCTTGGTTCGCACCCTGCCCTTTAAATGGACTCATAGGATGTGCAGCATCGCCAATTAAGGTAACTTGATTGTTTTTAGCTAATAATAAAGGATCAATTAATTCACGATCATAAACGGGGTAACCTGATATTTTATCACTTTGAGTCGCCCTTAAAATTTCAGGAATTGGTTGATGCCACTGACATCGGCGTAACGCCTCTTCTTTTAGTGCAGTTGGACCTTTGTCGCTTAATGTCTGGGCTTCATGTTCATGCATAGGAAAACTTAACTGCCACATCACTGATGTTTTATCGTATGGCATAATATAAATTCTTTCATGGCCATTCGCGGTCTGGAATACTGTCGCTGAATCGAGTAGCGGACTGTCGATTTCAGAAAGCGAAGATAGCGGGCAGATCCCTAAAATCACAATACACCCCAAATAAGATAAAGGAGATGTATCTTCACCAATTAATTGCTTACGAACAGAGCTACGAATGCCATCAGCGCCCACAATAAGATCCGCAGTTGTTTTTTGTATCTTCCCGTTTACCTCGAAATTGAGTGTTATTTCGCTTTTAGTGCCGTCTTCATTAGCTTGGTTGCTCTCTTCAAAACCAATTAATCGATGACTCCATTTTACAATATCCTCTTTGCCTAACTGTTTTAATAACGCTAAACGTAAGGACTGTCGCGCAATATGAATATTAGTGCGCTTCGGAGATGACGTTGCATTTGTATTAAGGTCTGAGCCGACCCATTTTCTATTCCCCCACTCTCCAATATTTTTTCCATCTGGAGTATGCACAACATGTCGAGTAGATACGACTCCTTCTTGTAATGAGAAAATACCTAACCCATTAATAGCGCGACTCGCTTGCTGTAAAGTTAATCCGTATCCTTGTGAACGAGCATCAAAACTATCATCGCGTTCATAAAGGGTAAAAGGTATACCACGATGTAAACAAGCTACAGCTAAAGCGACGCCACCTATTCCTCCACCGATGATTGCAATACGTGGATAGTTTTCGGTATTTGCAGGAGTTTGTTCTCTGGTCGCTATTAATCCAGAGCCTTTACAACTTGCACAAGTATCAAGGTGCCCTTTTGGTTTAATTGGTGCAGCACCTTGATAATTATTTTTTTCAAATTCAGCTAATTCTCTTTGGTACTGTAATTTTGCTTTTTTACGAATGCGTTTACTTTTTTTACCACGCCCCTGACAATCTAAACAAATATTCCAATAATTGGGTGCTTTATTTGAACACTGATTTTTTTTGACATTATCTACGCAATCACTCATTAGAAAGTACCTAGGAAAATTAATTGAGGCAATTATGACAGCTTAATTAAGGAAATCGCAGTATTTATAAACTCAATTTCTATTATAAATTAAAATAGAGGTTTGAGGTTTTCAGAATTAACTCACTCAATACTGCAGAAATAGGCTAAAATAATCAGCTATTATTTAAATTTTGAGTCTTTTATATTAATGAGCATCGACAAAACACCTGCAACACCATCAATGACAGATTTAACTTCATCTCGTTTTGCTGAGATTGAGTTTATTCAACCTTTGCTAGCCCGTTTAAATGAACTGGGATATACGCAGGCAACGCCAATTCAACAACATGCAATGCCAGCAATATTAGCGGGACGTGATTTAATTGCAGGGGCTAACACTGGTTCAGGTAAAACCGCTGCATTTGCATTACCTCTTTTACAAAGCTTATCTACTAGTAAAAGTAACTCCAATAGAAATGCAGGAAACATTGTTACTCATTTAATTTTAGTACCGACAAGGGAGCTTGCACAACAAGTTGCAAATAGTATTAAATCCTACGCATCACATCTTAATGGCGCAGTTAAAACCGTTGCTGTATTTGGCGGAGTCTCTGCTAATACGCAAATGCTGGCACTTCGTGGTGGAGCAGACATTTTAGTTGCGACACCGGGACGTTTACTTGATTTAATATCAAGCAATGCAATTAAACTAGATAAACTTAACACATTAATACTCGATGAAGCTGATCGCATGTTAAGCCTTGGTTTTACTGATGAATTATCTTCGTTATTAGAGATGATGCCAGATAATAAACAAACGCTTTTGTTTTCAGCAACTTTTCCAGAACAAGTTAAAGCATTAACTTCAAGTTTACTTAATAACCCTGTTGAAATTCAACTTCAAAGCAGCGACGAAAGCACTTTAGTGCAACGAGTGTTTACTGTTAACAAAGGGCAAAAAACAGCGCTTTTAGCCCATTTAATTAAACAGCATCAGTGGAAGCAAGCCCTTATTTTTGTTAACGCAAAGAACAGTTGTAATCATTTAGCAGACAAACTCTCTAAACGTGGTATTACAGCAGAAGTATTTCATGGTGATAAAGGACAAGGTGCAAGAACGCGCGTACTTGATGCTTTCAAATCCGGTGAAGTTGATGTGTTAATTGCAACTGATATTGCTGCTCGTGGTTTAGATATCGAAAAATTACCTGTTGTGATCAACTTTGATTTACCTAGAAGTCCTGCTGATTACATGCACCGAATCGGACGTAGTGGTCGCGCAGGTGAAATAGGTTTAGCTCTATCGATTATTGACCATGAAGATTATCACCACTTTAATGTTATTGAAAAAAAGAACAAATTACGTCTTGAGCGTGAGCAAGTGGCTGGTTTTGAAACGATAGAGTTTGAAAAAAATGTTTTTGCATCAGCAGAGAAAGTACAAGCAAAACCAGAAGGTACCGGCAAAAAGAAGCGTAAAAAGAAAAAACAAATCAATGCTGATATATGGTTAGGGAGTGCAGAGTAGCAATCTAGATTCAACATAGAAAGTGCTACAGCACCTTCTATGTTGCTTTAACTCTATAAGAAGAATAATTAAGCAAGACGCGTTCTCCAACGTCCATTCTTAAATTCATTTAATAACTTCATTGCTCTACTTTGGTCTAATTCAGTAAAACAATTATTATCCATAAAAAAGTCGTTTAATCCCTTTATATTGCTTAATTCTTTAGTGGTTACATTGCTATACCCCATAGTCCATTCTGAAAAACTACGAGTTGTAATTGGCTCTTCCACAAGTTTTGACACTTTACTATGTCGAGGATCTTTTTCAATTCTATTAAATAATGCATTAACCGCGGTCCTATCCCCTTCTAACACTTGAAAAAAAGAACCATCATCATACAAAAGCATACCTGTGACATTAAGCTTTTTATTATTAGTTCTAATGATATCTAAGAGGTAAACCATTTCATCGTGATCATACTTTTCATTGGCGACGCTTGTATAAATACAATGTACCAGTTGAGCCGGTTTCGTACTATTATCCATATCTTTCCTCCACTGAGTTCAAACTGTCATGTATTACTTATTATTTTTAACATCATTAAAAGCATAGAACTGAATCGGCAATAGAACATGGTATGACATCTCAAATTTATAACGAACAATCACTTTTATCGCAAAATCATCATCAATTTAAGTTTTCGCTACTAACTCGCTAGAGTACGCATTTTTATTTCAATTTAGATAAAACTTATTTTATATAATTTGGTATATTAAAAATAAGCTTAATAAAAAAATCATTAAATTCAATCAAGTAATAAGATGGAGTAAAACATGATTAAAGTTGATAGCACAATGACAGCGAGTTTTGATGTTGATCCTCAATGTGGATTTACTCCTTTATGTCCTGATGAATTACCTATTAAAGAAGGTAATTTAATTGCAGATGAATTAAATGCACAATCTGCTTTTGCTAACTTCAGAATTGTTAGCAAAGATTGCCACCCAGCCAAAGCACCATGGATAGCAGAATCAGCAGAACAAATCATGACACCTGTTGAAGGTGAATATCCAAACCTCGATATAAAATGGCCTGCTCATTGTGTAGTTGGTACATTAGGTAACTCTCTTATTCCAGGTTTACCTGATGAAAAAGAATACGATGTTGTTATCGAGAAAGGCATTGATCCATTAAAGCATCCTTACGGTGCTTGTTATCATGATCTCGCTGAAGAAGAAGGCACTGGTATTATTGAGTGGCTACAAGAACGTAAAGTAGGTACTGTGATTGTGGGTGGGCTTGCTACTGATTTTTGTGTCAAAACAACTGTCTTACAGCTTTCGACTGCAGGATTTAAAGTCATATTAAATTTAGCTGCATGTAGAGGAGTTGCAGAAGAATCTACACAGCTAGCTTGCCAATTGATGAAAGATAAAGGCGTCAAGATAGTAACTAGCAGTGCTGAATTAACTAATTAACAGGAAAATCATGACAAATACAAAAGTGGATCGTTGGTTAATTGAAAGCTTACTAGATATCGATTTCTACAAAATCACTATGCTACAAGCTTTCTACCACGCCAGTGAATTTCGAGTTGTGAATGTACAATGGAAATTTGCTTGTCGTAATAAAGAAAAACTAAACCTAAGCGTGCTTATTCCTGAAATTCAAAGGCAACTCGATCACCTTTGTTCCTTGTCTTTTACTGAAGACGAATTAGATTACCTTTCAGAACTGTCTTACATTAAACCTGACTTTATTGAATTTTTAAGGATATTTAAACTCAATACAAAGTTTATTCAATTACAGTCTGATGGTGAAAACATTAGCCTACGTTTCGATGGGCCTTTATTACATGTCAGTTTGTTTGAAATTTATGCTTTATCTATTATTAGTGAACTCCACACTATTTTAAACTGTGATGGTTTCGATTTAAGCGAAGCTAGAGACAAGCTTACCTCTAAAATAGATTTACTAAAGGCTCAGAAACAATTAAACGATTTCAACTTCATGGACTTTGGTACTCGCCGTCGAGCGAGTAAAGCATGGCAACAAGAGGTTTTAACCACTTTAAAAAACCAATTACCTGAAGTTTTTACCGGCACAAGTAATGTTCATTTTGCAAGAATATTAGATCTTCCTGCATTAGGTACCATGGCACATGAATGGTTTCAAAGCTGGCAGGCAGTCACTCGTTTAGCTGAAGCGCAAAAAGCTGCGCTAGAAGGCTGGGTAAGAGAGTATAGAGGCCGCTTAGGTATTGCGTTAACTGATTGTTATTCAATGGATTCATTTATCAGAGATTTTTCCGATCCTTATTTTGGTAAACTTTATGATGGTTTACGTCACGACAGTGGCTGCCCTATTGAATGGGGAGAAAAAGCGATTACTCTTTATCAAGATATGGAAATAGATCCAATGAGTAAAACCTTAGTTTTTAGCGATGGATTAGACTTTCCAAGTATGCTTGAAATTTGGGCTCATTTTAAAGGCCGTATCAAAACTTCTTTTGGCATCGGTACGAATCTAATGAATGATGTAGGCAATACACCGCTGAATATCGTTATTAAGATGGTGACAGTGAATGGTAAACCTGTTGCAAAAATATCTGATGAGCCAGGGAAAAGTATGTGTGAAGATTTAGGTTATTTACAATATTTAGCAAGCCAATATGGTATTGACCCTGCCACTGTACAAATTTCAAAATAAATAAAAAACCCGATAGTTAACTTAAATAAATATCGGGTTTAAACAGTGCTTTATTTATTAAACACTTTAGAAATCGATGTTTACACCTGCAAACACGCCATCAGTTTCAGATTGTAAATCAATAGTTTGCACATCAAGTGATAAAATCTCTAAACTTGTTAATTCAAACTCTTGTACGCGATAACCAACCTGTAACTCTAAATCGAATAAAGTCAGAGGAATTTCATATTGAATACCAACCGATGCATCTAACATTCGGCTACCATCATATGCAAATGTATTACCTTTAGCATAAACAAATAGTGGAGTGAAAGGGATACCAACTTCAACTGCAGCATAAACATGTGGAACGACACCACTTGTTTCACTCCATACCCCTCCGCCATTATTAACTCGGCCATTACTTAGTTTAGTAATACCAATACCTGCATCTGCAGAAACCAAATCATTATCTAAGAATTCATAATAAAGAGTAAAGTCCTGTTTTGTATACTCATAAAAGTCCCCTTCAACAGAAGATTGAGCGAACTTACCGTTAGGCACTAACGGAATGAAATGCTCTAAAGAAGCTTCGAAAGTATAGCCTCTGTTATCATCTTCTTGGTCAAATCCATTGCCTCGGTATATTTGATTTTGTTGCCATACATTGGCTTCTATATCGCCGCCTAATAAGAAGTCTGCTGAAGCAGAAAATGAGATAGAAGTAATTAAACAAGCTAGTAATGTTTTTTTCATATGCATTTCTTTATTGTAGTCAGATAATTAACAAATTTTAATCTAAGAAGCCTCAAGTATCAATAAATTATCTGCGAGAATCATTTAGGAAATGGGAGTTGGTAATTTAAGACGCATAATAAAAAACCCGATATTGTAGAAATATCGGGTTTATTGTATTAAATAGTAGTTCTGATTTAAAAGTCGATATTTACACCAGCAAATAAACCTGATGTTTCAGCATCAACGGCGATGTTTAAACTATCGTAACCAACTAAATTAAATGTTTGTGTACGGTAACCACCTTGAAACTCAAGATTAATCAGTACTAGAGGAACAGAAAACTTAACGCCAACAGAAGCATCTAGCATTTCATTATCAGCATAACTAATGCCGGTTCCTTTCGCATAAACAAAAAATGGAGTGAAAGGAATACCCACTTCAGCTGCAGCATAAAGATGAGGAATAACCCCACTAAAGTCAAGGTCTCCTAGTGTATCATCTCTAACTGAACCATCTGTTAATTGGGTTAAACCAACACCAGCATCGATTGAAATTAAATCATTATCGAAAAATTCATAATATAAAGTAGCATCTGTTTTAGTATATTCGTAATACTTCCCTTCCACAGATGAACGTGAAATTTTAGGGTTTGGAATTAGTGGAATGAAATGTTCTAAAGAAGCTTCGAAAGTATAAGCAATCGTATCATCTTCTTGAGCGAAACCATTACCTCTAAAAGTTTGGTTTTGTTGCCAAGCGTTGACTTCAATATCACCACCTAGTAAAAAATCAGCTGATGCTGAAAATGATGTTGAAGCGATTAAGCATGCAAGTAGAGTTTTTTTCATATCATATCTTCTTTATTTGGGTGGTTACAGGAGGTAACGTTTCTTTAAAAATATATTATTACACAAAATAGTCAACTTTCATTTAACAACAATTAGATTCAATACTGATTATTATCTTAGATATTTTAAACCTTGATGCTAAATGGTGGAATAAATTAATAGTAAATTATAGAGAATTGTAGGCTAGATATAAGACGTGAGCATTGCAGTTAGATGTAATAAAGGGATTATAAAATCCCTTTTAAAACATAATGCTTTATTCTCTGACCCTGTCCTAAAATCTGTGTAATTGCCTATCATTAACTTAATCATATTAAGGATAGGTAATTATGAAAAAAGAAGAGTTAGAAGCATTCGCCCTTAAAGCATCAAAGGGATTAAAGTC
>NZ_SNUB01000033.1 GCF_004378355.1 Psychromonas algicola
GCTAGGCGGCGTATACTACGCGCCTTTCGAATAATGTCAAAGCTTTTTAGCTTTCTTTTTATTCTCAGAATCGAGTTAACTTAACGTTGTTCCCGTTTCCGTGGATGCGCATTATAGGGATTGAGTTTTCATTGGCAAGCGTTTTATTGTGATTAATTTCCGTTTGCTTAATTAACAAACAAATTGTTTAAAATAACACTTATATGGTGGTTATTTTGTACTGATTAATCCGCTTAGTGTGTTGATTGGATATAGCTTTGAAGAAACTTTTTTGGCTGTGAGCACGCCAATTGCTAAAGAAAATAGTGAAATAAAGATAATTACTGGTTCGCTATTCACAAATGAATAACCTAATATTGTTCCAATAACAAATGTGAGTAGCGGGATAACATAGACAATTAAGGAACTTTTAACGATATCTTTATTTTCAATAAATAGATCTATCGCCTCATTAACGATCATTCCTTCTTTATATGGCAGCGATAAATGATGCGCTTTATCGCTTAAGCTCTTTGCAACAACTCCAACACCACAATTATCATTACTACTACAAGACTTGCAGGCAGATTTTGAAATACATTCAACAATTGCGGTTTTTTCACCATCAATTATTTTAATATCAATAATTCGCCCACTTTCTTTAAGCATTATTTAGCCACTCTAATTGAAGAAGCAACACGCTCTGCTGCTGCAATAGGTATTTCACCAATAATATTTACTTCCAGTTTCTCTTGATGCTTTGTATATAACAACGTGCCGCCCTGTTGGATAATACTTTGTTGATCTGAAGAAGATGATTGAGTGCTTGATATATAAATAGACACAGACACTATTCCGTCACTTATCATAATGTAAGAAACAGGTTCAATATCATGCATCATTAATTTATGTTGATCGTTTTTAACTATTTTGAAGCCTTCAGGGATCCAATGTAATTGCCATTTAGCTGCTTCTTCAACATCCATTTTAGCGAGATGCAAGACTTCAGGAATTCTCTTCTCACTGAGCTGTGCAATCCATGGATTAATCGTATCTGTCACTTTAAGTGAAATAGCCATGGTTTGATCAATAATTAAATTCGCTTTACTAATGGTATCCAAGCGTAATGGTAAGTAACTATTAAGATCTAACCATACAATATAACTGTAACGAAACTCATCTTTACTTGCCATTCTAATGGCAATTGCTTTTTTACCAGCGATTCTACCTTTACCTAGAATGATATATTCGTAATTTTGGGTGCCATTTTCAAAGTCAAAACTAGTGATATTGGAAAATACACTTTGATCACGCCTGCTTGCAAGACTGTAAGCTTGATTGCCTTGTTCGTAAAAACTAATTTTTCCATCAAATTGCAACGATTCTCGCATCGAGCCATTTAGATAACAAAAATAAGCAATACGCTTTCCATCAATAACACCATGTATTAGCTGTTTAGGCTCTATTTTACTCCCACCTGTATTAACATAAAGCAATTCAAAATTAAGCTCTTTATAGGCTTGCTTCATATTTTCCAGATAAGCCAATGCGGTCAAACGAACGTGCTTTTCTGTTTTTTCCACATTGGGTTGGATTATTCCTGTTGTCGCAGTCACTTCTGAAGAGACAAACAACGTTGAAATAGAAAATAACCCAACTAAAAATAACTGATGTTTCATTTTTAACCTTAAGGTTGTATTTGTAACTGCAACTGATGATCTTTTAATAACGCTTCTAAACGTTCATTTTGCTCTTTAATTTCATCTTTTGTACTTGAAGGAGCAACTTGCAGACTTACTGGAGCCGCTGCACCACCAAATGGAACAGTACTCAATACAGGTGTAACACTTGGATCCGTTACTGAGTTTTGGTTCACCATCAAACTACTAACCACAACAACACCTGCAACAGAGGCTGCAATTGCGTATTGGCCAAATCGTTTCATGAATGGAACTACATTATTTGCAGGCTTTACTTTTGAAGCCAAAGGCACAACATTGTCTTTTTGTACTTCATTAGCAATAGCCGCCATAACACTATCCGTGACATCAATACGTAAATCAAAGCCATTGCTTTCATCACGCATTACATCACCCATTAATTGATATCTTGAAAACTGCTGTTGTAACTCAGCATCTTCAAGGATTTCATTAATAACCGTTTCTTCATCAAGCTCATTATCGATAAGTGATGATAGGTCTTGTGCGTATTCTTTCATTGTAAGTTCCAATTAATTTTCCAATAAAGGTTTTAACTGCTTATCAATCGCTTCGCGAGCTCTAAAAATACGAGATCTCACGGTGCCAATTGGGCAACCTTCAATTTGTGCAATTTCGTCGTAACTCATACCTTCAAGTTCACGTAACGTTATCGCAGACTTTAATTCATCTGGTAAGTTATTGATTGTATCTAAAATAACTCGCTTCACTTCCTGAGAATGTAAAATAGCCTCTGGATTATCTTCATCTTTTAAAGCACCACTACCATCATAGCTATCAGCCTCATCAGCATCGATATCGGATGCAGGTGGACGTCGACTTTGACTTGTTAAGTAGTTTTTAGCTGTATTAACCGTTATACGAAATAACCAAGTATAGAATGCGCTATCACCACGAAAGTTGGGTAACGAACGATATACTTTGATAAATACCTCTTGCGACACATCTGGAATATCACCAGTGCTACGCACATAACGAGTTAATATATTAGCCACGCGCGTTTGGTACTTACGTACTAGTAATGAAAATGCTTGCTGCTCACCATTTTGAATACGTTGTATTAACTGTAAATCTAATTCACGCTCATTCATTGAGCTTTTCTACCTATATTTATTGTGAGCTATCTATTCTCACAGTTATGACTTTTATAAAAAAAGAAAGTTCCAAATAAATTCAAAACATGTGTTTTTTTGGATAAACTGCAAAGAACTCGGAATGTTAGTTAACTAATTTAACCCTAATAGAGCATATAATGCCATGGCTGAAAATAAAACAACAACAGAAGATAAAAATACGTGTGATGTCTTAATTGTAGGAGCAGGTGCTGCAGGTTTGTCCTTAGCACTCAAAATTGCAGCTAATACCAAAGTAAGAGTATTGAGCAAAGGCAAACTATCTGAAGGTTCAACCTATTATGCACAAGGCGGGGTTGCAGCTGTATTTTCTGATGACGATAGTACTGACTCCCATGTTCAAGATACATTAATTGCGGGCGCAGGCTTGTGTGATGAAGACGCTGTACGCTTCACCGTTGATAACGCTAAAGAAAGTATGCAGTGGTTAATTGATACTGGTGTTGAGTTTGATACCGAAGTTAACGCACAAGAAGAAACGCAATATCATCTAACCCGCGAGGGTGGACATTCCCATCGAAGAATTCTACATGCCGCCGATGCAACAGGCAGAGAAATAGAAGAATCTCTTTTAGAGGCGGTTAAAAAACACCCCAACATCACCTTGATGGAAGGCTTTAATGCCATTGATATTATTACGACACGAAAACTCAACTTACCAGGTAATCGTGTTTTAGGTGCTTACGTTTGGAATCGTAACGAAGAAAAAGTAGAAACCATCAAGGCCCACTTTGTTACGCTTGCAACCGGTGGTGCTAGTAAAGTTTATCAATATACAAGTAACCCTGATGTTTCGAGTGGTGATGGTGTTGCATTAGCATGGCGCAGTGGTTGTCGTGTTGCAAATATGGAATTCAATCAATTTCATCCAACATGCTTATATCATGCGGATGCAAAAAACTTTTTACTAACCGAAGCATTGCGCGGAGAAGGTGCATTATTATTGCGCCCTGACGGTACGCGTTTTATGCCAGATTTTGATGAGCGTGGAGAATTAGCCCCTCGCGATATTGTTGCCCGTGCTATCGATTATGAAATGAAACGCTTAGGTGTCGATTGCATGTATCTAGATATTAGCCACCAGCCTAAAGAATTTATAATTAAACATTTCCCAACTATCTATCAACGCTGCTTAGCGCTAGGTCTTGATATCGCCAAAGAGCCAATGCCAATCGTTCCGGCAGCCCATTACACTTGTGGTGGAGTGATGATTGATCATCACGGACAAACAGACATTGATGGTTTATATGCCATTGGCGAAGTTACTTATACAGGCTTACATGGTGCGAACCGATTAGCCTCTAATTCGCTTTTAGAATGTATTGTTTATGCCCATGCTTCTGCAAAGGATATTGCTCATCGTATTTCATCTCACAAACAGCGTAAGTTTCCAAACATACCTGATTGGGATGAAAGCAAAGTTGAAAACTCAGATGAACAGGTTGTTATTCAACATAACTGGCATGAATTACGTCTATTTATGTGGGATTATGTTGGCATTGTACGCACAGACAAACGCTTACAAAGGGCGTTGAGCCGTGTTGAATTATTGCAGCATGAAATTACCGAATATTATAGTAACTTTAAAGTGAGCAATAATTTACTTGAATTAAGAAACTTGGTGCAAGTTGCTGAGTTAATTATAAAAAGTGCAATATCAAGAAAAGAAAGTCGCGGCTTACATTACAACTTAGACTATCCAAATCAAGCCGAAACAACTCAGCCAACTATTTTAGATCCCAATAGAAGCTAAGCCCAACGCGCACTGACAATAAGGCGAGCAATTAAACGATAATATTGCTCGTCAACACTATCATTAAATACGAAAAACCATTTTTTTGATTGATTGTGTGCTCCCCCACCATGAATCAATAATGGATCATGCTCTTCAACACATAGAAATATCACCCAAGCGTTATAAAATGATCTCGCGCTAATTTTCCCTGTCAATGGAGTTGGTTTTTCTACTTCAATAAAACCGTTATCTGAAAGCAAAAACTGGAAAGGTTTGAATTGTAAAGAAGAGAAAAAATAGATAAAACAAACGCTATAAGCAATTAAAAACAGGGCACTAAACCAGCCAACACCCCATAACAATATTAATAAAATAGCAGTAATAGTAAAAACCATTACTACTAATATTTTAGCAAGCCATGACGCTTTACTTGTAATACTATACTTTGACACGCTTGAGGATAATCTCAATCATTTCAGCAAGATCTGGATCTGGGCAAGCTTCATGCCCCATAAACCAAGCAAATAATTCAGGATCTTCTAATGTTAATAAACGTTGAAATACTAATTTATGTTTATCATTAAGATCACTATAAGCCTCTTTTGCAAAAGGCATAAATAAGACATCAAGCTCTAACATACCGCGACGACAAGCCCATAATAACCGCGGAAGAGATACGTCTTTTGGCATGATTGATATTTCCTTTTTAATGAATAAAAAATTTGAGGTAATTGCATAAAGTGCACAACATCATAACAACAACATTTTATTAACAGCAACTACTGACAAAATAGGTTGTGAGCTATAACATTATATATTCGTTAATATACCTAGATTCACTCAAGGTGCACCTACTCTAAGCAGAAAGTTCAAGGTCTAACGGGTATAATAAACAAATTCGTCCAATAATGAGGTCAAACATGCTAACACTTAGCCAACTTGAGAATATCAGTCAATTACCAGACTTAGTTCTTTGCCCACTAGATAACTGGGATTTAATCAGTATAACAGGTGAAGACCGTGTTACCTTTTTACAAGGGCAGTTAACTTGTGATGTTGAAAAATTAGAAGTTGGAGAGCAAACTTTAGCAGCACATTGCAACCCACAAGGTAAGGTCTGGAGTCTTTGTAGAGTTATCGCCTTACAAGATCGCATTTTATTTACTCAACCAAGTTCAGTTTCTGATGTACAACTACCTGAATTAAGAAAATATGCCGCTTTTTCTAAAGTCACGATAGAAAAAGAAACTGAGTATCAATTTTTTGGTTTAGCAGGGAGTAAATCAACAGAATACATCACCACTGAAATTGACTCATCAGCAACTGCTAAAACAAGCCAATTACTTAGCGATTGCACATTGGTTATCAAACAGCCCTACCCTTCGTTACGTTACTTAATTCTTATGAAGAATGAAGCGGCAACTGCGCAATTGACAAAACTACAGGATAAAGCTGAAAAGTTTGATGATAGCCTTTGGAATGCAATGAACATTGCTTCAGGCGTTGGCTTTGTTGAAGCAGAAACGTCAGGGCAATTTATTCCTCAAATGCTTAACCTACAGGCATTAAATGGTATTAGTTTCACAAAAGGTTGCTATATAGGACAAGAAACCATTGCTCGCGCAAAATACCGTGGTGCCAATAAACGCGCATTGTTTATCTTAACGGGTCGCGCTGTGGATTGTCCAAAAGCAGGACAAACTGTTGAAGTGCTATTAAACAATAATTGGAAGCGAGCAGGCACAGTGATTTCTGGCAGCCAATATGGTGATGGGCATATTGAAATACTCGCTGTGCTAGCAAAAGACACCAATACAGAGGATGTTTTTCAAATAAAAGAAATCAATGATTCAACCCTTTATTACGCACCATTACCGTATCAAATAGTTGAAAACTAAATTGTTTCTAATTCTCCCTGTCATATCAGGGAGAATGCTATCTTCACCCCCTCGCTTGAATTGAACACTTTATTTACCAATAACCATAAGTAATGTTATAATCATCACACTTTTTTGGAGTGAGTTGCCAATAACTCCTGTATGAATGGAACCCAGATTGAATCAAGAAATCATCCAATTACGCGACAAAGCAGACAAGTTCACTCGTCTACGCCTAAAATCCGCAATTGCGTTGATGAAAGAAGATGAAGCTGACGTCTTTCGAATATTTCCCCTATTATTACACTTCAATGATCCTTCTTTACCAGGCTATATCCAAGGTGATGTGCCAAAAGGTATTTGGCAGTTTGAACCAACTGAAGAGCATCAATTATTAAGCCAAAAGCTATTTTCAAATAAACTCCCTGAAAATGACCAACTCGATTCTGAAATCATTGGTTTATACGCAATGGGGAGCACCTCTTCAATTGGACAATGTTCTGAAAGTGATTTAGATATTTGGATTTGTTATTCACACAAGCTTGATCCAGAGCGCATAGAGTTACTTGATAAAAAATCATGGGAAATTACATTCTGGGCAGAAAGCTTAGGCGTTGAATTAAACTTCTTTCTCATTCCTGATAACAAATTTCGCATTAAAAACAAATCAGCATTAAGTAATGACGCTTGTGGTACTTCTCAACACATGTTGCTATTGGATGAATTTTACCGCTCTTCTTTAAGGGTGGCGGGCAAATGTATTTTATGGCGTCAAATTCCACACCAGCATGAATATCATTACGATGAATATGTAAAAGAGCTCAGTGAAACTGGCGGCATTAATCCTGATGATTGGTTAGATTTAGGTGGGTTGGCTTGCGTTCCTGCGGAAGAATTATTTGGTGCAACGCTATGGCAACTTTATAAAGGCATAGATCATCCTTATAAAGCCACATTAAAAACAATTTTAATGGAAGCCTACTCTTGGGAATATCCTAATACTGAGCTTATTTCCACCTCATACAAAAAAAGCTTTCAAGAACAAGATTTTTACGACGAGCATCTAGATAGCTACTGTCTTATGCTTAGCAAAGTAAGTGATTATTTAATTAGCACTAACGATTTACAACGATTAGAACTAGTACGCGTTTGTTTTTACTTTAAAACCGAAGAGATGATGTCGAAATCTTCGAACGATGAAAATACAGCTTGGCGCCGTACTATTTTAGATAAATTAATTAAGCAATGGGGTTGGACAGACAATCAGATTGCTGACTTAGATAATCGTAATAACTGGAAAATTCGAGAAGTACAGCAAGCCAATGGTTTATTGCTCGATGCGTTAATGCTGAGTTACCGCAACCTTATCAAGTTTGCACGTAATAATAATATTAGTGAATCTATCAGCGCAGAAGATATCGGGATATTATCTCGCAAATTGTATGCAGCCCATGAAACACTGCCCGGTAAAGTAGATATTATTAATCCTAATATTTCTCCGAATTTAGCTGAGAAAAACCTAAGTTTCATTCAAATTCCTGAAAGTAAAAACAATAAAATTGGTTGGTATTTATTTAACAGTACATTAGACACCTTTGAACTAGCAACCACGCCTTCCATCGCTTACTCTCCTTACTTATCCAAATTGATAGCATGGAGTTACATGAATGGTTTATATGAAGAAGATACCAAGCTTCATTTATATAACCAAGGCTCTGATTTAGTTGATAAAAACTTAAACCAATTCGCTAAAGATTTATATGCTGTGTTCCCAATTTATGTGCCTAAAGCAAGCGATAAAGCATTAAGCGCACCTTGTGCAATCAAACACCTTTCTATTTTCTTAAATGTAGAAAAAGACCCAACAAGGCACTGGCAAGACACTGAAGAAAGTGAATTAAATCAGATTGATAATGTAATGGCTTACGGTGAACATAAAGAAAGCTTGATAGGAAGTATCGACTTTATTTATCGCAACTCATGGAATGAAGTAAGAACGCTGCACTTTAATAGTGAGTTTTCAGTCGTTGAGGCGCTGAATACAATCCTTTCCAAAATGCATCAGGATGCGTCACCACCAGAGCAAATCGATCTATTTTGTTATAGTCGCCATTTTAGTGAACAGATCTGCCAATCCTTTGGTAGCAAACTCAGTGAGTTTATTAAATTGCGTTTACAAACAGAGCATACCAATTCAGTGCAAACTTTATGGACTGGCGG
Organism: Psychromonas algicola; assembly: GCF_004378355.1. GTDB lineage: Bacteria > Pseudomonadota > Gammaproteobacteria > Enterobacterales > Psychromonadaceae > Psychromonas. Next base: position 8,663 of record NZ_SNUB01000033.1, read on the forward strand.
TAGAAAATTTGGTTTTTATTTTGAGCGTAAAGGCGTGTCATTGCAGCATTTAGAAAGTGCCGTTGACATCTACAGCCATATTTCACGCAAAAAGCTATCAGCAAGCTCGATTAACTTAAAAACAACGCATTTCGATCAAACGGGTAATGTCATTGAATCCCATATCAGTGAAGGTTTAATTCAATTCTTCTTTGAAAATTATAATGGTGGTTTTAATGTTTATATCGCCAATGCTGAGAATGATGTAGAAACATTTTTAAACTTTGCAGGATCAAAAGATGATTTTGTACAAAATGTAAATCGCTTCTACGCATCAAATAGCCAAGTATCGAGTTCAGCGGATGACCAAATTAATTTTAATCTGCCTCAATTCTACGATATCACGCTTAATGAAGATAAAACGCTGTCGTTAAATCCTTTTAAAAGCAGCAATAACAAAACCTCTGATCAAGAAGCATTATCTGCTCTTAATCCTAGTGAATGACAAACCGCATAGCTTAAATCACTTCTATTTAAAGTATAAAAGTGAAAGTCTTTCACACCTTCAATAGTTAACGCCTTAACCATTTCCATGGATTGATTTGCACCGATTAATAAACGTGTTGCCTCATCATTTTCAGTACCTTGATAAAGTTTATGCATCCAATCAGGAACATGCACATTGGTCATTCCAGCAAACTTAACTAACGTTTTGTAGTTAGAAACAGGTAAAATACCAGCGACAATTTCACCTTCAATGCCTTGCTTCACACATTTATCACGGAACCTTAAATAAGTTTCAGCATCGAAGAAAAATTGTGTGATTGCCCTATTGGCACCCGCATCAAACTTTGCTTTTAAAACATCTAAATCAAACTGTGCTGAACTCGCTTCAGGGTGTTTTTCTGGATAAGCAGCAACGGAAATATCAAAATCAGCTTCTTCTTTTAATAATTTAACCAGATCCGTTGAATACATATGCGGTCTAGCTCCTCCTTCGGGAATATCACCACGTAACGCAACAATACTGCGAATATCATTGTTCCAATATTCTTTCGCTATTTCACGCAACTCTTCTTTGCTTGCATCGATACAAGTTAAATGAGGCGCAGCGACTAAACCTGTCTTCGTTTTAATATCTTTAATGATTTCATAGGTTGTATCACGCGTTCCCGAGTTCGCACCGTAAGTCACAGAAACAAATTTGGGCTTTAATGTTTTTAAACGCTCAATAGAATCCCATAGGGTATTTTCCATTTTTTTAGAAGCTGGCGGAAAGAACTCAAAAGAAACATCAATAGGATGCTTAATATCTCCTATATTTTGGTTTAATTGCGATAAGTGCTTTGCAGTAAAATAGTCTGCTTCTGTATTCATTCTTGCCTCTTCTTATTTAGCCATCTAAACGTCTTTACGGTTGCAATGTAAAGTTTATATTAATTATTGTCAACCAATTAAATTCAACATGAAACTTTCTAATGTTAACTTGATAAATATCGAATTAGGTTGCTAGACTTCTAGGTCTCTTTACGCTCAAATTGCTATGTCGAAAATCTCAAGGTAAAATGAAACATATTTTTTAAAAGGTTATTACTATGTCAAAAGAGTGGAATGGCGAATATATTAGCCCTTATGCTGAGCACGGAAAAAAAAGTGAGCAAGTTAAAAAGGTAACGGTTTCAATACCAACTAAAGTATTAAAAATACTAACGGATGAGCGTACACGACGCCAAGTGAATAACCTCCGCCATGCAACTAACAGTGAATTGCTATGTGAAGCTTTCTTACATGCTTATACGGGTCAACCTTTGCCTGAAGATGAAGAGCTAGATAAGAACCAAGCGGTTAACGATTCAGAAAAGGTTTAATACACTATCGCTTGAGATCTCTCTTTAATCGATAAGCACCTTCATTTTTCAATAGACATAAAAAAACCTCGATTATGACTAATCGAGGTTTTTTATTATAAATAATACCAATCATAGTAAGTAACTGATCTATTTTACTTGTTAAAATAACTTATTTTTTCGTTGTAAACTTCGTAAAGGGAACAACCATTTACATCAATTTACGCCTCAAACTAAGCTATTTTTCCAGCGTAAAATTTAGATCAGTTATTTAATACAATTGGTATAACTTAAATTATTATTTTAAAGCGGCAACAGCTTCTTTAACTAATTCAGCAATTTTGTCCCATTCACGATTATCAACTAAGTTCGCTGGAACCATCCAAGTACCGCCACAAGCTAATACTGCGTCAATATCTAAGTAGTTGTTGATATTAGCTGGTGAAACACCACCTGTAGGCATGATGTTTACAGGGTAAACAGCAGTTAATGATTTCAACATTGAAACACCGCCAGAAGGTTCAGCAGGGAAGAATTTAACTGTATCTAATCCCATTTCCATTGCTTGCTCAACTAAAGATGGGCTGTTTACACCTGGAATAATTGGCATGTTACGTTGTTGACAGTATTTAACCGTAGTTGGGTTAAAACCAGGGCTAACAACAAAATCAACACCCGCATCAATTGCAGCATCAACCGTTGCACTGTTTAATACAGTACCTGCACCAATTAACATATCAGGAAATGCTTCGCGCATATTTTTGATTGCTTGTGCAGCAGCTGGAGTACGGAATGTAATTTCAGCACATGGCATGCCGTTTTCAACTAGTACTTTACCTAGTGGCACTGCATCTGCAGCATCTTTAATTGCAATTACAGGAATTACTTTAAGTTCTTTTAGTTTATCGTTTAATGTTGTCATTTTACTTTCCTAAGTATTAATTATTAATCTACAAATGGGGCAATGTATTTCATATCAATAATTGCGCCTTTATGTTGTATCACTGTACTTGCTACTTGATGTGCTTTTTCAGCAGAAGCAACAGTCGTTTCACCCAGTGTACGTCTTGATAAGTAACCAGCAGCAAAAGAATCACCAGCAGCCGTTGTATCAATAACATCCTTAGGTGCAATTTTTTGTGCAGCAACACTAATTGAATCATCAGCAGTGATGATTAAGCATTCGCCGCCACCTTGTTTAATAACAATCTCTTCAACGCCTAATGCACGAGTACGTTCAATACACTCTTCAACTTTTGTATCGCCGAATAAAGCTTGTTCGTCATCAAAAGTTAATAGGCCGGTATGTGTAACAGCTAAGATGCGTTTAAAACCTTCAGCCGCTTCTTCTGCAGAGTTCCATAGTTTAGGACGGTAATTATTATCGAAGTAAACTTTACCACCCGCCGCTTTATAGCGAGCAAGTAGATCATAGAGTTTTTCACGGCTAGCTGGCGGTAAAATCGCTAAGCTAATACCAGATAAGTAAATTACATCTTGTTTTAATAATGATTCGATTAACTCATCACTTGCAGTTTCAAGCCAGAATTTTGCAGCTGCAGCATCACGCCAGTAAAGGAAACTACGCTCACCTGTATCATCCGTTTCAACCATGTATAAACCAGGCTGTCTCGTTTCAGAGCGTTGCACAAATTGAGTATCAATTCCTTCTGCATTCCAAGCATCAACCATTTCTTGGCTAATTTGGTCTTGTCCTAATGCAGTTACATAACTAACATTAACGTCTTTACCTGCTGTTAAACGTGATAAATATACGGCTGTATTTAGTGTGTCTCCACCAAAAGATCTGCGTAAAACACCATTAACTTCCTGTAACTCAATCATACACTCGCCGATTAAAGCGATATTTAGATTACCCATTTGTAGCCTCTATTTACTCTATTTTCTATACATAATTTATTATATCGGCATTTAAACCAATATAGTTAGAAGGTGTTTAATACAAAGTTCCTGCATTAATTCACATGGTAATTCAGCTGTAACAGCTGCAGGTTTCTGCTTGCTTGAACGAACAAGATACCAGAAAGGATTTCCATTGAGCTACATAGCATTGATATAGCTTGTTAGTTGGAATTCAATAAGTATATCAAAACCAATCTCATATATTAAGCTGCCCAAAGCTGAACATCATTTGTATTACACGGGATGATACAGCGAATAGATTCGGGAACCAATTGTTGGATCAATGTTAACTGCATTATTAAATCAATTTATTGATCTTATGATGCAAAATTGTACCTTACGCACCTTTATTTGTAATACAAAAAGCCATTGGGAATGATCTGGATCACAAAATAACATCAAACAAGCTGTAAAAATGATTCTCGATATTATCGAAGTTAATATCGTTAGGCACAGATAAGAAAACAACTTCAAAAAAAGAGGGACACTGTACTCAAAGAATAAAAAATTAAGATGATTTTTAACCTCATTTGTATTACTTTACAGCCCTATTTTATATTCACTTTAAGCAACGAGGTCACTATGCCAGCTAATATCAACGCCGTTCTCATGGATCCACAAGAAATCGATGCAATCCAACAAGAATTAGGCAAAGACAGCTTAATGGGGTTGAGTCTAGCAGCACTAATCAGTGACACTGATAGCTACATCGAACAACCTATCGATGTACCGGGTCATAGCCCAGCAGGCGGTTATGCTCATAACAAACATCAGCAAAATTATAAGTATATTGATCAAGCCGGTCGTTTATTCTTAATCACAGGTGACGAGAAGTACGCTCAATACGCTGCAGACTTACTAACTCAATACGCTGACAAATATCTAGTACTAGGCTTCCAAGAACAACGCAATACCAACCCTCCGGGTCGTTTATTCCACCAAATGCTTAACGAACATGTTTGGTTACTTTATGCGAGCCTTGGTTACAGCTGTATTAGTCACTGGTTATCTGAAGCGCAACGCCAGCATATTGTTGGTAAGTTATTTGAACCAATGTTAGAAGTCGCGACGGTAAAATATCACTTCGATTTTGATCGCATTCATAACCACGGCGTTTGGGCTGTTGCAGCAACGGCAGCTTGTGGCGCAGCAATTGGCCAAGAGAAATACATCGACTTAGCACTTCACGGTTTGGCTGGTGATGATATACAAGGCGGTTTCCTTGCGCAGCTAAGCAACTTATTTGCACCATCAGGTTATTACATTGAAGGTCCTTATTACCATCGTTATGCAATTCGTCCATTATGTATATTGGCTGAACTAACACAACGTTTCCGTCCTGAATTAGATATCTTCAACTTTAAAGGACAAGTGATTGCTAAAACAATCCAATCACTATTATCAACAGCGTATCCAAACGGTGTGTTCCCTTCTTTAAATGATGCTTCTAAAAGCATGAATATTAAAGATGAAGGTGTTGTAATTGCAGTTAGTCTATACGCAAAACATTACCCTGAAGATACCAACCTATTTGGCATTGCAAAAATCCAAGAGCAAATTTGGGTTAGCGGTTGTGGGGTTGCACTATCTCAAGCTTATGAAGCACAAGTATCCGTTGAACTTCCTTGTCTACCAAGCGTAGAGCTAAATGAAGGTCCAGACGGCGATAAAGGCGCTCAAGGCTTTATCCGTATGCAAAATGAGCAAGGTGATATCAGCCAATTGGTGATGAACTACGGCCAACACGGCATGGGCCATGGTCACTTTGATACACTAGGTATGACTTACTTCAATAACAATCAAGAAGTATTACGCGATTACGGTTTTGGTCGTTGGGTGAACGTCGAGCCAAAATTTGGTGGTCGTTACCTTGATGAAAACAAATCTTACTCACGTCAAACGATTGCACATAACTTAGTTTCTGTTGATGCTGGTTGTCAAAATAACTTTGATGTTGAGACCGCTGACAACAAACACGGCACACCACATTTCTTTATCGGTAACGGTAAAACACAAGCAATGAGTGCGTATGCTTACGACTTTTATCCGGGTGTTGACCAACAGCGTTCACTAGTTTTAGTTGAACATGAGCAATTAGCTAAACCATTGCTCATTGATTTATTCCGTTTAATCAGTGAAGAAGCACATCAATACGATTATTCTTTACAGTATCAAGGTCAAATTATTCGCACTAATGTTGAACATAAACAACATTCAACATTAAATCCAATGGGCGATGATTTTGGTTACCAACATTTGTGGAATGAAAGTGAAGGGCCTGCAGCAAAAGACACAAGTTTAGTAAGCTGGTTACAAGGTAGCAGCTACTACACATGGTTAAGTGCTTCATCAGCGGATGATACAGTGTTCTTTACACGTACTGGCGCTAACGATCCTTCGTTTAACCTGCGTAGTGAAACAAGCTTAATTTTACGTCGCCAAGCTAAGAATGCCCTATTCGCTAATGTTATCGAAACACATGGTTACTTTAACGAATCAGTAGAAGCAAGTTTAGATGCTCGCGGCAAAGTACATTCAATCAATATCGTTGGCTTTAACGATGAGGCTACGGTTGTAGAAGTCATTGCAGACGATTTTGCATTAACAGTAATGGTTAATAATAAACCAGATGCAACAGAACAAAGCCAAACCTCTATCGAATTTAATAATACAACATACAGCTGGCAAGGATTTGTTGCCGTAGAAACAAAAGGGTCTTAAGAATGAGTTATCAACCACTACTAATGAGCTATGAACAAGCTGCTGAATTACGTCAACACGTAGGAGCAGACTCGCTAATTGGTCACTCAATTGCAGAAGAAATTAAAGCGCTTGAAGCTTATATGCCAATCGGCATTGAAATCCCGGGACACGGCGAAGCTGGCGGCTATGAGCATAACCGTCACAAACAAAATTATATTCATTTAGATCTAGCTGGTCGTTTATATCTTATTACTGGTGAGAAACGTTACCTAGATTACGCAACCACCATGTTAGTGGAATATGCAAAAGTTTATAAGCACCGCGAATTAAACATCAGCCGTGATTCAAATAAACCAGGCCGTTTATTTCACCAAACATTAAACGAAAACATGTGGATGCTATATTCATCGTGCGCTTACTCTTGTATTCGCCATGAACTAACTGAAGAGCAACAACAACTTATTGAAAATGACTTGTTCAAAGTGATGCTTGAAATGTTTGTTGTTACTTATGCAGAAAACTTCGACATCATTCATAACCACGGTTTATGGTCAGTGGCGAGTGCTGGTATCTGTGCTTACGCAATTAATGATCAAGCAACGGTAGACAAAGCATTATACGGCTTAAAAGGCGATAGTGTTTCTGGTGGTTTCATTGCGCAATTAACGCAATTATTTTCGCCTGACGGTTACTACATGGAAGGCCCGTATTACCATCGCTTCTCGTTACGTCCAATCTTCTTATTTGCTGAAGCAATTGAACGTCGTCAACCTGAAGTGGGTATTTACAAACTAAAAAATGAAGTCATTAAAACCACTGCTTACGCTGTAATGTCAACAGCGTTCCCAGATGGAACATTACCAGCACTAAACGATTCATCTCGTACCATGGACATTAAAGACCTTGGTATCTTATTAGCGACTAATATCTGTTTTGATCGTTACGAACAAAACGAAACGTTATTAGCAATGGCTAAACACCAAAACCACGTATGGGTTCATAACACAGGTGCAACGTTATCTAATGCATTAGAAAACAATGCTGAAGTCCCTAACTTTAACTGGGGCAGCTTAAGCCTAACAGACGGTGCCGAAGGCGAATGTGGCGGTGTAACCATTCTACGTCATCGTGATGCTAAGTCAGACGACAGCATGGCACTACTTTGGTACGGCCAACACGGTAGTGATGCAAAACTTCACTCAGCGCTAGATCATGGTCATTTTGATGGTTTACATCTAAGCCTGTTCAACAACAACCAAGAGTTTATTAACGATTACGGTTACGGTCGTTGGGTTAATATTGAGCCTAAATTTGGTGGTCGTTACATTCCAGAAAACAAGAGCTACTGTAAGCAAACCATTGCGCATAACACAGTTGTTATTGACCAAACAAGCCAAAACCAAGGCGTTACTGCGATTGCACAACAACACAACGGTGAGAAGCATTTCACCCTGCTAGGTGACGGTAAACTGCAAGCAATGAGTGCTTTTGCTCGAGATTATTACCAAGGTGTTGATCAACAGCGTACGGTGATCATGCTTGAGTCTGAAGCGTTCGAAAAACCACTTATCGTGGATCTATTCCGCATTATCAGTGAAGAAGAGCACACCTATGATTACCCTGTTCATTACAAAGGGCAAATCATTCGCACTGATTTTGAATACCAAACACACAAAAGCTTAAATACACTAGGTGATGCACATGGTTATCAGCACCTTTGGAACCTTGGACAAGGTAAAGTTGAAGGCTCATCGCTAACAACTTGGTTGATGGGTGATAGTTATTACTCACTTATTAGCAGTGCAAATGCAGATAGTGAAGTTATTTTTGCTCGAACTGGTGCCAATGATCCAGACTTCAACTTACGTAACGAACCACTATTTATGTTACGTCAAAAAGCAGCCAACCATTTATTTGCTAATGTGTACGAAACGCATGGTTACTTTAATGAATCAGTTGAAGCAAGCTTAAATGCACGTGGCCAAGTAGAAACTGTTGAAGTATTGCAAGCAGACGATAAAGCGTCTGTGGTAGCACTTCACTTAGTCACTGGTAAACACATCAAAGTTTGTGTATCTAACCTTGTAGGCGTCGATGCAAGCACAGAAACAAGTGTCAAGATTAATGGTGAAGTGGTTAGCTGGACGGGTCCTGTTGCAGTTATTAATTAAACTTTCTAAATGATGATGGTTAGCTAAATATTAACGATTAATCATAAAACCTCTGCTAGTTAATCACTACCAGAGGTTTTTTATTGTCTAAAGAAACGATCCCCAAGAAGTCCAATCAGTCTCCTTCTACTATTAAGTTCCATTTTGTACATAATATAAACTTGTCTTTAACATTCAAATTTCAGGCATAAAAAAACCAGTCTAGGACTGGTTTTTACTAAGAGTAAGTAATTGAAGCTTACTTATCAGTATGGATATCCATTTGCGGGAATGGAATTTCAATACCTGCTTCATCAAGACCGTTTTTAATCGCTTCCATTAATTCAAAACGAACTGGCCAGTAATCACCACCATTTACCCATGGACGTACAACTAAGTTAACACTTGAGTCAGCTAATTCAGCAACAGCTACTTGCGGTGCTGGCGTTGGTAATACTTTTTCATTAGCTGCTATTACTGCTTCTAATACCGCTTTAGTTTTTGCTAAATCAGCGCTATAACTTACACCAATCATCAAATCAATACGACGTGTCGGTTTGCGTGAATAGTTAACAATGTTGCCACCTAAAATAGATGAGTTTGGCACTACAACATACTTGTTATCAGCAGTCGTTAATGTTGTTGAGAAAATTTGAACTGATTCAACAACACCGGCAGTGCCTGCTGCTTCAATGTATTCGCCCGCTTTAAATGGACGTAAAGCAATAATAAGTACACCAGAAGCAAAGTTAGATAGTGAGCCTTGTAATGCTAAGCCAATTGCTAAGCCCGCGGCACCAATAATGGCAACAAAAGAAGTTGTTTCAACGCCGATTTTGCTTAATGCTGCAATCACTACAAACGCAATAACAACATAACGCACCATGCTTGATATAAAATCAACAATCGTACTGTCTAATTGTTTTTTTGTTAATACTTTACGGAAACCACCAGCAATAACTCGTGCAAGCATCAAACCGATAACTAGCGTTGCGATAGCAAATATAATATTCATGCTATAACTGATAATAAGGTCTTGGTTGTCGCCAACCCAATCCATGCTATCTCCGATAACTGATGCTCCCTCTTCAAAACGTTCTGCCAACGCTTCTGATGTTAATATACTTCCCTGATCTGACATGTGTAACTCCTGCTAAATTAACTCTGTGTTAATTGTTTATGAAAAAATGGCCATTGGCTTTTAAAGTTTTGGGTTGGTTTTTGCTTAAATTGCGAACGTACAAACTGATTCATACGACCTTCAACATAAGCCAATAAAAGATTCGCTAAAATAGCTTCATCCATATCAAATTTTTGACCATCTGATGTTGGACGCTCTCTTAATGTTTGTTTTAGTTGTGTTTCTATTTTAGAAAAAACATGTTCGATACGTAATTGTAAACGCTCATTTTCCCCTAATAAGGCATCGCCACTTAATATGCGTGTAATCCCCGGGTTTTGTTCAGCGAAACCTAATAAGAAATGAATAATATGTTCGATTCTGACAAAAGTATCTTTTTGCTGTTCTTTGATCGTATTAATATGGCTAAAAATAGCCGTCTCAATAAAATCAATTAAACCTTCAAACATACGCGCTTTACTTGGAAAATGACGATATAAAGCGGCTTCAGAGACCCCAACTTCAGCAGCTAATTTAGCCGTTGTAATACGTTGTCCCGGTTTTCCTTCAAGCATAATAGCTAAAGCGCTTAAAATGCTATCCTTCCTATTTATTTTCTTTTTATTATTTTGTACTGCCATTTCAATAACTTCCTTCGTTATTTCTAGTTTTTTCCAGAATGACCGAAGCCACCTTCACCACGTTCTGTTTGTTGAAAGTCTTCAACAACTTCAAAAGAAGCTTGTACCACCGGAAGAAACACTAACTGGGCTAAACGATCACCAGGCTGTAATGTAAATGCTTGCTGGCTTCTATTCCAACAAGAAACCATTAAAGGACCTTGGTAATCGGAATCAATTAGGCCAACTAAATTACCTAATACAATCCCATGTTTATGCCCTAAACCACTTCTAGGCAAAATGGTTGCTGCAAGTGTAGGATCAGCAATGTGAATTGCAACTCCTGTAGCAATTAATTTTGTTTCTCCGGGGGCAATTGTTACTTGATCATCAATACACGCTCTTAAATCTAAACCTGCTGAGCCTATTGTTGCGTACTCGGGTAATGGAAATTCCTTACCAATTCGTGGGTCTAAGATTTTAAGCGCGATTTGTTTCATTAATATTATTTCTTAGTTGTCTTATTAAATTGTTCACTGACAACTTTAAGCAATTGGATAGCGACTTCTTTTTTGCTGCTTAATGGAATATCAAAACGGCTATCTTTAGAGAATACAGTTAATGCATTATTATCACTGTTAAACCCTTGAGTGCTCACTGAGACATCATTGGCTGCAATTAAATCTAGGTTCTTACGTTGCAGCTTACCTAGTGCATAGGCTTCAACATCATTGGTTTCAGCAGCAAAACCAACACAGAACGGACGATCTTTTGCACTAGCAACATCTGCAATAATGTCAGGATTTTTTACTAGGGTTAACGTGATGGTATCGGTATCCGCTTTCTTTTTCATTTTTTCACTATGTACTTCTTCAGTACGATAATCAGCAACAGCTGCACAAGCAATAAAGATATCCGTGGTTGCAAGTGAATCTAATGCCGCTTGATGCATCTCACGCGCACTCTTCACATTCAAACGATTAATATTTGTTGGCAACGTTAAATTAACAGGACCCGCAATAACAGTCACATTAGCTCCCATTGCTAAGGCTGCCTCAGCTAACGAGAATCCCATTTTTCCAGAACTATGATTACTAATATAACGTACAGGGTCGATAGCTTCTTGTGTTGGGCCTGCTGTGATCACTACATTCACGCCAGATAAAGGCTGCTCGGGCACTGCAAAAAATTCACAACAAAGTTCAACTAATTCAGGCACTTCCAATAATCGTCCAGGACCAACATCACCACAAGCTTGAAGGCCTTGAGCGGGTCCCCAAATAGTAAAACCTCTTTCTTTTAATACTTTTAGATTTTCTTGTGTCGCGGCAGACAGGTACATTTGTTGATTCATTGCAGGAGCAAGCACAATAGGTGAAGCTGAAGCAATACATAATGTAGTTAACAACTCATCCGCCATGCCTGCGCGTAAACGCGCAACAGTATTTGCAGTTGCAGGTGCCACTAAAATTAAATCAGCCCATTTAGCTAATTCAATATGCCCCATTCCCGCTTCCGCTTGAGGATCCAACAAACTATCGTAAATTGCATGGCCAGAGACGGCTTGCATCGTTAAAGGAGTAATAAATTCTTTGGCAGACGCAGTCATAACGATTCGAACTTGCGCACCTTGATCAATTAAGCGGCGGGTTAATTCAGCGCTTTTGTATGCAGCAATGCCACCACAAACGCCTAACAATATTTTCTTCCCTTCTAAGGGTAACAATGTACGCATAAGTTTCTCTAAAAAGTCGTTAAAAAAATGTTCAATACAATAACACAAAATTTATAAGCAATATGTCAGAAGTTCAACTAGATTTAAGACTGTTCTCATTTTTTGAGGAATTCCAATTTGACATCAATTAAACAATGGCCAAAACAAGAAAGACCGCGTGAAAAACTTATTTCACAGGGAGTAAATAGTTTAACTGACAGTGAATTGTTAGCTATTTTCTTACGCACAGGCTGCCAAGGCACAGATGTAGTGACCTTATCGCGACAATTACTAACCGACTTTGGCTCATTGCGCGCCTTATTTTCTGCCAGTGAAACAGAGTTTTGTGCTCACCGAGGGTTAGGACAAGCGAAATATGTGCAATTACAAGCCGTATTAGAAATGTCTCGCCGATTCCTGCAAGAACCTTTAATGAAAGGAGATCCACTCACCAGCGCAACCCAAACACAACAATTCCTAAGTGCAAAAATGCGAGATTACCCCTACGAAGTCTTTGCCGCCCTTTTATTAGACAGTCAACATCGTGTTATTCGCTTTCATGAATTTTTCTTTGGCACAATTAATAGTGCTAGTGTTCATCCTCGCGTTATTGTGCAAAAAGTACTGCAAGAAAATGCCGCAGCAATCATACTTGTTCATAATCATCCATCGGGTGATCCAACCGCTAGCGAATCAGACAAAAAAATCACCGAAAAACTAGTCAACACTCTGCAATTAATTGATGTTAGAATACTGGACCATTTCATCATTGGTGATGGAAAATACACCTCATTTGCAGAAAAAGGGTGGATTTAACGCATTTATTCTTAGATTTGTTGATCTTTTAATCTCAATCATGTATAAAATGCGCCCTCGACGCCTTTGGCGACGGCTAAAAAAGGTGTTCGACTATTTTGCTCGAGTAAAACTAATATTTTTGGAGAATTTCGACATGTCTAGAGTATGTCAAGTTACAGGCAAGCGTCCAGCTGTTGGTAACAATGTATCACACGCAAAGAACCGTACACGACGTCGTTTCTTACCTAACCTACAAACACATCGTTTTTGGGTTGAGAGTGAGAACCGTTTTGTTAAATTACGCCTAACTACTAAAGGTATGCGTATCATCGACAAAAAAGGTATAGATGCAGTTTTAACTGACATCCGTGCTAATGGCGTTAAAGTTTAAGGAGCTTAACAATGCGTGATAAAATTCGTTTAAATTCAAGCGCTGGCACTGGTCATTTTTATACTACTGATAAAAATAAAAAGAACATGCCTGAAAAGTTTGAAATCAAAAAGTTTGATCCTGTAGTACGTAAACACGTTATCTACAAAGAAGGCAAAATCAAGTAATTTTGATTTTACCTTTAAAAAACCCAGTTTATACTGGGTTTTTTTATGCCTGAAATAAAATAAGGAATGCCGATGCGATTATCCAAGAAGGGATTTAATAACTTACTTATCTTTGGGATTTTACTGATCACTTTTATTTTTAATTTCAGCCAACGCCTGCGTGAACCGCATGAAACCAAACAAAGCACAGTTATCCCTAAAGAATTTACAATCCTAGAAATTCAAACGCCAGATTACACACTGACTCGCGTAGGTCGAAATTGGCAACGTAAGCCAAGTATGGGGATATCAAGTGATAAGCTTCAGCAAGTTGTGAATAATTGGCAAACAGTCCCTCTGGACACCTTAACAGAGCAAAGCTTCCTCCTCTCTGACTTTATCCTACGTTTTTTTATTGCAGAACAAAAAGACCCGATCATTGTTCAATTACATCAATTGCAAAATGACCACTATGTTTTACAAGTGAATGAAAAACTGTACCTATCATTACCAAGTAATCAACTGAGCTTATTTCTAGGAAGATAATTCATAAGAGCCATATACAATGATGCTATTCGTCCATTTGACAAGTTATTGTGATTGGTATGATTAGCATTAACTTATTTTTCCCATTAAGATAAAACGCATTATTCAACAATGAGACAATAAGACTATGCCTGAATTACCAGAGGTTGAAACAAGCCGTCGCGGTATTAGCCCTCATATAACCAAACAAAAAATTAATAATATTGTATTACGCCACCATCAATTACGTTGGCCAATACCTAGCGACCTACTCGCACTATTAAAAGGTAAAATATTATTACAAGTGGATCGACGCGCTAAGTATTTATTATTACGTTTTGAAAATGGCACGCTGTTGATCCATTTAGGGATGTCGGGCAGTTTACGCATTTGTGAATTAAATACACCAGCACAAAAACATGACCACGCCGACTTTCAATTCAATGATTGCTTATTGCGTTATACCGATCCAAGACGTTTTGGTGCCATTTTATGGTTAGGAGACGATCCAGAAGCAAGCCCATTGTTAAGTATCCTAGGTCCAGAGCCATTATCAGAAGCCTTTACTGCAGAATGGTTGTACCAAGAATCAAGAAATAGAAAGATACCTGTAAAACAATTTATTATGGATCAAAAGGTGGTCACAGGCGTCGGTAATATTTACGCAACTGAAGCTTTATTTAATGCCAAGATCAGTCCGATTCGAGCGGCCAACAATATTAGCTTAAAACGCTATATTGTTTTGGTTGATGCAATAAAGGTTATTTTAGATCAAGCGATTAAGCAAGGTGGCACCACACTTAAAGACTTTGTTGGTGGGGATGGTAAACCAGGCTACTTTCAACAAACATTACATATCTACGGTAAAACAGGCGAGTTATGTCCAAGCTGCGAGAAACCTTTAACGTCAGTAAAGCTAGCCGCAAGAAACAGCGTTTATTGTAGTCACTGTCAACGTTAACCTCGCATAAAAAAGCCCAGTGTAAATGTAATCTACACCGGGCTTTTCTTTAACTATTAAATTGCCCGTTAAGGCAGTTCATGCGTAATTAGTAACTAATTTCACCAGCTGGTGCGTAATCAGAAACATTGATTGGAGAGTTAGACTCTAAGTATTCTTTCAATACTTCAGCATCAACAAAACCAGTATTTACAAAACCAGCGTGGCCCGTAATATTTGGGTATCCGTCACCACCAGCAGCATTAAAGCTTGGAATTGAGAAACGGTATGTTTTTGCTAGATCAAGTGCTTTACCTGCAATTTTAACTTGGTTAACACCGTTTTGGTCTAACTTCATGCTGATTCCGTAGAATTGAGCGTAAGCACCAGTATCGATAGGCTTAGTTGCTACAACATTAAGGTAATCAATTACTTCAGCACCAGTCATATCAACATAAGTTAACTGGTTAGCAAATGGTTGAACTTTTAAAACATCTTTATAAGTCACATCACCAGCAGCAATTGAATCACGTACACCACCTGAATTCATCACACCAAAGTCTGCTTTTGCTCGTTCTTTTTGCGCTTTTGCAATTAAACGACCAAGGTTTGTTTGGTTGAAACGAACAACATTACGGTCACCTTCAAGTTTACCGTTAGTCACTGCTACTTTATTGCTTAACTCAGCTTGACCTTTTTCTTGGTAAGGCGTTAAGAATTCAAGTAACTCAGGATCTTGTGCGATTTTAGATTCAATAAGAACGCGTTTTGATTTACCATCAACTTTGATTTTTTTAACTAAGTTAACAGGAATCAGACGGTAACTAACTAACTCTAGTTCGCCATTCTTAAATTTGTAATCCGCACGACCAACGTATTTACCCCATTCATGAGCTTGTACGATGTAAGTACCGTTTTGCTTGTCTGGTACACAATCATCACCAGGCTTAAAGTTTGAGTAAGCTTTTTTAGATGCTTCCATACAAACTGGCTCTTGAGAGTGACCACCAATGATCATATCAAGAGCACCTTCTGGAAGTGAACGCGCTAACGTCACATCACCCGGAGCATTAACACCGTAGTTTGCATCTTGGTAGTGACCCATATGCGTCACCGCAAAGATCAAATCTGGGTTTTCATTTTTTTCAAGCTCTGCGATAACCGCTGCCGCTTCTGCTTTTGGATCACGGAAATCGATACCGCTGATATATTCAGGGTTACCAATTTTAGCAGTATCTTCTGTTGTTAAACCGATAACAGCGATTTTTACACCCTGCTCTACGAAGATTTCATAAGGTTTAAATAAACGTTCGCCTGTTGCTTTGTCGTAGATATTAGCCGACAGCATTGGGAAGTTTGCCCATTTTTCTTGTTTTTCAAGTACAGAAAGCGGGTTATCAAATTCATGGTTACCTAATGCCATCGCATCATAACCAATTAGGCTCATACCTTTGAAATCTGGTTCAGCATCTTGTAGATCTGATTCAGGAACACCCGTATTGATATCACCACCAGAGAATAATAATACGCTACCACCAGCACCTTCAACTTCAGCGCGGATTTGATCAATCAAGGTTTTACGAGCAGCCATACCGTATTCACCGTGACGATTTTGCCAAAAACGACCGTGATGGTCATTCGTATGCAAAATAGTTAGGTCATAAGTTGTATCAGCTTCCCACTGAGGTTCAGTTGTTGAAGTACAACCCACAAGAGCGGCACTAAAAAGTGTAGCCAATAAAACCGGCTTAAATATTTTTCTCATATTTTTTCCTTATAGTTTTTATATCGTTCCGTTACTCAAAGATTAATCAGTTAAAAAACCATTCAATCAATATTTCATGTACCAGTGTATGCGACTCTAGCTCTGTAGAAAAGTATTTAGAGCAATACACCTACAATAAATCAACTTTTTATATCTGCTTGCTGCTGTTTTTTGATCAACGCTTGCTTTACATTTTCAGGTGCCAATTGGCTGATATCACCTTGATGTTTAAAGACTTCTTTAACAATCGTTGAAGAGATAAATCCAGCTTTTGCACAGGCTGGTAATAGAATCGTTTCAAGCTCAGTATTTAAAGTGTAATTAACTTGTGCAAGCTGGATCTCATAATCAGCATCCGTTGCGCCACGAATTCCTCTTAATAAAGCTTGTGCTTGGTGCTTTTTCGCAAAGTCAGCAAGCAAACCATTAAAGGGAATAATCTCAACACCTTTTAAATGCTGAGTAGCATCAGACAATAAATCACAGCGCTCTTGTAAATCAAATAAAGGGTTTTTACTTGTATTAATGGCTACCGCAACAATCACCCGATCAGCTAAAGAATTAGCTCTTGTGATTAGATCGATATGCCCATAAGTAACTGGGTCAAATGACCCAGGAAAAATAACTGTATTCATTATTGATTCTCTACATGTTTAAAAGTAGCCACTTCAGTTTTATTTAAAAACCACTTTTTCGCCAGACTGTTTTAATATCGCTGCCGATAAAAAACCTAAAAATTCATCGCCACTGCGATCATCAACCCATAATCCAGCTTTATAATCATAATGATGACCATTTTCTAACGTCGCCAACCAAACTTGATGTAATGGTTCTTGGCGGTTAATAATTAGCTTAGTTCTGTTCTCAAATTCCAAGGTTAATAGAGAGCCATTTTGGTCATAATCGATGTCTGCACCAGAATCTTCGATACAATCTTCTATTTTTTGATACAAGATATCCGCTAATTGAATAAATTCGCTATCAGTCATTTACTTCCCCTTTGCTTTTTAACGATGAAATGCGATTATAGAGCGCTAAAAATATTAAACTAGGAGAAGGCATGAAAAATCTTAATTTATTGCTAGTAACCCTGATTTTTTCAAGCCTATTAGCAGGCTGTGGAATGAAAGGTCCGCTATATAGAGAAGCAGCACCTTCTCCTAAAGTAGAACAAGTTACTACATTAGAAGCAAACAGTAACGAAAACGAAACACAAGCAACGACGCAATAAAATATTTCAGACAATAGCTGTTATATCTTAAAACCATAGAATAAAGAAAGGATTTAAAAGTGGATCATTTTAATTATCACGCCGATGGCCGTTTATTAGCAGAAGAAACAGCGATTGAAGACATAATCAAGAAATCTGGTACGCCAGCTTATATTTATTCTAGAGCAACCATTGAACGTCATTGGAAAGCATTTGATGAAGCAGCTGGTACTCACCCTCATTTAATTTGTTATGCCGTTAAAGCAAACTCAAATTTAGGCGTGTTAAACATTATGGCTCGTTTAGGCTCAGGCTTTGATATTGTGTCTGTCGGCGAGTTATTACGTGTTATCCAAGCTGGCGGCGATCCTAAAAAAGTGGTTTTCTCTGGTGTGGGTAAAACAGAAGTTGAAATATCGACGGCATTACAAGCAGGTATTCACTGTTTTAATGTTGAATCTATTTCTGAGCTTTACAGAATTAATGAAGTCGCAGAGTCATTGAAAACAGTTGCACCGATTTCAATCCGTATTAATCCTAATATTGATGCAGGTACACACCCTTATATTTCTACAGGTTTAAAAGAAAATAAATTTGGTATCGAAATTGAGCAAGCGTTAACGGTTTATAACCTAGCACATGAACTACCTTTCTTAGATGTGATTGGTGTGGATTGTCATATTGGTTCGCAATTAACTGAAATATCGCCATTTTTAGAAGCATTAGACAAGCTACTTATGTTAATCGATGACTTAGCAACGCAAGGCATTATTATTAAGCATCTTGATTTAGGTGGCGGCTTAGGTGTTCCTTATAATGGAGAAAAACCACCAGAGCCAGCGGAATACATGAAAGCAATCATTGAACGAATGAATGGCCGCCAATTAAAACTTATTTTTGAACCAGGTCGCGCAATCATGGCGAATGCTGGTATCTTAGTATCTAAAATTGAATTCTTAAAATTAAACGATCACAAAAACTTCGCGATTATTGACGCTGCGATGAATGATTTGATCCGCCCAGCTTTATACAGTGCATGGCAAAATATCATTCCAATTAACAATCAATTGGATGATCCAGAAAACCGCCCTACTCGCGTTTACGATATCGTAGGCCCGATCTGTGAAACAGGTGATTTCTTGGGTAAAGAGCGTGAGTTAAGCATTGCTGAAGGAGATTATTTAGCAATTCGTAGTGCGGGTGCTTATGGTGCAACAATGAGTTCAAATTACAACTCTCGTTGTCGTCCTGCTGAAATCATGGTTGATGGTAATAAAGCTTTTGTTGTTCGCGAGCGAGAAGAACACAGAGAGCTATGGAAGGGTGAGCATGTTTTACCTTAGTTAAAACTTACGCAATACATATGGGAGCACATCACTCCCAACATTAATGAGTTTTGTTGGTAAAAGTAGACCTAAAATGAATATTGAGTTTTCTAAAATGCATGGCTTGGGTAATGACTTTATGGTCATTAACAACGTCACACAAAATGTATTCCTTTCTAAAGAAACGATCTGCAAACTCGCAGACCGCAACTTTGGGATTGGTTTTGATCAGCTTTTAATGGTTGAGCCTCCTTACGACCCAGATTTAGACTTTCATTACCGAATTTTCAACGCTGATGGTAGTGAAGTAGAACAATGTGGTAACGGTGCTCGTTGTTTCGCCCGTTTTGTAAAACAAAAAGGCTTAACCCATAAACGCGTGATCAATGTGAGTACAGCCAAGGGGAAAATTCAACTTAAAATTGAACAAGATGGCAATGTCACAGTCGATATGGGCAAACCTATTTTAACACCCGCTAAAATTCCTTTTGAAGCACAGAAGGAAGAGAAAACCTATATCTTACGTGTAGAAGACCACACGGTATTATGCGGCGCAGTTTCAATGGGCAACCCTCATTGTGTTGTCTTAGTCGATGATATTAATACGGCGCCGGTGGAAACACTGGGTCCTTTATTGGAAGTTCACGAACGCTTCCCTAACAAAGTTAACGTTGGCTTTTTACAAATAGTCGATCGTGGATTTGCAAAATTACGCGTTTGGGAACGTGGCGTAGGTGAAACCCTAGCTTGTGGAACAGGTGCTTGTGCTGCAGCGGTTGTTGGACAGCTACAGGATAAATTAGATACACATTGTCGTATTGAATTACCCGGCGGTGAATTGCGCTTTTTTTGGCAACCAGGACAAAGCGTACGTATGAGTGGTCCAGCTGAATTTGTGTTTGACGGGCAAATTCAAATATAAACGATCTAGTTATAGATAGTGCGGTTTCATTTGTCACTTTTTACATTAAATGACACCGCACTTTTTATTATTTAGCTTTATTCTCTGAATCCACAACCTGAGATATAACATGAATTCTACTAATTCAATCAGTCCATTGTTACCCGACATCCAACGTTATTTATCTCACCTTGCAAGTCAACGAGGCCTCAGCGAAGTCACCATCGAGAACTACCAGCGTAACCTAAACGAATTCATCGAACTGCTAAAGCCTAAAGACATTCAAACGTGGCAACAATTAGATACTCATCAAGTGCGTTTACTTGCCAAACAGTTACACCAAAAAGGCATCAAAGCACGATCCATTGCGACCAAACTTTCTGCACTACGCTCTTTTCTCGAATACCTTGTCAAAAATGACCAACTTACTTTTAATCCAGCTAAAGGTGTATCTGCTCCAAAATTAGATAAACCACTACCTAAAAATATCAGTGTTGACGATATGGATCAGCTGCTAGATATTAATGGGGATGATCCACTTACTATACGTGATCACTGTATGATGGAACTAATGTATTCATCTGGGCTACGCCTAAGCGAGTTAGTTGGTATTAACTTACAAGATATAAAGCTATCAGAAAAAGAAATCATGGTGACAGGTAAAGGTAGTAAACAGCGATTATTACCCATTACTAAAAGCGCAGTTGAAACGATTAAACGCTGGCTAAAAATCAGAGCAGAATTTGCAGAATCAGGTGAGAACGCACTGTTTTTATCAAAGCAAAAAAGGCGTATTTCAACACGTAGTGTACAAATGAGAATGGAAAAATGGGGGCTAGAACAATCATTACCAAGCCATGTTAACCCTCATAAATTACGTCACTCCTTTGCAACACATATGTTGGAATCTAGCGGTAACTTACGTGCAGTACAAACACTCTTAGGCCATGCCGATCTCGCCACCACACAAATTTATACACATTTAGACTTTCAACATTTAGCGGAAGTGTATGACAAAGCACATCCTCGCGCTAAACGTAAGAAGTAAAGTAAGCTAACAATGGAACAGAAAATGAAATTTTATAAGCCATTACGCCCCTTTAAAGCCATCAGTTTTGATCTAGATGATACGCTTTATGATAACTATCCCATTATCAAAAAAGCAGAAAGCGAGTTTCTTGTTTACTTAACGACAACTTACCCAAAGCTATCAGAGTTAACTGAAAGAAAATGGCATCTTTATAAAAACATATTGATCAAAGAAACCCCTTCTCTTCGACACGATGTTTCACAATGGCGTAAAGAAATACTTAAGCGCGTGATGGTGGTGTACGGCATACCAATGGTTGATGCAATTAAATACGCACAAGTGGCTTTTCAAAAATTTCTTGAATTACGCAGTAACTTTTCAGTACCACCAGCAAGTATTGCACTACTAAAAACGCTTTCACAACATTATCCAGTGGTTGCAATTACTAACGGGAATGTCGATGTTAAACAGATCGGTCTCAATGAGAGCTTTGAATTTGTATTGAAAGCAGGAGAAGGTTTAAACAGCAAGCCCCATATAGACCTATTTCAACAAGCCGCTTTACAACTAGAAATAGATATCAGCGATATTTTACACGTTGGCGATCATTTAATAACTGACGTTTATGGTGCACAAAATAATCAAGCACAAGCCGTATGGTTTAACCCAAATGAAAAAGGTCTCGATGGTGGCAAGTTATTACCTTGTGTAGAAATTGCTGATATTCAAGATTTATTGAAGCTAATCTAAAAGTCTCTCATCATCACCACAAATACCGAGCATTCACATTTATCTTATGTTTCGGTATAGTAGCGATCTACTGAATAAATAAACAGGCATTTTTATGGACGTATCTTACCTTATCGATGGTTTAAATGATCATCAACGCGCAGCAGTTTCAGCACCAGAGCAAAATATGCTGGTATTAGCAGGCGCTGGTAGCGGTAAAACACGCGTTTTAACCCATAGAATTGCATGGTTAATGCAAGTTAATCATATTCCAACTTACGGTATTTTAGCGGTAACCTTTACCAATAAAGCTGCAAAGGAAATGCGCGGTCGTATTGCAGATATTTGCCCGCAACAAATCGGCAGTATGTGGATTGGCACCTTCCATGGTATTGCACATCGTTTATTGCGCTTACATTATCAAGAAGCCAAACTACCAGAGCAGTTTCAAATCATTGATAGTGACGACCAACAAAAAATGGTTAAGCGTATTATCAAAAGCTTAGAGTTGGATGAAAAATACTATCCAGCCAAAGAACTGCAATGGTATATCAACGATAAAAAAGACGAAGGGCTTCGTGCTAAACATATCGATCCCGGTTATAGCTTACAAGAAAAACAACGCTTACAAGTTTATCAGGCCTATGAATCAGCCTGCCAACTTGCTGGCTTAGTTGATTTTGCTGAACTGCTTTTACGTGCTCATGAATTATTATTGAATAATGCAGCATTACTAAAACACTACCAAGAACGCTTCCGCCATGTATTAGTGGACGAATTCCAAGATACCAATAAATTACAATACGCTTGGTTAACCTTATTAACCGACAGCGATAACTACCTCACCATTGTTGGTGATGACGACCAATCTATCTATGGATGGCGCGGTGCGGATATTGAAAATATTCAGCGATTCTTAAAAGAAAAAAATTCACCAGTAACCATTCGCTTAGAACAGAACTATCGGTCTACTGGAAATATTCTAAAAGCATCGAACAAGCTAATACAAAATAACACAGATCGTTTAGGTAAAGAGCTTTGGACAAGTGACGATGATGGCGAGCCAATCTCTATTTACAGCGCATTTAACGATTACGATGAAGTGCGATATGTCACTAGCCAACTACAGACTTGGAAAAACGCAGGTAACAAATTAAGCGAATGTGCAATTTTATATCGTAGTAATGCACAATCTCGTCTATTTGAAGAACAATTAATGGCGCAACAAATCCCTTACCATATTTATGGTGGGCAACGTTTCTTCGATCGTTTAGAAATTAAAGACAGTATCGCTTACCTACGTTTGATGAATAACCATCAAGACGATGCTGCATTTGAACGAATTGTGAATAAACCAAAACGTAAAATTGGTAACACCAGTCTCGATAAAATAAGAATCTGTGCGCGTGAGCAAGGTTATACATTATGGCAAGCAAGCCAGTACTTGATTGAGAATAAAGCCTTAAGCCCTGCAGCGAGAGCTTCATTAAGTGGTTTTTTAGAGTTGATTAATCGCTTCAAAAACGAAACCTCTGAACTCCCTTTATTTCAAATGGTGGATCACATCAATCAACATTCTGGTTTAGTGGCCATGTTTGAAGCAGAGAAAGGCGAAAAATCACGTAGCCGAATAGAAAACTTACAAGAACTTGTTTCTGCAACCAAAGCCTTTGTGATCCCAGAAGAAGAACAAGAAATGGAAGAGCTAACGGCTTTCCTCGCCTATGCAGCGTTAGAATCAGGCGATAACCAAGCCGATGAGTTTGAAGATGCCGTACAATTAATGACAATGCACGCCGCTAAAGGCTTAGAATTCCCACAGGTGTTCATTGTGGGCGTTGAAGAAGGGATGTTCCCAGGACAACAATCAGCAACCGATGAGAGCCGTTTAGCTGAAGAGCGTCGCTTATGTTACGTAGGTTTAACACGTGCCATGGTGAAATTAACACTTTGTCATGCAGAAACGCGCCGACTATACGGACAAGAAAAGTTCCACCCTCCTTCACGTTTTATTAGTGAACTACCAGAAGAAAATATTGAATACATTCGTTTAAAAGCGCAAGTGCGTCGAGCAGAACCCGTTGTTCGTAAAGCTAAGCTCGCTATAACGCAAGATATTCAAGGCTTCAAACTAGGCCAACAAGTCATACACGCTAAATTTGGAGAAGGCACCATCACAGCACAAGAAGGCAGCGGAGAAAACAGCCGTTTGCAAGTGCACTTTATGGATGTAGGTAGTAAATGGTTAATGACAAGTTATGCAAATTTAAAAACGCTGTAAGTGTTTGATATTCACAAAACAGAACAATTAACAGTCATTAAAAGCAAATTTATATCAATTTACTATTCCAAATGGTGATAAATATAAAATACTGACTATGATTAGCTCCTATTCGATTCTCTTTAGCAGAATTGACTGTATTTATTAGGAGTTATGTATGCGCCTCAAGCCAGTAAAAGATTTTTTACTTTATATAGAAGACTGCCACCAAGCATTAGCAGATCTCTATAAGCGATTAAGCGTTGAAGCCACAGATCACAAAGTAAAGTTACTATTAGAATATATGCAAAACAAAGAGCAGGTTTCATATCAAAACTTAAATAACTTCGTTCAAGAAGCTTCACCAAGCCTATTAGATACTTGGTTAGATAATAATTTTGATCAAAGCTTTCCTTTACGTTGTAAAAACTTAAAGTTAAACCCAGAGTTAGCTATTAAAGATGTGGTCAGTTTGGCGATGAAGCTTGATGTACAGTTGATCGACTTAATGCAAACAGCCGCTTTTGATAGTCATACTATTGAAGCAGAATTAGCACTTGAGAAGTTAACAAACCAAGAAGAAGAAATGCTCTACCAAGCAGTCATCGCAAGTCACGACTTCGAATATATGTAAATTTTTATGGCAAAGTTAATAACAATATGCACTTTTCATGGGTGTTATTAACTTACTCTAGTCTTCACCACCGATAAACGGTAGAATCTGCGCTACTTTATTTGTCAGAATCCATTGGTGAGCATTCCATGAAAACATTAATTCAAAATCTACTTGAGCAAGCGGTTGCTTCGTTACAAGAACAACAAATTCTACCGGCTGATGTTCAACCACGAATTGCCATTGATCGCACCAAAGACAAATCTCATGGTGATTTTGCTAACAACCTAGCGTTAATGTTAGCAAAACCTGCCAAACAAAATCCTCGTGCATTAGCAGAGCTTATTGTAAAAAACCTACCGGCATCTGATTTAGTGATCAAAACTGAAATTGCTGGACCGGGTTTTATTAACTTTTTCATCAATCCTAATTATCTTGAAAAGCAAATTGATAACGCATTTGCAGATCCACGCTTAAATGTTGAAAAAACAACAGCACCACAAACTATCGTAATTGATTACTCTTCTCCAAACCTTGCAAAAGAAATGCACGTTGGCCATTTACGCTCAACCATTATCGGTGACTCAGTAACGCGCACGCTTGAATTCCAAGGTAACAAGGTTATTCGCCAAAATCATGTTGGAGATTGGGGCACACAATTTGGTATGTTGCTCGCGTATATGGAAGAACTACGTGCCAAAGGTGAAGAAATCAACAAGAACCTAGCAAACTTAGAAGTATTCTACCGCGCAGCAAAAGGACGTTTTGATGAATCAGAAGATTTTGCAAACCGTTCTCGTGACCTTGTGGTTGCATTACAAAGTGGCGATGAAGAATGCTTAACATTATGGAAAGAATTTAAAGATATCAGTATCGCCCATTGCCAAGAAGCCTATGAGCGTTTAGGCGTTAGCTTAAGCATCGGCGATGTTCACGGTGAAAGCGCCTACAATAAAGACCTTGCCGTTGTGGTTAGCGATTTAGATAAAAAAGGATTAC
The DNA here is from genome assembly GCF_004378355.1 of Psychromonas algicola. GTDB lineage: Bacteria > Pseudomonadota > Gammaproteobacteria > Enterobacterales > Psychromonadaceae > Psychromonas. Next base: position 34,351 of record NZ_SNUB01000033.1, read on the forward strand.
TACAAGAAAGCCAAGGTGCTAAATGTGTTTTCCTAGACAACTTCAAAAATAAAGAAGGCGAACCGCTTCCTGTTATTATTATGAAGAAAGATGGTGGATTCTTATATGCGACTTCTGATTTAGCCGCTATCCGTTACCGCCAGTCATCACTAAATGCAGACCGAGTGTTATATTTCGTAGATGCTCGTCAAGGGTTACACTTCCAACAAGTCTTTGAAGTTGCTCGTTTAGCTGACTTTGTTAAAGCAGGCACAACGCTTGAGCATATGCCATTTGGTACTGTAATGGGGGAAGATGGAAAACCATTCAAAACTCGTGCAGGCTCAACACCTAAATTAGCAGACCTATTAACGGAAGCTGAAGAACGCGCTTACGAACTCGTAAAAGAAAAAAATCAAGAGATGCCAGAAGATGAATTACGCCATATTGCTTCTGTCGTGGGCATTTCTTCTGTTAAATATGCAGATTTATCAAAAAACCGTACCAGCGATTACACTTTCAGTTTTGATAGTATGTTAAGTTTTGAAGGTAACACAGCACCTTACTTGCTATATGCTTACACTCGCGTAGTCAGTATATTCAACAAAGCAGGTATTGAAATTGATAGCATTACAGCTGATGTTTCATTCACTGAAGAAAAAGAGAAAGACTTAGCAAGTAAGCTTATGCAGTTTAATGAAATTATTGATCAAGTAGGTAAACAAGGAATGCCACACTTCCTATGTGCATACTTATTTGAATTAGCAGGCTTATTTTCAAGCTTTTACGAAGCATGTCCTATTTTAATTGCAGAAAATGAAAGCCAAAAACAAAGTCGTTTAAAATTAGCAGGACTTACCGCTAAAACGCTACAACAAGGGCTATCATTATTAGGCATTAACACATTGGAACGAATGTAATAATGGCAAGAGTCACACGTAGAAAGCCTGCGAAGCGGGCAACAAACAATAGAAATAGTAAGCGCAAACAAACCAAGCAAGGATTTCCTTTCATTGCTACTTTTGTTGCACTGGCTTTGATCGGCTTTATTGCTTATTTTGTTTTTGCTGTTGAAAAACCACCAGCAAAACCTAAGCCGAAGAAAACCGTTGTTAAAGAAGAGGTCTTACCTGAAAAACCTCAACCTATGTGGGATTATGTTGACGCTTTAAAAACCAAAGAAGTTAAAGTTGATATTCCAGAAGAGAAAAAACCAACCAAACCTTACCAAATGCAGTGTGGATCATTTAGAAATAAAAGTGATGCAGAAGCGCTTAAAGCGACCATTGCATTCCAAGGTTTAGAAAGTACAGTTAAAAAAACAGGTAGCTGGTATCGCGTAATATTAGGTCCTTACGATCGTAAACGTCTTGCAGAAAAAGAAAGGCACATGTTACAGCGAGCAAAAATAAACGGCTGTAAAATCTGGCTCTGGCGTTAAAGGTTATTATAAAGGAGAACTTAGGTTCTCCTTTTCTTTGTCTATTTCCCTTGAATTCATTAAAAACTCCCCCACTTAATATTTATTAAACCAAAACAATTATTTGGTTGTCTCATTCTCTTCTCAATTAATAAAAGGTATCAATATGACTACTATTGTTTCTGTACGTCGCGGTAATCAAGTGGTTATCGGTGGTGATGGTCAGGTATCACTGGGTAACACTGTAATGAAAGGCAATGCGCGTAAAGTACACCGCTTGTACAACGATAAGGTCATTGCTGGCTTTGCGGGAGGTACTGCAGATGCATTCACTCTTTTAGAACGTTTCGAAGCCAAACTACAAGCCCACCAAGGCAATTTAGAACGCGCCGCAGTTGAACTAGCAAAGGATTGGCGAACCGATCGCATGCTAAGAAAATTAGAAGCTTTATTAGCGGTCGCAGATGCAAAGCATTCTTATATTATTACGGGTAATGGTGATGTTGTTCGTCCCGAAAATGACCTAATTGCTATTGGCTCTGGCGGTAACTTTGCACAATCAGCGGCAATGGCGTTATTAGAAAACACTGACTTGTCTGCTCAAGAGATCGTTGAAAAAGCCTTAACTATCGCCGGCAACATTTGTGTATTTACTAACACAAACCAAACAATTGAATGTATCGATATCGATGCAAAACTAGCAGTTAAAGACTAGGAAAAAACATGACTAATACTATGACCAACAACATGACACCACAACAAATTGCACATGAGCTAGACCGCCATATTATTGGACAAAGCAAAGCAAAACGCGCCGTAGCCATTGCATTACGTAACCGCTGGCGTCGTATGCAGCTTGATGAAGATATTCGTCAAGAAGTCACTCCTAAAAATATTTTGATGATCGGTCCAACGGGTGTAGGTAAAACTGAAATTGCACGCCGCTTAGCAAAATTAGCTAACGCTCCTTTCATCAAAGTAGAAGCAACAAAATTTACTGAAGTGGGTTATGTCGGTAAAGAAGTTGAAAGCATTGTTAAAGATCTTGTTGAAGCAGCAATTAAAATCACCAAAGAACAAGAGCTAAAAAAAGTGACAGCGCAAGCGGAAGACTTAGCAGAAGATCGCATTCTTGATATCTTGATTCCACCAGCGAAAACAGCAACAGAATGGGATGTTAACAATACAGCACCCGCTGAAGAAGGTGCAGCAAGACAGTCTTTCCGTAAGAAATTACGTGAAGGCACCTTAGATGATAAAGAGATCGAAGTAGACGTTCCAGCTCCACAGATCGGTGTAGAAATTATGGCGCCTCCTGGTATGGAAGAAATGACCAACCAACTTCAAGGCATGTTTCAGAATTTAAATAGTAAAAGCGAATCTAAAAAACGCACTATGAAAATTAAAGACGCATTGAAAGCGTTAATAGAAACTGAAGCGTCTAAATTAATTAACCAAGAAGACCTAAAAGAAAAAGCGATTTTTGCGGCAGAAAACAACGGTATTATCTTCATTGATGAAATCGATAAAATCTGTAAACGTGGTGAATCTTCAGGTCCAGACGTTTCTCGTGAAGGTGTTCAACGTGACTTATTACCTTTAATTGAAGGTTCAACGGTTAACACCAAGCACGGCATGGTAAAAACAGACCATATGTTATTTATTGCATCAGGTGCATTCCAAGTAGCAAAACCTTCTGATTTGATTCCAGAATTACAAGGTCGTCTACCAATCCGTGTAGAACTAGAAGCATTACGTGAAGAAGATTTAGCGCGTATATTAACTGAGCCAAAAGCATCATTAAGCGAGCAATACCAAGCATTGCTAGCAACAGAAGGTGTTACGATTAACTTCACTGAATGTGGTATTAATAAAATTGCTAAGTCTGCATGGCAAGTAAACGAAACCACTGAAAACATTGGTGCTCGTCGTTTACACACTATGATGGAACACATCATGGATGAGTTGTCATATGAAGCGACAGAACGTTCAGGTGATTCAATCACGATTGATGAAGCCTACGTAGCGAATATGTTAGATGAAGTGGTTAAAGACGAAGATTTAACACGTTATATTCTGTAATGTGTTTGGTTTAGTTATTAGCTTCTACGCTGAAAATAGCTAACGTAAATAACAAATCTAGCAATAAATTGAAGCCTCTGATAAATCATTATCAGAGGCTTTTTTCGAAGGTTGAATATTTTTTGTTCGAGCTATGTTCAAGAGAGAGAGTTTTACTATATATTATAAATAAAATGGTTAAAGATTAACTTCAAGTAGTAAAGCGGAGCTTGACCCTGTAAATAATTCTGTGTAATTACCATTTTTACAGATGTTTTTTCAAGCGGTCTTCAAACTCTATTATAAACCGATTCATGGCAGCTCTCCAACTATGGATCGGTTTTGACCATTT
>NZ_SNUB01000034.1 GCF_004378355.1 Psychromonas algicola
GAATACCCTTTGTAAAAGCTTTTTCGTATTAAATCTAATTTTGCTTTTTTTGGTGGGGTATTTGGGGGGATATAAGCTTTAAAAAAATATTGAAGGTATTTATGTGTTTGTAAATAAGAGAGCTCCCAGCCTCTAAGCTTATTAAGCCTAAAGGGAGGGATAAGGTGTTCTTTTTTTACCCAATTCATTAATGTCTTTTTAGAATACTTCGCAATTTCAGCAACTTCATCGATAGAGACATGATGATTCATATTAAGTTACTTACTAGAAAGGCATTCTAACCATTCGGTAATATCACTTAAGCTCCATCCTACCGCTCTAATCCCTAACTCTTTAGATTTTGGAAAAATTCCCTTTTTAATATAACGATAAATAGTTGCTTTAGATAACCCAGTTAACGCAACGACTTCTTTTAAACGAATGATTTTAAGCTCTGTTTGATGTTCCATAAATACTCCTGATCCCATGTGAATTGATTTGAGAAGTACTATGCAATTTTGAACTTTTGAAAAAGGGGGGGAATATTATTTTTTTTCTAACTTTTGTAATTTATTTAACTGATACTGAGCTTTTATGTCTTTTCTTTCTTCTCTTGATTTCTTGCTATGATTCTCCATTATATCAATTAATTCATTTATTTTATGCAACCAGCCTTTGGTATAGGCTTTAGTCGATAATAGATGCTTGTCTTCTACTGGGTTTGATTCCCATGTCATTGTTGCACTATATTTTTCTGTGATTTTACCTACTTTCTCTATGGAAGGAGCAAACTTCATAACGATTAAACTCGCTAAATGATAAGAAACACTAACTAAATCTTTTTCATCTTGCGAAACAGGATCTTTAGTAGATGGAATTAAATTATCCCACCCTTCAAAAATTAATCTAATAGGATGAGAAAGCATGGCATATTCATCTAAATAACGGAGGCTCATCTTTAATTCTTTAATATCAATACTTAAAGCTTCTGCCGCACCTTTCTTCCCATGAAAGGTAACACAAACAGCCCACCGAAAAAGACAATCAGCCAGCGACAATCTAGGACGACCTCTTGTTTCAGCAGGAAAAGCATCATCAATCAATTTTAAATTTTCTTCTCTAAATTTAAGCGAGTTTGGTGCTTCTCCTAAATGAATTTCTAAAAGTCTCATCGCTTCACTAGAGCTTAAAAACGCTTTTATTTTTTCATTTTCATTTCTTGGTAAAGGGTTATATAAGCCAATTGGATAAGTAAAAAAGTCACTAAATTCATTCATATTAAGAATTTTTTGTTTTGTTTCTTTATGCTCATAAGCATTTGGCGCTATTTTTTTAAATTTATTGTAATCCATCAATTCACCTTCAAATATCTAAGCTTATAATCACAGGGATTTTTCAAACTTCAAGCTTAAGACTTAAACTATTTTTAAGTTCTTAAAAGTGGTTATTTCTGGCTTTTGATATTTTGCTTCTTCAATGAAATTGCTCCACCACTCCATAATGGGACGTCTTTGCTTTAAATAATCATGATGGTTATATGCTCGACTCACTTCGTTACCAATTTTATGTGATAAACAAACTTCTATCATTTCACGCTCAAACCCTTGAGCGTTTAAGATAGTTGAAGCGGTCGCACGCATACCATGTGCAGTTAATATATCTTTATAGCCCATACGTCTTAATACTGCGCCAGTGCTATCTGGGTGAGCTGGTTTATTTTTATTTCGGTCGCTTGGGAATAGATACGGGCTATTCCCACTAATAGAATGTATTTCATCAAGTAATCGCAACATTTGAGGCGTTAAAGGGACTTTAAAAGTTGTTTTATTGTTTTTTTCAGCTTTTTCCTTTTCTCTCTGTGTCATTTTCATTCTAGAAATAGGGATCACCCATAATTTATTTTCTAGATCTATCTCTTCCCATTTTGCACCAGATGCGGTCGCGGTTCTGGTTATTGTATGAAGTGTCCATTCTACACATAAGCGTGTTGTCACTTTCAATCTCGCGTTAGATAGCTTATGCATTAGCTCTTGTACTTCTTCTGGAGAGCTTAAATAAGGATTATGTTTTTTAGTAGGTTTATGGAATACCTTATTAATACCCGATAATGGATTAGCGTAAATCATGCCTGAGTTATTGGCATAAATCATAACCTCATTTAAACGGTGGCATAACCTTTTAACGGTCTCTAACGATCCTTTCTTTTCAATTGGTTTTAAAATTTCAATCGCTAAAGGTGCAGTAATATCTGAAATGGGAATATTTTTTAAAGTAGGAAAGATGTGTAATTCAAAAGAACGCCATATATCATTAATAGTCCCTTCTTTTATTTCTTTCTTTTTTAATTCTATCCATTCACTAGCAACATAATAAAAAGTATTAATATGCTTTTTTTCATATTCTTGTTTTTCATTTTCTATATTTTTCTTTGGGTCAATCCCTTTCGCTAATAACTCTTGAATTTCATCTCGTTTTTTTCTCGCTACAACTAAGGTTAATGATGGATATGTACCAAGAGTTAAACGATCTTGTTTTTGGGTCATTGGGTTTTTATATCTAAGTCGCCATGATTTAGTACCATTAGGCATAATACGGACTTGTAACCCTCCACCATCGGCAAGTGTATATTCCTTCTCTTTTGCCTTCGCTGTTTTTATTTTTATGTCTGTAAGCGGTGTAACGGTTCTAGCCATTATTTTAACTCCATTGACCCAATGATTTAGCCCAATTATAGATTGGGTCAATCGTTGGGTCAATAAACCTTAAGACTATGTGATTTCACTTGATTCACTACGACACACCAAAACACAGGCAAGACGCTACATATAAAGGGGCTTGGTAGATTTTAGGCGAAAAAAAGACGTCCTGAGACGTCTTTTTTAAGGTAGGTGGTGGAGATGGGGGGAGTCGAACCCCCGTCCGAAAAACCTACATCCTCGGTACTACATGCTTAGTCAGTTATTTGGTTAACTCGTTGATCTCCAACTGACAGGATATCAAAAAGCGAGTCCGATACTATTTCGCGGTTCACCCTCGAACAAGGTTCCCTCGCTATCCGATGTAAATGACCTTCCGAATCCCTACCCATTGGAAAAGCGCGGGTGGAAGGCTAGCTAGCCTAAGCTGCTAGAGAGTAGTTAGAGTCGTTTGCAACTATAACGTTGGCGGCTTTTTACGAGGCCAACCGCCACCTCGGCATGCACCTTGGGTTTCAAGAATCTCGTCGAGTCCTAAATCATCCCCACAGTGGTTAGTGATAAATCACCAACATTTCAAGTCTAACAAAGCTAAGTGATGCAAGATAGCATTATCTTGCATATTGTTTGTTAACTGCTTGATTATCGAACGCTGTGCTTCATCATGCGTTCTTTTTGTACTTGCCATTCACGATCTTTAACATCGTGGCGTTTGTCATGATCTTGTTTACCTTTTGCTAATGCAAAAGAGATCTTAACCCACGCATGTTTCCAATATAAAGAAATTGGAATAATGGAATAACCTTGACGCTCTACTTTCCCGACTAAGTTATCTAACTCGCGTCTTTTAAGAAGCAGTTTACGATAACGTAACGGGTCACAAACAACGTGTGACGAAGCGGCAATTAACGGTGGAATAGACGAATTTAATAAAAACGCTTCCCCGTTCTTTAAGAAGATATAACTATCCGCAATATTCGCTTTCCCTGCACGTAAGGATTTTACTTCCCAACCTTGCAGTTCGATTCCTGCTTCAAAGCGTTCTTCTAAATGATACTCATGAGAAGCACGTTTATTACGCGCTATCGTATTGTCATTACTTTTTGTTTTTGAATTTTTTTTAGCCATAGGCTGCATTATAAAGTTTGTTTTTTTAAATGGCTATTTGATTTGGTGAAAAGTCGCTCATTTACAAGCATTTTTCTCATTTTATCAGCAAATTTAGTCTGTTTTTTTTCAGTTAGCGGAATGCATCGTGTAAGATGCTATTTTTCGGACGAGGTAAACTATGGCAGAAGTATCACGAAGTGCATTATTGATGTACAGCGCAGAAGAAATGTATCAATTAGTGAATGATGTGAATGCTTACCCTGAGTTTTTACCAGGCTGTAGTGAAACCGCTGTTTTAGTTGATGAAATTAACTTGATGAAAGCGTCGGTTAAAGTGGCTAAAGCAGGTATTAGCCAAACTTTTGTAACAGAAAATACCCTAGTACCCAACCAATCTATTACGATGAATTTAATTGAAGGCCCGTTTAAACATTTAACTGGTGGCTGGACGTTTACCGCATTAGATGAACAAGCTTGTAAAGTAAGCTTAGATCTACAATTTGAATTCAGTAGCTCCATTGTTGAATTAGCGTTTGGTCGTGTATTTCATGAATTAGTGGGTTCGATGGTGAAGTCTTTTTCAAATCGCGCTAAAACCGTTTATGGTATTCGCTAGTATTTTTTTGTTTCTTAACAACTTTGTTTTAGCTTTATTTATTAACAATGGCAACACGGAATCATAATGAGTGAATTAATTGAATCTAATCTAGAAAATGAAAATGATCAGCACACAAGTGACGATCAACTCATTAATATAGAAGTAGTGTACGGTTTGCCGCACAAACAAAAACTATTGGCTTTAAAAGTACCAACTGGCACCACCATTGAAAGTGCGATTATTCTATCAGGCATAACACAATACTTCCCAGAAATCGTGCCAAGTGAAGCGGTTGTTGGTATTTTTAGTAAACCCCATAAACTTGAAGATACGCTAGCTCAAGGCGACCGTGTTGAGATTTACAGACCTTTAACCGCTGACCCTAAAGAAATGCGTAAATTACGTGCAGAGAAAGCCAAACAAAATAATAAATAACACCTCCTTTCTTTGCTTTATTCAATGAGTACACATAAAAAAGCGGCCTTTACTTCAATAGTAAAGGCCGCTTTTTTGTTTAACGCTGAAAGTTAAACGTTAGAATTCATGGCTGTATTGTACAGCGGCTAAAATCGCATCCGCGTGTGTTGTGCCTGTAATTGTAGAAACTCCATCAGTTTCTTCATAAACAGCAACATCTCGACCTAATAAATAAGTGAAACCAAAATCAATGTTTGATTTTTCAGATAATAGATAAGTGAAACCTGCTGAAAACCAGTGACGATCTGAATCAGGCACTGAAATTGAAGTCACTTCATCCTGTGCACTTTGGTCATACATATAACCAGTACGTAATGTCCAAGTATCATTTAAATAATATGTTCCGCCCAGTGAAAAGTGGAAAGCATCTTTCCATTCATACTCACTTATCGTGCCATAGGTTTCTGACTCCAAGGTGTCAAAAGAAGACCAACCAATCCATTGCACACTATAATGCACTGCATATTGTGTATTCTTGATACGGTGGTAGCCTGAGAACTCTGCCATATCTGGTAAGTTTAAATACAAAGTATCGTTACTTTCCGTTTCCAATGCATAAGATGAATTAATTTTAGACACTTCTCCTGTTGCTTCTAGCTGTGGGCTGTAATGATAAGACAACCCAAAGCGATTATTTTCATCTAGTTCAAATACAGCCCCTAAATTAAAACCAACAGCAGTACCTGAAACATCTGCATCTAAAGCGAGTACAGAAGTAGATGCACCGCTAGTTAAAACAGAACTTACATTTTCACTTAATGATCTTTCTAATTCTCCGGTACCATAAATAATATCTAAACCACCACCGACACTCCATTGCTGGTCAATACGATATGAAGCAACTAAACCAAGGTTAAGGCTTTTAATATCGGTTAAGCCGCCGTATTCATCAGCTTCAAATGAATCATCAAAATCAGTTCTTGTCCCAAAATTAGTATATAAATCAATACCAACAGCTACTTTTTCATTTAATGGTACAATTAAATAGAAATTAGGCGCATAAGAAGTACCACCTGCATCATCATAATTTGAACTAGCAGAAGCTACCGAGTAAGTCGCATCAGACACTGAAATATCAGTTTTTAACACATTCAAACCAAAAGACATGGCAGTTTTATCAAACAAAGCCATGCCAGCTGCGTTACGCGACATCACAGAAGCATTGTCAGCAATAACAGCATCACCTGCAAATGCACGACCTAAACCGGTAGCTGATTGTGCATTTAACTGAAAACCAGCTGCACTCACCTGACATGCGGTAATTGAAAAAGCACCAACGAGTAATGCTTTTTTAGAAAAGGGTAATTGTTGTATTTGCATGTAATATTCCTGACATATGTAGCGCAATCGCGCTGTAACCTAAAATTAACGAAAGGATGATAATTCAGAAACATTATTGTCATCTACTTATGCACCAAAAGCGTGACCGAGTGCAAAGACTTGTGGCTGTTTTGGTTAAATTTAGAGCGATTGAATTTGATGTAATGATTTTTTCAACAAAAAAATAAAGCAAAACCACGCCAAAAAAATAGAGCTAAAACTCTAAATAAATCAATTGATTACCTGATAAATACGCTTCATCCATCGCACTTAATTTATTGTAACGAATCAAATGACGTAATCCTTTTATGTAAGCTTCCCCTCTTTCAGAATATTTAAGTAAAGTGCCCGCTAATAATAATCCTGATAATGGCTTCTTTTGTTTAATTTGGGTTGCACGTAAATCACGTAAACTTTGATAAGCGGAAGTGGTATTGATATTCAACATATAACCTTCCACAGAAGCTAAGGGACTTTTAAAGCGCGCAATCCCATAGTTACCTAACTCTTTACGTTGCTGTTTGGGTTTGATCCCATTACCACTGAAATCCCATTGGCCAAAGAAAGCATTCCCTTCTAGAGTAAAGCGTGAACTTCCCCAGCCACTTTCCTCTGCCGCTTGTGCTAAGGCTAATGATGGCGGAATAATATTAACTCGCTTTAACAAGGTATCTTTATTCGCTTGAGTAAGTGTGTCGACAGTCTCTTTGATAACGCGATACTTAAGTGCAATGGCAACCAGCTCTGGCGAATCTAACGCACTTGTTTTTACGACTTCACGTTCATGTAATATTTTTTCATTGGCCGCTAAAATCAAAGGCAACATTAAGCGGAAAAATACACTCTTTTTATTTTCTACTGGGATTTTTTCAATTTGCTCATTTAATTGTTTAGTAAAGCCTGAAAAAGTTAAACGTGGAACTTCTTGCAGCCCTTCTTCCCAATCATCAAAGGTATAATCGTAAGGAGTTAAAACCGTTTTTAATTTTTCTAAATTTTTTACTTTTATTACGGTCGGGTTTTTCATGAGATCATTAACAGGCACCGTTGTTGTGTCCTGTTCTTCTGAGCAAGCCATTAAAAAAAGTGAAAAACTAAGTGGTATTAACAATTTTGTAGTCATAAAAATTCCGAGAATAAGCCGATTAAGCACATTATTGTAGCTAGTTTTTGATATTACGCATGAGATTATTGTTGAGAGGGTAAAATGAATAAAGTGAAATGAGCGATTAAACAGCGCATCAATAGAAGTGAATACGCTGTTTTATTGACTATATTTAGATCACACCAAATATTTTTAATAGATGGATAACAGGAAGCATTAACATGCAAACCAGTGCAAACCATAACAACCACCCAACAAAACCTTTTTGAGTCATTGTTCTAAGAATGCCTGAGCCATGTATTTTTCCTACATAAACCAACAATAAGTATTGAACTAACATCACCGCGATAATAGCAACCAAGGGTTGATGTCCAAGCCCCATGCCAATAATGGCAGCTGGCGTTGTTAATACTGACAAATACGCAACCACGATAATGATTAAAAATTCTTTAATTTTAAAGCCAGTTAAAGACTCAAGAATCGAATCAACTTGATCCTCATTCTTATTTTCCATGTATACCTCTTACTGTTAGATAATGTTAAACGTTTATCACGTCTTAATAGATTTGCTAATAATACCTTTTTTCAAAACAAATACATGCATCATAATCAATGAAGTGTTAAAAAATTTATCGACTTCTCTTTCACTATTTAAAAATACAAATATAAAAAGGCCAAAATTCCATTTTAAAAAATGAATAGACTGAAATAGGTTTATAAAAAATCTGTTCATCATTTAAGCTAATTTAATTTTAATATTGTATTTAGATTGTTATTTAATCAATTGAAAGCTTATTTGCCTGAATACACCAAATAAGACTTGCAATGTAATGTGATCTCTATATCATTCGCCGCACTTAAACGGACGCGAGATGGAGCAGTCTGGTAGCTCGTCGGGCTCATAACCCGAAGGTCGTAGGTTCAAATCCTGCTCTCGCAACCAATTCTTATTTAAGTGTTTTAGAAAGAAAAGCTCATCGGGCTCAGCTCTCTATAAACAATGGCGAAGGTCGTAGATTAAAATACTGCAATCGAAACCAATCTTATTTAAGTGTTTTAGAAAGAAAAGCTCATCGAGCTCAGCTCTCTATAAACAATGGCGAAGGTCGTAGGTTAGAATACTGCAATCGAAACCAATTCTTATTTAAGTGTTTTAGAAAGAAAAGCTCATCGGGCTCAGCTCTCTATAAACAATGGCGAAGGTCGTAGGTTAAAATACTGCAATCGAAACCAGTCTTATTTAAGTGTTTTAGAAAGAAAAGCTCATCGAGCTCAGCTCTCTATAAACAATGGCGAAGGTCGTAGGTTAGAATACTGCAATCAAAACCAATCTTATTTAAGTGTTTTAGAAAGAAAAGCTCATCGAGCTCAGCTCTCTATAAACATAAGAATGGTTATAAATTTAAGTAACAAAGATTTAAGAAAGATAAATCCGGACGCGAGATGGAGCAGTCTGGTAGCTCGTCGGGCTCATAACCCGAAGGTCGTAGGTTCAAATCCTGCTCTCGCAACCAATTTATACGCTTAAATTTTTAAAGAAAAAGATACACAATTCCGGACGCGAGATGGAGCAGTCTGGTAGCTCGTCGGGCTCATAACCCGAAGGTCGTAGGTTCAAATCCTGCTCTCGCAACCAACTTCTAATTCCTTTAGAAGTTTAAATATCTATAAAAATTAAAATTTCTAATCGTAATAGCCTCTGTAAGATCATAAAGTTAATGTTCAAATAAAAGAATATAACAATTCCGATCGCGAGATGGTTCAGTCTGGCAGCTCATCGGGCTCAACTCTCTATAAACACTGGCGAAAGCCGAAAATTCAAATCCCGCTCTCGCCACCAACTTTAAGCTAATCAGCTTAACCAACTTAATCAATTTCCCTAATACAAAATTGCATTTCTAAAGAGTAATTGATCAGTCTGATAGCTCGTCGGTCTCAGCTCTTTGTAAACAATGGCGAAGATCGTAGGTTTACAAGTTTAAATTCCGCTCTCGCAACCAATTTTGAAATGTTTTAAGAAAAGAAAGCTCATCGGGCTCAACTCTCTGTAAACAATGGCGAAAGCCGAAAATTCAAATCCAGCTCTCGCAACCAATTTCTAATATCTTTAGAAGATAAAAATCCCCATAAAATTAAGAAATAAAAATACAGACTTAAGATAAAGCACTCAGGTAGCTCGTCGGTCTCAGCTCTCTATAAACACTGGCGAAGGTCGTAGGTTCACAAGTTTAAATTCCGCTCTCACAAGCAATTTTAAGCTAATCAGCTTAATCAATTCCCCTAATACAAAACGGCATTTCTAAAGAGTAATTGATCAGTCAGATAGCTCGTCGGTCTCAGCTATTTATAAACAATGGCGAAGACCATAGATTCAAATCCAGCTCTCGCAACCAATTTTAAGCTAATCAGCTTAATCAATTTCCCTAATACAAAACAGCATTTCTAAAGAGTAATTGATCAGTTTGCTAGCTCGTCGAGCTCAACTCTCTGTAAACAATGGTGAAGGTCGCAAACTCAAATCCTATTATCAAAACCATCTCTTATTTTTTAGAAAATAAAAATATCGACATTATGGTTCAAGTCATTTTATTTTTTGCTTCGTAGCATTGGTATTTTTAGGCCAGCTTCAGATGAGTCGATTAATATTCGAAGTCTCTTTAATCGTGTTTCTTCTCTCTTTGCACTCATTACCCACCAAATTGAATCTCTTTTGTAAGACGGAGCTAGATTATTTAAAAATAACCAAGCAGTGTCATTTTCTTTGACTTTGTCTTCGTATTCTTTAGAAAATGGCACATTCCTACTTTCAGAAGAATACCCTTCTTTATCTGTTCTGCTATTAAACAGGTGAAGACCAGCAGGCCTCATTTTCCCAGTCGATATAAGCTCTCTCACTTTTTTTACATTCACGGCACTCCATACACTTGATATGTTACGCGGTGTAAAACGAATTTTATAACAGTCTTCATCAATGGTTTTTCGTATCCCATCAACCCACCCGAAACAAAGAGCGACATCAACAGACTCTGACCACGTAAAAGTTGCCTTTCCTGTTCCTTTTTTGAAATAACCTAACCAAATTTCATTAAGGCCATTATTAATTTCTAGCCAATCACTAAACTCTTCTTGGTTATTAAAAAAAATAACATCTGACATTAAATGCACCTCCTGTACTTAATTATTAAGGGTTAACCATCATCACTCTTTGATTGATCCAGAGAGTGATGAAGCGTTATTTAGCTATCTTGCAGCTCTAGCCACTCTAAGATGATTTGATTAGTCTCATTCGGTTTTTCTTGCTGGATCCAATGCCCACAATCAAGCGTGGTTACTTCTGCGTTAGGCACAAAATCTGTCAGCCTTTCGAATGGGGGAATAACATCCTGAGCACCATGAATCATCAGTGTTGGCTGCTGGATAATTGGGTTAACTTCCGCTAATAGGTGCCAGTTTCGGTCAAGATTTCTATACCAATTTATACTGCCTGTAAAACCTGTTGACTCAAAGGCACTCACAAAAACGGCTAGCTCGTTGTCACTCATTATAGGGTCTCCGAGCGGCACTTCCTCTTTTGCAAGATTAATCATCGCCATACCTGGTTTAGGTGGCATCATAGGCACATTCTTACGATATATATTACGAAGAAATTGTGCTGTATTTTCTTTTAAAATGGCATCTGCAACGCCTGGCTGGCGATTAAAGTGAACAAAATAAAAATCCTCACCAAATATTGCTTCCATCATTTCTATCCATGGCATCTCGCCACGCTCTTGATAAGGTAACGCTAAATTAATCACTTTATTAACGCGTTCAGGGTGTAATAACGTTAGCCCCCAAACCACCATTGCTCCCCAATCATGCCCAATAAATGTCGCATTTTTATATCCATAATGATCAAGTAGTGCAACGAGATCACTTGATAAGTTTTCAATATCGTAAGCAGTTACTTCAGCTGGCTGTGATGACTTTCCATATCCACGTTGATTAGGCACGATAACATGATATCCCGCCGCAACAAGAGCTGGTATTTGATGACGCCAAGTAAAAGCATGCTCCGGCCAACCATGACAAAGCACGATAGGGTTACCAACATTCTCTTGGCCAGCTTCAAAAACTTCGAGTTCAATCCCGTTGACTGCGATAAGCGTCGATTTAGGGAAATTAATTGTATTAGGCATTGTAGTTCCTTATTTAGAGTTTGTAGGTGATTGCAAATCTCTTTATTGACATTCACAACCGTTATATTAATACTCAACAGTGACAGATTCTGTCACCATTCTATGGAATACTTACAAAATGAATGTTCGCCGCCGACATGACACAATAATGCGTACCCTTCGCCGTAATGGCACTTCAACTGTTGCCAAGTTAGCGGAAGAAGTGGGAGTATCCAAACGCACAGTATTAAGGGACATTAGCGAACTTCGCGATGAAGGTTTTATTATTCACTCAGAGCCCGGTCGAGGAGGTGGACTTCAAATTGACTCTCAATCAATGCAAAGCACTTCTCGATTATCTGTGATCGAAGTTTTTGCGCTTATTATTAGTGTTGCCTCTATGCGTGCGGCTAAAAGCTTACCTTTTTCAGAATTAGCTAATGCTGGACTCGCCAAAATAGAAAAATCTTTAGCATCGGATAAGATGCGTGATTTACGTAGGTTATTAGATTGTTTGTATATAGGAGAGCTTTCACCGCTGGTCAACATATCAGACATGGGAATAATGGAGCCCTCATTACTAGGAGCATTCGAAACCGCTTTTCTTCAACGGCAGTTATTGAGTTTTCAATATAGTGATGCGAAAGGAGTAAGAACCAACCGAACTATTGAACCCCAAGCGATGCTGATCTTACCGCCATTGTGGTATTTAGTTGCATGGGATCCTGAACGTGATGATTTTCGACACTTTCGAATGGATAGAATAAGCGAGCCAGAATACGTCCAAGGCACAACATTTCAAAGGCGATATGTACCATTTGATGATCATGTTTCTCCTTATCCTGTACGTGACTTTTCGCGCTAGTCTTTATTCCATTTAAAATGTTAATGGATCATTATCGACTTGCTATTTACAGTTGTGATACTGACGCATAAACTGATTGAAAAGTAATGAGAATAAGCTGAATCTCTTCTATCTATAATGCAATAACGCCTCTAAATTAAACTGAAGAAAAAATATGATAAACATCGTTAACCTTGAACACAATAAATTAACTATCAAAAATTGGCAGTTAGAAAAGCGTGAAAATTGGAGCATATTAGGACGAAACGGTTCAGGGAAACAATATATCAATCAGTTATTAATGGGCACTTTAGAAGCACAAAGTGTCGAACATTTACACTTACCAGATAAAAATAAAGTTGCGATTATTTCATTTGAAATGCAACAAGATACTTACGAGCATACGCTTGAACTAGAAGCGCCTGACTTTGTTGATGAAAATAACACTGGCACTAAAGCCAAAGATTTTATTCCTCAAGATAAATGGGATGATCCATTAATTAACGAATTTGGTTTAGCTCATCGACTTGATACACGCTATGTTCAATTGAGTACAGGTGAAAGTCGAAAGCTTTTGATCCTACAAGCAATTTTCAGCGGTATTGAGTTTCTCGTTTGCGACAACCCTTTTGATAGTTTAGATATAGCTTCCTGCGAGGCACTCTCCAAAGCGTTAGAACGTTTGTCTAAAACCAATATTACCGTGCTACTTATGCTAAGTAATCGACAAGATATTCCAGATTGGTGTAACAAGATTGCTTTTATTGAACGAGGACGTTTAGACGTTATTGGCGATCTAGATAGTACAGAGACTAAACATCAATTAGATATTTTATTAGCACCCAAGCAAGATGACTCTAGCTGGCCTGACAATATGAAGGAGCTATCTGATTACCAGCATCCCTATTTGGTTAAGTTATCCGAAGGTAAGGTTCATTACAACGGAGTGAATGTTTTCGAGAATTTAAATGTTGCAATAAAACCTTTACAGCATACTTTGATCACTGGTCCTAACGGCAGTGGAAAGTCTACGTTAATGCAGCTGATCACAGGCGATTGCCCACAATGTTATAGCAATGATATTAACGTTTTAGGTTATCAACGAGGCTCAGGTGAAACGATTTGGGAGCTTAAAAAGCAAATGGGGATTGTCAGTTCTGAACTGCATCGACAATATCGTGTTAATAGCGAACTATTAACTGTGGTGGTTTCTGGTTTTTATGACTCTATCGGGGTTTACCAACAACCTACCCAAGAGCAAATTGATATCGCGCGCCAATGGTTAGATAAAGTCGGTTTATTATCCGAACAAAAAACCTTATTTCAAAGTTTAAGCTATGGAGAGCAGCGTTTAGCATTAATTGCGAGAGCCTTGGTAAAATCTCCATATTTATTAATATTAGATGAACCAACGCAAGGCTTAGACGAACTTAATCGACACCGAGTGCTTAACTTTTTAGAACATTTAGCAACACAAAAACATAGTACTATGTTGCTAGTAAGTCACAGGCAAGATGAGTTTTTATCAATCTTTGAACAGCATATTATGCTTTAACCGATGGTTATTGATAGTAGATCTTTTACTAATTTAATGCGTTAATTTTAACGCGATACTTAAAGTAATTTATTAAGCTAATAAACGACAAAAGCACTATGAACTTAAAACCAGTGAATAGTGCTTTTTATATTGTGTTGGTGAGTTAAGGTAATCTTCTACTTATTTTTTTCTAATAATGCTTCTGCGTCTTCTTCAGAACAAGGTTTATGAAAATAATAACCTTGTATTTCATGGCAACCCAATTTTTTAATAAATTCATATTGCTCTTCCGTTTCGACCCCTTCTGCGATGATGTTTAAATCTAAACTACTCGCAATTAAAACAATCCCTTCAATAATGGCTTTATGTTTAGGATTATCCACTGCATCTTTAACGAAAGAACGGTCAATTTTTATTGTATCAATAGGGTATAAACTGATGCAGTTAAGCGAAGAATAACCTGTTCCAAAATCATCAAGAGCAATACTTACACCGTATTCTTTAAAACCTTGTAAAATTTTAAGTGCAGTGTGTTCATTTTCAATTAAGGTATTTTCGGTTATTTCCAACTGGATATCTTTAGGTGCAATGTTATAACGCTCAATAATTTCAATATAAACATCAAGTACAGAATCATTACGCAATTGTAATGCGGATAAATTAATAGATAAACGGGCGCTAGCTAAGCCTTTATCTCGCCAAATAGCATGTCGAGAACAGGCTTCTTCAAAGACCCATTCATCAATTTGACCAATCAAGCCTAATTCTTCAGCGAGTGGAATAAAGTGATTGGGTGAGACAAGTCCTTTGGTTTTATTAATGATTCGAACAAGCGCTTCAAAACCTACAATTTTACCCGTTTGCGCAGACACCTGAGGTTGATAATGCAAAACAAAGCCTTCAGTCGCTAATGCTTCTCGTAAAACATCTTCACACTTATTGCGTAATGCGTTTTTCTCTTCTAATGATTTATCATAAAAAGCATAGCCATTACGACCTTGAGATTTAGCTTGGTACATAGCGTTATCCCCTTTGGTTAATAAAGATTGTGCATCTTCACCATCGGAAGGATATAAACTAATACCTAAACTCAAGGCACTATAAACGGGTTTATCGTGAATAATAATAGGCTGTTTGATGTTAGTGAAAATTCGTTCCACTACCATTTCGACTTCATATCTGTGCTCAATATCAGGCAAAATAATAATAAACTCATCACCACCAAGTCGAGCGACCATATCGTTGGAGCGGATAGATTGATTTAAACGCCCTGCTAATTTAATTAATAATAAATCGCCAGCCCCATGCCCCATAGAGTCATTAATGTTTTTAAAATGATCTAAATCGATAAACATTAATGCAAATTTTGATTTGTTTTTTTCCGAGGCGGCAATGGTTTCTGTTAGTTTATCTTGAAAAGCTGTTCTATTAGCTAAGCCTGTTAAGGTATCTGAATAAGCTAAGTTTTTAATTTTATTTTCTTGTTTTCTTTGCTCAGTAATATCTTCAAACACGCCTCGGTAACCACAGAATACACCATCATTGACAATGGGTTTTGCAGAGACTAATAAGCAAATAATGCTGCCATCATAATGACGACACCAACATTCCACATCAATTAAATTTTCATGCGTTAAGATATTATCTAAACACCCATCATTAATATTAAACTCATTGAGTTTTTTACCTACTAAATACGATGGTGAATAACCAATAATGTAATTTGCAGAATCAGAACAGTAAGTAAATTGATTATTTACGTCAGTTTCCCATAACCAATTTGAGGTGCTATGGGCAATATCACTAAACCGTTTTTCAGCATTAGTTAAGTCTTGAATTAAGGTTTCATTTTTTAATGCTGAACTTATAATCGCACGCAAACTTTCAAAGGCAGTACCTTTACGATTACTTAAATTGATCACCATAAATCCAAAAGGCATTTTCCTGAAAGATAATGGAAAAACCATCAAGGTAAAACGTTTTTGGTAAGGCTCAATAGCGTCTGGCAATAATTTATTAGCGACAAAGTTTTTATTTTCTATTTCAAATGTTTCATTATGACGCACTGAAACAATGTTATTAGCAACGACACTCTCTGCATTAATATCTTGGAAAATAGAAATATATAAATCTGAAAGTTGTAGCACGTCAACGGTATATTTTTTAATACCTGCTAAATCAAAAGTTGAATTTAGGTTGTTAACAACGGTTCTAAAATAATTTAAATAATATTCGCTTTCAAAACGTTGAAACTTAATAGCGACTTGTTCCATATCGTTTTTTAATTCAATCAAACGCGTCATTAATGCAATTAAAGGGGCTTTGTCATTATCAATTTCTAAATAACGCAATGTACTTAATTTAAGTTTTGAAGTTAATGCTAACCACAACATAATATCTTCTGACTTGAGGCTTTCTTCTAACCTTAATTGTAAGTTAGTTAAAAATAATTCGAATTCTTTTGTGTAAATCGCTTCTTGGTATTCAGTTAATAACGCTGCCACTTCGGTTCTGATAATCCCACCTTTGTAGCGCTTAACAAGGTTGCCAATATAGGATTCTGTTTCTTTAAAAATTAGATCGTCATCTTGATTTAATGCTACTTCCACTTCTTTTTTTAAAGTTTTATCCGTTTTGTGGTAAAGCGCAGAATCACAACCACAGGACTTTCTTACCATTAATGTAGTGGGAATATAAATATCTTCGCTAGGCGGCTTACCTTCTAATTGTTCAATTAACTCAAGAGCAGCAGCTCTTCCTAATGCAAATAAAGGTTCATGAATACTGGTTAAAGCAGGACTAGCAAAAGCGCCTTCTAGTGTATCCATCGAGCCAATCACTGCAATATCCTCTGGAACACGTAAGCCAGACTCTCTTAGTAAATCAATAAAACCAATGGCTTGATTGTCATTTATAGCAATCGCGGCATCGAAAGGTTTAGTATTTTTTTCAAGAAACTCTTTATTTATTTTTTCTGTGGTTGACCCATTCAGATGCCCATAAATAACAAGATCTGGATCAAAAGGTAAATCGTATTTCAGCAGTAATTTTTTATAGATTTCCATGCGCTTATCCGAAGACGCATGGTTTTTAGGGCCTCTTAAAAAAACAATATTTCGACGCCCATGAACATGATATAAATGTTCAAATAGTTCGCTAAATCCGGTTTCATAATCCGTCAATATATTAGTGCAACTATCAATATGACTACCGATATTGATGGTAGGCACACTTGAAAATTGACCGATAAACTCTTGCGTCGCTTGTTCATCTAATAAATGAGTATGGGCGCTAAAGGGACTAATAACACCGGAGATTAAATCCATATCAACAAGATTGAATACGTCTTCACGCGCTAAGGTAAGAGGATCTGAAGAATTAAGTACACCACCACAAAAACCAATGACGTTGTACCCTTTTTTTTCTGCGACATGATTAACACCAAGCATGATGCCTTCTTGGTAGGAAGAGGTCATTGAGCCAACTAGCACTGCAATAGTAGGTAGACCATTTTTTAAGGCATGTTGTTCACTTACGGAACTCGCAGGCATTTGAGCAATTCTCCTTTATATTAAGCTATTTACAGCACATCAAGATTAACTTTTATTTACAAAAATAACAGTCAATATGAAAAAGGATGTGAGCAATATCCCTATTTAAAATAATAACTTAAAGCATCTAAAATAGTTATTCATAAAAATAAGTATTTCATCCCTGTTGCTTAAAGATAAAAATAACATAATGATTATAGCAACGATTCTAAGACTTACTCGATTTCTATAAAATACAAAGGTGACCTGTGTTAAATAAACTTAATTATTCTCTTTTTTTATCGTTAAATTGGCAACACTTTACTAACTTAACATTGTTTCAAAATTTAAAAGTGATGCAAAAAATAAGCACCACCTTTAATTTCACTTAACACTTATTTTATCCACCCCAATGTGGCCCACCATAAATAATCTAATGGCATCAAGAATAAAATAGTGACAATAGCCAAGGGTAAAGTCACTTTTAATAAACTAGCTAATGATTCCCTTGAAAGTTGCATTGCGATGATTAAAGGTGCCACCTGATAAGGAAAAAGAATAGTAGAAAATCCTATTACCTGTGTCATCAATACCGTTGTAACAGAAAAACCTGTTAATTGTGCAAAATCAGCAGCCATAGGTGAAAGTACAGTTGGCACGCCAGGTACAGTAGTCACTAAACCAGTTAAGGTTGAAATAAGTGAAAGCGACATAAAACTTAAAAATGTATTTTCAGTTGATGTGGGTAATAAATAACTAAAGGCTTGTCCCATAGACTCGCCTACACCGGAGGCATTCACTAAAGCACCTAAACCTAATGCAGCGGCAACAAAAATAACCGTTCCAAAATCAACAATACTGTTAAAGGATTTAGTCTCAACCACGCCCCATTTAGGTAATAACAAAATGATAGCCGTTGTTAACCCAACCCAAGCGGCGTTCACACCATGAATTGAATCTGTTATCCAAAATAATAATGTAATGCCTAGAAGCCAAGCGACTTTGTTTTGTTTTTTCTGATCGGCATTCGCTTCAGGAGCAGATTTTACTTTTTTCATATCCCATTCATTTACCACTTTGTCAGGAAAAATAACCAACACCAAGATAACAAGTAACAATGATTTAAGAATGCCTAAAACAGGATAATGCAACAATACATAATCGATGTAGCTAAAATGAATACCAAATAAAGTTTCACTAGCTCCGGTCAAAATCATATTAGGAATGTTTGCAGGGAGGATCGCAAAACTAGGGATATTACAAGCCAGTGCGAGTGCAACTGCGATTCCACGTCGCCCATTACTGCCTTGAACAAATCCAACTTTTTCAGCTAGTGCCATGCCAATTGGAATTAACACAATCGCCCTTCCTACGGAAGACGGCATAATAAAACCAAGTAACATAGCCGTTGCCACCAAGCCAAAAATCAAGCGCGAGTAACTAAATACCAAATAAGGCGCTATCACCGCTGCTAATCTTTTATCTAATCCAGTGGACGCAATGGCAGATCCAATCACAAACCCTGCAATAATCAACCATACGGCAGATGATGCAAACCCCGAGAGTAAAATACTATTATCAGCCAAATGAAAAATAGCCGACAACGCAAAAAAAATAAGCCCAGCTAAAAATGGCGGAATAATTGAAGTGCTCCAGCACGCTAAAGTCACTAAGATGATCGCAGCACTATAGGAAAAAGAAGCTGGGTGGCTACTAACGGGAAACAAAACAAGCAAAGATGCTGCGACTAATACACTAAATAAAATAATGTTTTTAAAACTAAATTTAACTTTCATTAATAATTTTCCTTACCAAAGAGCAGGCCCGATAGAAGTTATATAAATATAAGTCTGTTGCGAACAACAGCGAGAAGGTTATATGATAACCGACCTTGAATGGCGCTTTAAGTGACAAATATGACAACACACACTCATAAAACGACAAACTTAACACCTAACTTACAACCAAGTGATAATGCATTTATTAATGATCACACTCGCCCCGTTTTAACAAATAATAGAAGTATGCAAGCGGAAACCGGTGTTGTTGCTCATTCTCATGCGCGAGGCCAATTATTATGGGCGGAAACGGGTGTGTTAAGTATTACTAGCGACAACACCATTTGGGTGCTTCCTCCCACACATGCGGTTTGGATACCAAGTTATATCCCACATCAAGTCAATAGTGAAACACAAGCACAATTACGCAATCTATATATCGATCCCGCTTATCCAATTAGGCAAAACGAAAAATCAATCGTTATGCTAACAATGAGCCATCTGTTACGCGAGGTGATCCTAAAACTAACCGACACTAAAGTATCATTAACGGATCAACAAATAAAAAACTTGGGCTTAGTCGCTATTGATGAATTAGAAGTGCTTAAACCTTTTAATAACAATATCCATTCAGGAAAGGATTTGCGCTTACAGCGATTGATTAACTATATAGTGCAACACCCAAATCAACAGCTTTCATTACCAGATTTATCAAAAATAGCTGGTGCAAGTGCACGTACAATAGAACGTTTATTTAAGTCAGAAACAGGCATGACTTTTCGCCAATGGCGTAGTCGTTTTAAATTAATGAATTCACTTGCACTAATTACACAGGGGAAAACCTCTACGTTTATTGCACATGAATTAGGTTACAAAAGTGTGAGTAGTTTTATTACCACTTTCAAAGCCCAATTTGGCTGCACACCTCAAGAATATGCAACAAAAGAATAAATATCAGCGGTCAATTTCAGTTAACTTTATCGCGACAAAATAGGCGATAGAAACGATAAAAAAGTTAAATTAAGCTTGCCATTGTTGCTTCATTCGCTTGATGGTTTCAGCAGGTACATCATGAATACTCGCGAACTTTCCCTTGCATACTATCACTTCAATTTTGGCATTATATTGTTTCGCTAATTGTTGATAAGCTTTCATTTCCCAATGCCGTACAAAGGTATTAGACACCACGACATTATGCTGTTGCTGCAAATATTTTTCACATTCGTTTTCGCACCATTCATGTGCAGACTTCAATGATTCAGATTGAAAACAATATTCGCCACTCGCATTAACAAAATACATATCCGCTTCTAAATGCACTGTTTTTTGCTGAGCTTCATGACCAGCCAAATCAGCATCAGCCACCAACTTTCTAGCCAGTGTGCTTTTGCCACTTCCGGGTAAACCGCGGATTAATGTGAGAATTGGTTTGGACATGTATTTATATACTCGCTGTTATTTACTAGAAATCAAATCATCTTTAATGGCAAAGATCACTCGGCCTGTGATGCCATGTTCGTCCACTGCGACTAGTTCCATTTCACCATTTAATTGTATGGGCAATTGTAGGTGTAATGGAGCGGATTGGGTGCCGATATTGTCGCCATTTAAATACCAACTTACCTTGCCAAAAGCGCCCGTTGCATAAATATTCTTTTCAATAACTTCTGAATGTTGGCGGTAAATTTGTTGCTTGTTATCTATGCCGACTATGGTCAACACATCTTCTTGTTTTGGTATGGTTAAACATGCCTCTGAATATTTAGGAATGCGTGCACTTCTTCTTTCTTTAAAGGGAAGCCAAGGCTCTAGTTGACGAGGCCAAACATTAACTTGTTTTAATTCACCGGTTACTTCGCCGCACTGACCTAATAATCGCAGTTGAGTGTTGGGATCTACGATAATATTTTCAAGCGCATTATGGAATGCAAAACCCGATTCTATTTGTAATGTTCTTGGAGTTACGCCATCTTTAGTGAATGCAAATAGATGTCTATCACAACCACTTTTTACTAGATTAACAGAGCGTCCATCAGGCCAACAGATTTCTTTATCTTCCACTGTAAAAGGACGCTTCGGTTGCTGAATCTCGGATTGTGTATGCTCACTTTGCAACATATCTAAAATTGAAAACAAAGCTGGGGCTGCTGTTGTCACACCTAATGAACCTCTTAGTGGTTCTCCATTGGGTTTACCGACCCAAACACCTATTGTATATTGTTTGCTTGAGCCTATCGCCCACGCATCTCGACTAGCCCAACTGGTGCCCGTTTTCCAAGCGAGAAGTGGACGCTTTTGTTTAGAGAGTCCCCAACTAAATTGCTCTGGTGGTGTGAGTCCCGTTAAGGTTTTCCAAGTGATCCAAGCAGCAGCTTCACTCATTAAACGACGCCCTACTTGTTTACTTTTTTGAGTTTTTTCTTTTGTACTTTCAAAGTCACTAGTATCTTCAAACACTAGCGGTTTTACCCAGCCTTGATTGGCAAAGCTACTGTGTAAACTCACTAAACTTTGTAAAGAAGTGCCAGCTCCTCCTAAAATAACTGCGGCATTAGCTTTGTTAACTGGAATAGATAAAGGGTGTAATACATGCGCTAATTTGTTAACGAATTTTTGTTCCCCGTATGCTTCAATTAATTGCACAAAGGGGATATTTAAAGAACGCTGTAATGCGCGCGTTGCACTCACAGGCCCATCAAATCCATGACTAAAGTTACCCGGTTTATAACGAGAATTAAGGCGAGGAACATCGGCTAATAAAGATTGCGAATGAATGATGTTGTCATCGATGGCTAATCCAAATAATAACGGTTTTAATGTTGAGCCCGGTGAACGAATTGCTTTGACCATATCAACGTGCCCTGCGCGGCTGCTATCTAATATGGATGATGAACCAACATAGCTGATCACATGTTGCGTTTGGTTATCAACCACCAGCACCGCCATAGAAACAGCATCGCCTTGCAACCCAGCATAATCTAAAACATAACGACTAATTTGCTCTTGCAGAGCACGTTGAATATAAGTTTTGATCACCGCTTTGTGGGGGTTTTCTTGCTTTAAACGCCTTGCTAACAAAGGCGCCGCTAATGGCTGCTCAGGCTCCCACACCACAACAGGCTCTTGTTTGACTCTTAGCGCTTTTTGTTGGCTCCATTCGCCTTGACGGGCTAGTCGGTCAATCACTTTATCACGCGCTAACGTGGCGCGTTGAGGGTGACGATCAGGTCGATAATAAGATGGTGCTTGAGGTAATACGGCTAATAACGCAGCTTCTGCAGGACGTAAATCAGAAACGGGTTTACGAAGATATTGATAACTTGCTGCTTGCACACCTTCTAATGTGCCACCAAAGGGAGCGTAGTTAATATAAAGGCTTAATATTTCTTGTTTACTTAACTGCCACTCTAATTGGAAGGCGCGTAGAATCTGTTTTAATTTTCCTAATAAAGTGCGCTCATGAGGATGTAATAATCGAGCCACTTGCATGGTCAGCGTTGAACCACCAGAGATGATACGTTGGTTAACTAAATACTGCCATGCGGCTCTTAAAAAACTGATTGGATTAACACCAAAGTGACGATAGAAGTAACGATCTTCATAGGCAATCAAGGCATTAAGATATTCAGGGGAAACTTCACTTAAATTAACGTGATAACGCCACACACCATTTTTGTCTGCAAAGGCACGCAATGGATAACCTTCATCATCTAAAACAACAGTCGCAAAATCTTCCTGCTGATTGGGTAAAGCAAGCGGATAAATAATATTCGCTAACCATAAACTACCCAATAAAAAGCCAACAAAAAACAAGCTATAGACGAGCTTTCTTATTGGCTTTGTATCACTCCACTTTAGTTTAAGGTTGAGCATTAACTGTGATTTGTTTAATACTTCCACCTACGCCATAAACAGAAGGTTTGTACATAGATTCAATACGTACCGCAGGTACAACATAAACACCCGGATTTACCGCACGTGATAAGACGTATAATGTTTGTGTTCCTCTGCTAGGTAAATCTAAAGCCGCAATATAGCGATCTTCTCTGAATTCTTGATGTTCTATTTGCTCCGAAATATTCAACTTTTTACCATCAATGCTAATATCAGCAAGTTTTAAACTATTCGCTAGATTTTGATTTTCTAACTCTAAACCTGCAGGCATTAAATTCGCTAATAATGCATCAGGAACACGTTCATCACTAGTCACAATAATACGAGTAAGTAACAATTCACCAGAGTTTAATGTGTTATCAGTCGATAGTTTTGTTGCTTGCCCTTCTTTTACTGAATAATGATCCACGGAGACTTCTATTCCTTGATTAACATTATAAACAGGTTTAATAGGTACCCCGCTCCAATCAAATGAAGCATAAATAGGTGTTTCGCCTTGGTTAGTAAAAGTGGCTGTTGAATTATTAATTAGGTTAATGTTTTGATGGTATTCACCTGTTAAATTTAATGCTTCAACTTGACCCGCAACATTTAAAGTTCCGCGCCACGATTGATCTGCATATTGTGTTTCCATGGTGAGTGCTAATGATAAAAGTGCGCTACGTTCTTGCGTGCTTAACCATTTTTCTCCGTTTATATCCGAAGCTAATTGAGGCAGCATAGTTAACGCTTTCTGTTTAAGTTCATCACTCACCGAAGGTGTTGTTAATAATGCATTGATCACCATGGCATCGTCACGTATTTGACTTCCATAATCACCTAAATATTGATTAGTGCGTTTTTTAGTTAAGGCCGCATTAATCAATGCCGTTCCTTCTTTTTCACTACCAGTCATCAACATGGCTAACCCAAGATGTACACCCGGTAATTTACCAATCGCTGCATTAAGGTGTTTCTCTTGAATATCTCGCAATGGACCTAATGTCACTTTATTTTGTTTCGCTAATACATAAGCTGCATAAGCACGATAAGCTGCATCATAATGTTTAGGTTCACTTGACCATGTATTAACGTTATGACGGAAACGAGAACTTAAATAGCTTTGCAAACGTTTGGTTGCTTGGTTTAACATCTCAGCTGGTACATCAATACCTTTAGCTTTTAGATCATAAAGATACTCAGTGGCATAGGAGGTTAACCAATGTTGTTCAACAGAGCGCTTACTCCATAAACCAAAACTACCATCTGTTCGTTGTAATTCTGAATAACGTTCAATTGCGCTATTGGCTTTTTCAAGCGCTGTTTTGGCTTTATAAAAGTCTTTACCATTTAATGCTGAAGCAAAAGGGCGTGACTTACTTGTTGTTTGTTCCAAGCAAGTATAAGGATATTCAACAAGGTATTGCCAATGTGCTTGAGTATCAAGATTAGGGCTTAAGGCTACAGATAATTGTAATTTCTTACTCGCTGCAACAAAGGGTTTAAGTACATCCGTTGATAAAGAAAGATCATCACCCGGTAGCAATAGTACTTTTTTAGAATGAAATTCACTGGCTTGCGTTGTTCTTACTGGAATTGCCCATTCACGTTCAATAAATTCTTTTTCATTGTTGTCTTGATCAACTAAAGATAATTCAGCTTTGATCTTAGCTTCACCAATATCTTGCGATGCTTTCAGCGTGATATTAATGGTTTTCTTTTCACTCGGTTGTAAAGTGATAGAACGTATACTTCTTTGGAAATCAACTTGACCATCTACGGTTAATTCCAATTTACCTTCTGCTATTTTATCCGTGGTATTGGTTAGTTCTAAGACAACCTTACTGCTGTCTCCACTTGCCATAAACTTAGGCATTGAAACTTGAAGCACGACAGGCGAGCTTACTGTGATCGCTTGCTCTGCTTTAGCAAATTTATTTTGGTCAAAAGCAACGGCGGTTAACACAAGCTCACCATCAAATGCAGGTAATTGCAGTGGGATTTCAGCGATGCCATTTCTAATAATAACAGGGCCGCTAAATAAGCTGACAATTTGCACTTCACTTTCTGCTTTTTCACCACCACGCGTTAACGCGGCATCGCCACCCCAACGTAATTTAGCAATACTTGCCAATAAAGGTGTCATGACTTGGTCGTAAATATCAGTTAATGCACCTTGATAGGATCGTTGTCCATAAAAGAAGTCGTAAGGATCTTCTACTTTATAATCACTAACACTTAACACACCTGCATCGACGGCAGATAAAGTCACTCTAGCACTTCCTGATAACGGATTGCCCTGTGCATCTTTAGCGTTAATTTTAGCAATCACTTTTTGATTCGGTAACCAACGTTCTGGTACATCAATACTTAAATCAATTTTCCGCTCATCACGAGTTAACGGTAAATGCACAATGCCAAAACTGCGTTTGCTCACTGATTGGTCGTGATCATTTGAAGGCGCAACAACAAACACTGAAATATAAGCATCATGCCTTGTTAACCTTGCTGGCACAGTTAATGTAAATGACGATTCCCCTTTAATCACTGCAAATTGTTTTTGGTACAAAATAGAGTCGGTTTCAATGGTAATTAATGCATTACCTGCGGTAGGTGAACCAATACGTAAGGTTAACTTTTCTCCGGGTAAATAAGAGGCTTTATCTAAGGCTAAATTAACTCTATCGGGACGAATTGTACTGCTATTATCTTCCCATTGGTTGTACCATTCCTCTCCTGCAGTAAAGCGGTAAATAGTTTTTCCCTGAGTAGCAAGGTCGGTTAACTCTAGACGATATCCGCCCCATTCCACTTCAGTTGTAAATTTTAGTGGATCTTGGTTAGTGAAAGTAAGTGTTCGATTATCCACTGCATATTCTTTTTCGATACGTTGATAATGCCACCCTTTATCGTCACTGTAAGTCCAAAAATAACGTTTTTCTTCACGGATAACTTCGACTTTAACGTCACCTGTTCCGATGCTATTTCCTGCTTTATCAAGTCTGAGTAAATTAAAGTCTATTTTACTATTACTCGCAGATTGATTATTTTCAAAACCAGCTTTAACCGCGACAAAGCTATCTAATGGCCATAACAAACTATCATGATGACGATTGATTGCACGGCCACCACTTTCAAATAAACTATAATTTAAACGTACTTTTGTAGGTACATTCCAACGCTTCCAATCTTGTTTGATTTGGCTTACGTATTCACCCTCTTTATTGAGCGTCGCTGTAGGTAAGCCTACATTATTGACTTTTGCTGCATCTCGGTCACCGACAAAATAATCAGGCCATTGTTTGAAAGGGTTGTTCCAAGCAGATACGCTCATTGTAGATTCAAGTTTGTTGCCGGCTGCTGGTGCACCATATAAGTATTCACCAAGTACATTGACGGCTAAACCTTGTTCAGGTGTAAAGCGTTGTACTTTACCATTATCACCTAAGGTCAAACGTAAACGATCCGGCAAGAACTCTTCAACTTTAAACCCAAAGCTCGCAGTATATTGGCGGTTGCCTTTCATACTCACTCGCGCTTCCCAATTTCCGACAGGACCAAATTCAGGTAAATCAAGGTTATATTCGTAATAGCCGTTCTTTTTATCCGTTGCATTTAACCAAACTGATTTATAACGACTGCCATTAGGTTCATGGATTGCGACACTCAGCGCTTGGTTTTCAACACCTCCATCTGCATCACGTCTTAAAATACTCAAGGTTAATGATTCACCGGGACGATAAATATCGCGTTCAGAATAAACAAACAACTGGCTATCACTGTGTTGTAAACCACCAATATTAAAATCAGACAGGTCAAAGCGAGGGTTTTGATATGGCAAAATAGTCACTTGCTCGCCTTTGCGTGCCATAATTAAAGATAAGTGACGAATATGCTTTTTACTGACTGTAATTCGACCTTCAAGATCACTGGTCAACGAAGCGTAACGACGTGATTTACTATCTAATAAATCCACTTTGACACTAGGTAATATTTTTCCCGTTTTAATATCTTGAGTGATGATGTAAGTTTGCTTAGGGAATTGACGAATTTGTAAACCAATCGCCGATACAGAAAACCAAGTTGCCGCTGAAAATTCAAAACTTCCAGGTTTACCTAAGGTTGCAAAATAAACCCCACTATCGTTAGCCCATTTTTTGTCTGCAATAGAAAATTTGCTAATTTCTCTTTGGTTGGCTTTACCGCCAGTTTCAATCCGTGCGGTATAGAGATGCTCAACCATTTCTTCGCGTCTTTTATTATTGTAGTAATAAGCACCACTTGTAGATATTTGCTTAAATTCACTCAAAAAATCATTAAGCTTTTCTGTTTTTACACGATAAACATTAAGATCAACTTCAGGCATATTAATAGAATAAATGCCTAATTCATCTGAATGTCCGGGTACCAAAATTGCACCATTATCACTCTTGAAACTGACAACAGGTTGCATGGCTCTTGTTTCAATATTGTGTCTTGAATGCTCAGCAATCAAATTGCCATTATTCGCCTGTAAACCTGCAACCACATTAATCTGATATTTAGTTTCTGGTTGAATACCAAAAAACTGAATTTTTTTACCGTTAGCGCTTAATACAGGTGTTGCAAGTTTCGGAGTCGTTATAATAAAGCGATCAAAATCTTGGTTTGGCTGCAGTGGAATATTAAACATTAATTCAATGGCATTACTTGCTCCAGCTTCTCGCTCTGAAACATCCACTAACATTAATTCAATAGCAGGATCCGCGATTTCAGTTTGCACATCAGGAGTGTTATTAACAATTGGAGTTTCAACAATAGGCGTTGTATCAATAGATAGCATTTTATCATTAATGAAATTTACAGCGGTCTCGCTTACTTTGTTGTCATGGCACTCAAGTAACAACAAAGATAATACAATCACTATCCCCAATTTTTTAAGCAGCATTAAACGTAACTCCATTATAGTTTTGCGATGATAAGATAATTAAATAAAAACTCGCCATGAATACATCACATTATGGCTGTTTAAAGAAAAAAATATCAAGTAGAGAGTCAATAATCTCTTTAAAAAATCAATCAGACATTTACTTTAAGGAATAGTTTGGCGAGACACAAATACTAAATAGGTTAAGATGTATTTTTTAAGGTTGTGATACGGTTTTACTGATATAAAAAACGCTTAAGATAGTATCGATTTCAACACTAAACTTAAGCGTTTCTATTTATTAACTTTTAAAAAAGTTAACCTTTTTATGAATTAAATTTTAAATTGACTCACTAAGCGATTCAATTTATCACCTTCAGCAAGCACATCTTTTGAAACACTTTCTGCTTCTGCACTGCTTTCAGTTAATGACATCACAATGCGCTGGATTTCATTAACGTTGCGATTCACTTCTTCTGTTACCGAGCTTTGCTCAGTGGTTGCTGTTGCAATTTGAGTGGCCATATCGTTAATTGATGTAATGGCGCCAGTCACTGATGTTAAACTTTCAGAAATAGCCTGTGAAGATTCAACAGTACGTCCACTTCGCTCTTGGCTTAATGACATTGCATTAACAGATTGTGTTACTAGACGATGTAACTCTTCAAGCATCTCATTGATTTCAAGCGTACTCGTTTGTGTTCTGCTTGCTAAGTTTCTTACCTCATCAGCAACAACCGCAAAGCCTCGTCCTTGCTCACCTGCGCGTGCAGCTTCTATCGCAGCATTCAATGCTAATAAGTTAGTTTGCTCTGCAATGGCACCAATTACTGATAATACATTATTAATTTTTTGTGATTGCTCGCTTAATGAATCCATACAGCTTGCTGCACCGTTGATTTCTTCTACTAAAGCAGAAACTTCAACTAAAGATTCTTGCACTCGATCCTGTGCATTCATAACATCATTGGTAACAGCCTGGGTTGCTTCGGCAACATGGTTAGTATTACTTGCTACTTCGTTTGCTGTCGCTGACATTTCAGTAATTGCTGATACCACTTGATCCGTTTCATCATTATGAGACGTTAATTGAGAAGCAATGTTATTACTTTGCTTACTCATATCACCACCAGCCTGATTAATGCTGATTGTGGCAGTATTAATATCACTGATGATATGTCTTAATTTTTCAACAAACTGGTTAAATGAGTTCCCTAATTGCGCAATTTCATCATTACCAGAAACTTGTAAGCGTAACGTTAAGTCACCTTCACCTTGAGCAATATCATTTAAGTTTTCAACCATACGTTGGATTGGTTTCACCATTCTTGCGGCAGCAATAAATATAATCACAGCAGTCACGATAATTAATGCTAATGATGCAAATATTGTAAACATTATTTTTTCATGTAACTCTTTCTTCGCTACATTTGTATATTGAATAACTATTTCTTCAATATCCTCAATGTAAGCACCGGTTCCTAGCATCCAATTAGTACCAGGTACCATAGTGGCGTAACCTAATTTCTCAAGTTGTTCTGGAGAATCTGGTTTTTGGAAGTAAAAAGAATAAGTCCCATCTCCGTTCTGAGCAGCGTCCAATAGACCAACAATTAATTTATTGCCTTTTGTATCTTTTAAATCAATTAAATTCTTTCCTTCCAAAGCAGGTTTAACTGCATGAAAGATATTCACACCTTTAGTATCATAAATATAAAAATACCCTGCACTACCAAAACGAATATTACGTAAAGCGCCCTCAATATCACCATTTGGTAAAGATTTTTGATAAGCAATAATACCTAAAGCCACTTCAGTAATTTCTTTAAGTTGAGTATTTCTTTCTTTAATTAATGAAGTACGAAACTGAGTAACATCTTGTTCAAGCCCATCTGACTCAACAGTATAATAAGCCGAAATAAGCAAAACAATAATGAGAGTTATCGGTAATAAGGTAAGTAATAAGAGTTTATTTAGTAAGTTTAATTTATTCATTAGCGCTCCAACTATCCTATACAGGGATAATTTATTGATAGAAAAAGGATCTTCTATAACATTAGGTTCTTTTTCATATTATGTCGCCCGAAACCAATAAAACTTTAGTAAAAAATACATTTGTGAGAAGTAAGGCACACTCAGAGTGATTAATTAACAATCACTTTTATTACAATTAGTTAAGACAAGTTCAATAAATCAATAAAAATGTGAGTTATGTAACTGAGAAGAATAAAAGAGTCAACCTTGTCTTAACAAATTTAGTTAAAACAAGATGAATAAATAATAGAAATAATAAGGGGTGAATTAATGGAAATAAACTAATTTATAATACACGTTCGCCAAAGCGGAACACACAAAATTCACCTTCGTTCATTTTGTTCCATGCTTCATCTTTAGTTAGTGGGCGAGTCGCAATCACAGTCACTACATCCGTTGCAGAAGTTTCTTGCTGAAAATCCACGGTCATATCTTCATCAATTAACTGAGCTTTCCCAAACGGTGCTCGGCGAGTGATCCAATGTAAGTTATTAGTGCAATAGCACATCACATATTCACCGTCGGTTAGTAACATATTAAAAACACCTAATGCTTTTAACTGATCCGCACAACCTGCCACATATTTAAACATGGTTAACATATCATCGGGTTGTTGTTTGAATTCTTGATGCAATTTATTCAATATCCAGCAGAAGGCACGTTCGCTATCGGTTTGACCAACAGGATTCGCATAACCCATTGCTAAGTCTTCGTAACCAGTTAGTTGCCCATTATGCGCATAAGTCCAATTACGTCCACAAAGTTCACGAATAAAAGGGTGTGTGTTTTCTAAATTAACACCACCACGATTCGCTTGGCGAATATGGCTGATAACAGACTTACTTTTTATTGGATATTGTTTCACTAAGTCTGCAACTTTAGAATCACAGCTTGGATTGGGATCTTTAAAGCTGCGGCATCCCTTTCCTTCATAAAAGGTAATGCCCCAACCATCTTTATGCGGTCCAGTTTCACCACCACGTTTGACCAAGCCGCTAAAACTAAAACAGATATCCGTTGGGACATTGGCACTCATGCCTAATAATTCACACATGATTTACGCTTGAACCATCTTTTTTTCGATAAGATAAATTAAGATATGAATAATTTTAATATGAACTTCTTGAATACGGTCAGCAAAACCAAAATGCGGAACGCGAACTTCGACATCAGCTAAGCCAGCCATTTTTCCGCCATCTTTTCCGGTTAACGCAATCACTTTCATGCCCTTTTCTTTCGCGACTTTAATGGCATTTAAAATATTTACAGAGTTACCACTGGTTGATAAACAAAATAGCACATCACCTTTTCTGCCAACGCCTTCAAGGTAACGAGAGAAAATATAATCAAAACCATAATCGTTACCGACACAAGAAATATGGCTAACATCAGAAATAGCAATTGCAGGGTAAGAAGGACGATTTTCACGATAACGACCTGTTAATTCTTCTGCAAAATGCATTGCGTCACAGTGAGAACCACCGTTACCACAAGCTAAAACTTTGCCTTCATTTTTAAATGCATTCGCTAATAATGAAGCAGCTTCTTCAATTTTTTGTAAATTGTCTTGGTTAGACACAAAATCAGATAGCACCTTTTGTGCTTCTAACAGCTCATCTTTAATCAATGATAAATTCATAATACCTACTTAAATAATTTGTATACGAGTTGCATGACTTCATATTACTAAGTCATTTTGAACACCTAATAAAAAATAACCTCTTTGCTTATATGAGTATTATGAAGCATTAAGTTATGAATCAAAATAGAGATGCTTCATTTTTATTTATTAAAGGTGAGTATTCTTTAAATGTTGAAACCAACTTTGTTATTTATCGATAATTAAATAGTAGCGATTAGAAGAAAAATAACTAAGCAACTTAATGATAACGAGTATCAACAAGTTTTTGCAAGAACAATTTAAAGTTTAAGAATGTGTATATCATCAGAATCATCTTTCTCTGCAAACTGATTTTTTAACACTTTTTTAGGCACCATATGGATTTCGCCATTTTGTGCAATGGTGAAATGGTCTGGGTCGATATTAAACTCTTTTTGATAAGCCATAACTAACTGTAATGAATGCGCTTTTTGCTCTTCTGTTAAAGGCTCTCCATCCAACCATTTTCCTGTTTCTACAGCTGTTTTAAGTTTTTCATAAAGTGATGGTGATATATTTTTTGCATAATCATTGATATTTGACACTGACTTTACCTATTGATGATGGTATATATTAAGTTCATAGTCGCTAAAGTATATTTACTTATATGGAATTATCTACTTATGTTTATGTTTAACTTTAAATCTTTGCTATTGATCTTGATTTCACTCACCCTTGCTGGATGTGGGCTTAAAGAAAAAAGCATAAGCCAAATTTGTGAAGAAGCACCAGGTATTTGTAACGACTTACATGTCATTGGTGATTGTCGCTACAATAGAACATCACTGATCAGAGCGCGTTATAATCACTTGCAAGAGTCTAATGATAAAAATATTAAAACATTACTAGAAGAGCTCGATGCTTATAAAGTTTGTTTAGCACCGACGTTACAAATTGCTTATAAACGTTATAAAGATAGAAAACAAAAACGTTTAGATAACTATCTTGCAAGCCAAAAAGTCATTGATCAACTATTAAAAGACTCAGTTGGTACCCAAGATCCTAACTTAGCTTATTACCTGTGGACAAACTTTAACGACCTACAGGCTAAAAAGGTATTTTTAGCCGCTGCTAAGCAACCTAATTTAACCGACCCATCAGTGTTAGCTAAATTAGCTGTTTATTACAGTGCAGATGAAACACAAAAATCACTAGATTTTTATTACAAAGCCTTGCGTGAAAGTAGAAGTATTGAAGAGTTACCTAGTAATATCTTTTTACAATTAGTGTCTTTTTTCTTCCGTACCAATAAATACGAAGAAGCATACATATGGGCAAAAGTAACACTTGATACTGCCGATGACGATGATGAGTTACCGCCTATTAATTTAGATCTCATTGTCGATAGAGGATTTATTACAGAGGATATGCAAAGCGAATTAGATACAAAAGTTGATATGTATATTGAAGCACTTGAAGATGGCGTATTTAAAGAGCAAGCACCACAATATTTCCAAGAATTACCTGCACAATAAACTTAATCAAGTTAACCTATAAAAAGCGACTTAATAGTTAAATTAAGTCGCTTTTATTTTATCTAAAATCAAATAACGAAGATGAATAAACACCTGCTTCTAATAACAATTCATGCATCCCTTCGGGTAAAGATTCTTCAGCATCAATCACTACGACACATTGATTCCGAATACTTTCTAACGTCAACAAATTAAGCATGTCATAAACATTATAATAAACAAAAGCCCCCTGCTCTCGTTGTGCACTTTCAGGTACCCACCAAAGTCTTAATAGAGCAGCGATATGTTTAATATGTAACACTCTTGTACGTTTCATACTTGATTGCAGCAACTTAATGAAAGCTTGGTAGCCAGATCTATAAAGCTGATCCGGTATTAATGGTGAGTATTCCACACTTTGATTTAATGTCATTGGCCAGTCTAAAGGAGCTTTAATGTTAATGCCTTGACAATAAACGTCGCTGTTAGCCCACATTTTAAAGCTGTTTTTTGAAGCGCCAATAACAACTTGCTGATAATACTTCAATGTTGTGCCTTGAGATTCAATCAGGGTTTCTAATGCTTCAAATTGTTGCTTAACAACCCAATAACAGTATTGCCAAAATACTATTTCTTGTTTATTTTCAGCAATCCAATTCTGTGTACCTTGGCTTGAATAAGATTGAAAATCCGCAGGCCAATTCAAATAATCAGTTAATTTATTTTCAGACAAAAATTGATGATGTAAAGCATCAAAGCTAGCTTGCTGTTTAAGGTCAATACCGCCATCAGTAATGAAAGTAGAAAACGCATCCTTTACGTTTTGTGGCTCTTGTTTATTAAAGCCATCAAATAAAACACGTAATACATCTAACTTAGCTTTGATAACTGTGATCGCATCATAATCAGTTAAGTCATTCAAATTTTTCAACACATCTTGTGCTGTTTTATAATGTTTAAATTCAGCGACTGCTGTTAAATCAAGGTGATATAAATCAGTCCACAACTCAGGCAAAGCCTGCACTTTAATAGAATCTAGAAGGTTAGTTTCGCTTTTATCAGCTGTTAAGTGAGCCAATGAAATGTTAGTGCTTACTACTTTTTTATCTTTTTGTATCTGCGCCGATTGATAACAAACATCAGGTGTAATAATTAAATGCATAACAGCAAGAGGCTCTTCATTACCGACTTCTAACAAAGCAAGGTGATGATATCCAAGATCTAATTGGACTGGTAAGGTCACACTATATAGTTGAAATTCAACATCTGAAATTTCATTAACAGCCAATAAAGGAAAGTCTGCAGCAGTTAATAACTCATCCATTTGCAAACCGGCTTCCGTGGTTACTCGATAAACTAATTGGTCAGTCACAAAATCAATAGGTAAATGAACTTCTAATTCGTAACTTGCCGATTGTTGAAAAACAGAAACAGGTGGCAATAGTGATAACCAATGGCGTGTTTCTTCTTCTTGATAATACGTCAATAAAGCATTGTCATCATCAGCATCAAATCCCAACTGTTTCACTATGCCTTTAATACACTCTTCTTCAACAATGCAAGGTTCGCCCGAGGCATTAATAAAATTTGGATCAATACTCTTTAATTGCATAAACGAATCTAATGCCGTACCACTCATATCACACCTATACTTAATATTTTTTAGTTCAAAGAATTATCTGCTATTTAATCTTGATATTGCAATTAATGCATAAAGTTATCGATTTGATCATTAAACAAGTCATTACCAGTTTAAATCTCATTGAAATTTGCAGCTTTTAACGTACTTTACTTGTTACGTACTTTTTATACCAATAACATTAAAAATGATTTGTTGGTATTGCTTAAAATAAGTGATTTAGTTTGCACTAAAGTTAGGCGCACTAAGGATCAAACAAGGGATATTATGATTTCTCATATCAAGCTTAATGAAATAAAAAAACTATCCGACTCAGTGACTTTAAAAACAAACGATCAAGGGTTTGAGTTTATTATTATCGATCATCAAAACTTTGATGCCGCTTTTACATTGCATGGCGGACACCTTATTCACTTCCAACGCAAGCATCAAAGACCGCTTATATATTTAAGTAAAACGGCAGCTTTTAATAATAGTAAAGCCATTAGAGGCGGTGTACCTATTTGCTGGCCTTGGTTTGGAAAACCTAATCAAGAATTCGCAGAGCCATTACCATCTCATGGATTTGCTAGAATCAGTAAGTGGAAAGTAACCTGCATTAATGAAGATAATCAGGGTGTTAATATTGATTTTTCATTGGCTAGCAGTGAAGCAAGTAAACAACTATGGAAACATGATTTTCAACTTACCTTAAAAGCCTCACTGAGTGACTTTATCGAACTATCATTAGTCACAGAAAACACAGGTTCAAGCAGTTTCACCTATAGCGGCGCACTACATACTTATTTGCATATAGCCAATACAGAGCAAGTTAACATTGAAGGTTTAGCTGAAGATTACACCGATTCATTAGATGCAGGCAAAAGCAAAAAATCGCCTACACTATTAACTATTAATGCTGAGTTAGATGCAATTCATCAAGTAAACCAAGGTGACCTTATGGTCAACGATGGCGGCAACCAACGAAAGATAATGGTAACGAATAGTGGAAACGATTCCGTGGTTGTTTGGAATCCATGGATAAATAAAGCAGCAAGTTTCGCTGATATGCCTGATGATGGCTATCAAACTATGCTTTGTATTGAATCAGCTATTACTGGACAAAATGGCGTATTAGTTGAGGCAGGACAAGCACATACGCTAAGCACGACTATAAAAGAAACAGCAATGAAATAGGCTGTGATAAAACAAAACGAACAAATAAAAATCAAGTTACCTTGTAATTACGTTGTAATATTGCATAAAAATGATCATCTAGTTACAATTGCCGAATATAGTAATTTTGAGTCAAGTAAATTAAATACTGCTCACTAGATAAACTAATCGCGCTATTACTGTGTTTTTACTTTATTTAATGTGAAATTGCACTTAAGATAATCTTGTAATTTAATTACAAGGATACAAGCTCAAAAAACAAGTTAACTTGTAATTTATGTTTTTTTGTAACTTATTTATAAGCGAAAATGTTTTCAGAGCCTATAACTTGACCAACATCAAGTCATAAGTGTTTTTGATACTTATAATGATGACAAGTTTAAAATTAAACCTCCAAAAGGAAAAGAGAATGACAATTAAAGTAGGTATTAACGGTTTTGGCCGTATCGGCCGTTTCGTATTCCGCGCTTCATGTGAACGTGCAGATATTGAAGTTGTTGCAATCAATGACTTAATCGACGTTGAATACATGGCTTACATGCTTAAATATGATTCAACACACGGTCGTTTCAACGGTACTGTTGAAGTTAAAGACGGTAACCTAATCGTAAACGGTAAGACTATCCGTGTTACTGCTGAACGTGATCCTGCAGACCTAAAATGGAATGAAGTAGGTGTTGACGTTGTTGCTGAAGGTACTGGTTTCTTCCTAACTGACGAAACAGCTCGTAAACATATCACAGCTGGTGCGAAGAAAGTTGTTCTAACTGGTCCTTCTGGTGACGTTCCAATGTTCGTTAACGGTGTTAACTTTGACGAATACGCTGGTCAAGATATCGTTTCTAACGCTTCTTGTACTACTAACTGTCTAGCTCCTATCGCTAAAGTACTTAACGATAAATGGGGTATTGAATCAGGTCTAATGACTACGGTTCATGCAACAACTGCTACACAAAAAACTGTTGATGGTCCATCTGTTAAAGATTGGCGCGGTGGTCGTGGTGCTTCTCAAAACATCATCCCATCTTCAACTGGTGCAGCTAAAGCAGTAGGTAAAGTAATTCCTGCTCTTAACGGTCTTCTAACTGGTATGGCTTTCCGTGTACCAACTGCTGACGTTTCTGTTGTTGACTTAACAGTTAACCTTAAAACTCCTGCTACATACGCAGAAATCTGTGCTGAAATGAAGCGCGCTTCTGAAAATGAAATGGCTGGCGTTCTTGGTTACACTGAAGACGACGTAGTATCACAAGATTTCATCGGTGAAACTCAAACTTCTGTATTCGACGCAAAAGCAGGTTTATCACTAACTGATAAATTCGCTAAAGTTGTATCTTGGTACGACAACGAAATCGGTTACTCAAACAAAGTTCTTGACCTAGTTGCACTTATTTCTAAATAAGACTGACTTAAGTTAAACATTGTTTTAAGCCTATACTTCGGTATGGGCTTTTTTGTACCTGAAAAAAAGTAAAGATGATAAATTCGTTGGTTAAATTCAGTATCTTGGTACGACAACGAAATCTGTTACTCAAACAAAGTTTTAGACCTAGTTGCACTTATTTCTAAATAAGTTTTAACTGACTAGAATAATAAGCCTGCTATACGCAGGCTTTTTTGTACCTGAAATAAAGTAAAGATGGTAAATTCGTTGGTTAAATTCTGTATCTTGGTACGACAACGAAATCGGACTATGCGAAGACACGAAACAAGACAGTCTTAACTTTGTTCATAAAGCCTGCTAAATACAGGCTTTTTTTGTACCTGCTA
>NZ_SNUB01000035.1 GCF_004378355.1 Psychromonas algicola
AGGTGAAGAAGCCGAGTTCAATGGAATTAGGTTCGTCCCAATGTCTTTAGTACGCACATAACAAAACGTTCAAAAGTGACCAAAAACGCTGCGCGGTTTTGGCACGTTAACTTTGCGTTATGTCTCTTATTTTAGTGAGAAGCGCGAAGTTGTGGACATATATGGACGTTCTCTCGTAGTCAAGACTGTAGTGGCACAATGAATTTTACGCACATCGAAGAATACTTTTTAAATAAACTACCTAAAGCTTATAGGGAATTCATGCTTGAAGTTGGTGGAGGTCATTTTGGTGATGTGTTTCTGTATGGTGTTGAAGATCTTATTGAACGTAATGAGTGTTATGAAACTAAAGAATATGCGCCAGGTTGGATAGCTATTGGTGATGATGGTGGCGGTCGAGCCATTATAATTTCGTTTTCTGATGATGACCCTCAGGTCTTTATTGTGGACCATGGAGTAATGGAACCCGACGAAGCAGAGCAAGTGTTTGATTGCTTTACTTCTTGGAAGGCTTCTTATTTTTCCTTATAAGAGAACAAGAAGAAGCGTCCATATATGTCCGCGTTTATTTTCTTTTCTAAATTAAAAACCCATGCTCCTAAAGAGCTTCTACACGTTAAAATAATCCATGTTATACGAAGTTTTTAAACCCTCTGAATGGGGCAGCGATATAAAATTAACAACTATTTTCTAAAATAGGCTTTTATAATAAAAAGCTTCTTAGTTAAATTTAAAATTATTAATACGTTTTTAATCATCAATATCTAATTTTAAATGGACACTATCTTCCAATAAGGCTTTGTATTCTTCATACTCTAATGATTGTAAGTTTACTAATTGACTATTTTTAACGGGTGTTTTTTGAGTCGTTGGATCTTTGTCTCTCACATCTTCAAGTGGTACAACAAAAGGAAGAGGCAATGTAACATTCATAAATTGACTGATAACTTGCCATAGCTTGGTAACATCTTCAGTGCTGTGCTGGCTCCATCCATATTGTAAAGAAAGTTGAGTTCTTGAGCCCTTTAATGGTGCTCTTGGCGCTAACATTAAGCAATGCATTTTTTTACCTGAACGTCTTGTATGAAATTGTTCAATATAAGCATTAATTTCACTGAAGTGACACTTCCATTCCTGCTGCTGAACACTATTAAAAGTAATGTATCCGTCACGTCGATTTAATATGATGTCTGCGTATACTTTACCTATCTTGTTGGTAAACCGAGTAACAATAAATAATGAAACTGAAAGAAGCATTAATGGCAGGTAAACCGGTAAGTAAATAGCATCAAAAAAGTATTGGAGAATAGTAATAGGAAAATAAACCAACAAAATAGCCAAATTAAAATAATTTATGGTTCTCAATAGTGTATATCTTGTCTTTTGGTGAAATTTATAATGAGTTAAACATGTTTCATCCCATGTAAAATTAGGAAACATATATCGACGATATTGCTTCCAATCTTTGGGACGGATGTATTTTAAATTAAACATTTTAAAAGGTAACAGAGGAAATTCTTTCGGATAGGGAAGTTGTGTATAAAGCGTTTCATTAAATAAAGATGAAAACTTAAAATTATTATTAATATATCTACCGTACTTATGAGCAAAAAACAGCGAGTAAGGTAGTGATGCCAAGATGAGTACGATAAAAAAAGAAAAAATAACTAACACATAAATTGTTACAGGATCTTCTTGGATATAAGACCAATTCAAACCATTTAAAAATAAACCTGCTATAGCAACAAAAAACGTAAGACTGGCTCCTAAATAACCAATTATTAAAATCCAGCCTGTTATATTAGAGAAAGTTTTTAATATTGCTGGCGGCCTATCTTTTTTGGGTAATTCTTGTTTGACATCATCAATAATATCAAGACTTTCAGGTATTTCGCCTTTCCAAGCTGTTGGCTCGTATTCGTTATAATTCAAAGTTACTGTTTCCTTTAAAAATACTTAATTTTCCGCAATTTTATATTTATTTTTAATTAACCAACCATCGCTGTAACCCACCTAAATACTCATGAAATGCAGTTTCTGCTTTATAGGCTTGATAAGCCGAGGGAATATAATAATAAGCAGGTAAATCATGTTGATTGGTTTTCGCTAAGTACTGTGTAGGAGCTGGAATTGGAAAAGCATTATAGTGTTCGAATAATTGCATCGCTCTTGGCATATGTGTGGCTGACGTCACTAATGCGGCTTTTTTGCCGTTAATGAGTACTGACATTTGTTGTGCTTCTTGATGCGTGTCTTTGGTTTCATCTAACCGTATTATTCTATTCGCTGGTATTG
Source organism: Psychromonas algicola (assembly GCF_004378355.1). GTDB lineage: Bacteria > Pseudomonadota > Gammaproteobacteria > Enterobacterales > Psychromonadaceae > Psychromonas. Next base: position 2,296 of record NZ_SNUB01000035.1, read on the forward strand.
AAAAGCTGGTGGCTAATTCCTGTAATAATTCTGCATGGCTTTTACTGTCTCCAAACCCTGAACCTGATACGACGATAGTTGCATTTGGGTTTGCGTAATAAAGGCGCAATACTTCACTGAATCGTGTTAATGCAGTCGTTGATAACTGCCCGGTGATGGGGAGTGTTTGGTCATGTACGCCTGACGATCCTAATACTAAAATATAATCTAAGGATTGTTCTGCTACTAACAGCGGTGGATATTTTCTTTCTAACGGTTTACTTAAATAATAAACTGTTGGTAATACACTAAAAGTAAATAAGATGATAAAACTGAATAGCGCGAGTGTTTTGGCAAGCTTTTGCTTTTGTGTAAAAAATAAGAGTAATAAACTAATAAATAAAATGCACAGTGCAAAAGGTAAGGGCATTAATAATGCACCAATCCATTTTTTAATGATAAATAACATGTTTCGCCTTTTGCTTATCTCGATTTGAGGACTAGTTAACGTATAATAAATGCTTAATAGTACTCAAGTAAATGAGAAAGTAACTTAGTGACAGACCATAACTTTGATCCAATCGCACAAAAATTTGTTAATAATATTTATGGCAGCTATAAAGGGCAGATCCGTAAAGAAATAGTGTGGCGAGAATTGTTAGATTGCTTAACGCGTTTAAACAAACCTAAATTAAGAATACTGGATGCGGGCGGAGGGTTTGGATATTTTAGCCAAAAATTAGCCGCATTAGGACATCAAGTGACCTTATGCGACATTTCTGGTGAGCTATTAAAGATTGCTGCTGAACAACTCTCTGACAAACCTTATCGCAATAATGTTGAGATTATTCATGGGTCAATTCAGAGCTTAGAGCTGCATTGTGATGGTAAATTTGATTTAATTTTAAATCATGCTGTTTTAGAATGGTTAGCCGAGCCTAAGCAAACCTTACATACTTTATTGAATTGGTTAGATAAAGAGGGATTAGTCTCGTTGATGTTTTATAACAAGGAAGCACAGCGATTTTTTAACCTTGTTTCTGGCAATTTGGATTTTGTTGAATTAGGGATGCCACGTAAGAAAGTGGTGCGATTATCGCCAACAAACCCTTTATTTGAATGCGATGTGATGGATTGGTTAAACGAAGTAAATATGACTGTTTTACAGAAAACGGGTGTACGCGTATTGCATGATTATATGAAGTCACCAGAAATTACCGAAAGCCATTTTGAGCAACTATTGGAAATGGAAAAAAAGTATTGTCAGCTTGAGCCGTACGCTTCATTGGGCCGTTATACTCACCTGACCCTTGCTAAAAGATAGGAAGTGCAATGAAATGAAATGTTATCACTTTAGAATACAAATCAGTTATCAGGAATTTGAAAAGCTTTATCGCATTCCTAATACGGTTGTTAAAGTGCGTAGTGAAGAAGGGCTAATGATTCAATTGCCTGCAATGCGTTTTGTTCCCCACTTTACGCAATTAGGTGTTCGAGGGTATTTTGAGCTGCAATTAACTGATGAAAATAAATTCCAACAGTTAATCTGTTTGCATAGTTAACCTTTCAATGCACTGAATCTACTTTAATAAATTCACTGTTTCGCCATTACACTCAAACAAATTCTTATCGATAATCAAGTCTCTCGGCAAGCTGTTTTTAATGCGGTTATCCAGTGATTTCCCCAATCCAATTACATAACCTTGATAACTTAACATTACTTCACCTTTAGAGCCTGCGGTGTCAATGTCATGAATATCGCGACCTTGAAAGTATTCTCTCGCTTGATGGGCTTGTAATGCTATCGTTACTGTACATTGTTCTCCGTAACAAGTTGCAAACTCATGCGTGGTCTTAAAGCCAGATTTGCGTCCTTTCCCAAATTGCTCTGCGATTTTAATACCTAAACGAGAAAATCTAAGTTCATTGATTAACGGAATGATGTTGTCTGGGAATAGCCAAAATTCATCGTCACGTTGATATAATGTTCCTTGAATTTCTGTGATAGAAAATTGCTGGTCAAAGTATTGATACAAACTGTCTGTTACCTGTTGAGAAGCTGGTTGGAATGGGAATTTTCCTAAGCGTTTTTTGGCTTGTGGGCTTTCTACATAATCTGTCTTTTTAATGGCTGCGACAAAAAAACCTTCAGTGTCATAAACCTGCGGCCAAATATGTAAAAAGCCTTGCTCTGTGACTGTTTTTTCTGCGTCTTCGAATAACTTGTTTAATGGTAAAAATTCAACTTGCTCTGGATAGGTTTGTTGTAGATGCAAACAAACTTCTTGGTTTTCTTCTAGGCTCAAAGTACAAGTTGAATAAACCATAATACCATCGGGTTTTAAGGCTTGAAATGCACTTTCAATTAATGATTTTTGTGTTGATGAAATACTTTCAATTGCACTTTGATCCCAATTTTTCATTGCCAATTTATCTTTACGCACGGTTCCTTCACCAGAGCAGGGGGCATCCAATAAAATGGCGTCGAAGGTATTAGGTAACCATTGACCAAATACGGCAGCATCAAAATGCGTTAACGCCACATTTTTAATGCCACAGCGTTGAATGTTTGCATGTAACATTTTAATACGACTCGAAGAGTATTCATTAGCAATGATTAACCCTTGGTTATTAAGTCGAGCTGCCAGTTGAGTTGTTTTTGAACCTGGTGCAGCAGCGGCATCTAATAGTGTTGCATCGTTAACTTGGTCAAAATGATGGAAAAGGGCTGATACTGGCATCATTGAACTGGCTTCTTGCACATAAAATAAACCTGCTAGATGCTCTGCGGTATTACCAATCGGCGTGCTTTCATTATCAACTTTTCTTTCAATCCAAAAACCTTCTGCACACCAAGGCACAGGTGTTAATTCCCAGCTTTTTTCCGCTGCGAGTATAAGGAACTGTTCAACACTAATTTTAAGCGTGTTAACACGAATAGCGCGTCGTAATGGGCGGCGGCAAGCTGCGATTAAATCATCAATATTTAAATGCTCAGGTAAGATTGTTGACATTTTTTCGATGAATGCAGTTGGAATAAAAGTATTGTCGTCCATAGATTTTCCTTACAAAAACGCGCACTAGAAAGTGCGCGCAGTATAGCCTATTGATTGGGGTTTTCAGTTGTTTTTAATTATTTTTAGGAATTTTTAACTTCCATTGTGCCCAATCTTTATCTGTGCTTGTTCTTAACGTAAATTTATCATAAGGCTCACTTGCCGCCTTAAGCGAAGTTGTATCTGGTGTACTCATATTGATACCGCCTTTTACAATCGATGCTAAAGAGGTAGCCTTTAAAGCAGCACCTGTAAGGCCGACATCAATACTAAAGCCTGAAGCAGGCCAGAATACACTGTTTTTACGGATCAAATGTGAGAATTCAGGATAAATATTTAATACGATTTCAACACCAGATGCTTGTGCATTAAAGCGATTTTCTATTATCTCTCCAATTTTGATTTGTCGATGATAAATAGGACTTCCAACATTTGCGGAACCGACATTATTCGCGATTAATATAATTGGTAAACCGGCTTTATCTGGCGCTAATAATGGTTCGTTATGTTCACCATTAAATGCAGTTTTAACTTCACCGGTTCCTGGAGAAACATTAATAAATACACCGCTTACTAATGTTGCTAAGTTTTTAGCGCCTGCTAATGAAATATCACTGCGAACGATCCAAAAGCGACTGCCTTGTTTTGCAATTTTATCAAAATAGAGGTTATCAATGTCCAGTGTCGCTTCTACTGTGTTGTTGTCAGTGAGTGTGAGTTCACTGATTTTACCTATTTCTAATCCTTTTAATTTCACCTTATTACCTACTTTTAAATCAAAGGCTTGATCGTAAGTTAAGGTTAATTGTTTAGGAGGCAAGGTGGCTTGCTTGTAATTATCAAATAAACGATATTGCTGCTCATTGATTTTATTATTGGTCATGGCAGTAGATATTTCTAAAGCAATACCGCCAGCGGCAATCGCTAACAATGAATCTGCGTTAATTTCTACTCCGGAAATACCAGCGTTAACTTGAAAACCACTGACATCCCAGAATACGGTTTTATCGGTAACAAGGTGTCTAAATTGCGCATTAATATCAAGGCTTGTTTCCATCTGTCCTGATTCATGTAGCTGTAATTGACTGACTTCACCTACTTTTAATTTGTGGTAGTAAACTGGTGAGCCCACGCTTACTGAAGGTAGATCTCGGCTTAATAAAGCTACCGTTAAAGGTTTTGAAAAGATATTCTTACCTAATATCGCCATTTCTTTTGAGGGATATAAATAGAATAACTGGTTTGCTTTAAGTTTTTGCTTTTTATTGCTGACCTGAGGATTATTAACCTGTGTTTTATTAAATAAGGCAATACCGCCTTGAATAACATTTTGTAATGGTTTGCTATTAACTTCGACACCTTGCAAAGAGGCTTTAAAGTCAATGCCACTCAGCGCGTAAAATTTACTGTCAGCATTAACCAAATATTGGTATTGGCTATTAATATTTAACTTGGCTTGTATTTGTTTATTGTCATCGGTTAACGCAAGGGAGTTGATGTTACCAATGGTTAGACCTTTATAACTGACAGTTGCACCTTCGGTTAATCCATTCGCATCATCAGCAATTAAGGTAATTGTTAGGTATTGGTCATCAATTATTTGATGGTTTCGTAATGTGAATGTTTTCTTCTGTTTTTCTTGTTGGTAATTTTCGCTATGTGAAAAACCAACATAATCGCCTGTAATAATATTGCCTAAGTTCTTGATATTAGAAAATGAAAGGGATGTTTTTTCTAACCAGAATTGTGAGTTTTCAGTGACAAGCTCTGAGAATGCAGGGTTAATGGTCGCCTGTGCAATGAAAGACTGACTGCTATTATCGTAACGAATGGTGTTAATTCGACCAATGCCATGACCTTTGAATAATATACCAGCACCATTGGTTAAGTTATTGGTGTTATTCATTTTAATGGTAATGCTTAAACCTTGTTGGCTGGCTTCTATATTATCAAATAATTCATATTGTTGGCCTTTAGCTGCTGGGGCCGAATTCTCTGGGCTACTAAAAGTAATGCCACCTGCGATTAATGAGGTTAAGTTATCCAGTTTAAAATCAATTCCTGCACGAGAGATATTGGCGTTCAATCCACTGATATTCCAAAATTGACTATTTTGTTTAACCAGTGAGCTGTATTTACTTTCAATAAAGGCTTGCATGTTAACGAACTGGCCTGAACTATCTAAGCGTAGAGCTGCAATTTCACCCACTTGAATTTTTTTGAAAAAGATAGGAGTTCCCACATTGTTTGCAGCTGCATTGTCGCTTTTAAAGTTTAATAGCAAGGCATTGTCTGGCACATTAATGGGTTGTTCTGCCATGGCTGTAAATTCAGTTTCTGGCTCACCTTCACCGGGTAATAAGCTAATATAACTCCCTGAAAAAAGTGTATCTAAGCCTGAAATAGACGTTAATGTTGCTTTCGGTGAGACTAGCCAAAATTGACTGCTTTCCTTGAGCAAAAATGCCGCATGCGACTCAATCTCTGCAAAGACATTCACGCCATCGACTTCGTCTAATTCTACTTTTTTGACAGTGCCGATAATCACGCCTTTGTAACGAACTTTGGTTTTATCGACGATAATGCTTTCAACATGATTAAAGTGGATCTTAATTTCTTTATTACTGTGTGTAATATTTTGAAATAATATCCAAAGACCAAGGATCGCTGCAATGAAAGGCAGAAACCAAATAGGAGAAATCGCATAAGATTTAGAGATAATTGGCTCAGAAGAAGGGTTATTTTGCATTGTTGTTGGAATCCCAAATTAAACGAGTATCAAAACTCTCTGCGGCGAATAATGTCGTTATTACGACTATGGTGAATGATGTAGCTGCAATCCCCGGGTAAACCGATACAAGGCTCCCTTTATCAAAGACGGCGACCATGATTGAAATGACGAATAAGTCGAGTATAGACCAACGTCCGACCCATTCCACAATTGAAAAAGCAATAAATTGTTTTTTAGGGTTCAGTTGCCATCTGAAATGAACCGTAAGTGCAATAAAAGCGAGGGCTAATATTTTGAAAATGGGCACTAAAATAGATGCGATGAATACAATCAGGGCAATACCTTCTTGGTCATTTCTTATTAAAGTAATAAGACCTGAATAAATAGTATCAGGATATAAAGTGCTATTTTTTAATAAATAAGTAATAGGATAAACGTTTGCAGGAATAATAAAGATCATTGCAGTAATTAATAATGCCCATGTTTTTTGTTGGCTACGTTTAATACGCGGGGCGATATCACTATGGCAACAAGGACAAATTTCTGGGTTTTCACTAATTGAGCTGTCCATATTACAAACAAGGCAAACTTGCCTATCTTGTTGTATTGCGCTGATTCCGGGCGTTAATGGCTCATTCATTACGTAAATATTTCCAATATTTGGTACTGCTATATTCGCTGATTAAAGTGATGTTCACTATTAACAATACAACAAAAAAGCACAATCCACTGCTAAAATAAACATCAGCATCACTGGTGATTTTTACCGCAGACACCAATAAGCTAATCAAATAAACATCTAGCATAGACCAATGAATCAATGAGCTTGTTAATTTTAATACATAACCCAATAAAGGAGGGCGCTTACCCAGCATAATACTGGCACTACTATAAGCAATACAGAGCGTTAATAACGTTGGCACTAACACGGCACAAAATAAAATCACAAAAGTAACAACAGGTGCACCTTCAATCATCATTAATGCACCCTGTAATAAATTGGCTCCTTCAGTGATCCCTAATAAATGAATAGACATCAGTGGAAAAGTAAAAGCTGGGATGATTAAAATTAATGCAGTAATTGCAAGGGCAAACATTTTGTTGGCTTTTAGCGTATTTGTTTTAAAAAAAGCACGATGACAGCGTGGGCATTTTGCTACCTGGCCGGACCTTAAAATAGGGCGTGTCGAGACCATATCGCAATGATTACAAATAATAGTATCCATTCTTTTTTGTCCATTTGAATAGGTCAATTGTTAATGACATTTAACATTCGCGTAAGATAGCAAATTAATTTTAATATAACAAAAGTTGCATTATTAAAAAAACAATAGTACTGTATATAAAACCATGATTACTTAGATATAAAAAAGAGGCCTCCATGGCAGTCATCATTAAATACATTGTAGAAAGAAAAGGTGTTGAGAAAATGACCTTTACCAGTAAGAAAGAAGCTGATGCGTACGATAAAATGCTTGATAGTGCAGATCAAATTTCACTGTTCTTAAGTGAAAGTCCTGTCTCTTTAGATGATCAACAACTTGAAGAGTTAGGTTTGTATGTAGCAAGCAATAAAGATGTATTACAAAACCTATTTAAAGGACAGCAATTTAAAGCTGAAACTGAAGAAAAACCGAAGAAATAAATAAGATATTAAAAGGGCATTAATAAATTAAGCAATAAATTAAACTTAGATGCTTTTATTGTGCTCTTTAATACATTAAAATACGCTCCTCAATTTTTATTAAATACATATGCTTTTTGGTTGGAAGCATCACTGTGAGGAATTTAGCATGCCAATTATTACTCTTCCCGATGGAAATCAACGTCAATTTGACAACACTACTTCTATAATGGAAATCGCTGCGGATATCGGTCCTGGACTTGCAAAAGCCTGTATCGCTGGACGTGTAGATGGAAAATTAGTGGATGCTTGCGATCCAATCGATCACGATGCAAGTGTTGCCATTATCACCGCTAAAGATGATGAAGGTTTAGAAATATTACGTCATTCATGTGCGCATTTATTAGGTCACGCAATTAAGCAACTGTACCCAGATGCAAAAATGGCAATAGGACCAACCATTGATAATGGTTTCTACTATGACGTGGATCTTGATGTCACCATCAATGAAGAAGAGTTAGCTAAAATCGAAAAACGCATGCAACAGTTGGTAAAAACAAATTACCAAGTTGTTAAAAAGAAAGTGTCAGTAGATGAAGCAATTGCTGTTTTTAAAGAGCGTAATGAACCTTATAAATTAGAAATTTTAGAAGGCATCGATAAAGACGACCGTCCTGGTTTATATCATCATGAAGAATATGTTGATATGTGTCGTGGTCCACACGTACCAATGATGAAATTCAGCCAGTGGTTTAAATTAATGAAAGTATCTGGTGCATACTGGCGTGCAGATTCTGACAATAAAATGCTGCAACGTATTTACGGCACAGCATGGGCTGATAAAAAGCAATTAAATGCTTATTTAAAACGCTTAGAAGAAGCGGCTAAACGTGATCACCGTAAAATTGGTAAACAGTTAGACCTTTACCATATGCAAGAAGAAGCGCCGGGTATGGTGTTCTGGCATCCAAATGGTTGGACTATCTTCCGCGAACTTGAAAGTTATATTCGTGAGCAAACGGTTGCCTTTGGTTACCAAGAAGTAAAAGCACCACAAATTTTAGATCGTTCTTTATGGGAAAAATCAGGTCACTGGGATAAATATAAAGACGGCATGTTCTGTACATGCAGTGAAAACCGTGATTATGCAATCAAACCAATGAACTGTCCGGGTCATGTGCAAATCTTTAACCAAGGTTTGAAATCATACCGTGATTTACCATTGCGTTTATCTGAATTTGGTTCATGTCATCGTAACGAACCATCGGGTTCATTACATGGATTAATGCGTGTTCGTGGTTTCACACAAGATGACGCACATATCTTCTGTACTGAAGCACAAATACTTGAAGAAGTATCTGCATGTATCAACATGGTATTTGAATGCTATAAAACATTCGGCTTTGAAGATATCGAAGTGAAATTATCGACTCGTCCAGAAAAACGTGTGGGTGATGATGCAACGTGGGATAAATCAGAAGCGGCATTAGCTAACGCGTTAGATGAAAATGGCGTGAAATTCGATTACTTACCAGGTGAAGGTGCTTTCTATGGTCCTAAAATCGAATTTACTTTACATGATTGTTTAGGTCGTGCGTGGCAATGTGGTACAATCCAATTAGATTTTTCAATGCCGGGTCGTTTAGACGCCACTTATGTTGGTGAAGATAACGAACGTCATACCCCTGTTATGATCCATCGTGCCATTCTTGGTTCTTTAGAGCGTTTCATCGGAATATTAACTGAAGAATACGCAGGCGTTTATCCTACTTGGTTATCACCTCAACAGGTGGTTGTGATGAATATTACAGACAAACAGTCTGATTTTGTCACTGAAGTCGTAAATAAATTGAAAAAATCGGGTATTAGAGCAATTTCGGACTTGAGAAATGAGAAGATAGGCTTTAAAATCCGCGAGCATACATTAAAGCGTGTTCCTTACTTATTAGTTGTGGGTGACCAAGAGGTCGAAGCAAACGAAGTAGCAGTAAGAACTCGTAAGGGTGATGATCTTGGTAAGATGCAGGTTGACGACTTTGTTAATCATGTAAAACAAGAAATCATCACACGTTCATAAATTATTTGGAGGAATTTGTTATAAAAGGTGCAAAAAAAGCCCCTCAATCGGGCAATAAACATCGTTTAAACGATGAAATAACTGGTACTGACGTACGTCTTTCTGATTCAGAAGGCAAACCAGTAGGTATTGTTTCTTTAGAAGAAGCAAAAAACATGGCATTTGATGCAGACTTGGATTTAGTTGAAATTAGTCCAAATGCTGAGCCGCCAGTTTGCCGCATCATGAACTATGGCAAATTCCTTTTTGAAAAGAGTAAATCTTTAAAAGAGCAAAGAAAGAATCAGAAACAGGTTCAGTTGAAGGAAATAAAATTCCGTCCTGGGACTGATGAAGGCGATTATCAGGTAAAACTACGCAACCTGACTCGTTTTCTTGAAGAAGGGAATAAGGCTAAAGTAACGCTACGTTTTCGTGGTCGTGAAATGGCACACCAATCACTTGGGATGGAACTACTAAACCGTGTTAAAGCGGATTTAGCTGAAATTTCTGCTGTTGAATCTTTCCCGAAAATGGAAGGTCGACAAATGGTGATGGTACTTGGCCCAAAACGTGCTAGCTAAGGCATAAAGAAGTGTTGACGTACGGGTGTGAAAACATTCGTACTATCTACTCGCCTTACTGGTTTAATTTAACTTAGAACAATGCGGAGTTCGCAATGCCTAAAATGAAATCTAACAAAGGTGCTGCAAAGCGCTTTAAAAAGACTGCTTCTGGTGGTTTTAAACGTAAGCAATCTCACTTACGTCATATTCTTACTAAGAAGTCTACTAAACGTAAACGCCACCTACGTGCTCAAAGCATGGTAGCGAAAGTAGACGTACCAAGTATCAACAGAATGTTGCCATTTGCTTAAGTAAGGAATATATAAAATGCCAAGAGTAAAACGCGGTGTACAAGCTCGTGCACGCCATAAAAAAGTCTTAAAACAAGCTAAAGGTTATTACGGAGCTCGTTCACGTGTTTATCGCGTAGCGGTTCAAGCAGTAACTAAAGCTGGTCAATACGCTTACCGTGACCGTCGTCAACGTAAACGTCAGTTCCGTCAACTATGGATCGCACGTATTAACGCTGCATCTCGTCTTAGCGGACTATCTTACAGCCGTTTCATCAATGGTCTTAAAAAGGCTTCTGTTGAAATCGATCGTAAGATTTTAGCTGATATCGCTGTATTTGATAAAGCAACATTTGCTCATTTAGTAGAAGTTGCAAAAAAAGCGCTAGCTTAATCGATTTTATTGATTAATCAGTATTGAAAAAGGGGACATAATGTCTCCTTTTTTTTAATTTTATTTTCTAGCTCTCCCTTTATTCTCCTCGTTTTAGCCTTAAATTTCATATTCATTAATCTTGTAATATTACTGTCACAAAAGAGTCATATACTCCTTACCATCAATTATGGTGGAGATAGTAAATGGAACGCGATTTAGCGAAAACGCTTCAAGCGAACAAAAAACGAGTGATCAAAGATCAGCTGGTTAAATATGGCGTAACAAGTGGCGGCACTCTAGTGTTAGTCGCTTTGTTATTAATTTTCGGATATCTTTTATACGTTGTTTTACCTATTTTTGCTCCAGTGAGCGTAGATAAAATACAGTCTTTTCAACGCCAAGATGATGCTGCTATCTATGCATTAGGGATAGATGAGCAAAATGAAGTGGCCTATCAGCTAGATGAACAAGGTTTATTAAGCTTTTATTCATTAAGAGAAGATGATTTAGGTGAGTCACTTCTTAAGTATCAAGCCTTTCCTGACACACATAATTTAACTAAAACAATGGCTTCTACTGGTGCATTTGCATTAACTAATGGCCGTGGTGAAGTTAAAATCATTAAACCTACCTTTATTACTTCTTATCCAAAAGACAAACGATTGATCACGCCTGAAGTTAGGTTTCCATTAGGTGAAGATAACTTTACGGTTTCAGAGAGCAATCAAGCATTGGATAAAATTGCTTTTGAAATTAATTCTGATTATGCCGCATTAGCAGCAGTACAAAGCAATGGCGAAGGTTTACTACTGCTACTTTCAAGCGAAGTAAACTTTATGACAGATGAAACGGTTTGGAATCAAGAAACATTCAAACTACCTTCATTTCCAAGTGATGTTGACCAGTTATTATTAACGCCTAACTTAAATAAATTATTTGTTCGTAGCGGCAACAATTTATTAGTTTACGATATTTCTAATATTAATGATATTCGTGTTAAATCTGCTTTCACCATTAATGCTAAAGGCAGCAATGTTACTGAAGTGCAGCTGTTAGCTGGTGCAAGTTCATTATTAGTGGCGAATGAAAATGGTGTGATCAGCCAATGGTTTGAAATCTTAAATGAAAACAAACGTGAATTTAGCTATATACGTGATTTCCAAGCGCCAAATGAAGTCACAAGTATTGTCCCTGAGTTCTTCCGTAAAGGTTTCTTAACGACAACTAAAGCCGGTGAGTTATCTATCTTCCACGCAACGGGCGAAACAGAACTATTAACTGAATCCATGACTAAAGCGGGTTCATTGGTTGTTGCTATTTCTCCTCGTGCGAATGCAATTATCATGGCGGATAAAGATTCAATTCAGCTTTATCACTTAGATAACGAACACCCAGAAATTACTTGGTCTGCATTATGGCAAGAAGTCTGGTACGAAGGTTACCCTGAGCCACAATACATTTGGCAATCAACGTCTGCAAGTGATGACTTTGAAGGTAAAATGAGTTTAGTGCCTATTTCATTCGGTACCATTAAAGCTGCCTTTTATGCCATGTTATTTGCTGTGCCAATTGGTATCTCAGCTGCAATCTATACTGCCTACTTTATGGCACCAAGCATTAGAACTTATATCAAGCCAACGGTTGAAATTATGGAAGCTTTACCGACGGTTATCTTAGGTTTCTTAGCTGGGTTATGGTTAGCACCTATTATTGAAGATCAACTGCCGGGTATTATTTTATTATTGATCACCTTACCTATTAGTATTTTGGTAGCGGCATTGATTTGGTCTAACTTACCAAAATCATTAAGTGACAAAGTAAGCGAGGGTGTTATTCCATTAGTGTTAATTCCTATTCTTGTTCTAGCTGGTTACTTTTCAATTGAGTTCAGTGACACGCTTGAATTGTGGTTATTTAATGGCGACACACGTAAATACTTAACTAATGAGTTAGGCATTGACTTTGACCAACGTAATTCATTAATTGTAGGTATTGCGATGGGCTTTGCGGTTATCCCAACTATCTTCTCAATTGCTGAAGATGCGATATTCAGTGTGCCAAAAAGCTTAACAATGGGATCGTTAGCGTTAGGTGCCACTCGTTGGCAGACACTGGCTAAGGTTGTTATTTTGACTGCAAGTCCAGGTATTTTCTCTGCGGTTATGATGGGAATGGGACGTGCTGTTGGTGAAACCATGATCGTATTGATGGCAACGGGTAATACACCAATCATGGATTGGAACATTTTTGAAGGTATGCGTTCATTATCTGCCAATATTGCGGTGGAAATGCCTGAGTCAGAGGTAGGTAGTTCACATTACAGAGTGCTTTTCCTTGCTGCATTTGTATTGTTTATCTTTACCTTCTTCTTCAACACCATTGCTGAATTTGTACGTCAGCGTTTGCGTGAAAAATATTCAAGCCTATAAATAGGAGTTAATTATTATGGGTAAATGGTTTAAATCAGGCACACCGTGGATTTGGATGACAGGTGGTGCTGTAAGTTTGAGTTTAATTGCAGTAATTGGACTGTTCATATTGATTGGTTGGAGAGGGTTAAGCTTCTTCTGGCCTGCGACAGTTTATGAATTCTCAATGGAGAGTGAGCAAGGACAGAAATCAGTTTTAATCGGTGAGATTTACGATTCTGAACATGTATTAAAACAACAATTATTAGATGCAGGTGTGAAAGGCCTAGAAGATATGCCTATTTCTTTAGAGCGTTTCTTAATTAAAATTGGTAATCGTGAGTATGTAGATCTTGATTTCCAATGGATATTAGAAACCGTTATTAAAGACACTAAAGTTGCTGATAATGTTGCTGTATTTGAGCGTACTAAAAATGGTAATTTTTACGGCTACATTGATTCAATCAATGAGGGTGAAACAAAGCTTAATCTTGAAGGGCAAGCTTTGGTAGATGAATTGAATGTGCGTATCCAACGAGCACTAGATTTTCGCGATAAAGAGCATGGTTTATTAACGGGTGATATTGGTCGAATTAACTATGATTTAGATCGTATCCGTTTAAACCAGCGTAAGTTAGAGCTAGATGGACAGTTAACAGATCAAAAAATCAGTGATTTTGCAGCACAAAGTGATGCATTAAGAGCTGAATACTTAGGACTAGAAGCTGAATTATTTGATTATCGTGATCAAGCTAAGCGCGATAGTGTTGTTGTTCGTGATATGACTGGCCGTTTAGTGACCATGCCTTTGTCATATATACTTGATTTCTACCAACCAAATAATATGGGTTTCTTTGAAAAGGTAGGACACTGGTTCCATCAAGTTTATAAGTTTATAAGCAATGATCCGCGTGAAGCGAATACAGAAGGCGGTGTTTTTCCTGCTATATTCGGTACTGTATTTATGGTGATGTTAATGGCTGTTATTGTGACGCCATTTGGTGTGATTGCAGCGATTTACTTACATGAATACGCTGCGAAAAACAGTTTCACTAAATTTATCCGTATCGCAGTAATTAACTTGGCGGGTGTACCTTCAATTGTTTACGGTGTATTTGGTTTAGGTTTCTTTGTGTATATTTTAGGTGGCAGTATTGACCAACTATTTTATCCTGAAGCATTGCCAACTCCGACCTTTGGTTCACCTGGTGTATTATGGTCAGCATTAACCTTAGCTATCTTAACGTTACCTGTTGTTATTGTTTCAACGGAAGAGGGCTTAAGCCGTATTCCAAGCACCTTACGTGAAGGTTCATTAGCATTAGGTGCAACAAAATCTGAAACCTTATGGCGTATTGTTATTCCGATGGCGAGTCCTGCTATTATGACTGGTTTAATCCTTGCTGTAGCACGTGCTGCCGGTGAAGTAGCGCCATTGATGTTGGTTGGTGTGGTTAAGATTGCCCCGACATTACCTGTTGATGGCAACTTCCCTTATTTACATCTTGATAGAAAATTCATGCACCTTGGTTTCCATATTTACGATGTAGGTTTCCAAAGTCCAAATGTAGAAGCGGCACGTCCGTTAGTTTATGCCACTTCATTTTTATTAGTGACAGTTATCATAGGTTTAAACTTGGCGGCTATTTCAATTCGTAATAATTTACGTGAAAAATACCGTTCATTAGAGCATTAGTACACAACCAAAAATAAGTACTTAATACGAATATAGTTAATGAACTTGGGCACGTCAGGTGCGCGAAAATAGATTAGGAAATACAATGATTGATTTATCAAACTTAAATCCAAAAAGCGATAGCTTAGAAACATTAACAGCTGAGAATACAGCGTTAGAAATTAAAAACTTAGACTTGTTTTACGGCGACAAACAAGCTTTACATAATGTATCGATGAAGATCCCTAAAGGCAAAGTAACGGCTTTTATCGGTCCATCTGGTTGTGGTAAGTCGACTTTGTTGCGTTGTATTAACCGTATGAATGATTTAGTAGAAATCTGTCGAGTGGATGGCAACATTGAACTACAAGGGATTAATATCTACGACAAGTCGGTCGATGTTGCTTCATTACGTCGTCGTATTGGTATGGTATTCCAACGTCCAAATCCATTTCCAAAATCAATCTATGAAAATGTTGTTTATGGATTACGTTTACAGGGGATTAATGATCGCCGTACGTTAGATGAAGCTTGTGAAACCTCTTTACGTGGCGCAGCCTTATGGAATGAAGTAAAAGATAGGTTACATGATAATGCCTTTGGCCTTTCTGGTGGTCAGCAGCAACGTCTTGTTATTGCTCGTGCGATTGCCATTGGTCCTGAAGTTTTATTGTTAGATGAACCAACATCAGCACTTGACCCAATCTCTACATTAACTATCGAAGAGTTAATTACCGAGCTTAAGAAAAAATTTACCGTTGTGATTGTAACGCATAACATGCAACAAGCGGCGCGTGTATCAGATCAAACAGCCTTTATGTACATGGGTAAACTGATTGAATATTCAGATACTAATACGCTATTCACTTCGCCTAAACAAAAACAAACCGAAGATTACATTACCGGCCGTTACGGTTAGATAAGGAAATAACATGGAAAATTTAAACATAAACCGTCATATTTCAGGTCAATTCAATAATGAACTTGAAAGTGTGCGTAACCAAATTATGCAAATGGGGGGCCTTATTGAACAGCAGTTAGCAGATGCGCTAACTGCAATGGCCGATAATGATCTTGAATTAGCACGTAAAGTGATTGTTAAAGATAACGACGTAAATCTGTTTGAAACTAAAGTGGATCAAGACTGCTCACAAATCATCGCGAAAAGACAGCCTGCTGCGAGTGATTTACGTTTGATCTTAACTATTATGAAAACAGTAACTGAATTAGAGCGTGTTGGTGATAGCGTAACATCAATTGCTAAAATGATTATCGAGAATCATGGTCAGAAAGTACCGTCTTTAATCGGTCTTGAAAACATGGGACAAATCGTTTTAAAAATGTTACATAATGCATTGGATGCTTTTACTCGTTTAGACTTACATACTGCGATTTCTGTGCATAATGAAGATAAAAAAGTAAATCGCCAATATGAGAGTATTTTACGTGAATTAATGACTTTCATGATGGAAGATCCTCGTTCAGTGCCATTTGTTTTAAAAGTACTTGCATCTGCTCGTGCCATTGAACGTATTGGTGACCGATGCCAAAACATCTGTGAGCAAGTTATTTACCTAGTGAAAGGTATTGATGTACGCCATGCCACTGAAGAAGAAATAAACTCACTAATTGAATAACAGTATTGATAAACTAACCGTTCATCAATATTTAGTTAAAAAGCAGAGCCAAATTTATTTGTCTCTGCTTTTTTTATGAACGATTTTTGAAGATTGTTAGCTGACAAGCGCTAATACTGTATTTTCATTGGTAACAGGTATTTCATAAGGTATACTGCGCGTTTTATTTTGCTGGAACCGTTACATGAAAGTTGCTGATTTTTCTTTTCACCTTCCCGAAGAATTAATTGCGCGTTACCCAACGCCAGAGCGTACTAATAGCCGTTTACTTTCATTAGAAGCTAATTCAGGTGAATTAAGCCATCTACACTTTACTGATATTATCGATTTAATTAATGAAGATGATTTACTTATCTTTAATGATACTCGCGTTATTCCTGCTCGTTTGTTTGGCACCAAGGAAACAGGAGGAAAAATCGAAGTGTTAGTAGAACGAGTTTTAGATGAACAATCTTTCCTTGCTCACGTTCGCAGCTCTAAATCACCAAAACCAGGCTGTAAATTATTATTAGAAAATGATGTTAATGCGGTAATGGTACAACGCCAAGGCCCATTATTTGAAATCAAAGTAGACAGTGATGAAAGTGTTTTACAGATATTAGAGCGTATCGGGCATATGCCTTTACCGCCTTATATTGACCGACCTGATGAAGACGCGGATAAAGAACGTTACCAAACGGTTTATAATAAAAACCCGGGAGCGGTGGCTGCACCCACAGCAGGTTTACACTTTGATCAAGTTATCTTAGATAAGTTAACTGCAAAAGGTGTCGACTTTGCTTTTGTTACTTTGCATGTTGGCGCAGGCACTTTCCAACCAGTGAAAGTAGATAATATCCTCGATCATCAAATGCACAGTGAATATGCTGAAGTGTCTCAACAAGTGGTTGATAAAATTAAAGCAACTAAAGCGGCTGGCGGGCGAGTGATTGCTGTTGGTACAACCTCTGTACGCTCCGTTGAAAGTGCTGCGAGTGTTACTTTAGCGAAAGGATTGCCATTAGTGCCGTTCTTCTCGGAAACCAGCATCTTTATTTATCCGGGTTACGAGTTTCAAATTGTTGATGCTATGGTCACTAATTTCCATCTTTCAGAATCAACACTGCTTATGTTAGTGAGCGCGTTTTCTGGAAAAGATAATATAGACAAGGCTTACCAAACCGCTATTGCTAATCAATATCGATTCTTTAGTTATGGTGACGCCATGTTTTTAACAAAAAAAACAAGTAATGAAAGTGAATAAAATAATTTATATCAACTTTTATTATTTTTTTGAGCCTTATCATTAGCTAAATTGATAAGCCTATTTTATAAAGCTATTCTATAACACTATTTTATAACTACAGCCGGACTGTTTTTCTGGCGAGGAAAATCAATGAAATACGAATTACTTAAGCAAGATGGTCGCGCTCGTCGTGGTCGCTTGACCTTTGACCGTGGAACGGTTGAAACACCTGCTTTTATGCCAGTGGGAACTTATGGCACAGTGAAAGGCATGACACCTGAAGAAGTGGATGCAACTGGTGCTGAAATTTTATTAGGGAACACATTCCATTTATGGTTACGTCCAGGTCAAAAAGTGATCCGTCAACATGGTGATCTGCATGACTTTATGAATTGGAAAGGTCCAATCTTAACTGACTCAGGCGGCTTTCAGGTATTTAGCCTAGGTAAAATGCGTAAGATTAAAGAAGAGGGCGTTTATTTTAGAAGCCCTGTTAATGGTGACGAAGTATTTTTATCACCTGAAGTTTCAATGGATATTCAATACGATCTTGGTTCAGACATTGTTATGATCTTCGATGAATGTACTGCTTACCCTGCAACGGAAGAAGAAGCGGATGTGTCAATGAAGCTTTCTCTGCGTTGGGCTGAACGTAGCCGTAATCGTTTTGATGAACAAAAAAATCCTAATGCTTTGTTTGGTATTATTCAAGGTGGCTGTTACGAGCACTTACGTGATGTATCATTAGAAGGTTTAGCTAAAATAGGATTTGATGGTTATGCCATTGGTGGTTTAGCCGTGGGCGAACCAAAAGAAGATATGCACCGTATTTTAGAATATATTGCACCAAAAATCCCAGAAGACAAACCTCGTTACTTAATGGGTGTGGGTAAACCAGAAGATTTGGTTGAAGGCGTTCGCCGTGGTGTTGATATGTTTGATTGTGTGATGCCAACACGAAATGCGCGTAACGGCCATTTATTCACCACCGATGGTGTGGTTAAAATCCGTAATGCAAAACATCGTGAAGACACAAATCCGTTAGATTCAGAATGTGATTGTTATACCTGTAAAAATTATACACGTTCATACTTATATCATCTTGACAAATGCGGAGAAATTCTTGGCGCTCGCTTAAACACGATCCATAACTTACGTTATTACCAACGTTTGATGAAAGGTTTGCGTGATGCGATTTCAGAAGGTACATTAGATGAGTTTGTTGATTCATTTTACAAACGAATTGGAAAAGAAAAGCCAATTCTAAATAATTGATTACAAAACAACTATTCATTAGTTTAATTTTTATACAATAAAGGATATAACATGAGTTTATTTATCTCTCAAGCACACGCAGCAGCAGAAGGCGCACCAGCAGATGGCGGCGGCATGCAAATGATTTTTATGTTGATTGTTTTCGGTGCAGTTTTCTATTTTATGATTTACCGTCCACAAGCTCGTCGTGCAAAAGAGCATAAAAACCTGATGGAAGCAATTTCAAAAGGTGATGAAGTGTTAACAACGGGTGGTTTAATTGGTCGCGTTACAAAAATCAGCGCTGATACTCCATACGTTCGCGTAGAGTTAAATGAAAACAACTCTATCGTAATCAAAAAAGATTTTATTACAGCTGTACTACCTACAGATACAATTAAATCAATCTAAATGAGAAGGGCAGGTTTACCTGCCTTTTTTATTGCCTTTAGCGTCAAATAAAGGACATTATCGTGTTAAATAAATATCCTCTTTGGAAGTACTTATTACTAGGATTCATCGTATTATTTACTTTAGTTTATGCAGCTCCAAACCTTTATGGTGAAGATCCCGCTGTACAAGTTTCTGCCACACGTGGTGCTAAAGTTGAACTATCTACTTTAGGTAAAGTACAAGACATCTTAAGTAAAGTTAACATTTCTCCAAAATCGACAGTATTAGAAAACGGACAAATTTTAGTGCGATTATCTTCAAGTGAAGATCAATTAATTGCACGTGAATCAATCAGCGAACAAATCGGTGATGGGTTTGTAACTGCGTTAAACTTAGCTCCTGCGACACCTGATTGGTTAGCAGCGATTGGCGGAGAACCTTTAAAACTCGGTCTTGACCTTCGTGGTGGTGTGCACTTCTTAATGGAAGTGGATATGGATGAAGCCATCAGTAAAGAACAAGAGCAAATGGTTCAAGATTTACGCAGTGAATTACGTGAACAAAAAATACGTTTTCGTGGTATTGAAAAAGCCTCTTCTGAAACAGGTGTGATCCTTCGTTTTACTTCTCAAGATATCTTAGACAGTGCCGTTGATTACCTAAAACCAATTAACCCAGGTTTTGTATTCGATGAAAGTGAAAATGGCGGCGTTTATTACTTAACTATCTCAATGACTGAAGCAAAATTAGCGTCAGCTAAAAAAGATGCGCTAGACCAGAACTTAAGCATTTTACGTAATCGTGTTAATGAATTAGGTGTTGCTGAGCCATTAGTGCAACGTCAAGGTACTGACCGTATCGTCGTTGAGCTACCTGGTATCCAAGATACTGCTCGAGCAAAAGAAATTTTGGGCGCGACAGCAACGTTAGAATTTCACCCTGTAGATTCTGATACTGATGTGTCGGATGCATTAGCGGGTCGTATTCCAGCTTCTTCTGCACTTTACCAAGAAAGAGATGGTCGTCCTGTTGTTATCAAGAAAAAAATAATCTTAACGGGTAATCATATCGTTGATGCACAATCGAGCACTGACGAATACGGTAGTGCACAGGTAAATATTTCTTTAGATTCTCAAGGCGGCAGTAAAATGTCTCGCTTTACTAAAGATAATATCGGTAAACCAATGGCAACGTTGTTTATTGAATATTTACCAACAGGTAAAAAGAAAGCAAACGGTAAGTCTGAAACTGAGAAGCGTATTGAAGTCGCTAATGTTGCAACCATTCAAGCGCAATTGGGTCGTAGCTTCCGTATTACTGGATTAGATAATGCAGCTGAAGCACATAACTTAGCTTTATTATTACGTGCTGGTGCTTTAACCGCGCCAATTCAAATCGTTGAAGAACGTACGATTGGTCCAAGCTTGGGTCAACAAAATATCGATAACGGTATGAAAGCCATGATTTACGGGCTAATCGCTGTTGTCTTATTTATGTTTATTTATTACCGCAAATTTGGTGCTGTAGCGAATGCTGCATTGGTGTTCAATATCATCATGATTGTTGGTCTAATGTCTATGATCCCTGGGGCAACATTAACCTTGCCGGGTATCGCAGGTATTGTATTAACAATCGGTATGGCCGTTGATGCTAACGTACTTATTTTTGAACGTATTCGTGAAGAGCTACAAGCAGGTAAGTCTGTACAACGTGCAATTAATGAAGGTTATTCAAATGCACTTTCTACGATTGCCGATGCCAATATTACTACTTTTATCACGGCGATTATTTTGTTTGCTGTTGGTACAGGTGCGATTAAAGGTTTCGCAGTAACGCTTGCAATTGGTATCTTAACTTCAATGTTTACATCTATCTTCGGTACACGTGCGATTGTTAATGCACTGTGGGGTGGACGTAATGATATTAAAAAACTTTCTATATAAGCTGAGCTCATTATGTTTGAATTAATTAAATCGAAGCAAACTATTAGCTTCATGAAATATGCAAAACCAGCCACTTGGCTTTCAATGTTACTTATTGTTATCTCAATTGGTTCATTAAGTACTAACTGGTTAAATTGGGGTTTAGATTTCACTGGCGGTACATTAATCGAAGTGGGCTTTCAACAACCTGCTAATTTAGTAGAACTACGTACAACGTTAAGCGATGCAGACTTTCCTGATGCGGTTGTTCAGCATTTTGGCAGTAGCCATGAAGTGATGGTGCGTTTAGCTCCTCGTGAAGGCGTTAAAGGTGAAGTGATTGGTACGCAAGTATTAAACGCATTAACTGCAGCAGATTTTGGTGACGTAGATATGCGTCGTATCGAGTTTGTTGGTCCAAATGTTGGTGAAGAGCTTGCTGAAAATGGTGGTATCGCCATTATTATCGCGTTAGTTTGTATCATGCTTTACGTTAGTATGCGTTTTGAATGGCGACTAGCAATGGGCTCTGTGTTAGCACTAGCTCACGATATTATTATTACTTTAGGTGTTTTCTCTTTATTTCAAATAGAATTCGACTTAACAGTATTAGCGGCATTATTAGCCGTAGTGGGTTACTCGCTGAATGATACGATCGTTGTATTTGACCGTATTCGTGAAAACTTCAGAAGTATTGTTACTGCAACGCCAGAAGACATTGTTGACCAATCGTTAACACAAACGTTAAGCCGTACCATTATTACTTCTAGCACAACTA
Organism: Psychromonas algicola; assembly: GCF_004378355.1. GTDB lineage: Bacteria > Pseudomonadota > Gammaproteobacteria > Enterobacterales > Psychromonadaceae > Psychromonas. Next base: position 24,266 of record NZ_SNUB01000035.1, read on the forward strand.
TCTTTGTATTGATTTCATTGTTTGTTGTAGGTGGTGCGTTAATACATGGTTTTGCAACCGCATTATTAATTGGTGTGGGCGTTGGTACTTATTCTTCAATTTACGTGGCCAGTGCATTAGCCATTAAATTAGGCATTTCGCGTGATCATATGATCCCTGAAGTGGTTGAAAAAGAAGGTGCGGATCAAGATCCAATCATGTAATTTCAGCTTAAGATAAAACATTAATCTTTCAAAAAAGCACTGCATCGCAGTGCTTTTTTGTATGTAATAGGGTAGTTTTTTGCTTTAAATGTCTGATTAAGTAGATAATTCAATTGCTAAAACTTTACATTAATAAGGATATAGTACACTCTTAAAGTTCTTGTTTATAAGGGCTTAACCATGCGATTATCTTTTAACAAATTAGCTATACTCTTCTCTGTTATCATTTTGACTGCTTGTTCAAATACTAAGAACCAAAGCTACACACTAGAAGCCACGGGAAATGGAAGTTCAGTTTTCCCCCTCGCGACACCGATACAGGTTTCCTATCAAGACGAAGTTAAATTATTACGTCTTAACCAACTGATTGCTGACGAATCTAAAGTCGATGATAAGCAACGTGCTATCTTATTGTATGAACGTGGTTTGATTTACGACCGCATTGGTTTAACTGCACATAGCCGTTATGACTTTACACAATCTATCAATGTCGACCCTAGCTTTGCAGATGCTTACAACTCTTTAGGCGTGTATTTATTAATGGCTGGCGATTATGATGAAGCCTTTGATGCTTTTGATTCTGCAATCGAGTTATCTGATAACCTCGAATACAGTTACTTGCATCGTGCGATTGGTCTTTCATTGGTTGAACGCTTTGATGGAGCTCAACAAGATATTGAGCATTTCTATCAGCTTGATCCCACTGACCCATACCGTGCGTTATGGCGTTACAGAATTAACTTTCTGATTGACCCTAAGCTCGCATTAGAACAAATCAGACAGGCACAACCAGCGGCAGAAGATAAACGTTTTGCATGGGCAATAGTGAGTGTGATCAACGGTAAAATCACCGAAGAGCAATTCTTTGATAATGTAGCAAATGGTGTGAAAACTAATGAAGAATTAGCACATCGTTTATCTGAAGCTTATTACTACCTTGCACATTGGCATATGAATAATAACAATCTAACTAAAGGGCTTTATTACTTGAAACTAAGTATTGCTGGTAGTGTGAAAGACTTCATTGAATACAAATATGCATTATTAGAGTTAAAGAATATACAAATTAAATTACAGCAATTGTAATCAATACTTATGAGCCAGTTTAATGTCTTGTAATAGCAACTAAACTGAACTAAAAAGCTCACTCCGGTGAGCTTTTTAGTTTCATTGCTCTATCTTATCCCTAGAATTATAGTGATTATTTGGCAAATAAAAACTCACTAACAAAATGGTTAAAGGTTAAATTATCTATCTTAATGTCTTCTGCTATTGTCGCAGCTTCAATTTTATCTTGTTGGAATATATCTTTACGTTGCGAAAGTAAGGCATTAAAAAAAGCTGCTGTAAATTCAGGGTGACCTTGTACTGTTAAGACTTTATCTTGATATCTCGTCATGTAATGAGGGCAAAACTCATTTCCAGCGAGTACTTCGAAATCAGTTCCTACTCTAGTAACTTGATCTTGATGAATAGCAATTAACTTCATCTTTTGACCCGATGCTAACTCACCTATATTTTGATTTAATAATACATCATAAGCGCCTAATCCCCATCCTCTCTTTGTTTTTCTACCTTTCCGCCAAGCGCATAATTAATCACTTGATGACCAAAGCAAATACCATATAATTTTCTTTTAGTGTGAAAAGCAGATTGAATAAAAGCCGTTAAATCTTTAACCCAATTTAAATTATCATTCACGCCTGATGGGCTTCCTCCAATGATATAAACATCACATTCATTACTAAACTTAGGAAACTCATTGCGTTGATAAACATTCCAAATTTTAACTGAAGCATAGGCATCTAAGAGGTAATGCATTTTTAAACAGTCGCTGTAATCGCCGAATTCTTCGATAAGCTTTGCAGGAACGTCACCACATAATAAAATTCCAATTTTCATATTTATTCGCTCTTTTTTTAAATGACGAGGGCCTGACTCAATGAGCTCAGACCCTATAAAAGACGTTAAACAACGTACTGGAATAACAAACCTGCAATCACTGCCGTGGTTAAGATAATACCCACAAATGCGATTACCGCCTTTGGTTTAAGTACCGAAGAAACCAATGCAATCTCAGGTAAACTTGCCCCCGTACCGCCGACAATTAGTGCCATAGCAGGGCCTAACCCCATTCCTTTTGCAATCAAAACACTCAAGAGGGGAATCGCCATTTCAATTCGTAAATAAAGTGGTACGCCAATCACAGCAGCAATAAAAATTGCGAGAATACTGTTATCACCGACATATTTTTCAACCAAGTCAGCAGGTAAATAAGCTGCAGATAAACCACTAATGATCGCACCGAGTAATACGTAAGGAATTATTTTCTTAAACAAAATAAGCGCAAAGCGTAATGCATTCTCTGTTTTACTAGATTCAGCAGATGGTGTTGCCGAACAAGTTGATGTAGCTGAGCAACTACTTACTGTTGCTACTGGCTTTGTTTCTGTTTCCAGCCCTGAACATGAAGAGGTGGTAGGAGCTGCGGAGCAAGTTGGTGCTTTGTTACCCTCAATTTCATCTGCGTGTTTGATTTCATTTCTCCATGGTGTTTTGGTGATTAACCATCCACCCAATACTGCAGAGGTAAAGGTTAGCGCCAAATAAACAATGGTTACTTTAAATCCGAAGGTTGCATAAATCATTGCTAATACGACAAAGTTACACAAAGGCGCTGAAATCAAAAAGCTTAAAACTGTGCCAAGTGAGACGCCCATAGTTGCCATTCCCATTGTCACTGGTACGACTGACGCGCTGCAAAATGGTGTTAACATACCGAATAGAGACCCTAACAACGGCCCCCATTTTTCATGTTTTGTTAGTTTTTTTTGAAGTTTATCTTGAGGGATATATTCACGCATAAAACCTGTTAATACTGAGACCACAGCAATAACAATGACTAAAGCGCCACCTACATGAACAAATTCATTCAATGCGAGTGTTAGTTTATCTATGTTCATAAAATTACCTTTATGTTGTTTATTAGCAAATGCTTAATTAATGGAACAGAGCTATCATAATTACATATGCATAAATGCGCAAGTGTGATTTTATGTTGTTTTTATGTATACTCAAATCTTTAGATGGGGAGAATGAAATGTTGAAAAAGGTGATTGGTAAGTTAGGATCGCTTTGTGCTTATACGCACATAGTGAAAGTGATTACTGGTTTGTTACACAATGAAGGGTTATCAGAGCAAACAAAAGCTGGCCGTAATATCGCTTTACTCGGTTTCTTTTGTCCATTTTTTTGGTATGCGTTATTAACAGGTGAAAGTAAAGAAATCGTGCTCATGCATGCGATTCATTCAAGTATCGTATTCTTGATTGGAATAATGATAATATTTGTGAGTATAAGAAAACAAAAAGAGTAACAAATGGAATTACAATATTTAGATGCATTAAAAGCGTTAGCCGAACCACACCGCTTAAGATTATGTTGGTTGCTTATTCATGTTGATCAAAAAGTCACCGTCGCAGAAGCGATGGATGTAATAGGGGAGACGCAATACAACGTATCTCGAAATTTAAAAATGCTATTTAAAGCGGGTTTACTTGATCAAGAAAAGAACGGTAAATGGGTTTATTACACCTTAGCAGAGCAAACAGAAAAACACTGGCTGTTGTTAGTTGACTCTATCCGTCAATTGCCTAAGAATCAGTTTGAAAGTGTCGCAGGGCGATGCAAATTACGTTTAGGAATGCGAGTCAATGGTGAATGTGTGATTGGCCCAAATAGCGACGATTGGATAAAGCTGGTTGAAGGGTAATGTTCCGTTTATACCTCATCAACTCTTTGGTGCTTTAATTGAAGCAGGCGTTGATAATATGGTTCCTATGATGTGATATTAAGAAGTTGAACCGATCCATCTGTTACCTTCGATGGTGTTAAAACGATCAGTATTATTGGTTTAGTTGAAACGGTAAAAGTAAACCCAAAGGTTAAAACAGCATTTAGAATCTAAAGGAGTTGAAGGGGGATCTTTGCTGAAATGACTAATGCGTTAGTACTTTAAAAGAAAACTCACTTATTCAGGTTTGAACCAATCGTTATCTATTTTCTCATCGCAATAGTCCCTATTTACTTTTTCTTTATTGAGCTTTGTGAAATAAAGCTTTGTTTTACCTAGAGTATTTTTTAATTAGTCTACTAAATATAACTTGATTATATTCTTTCCCATTCAAATTTATGTCATAAAATTCATTTATAATATATTATTGACTTTAATTTTTGATGTTTACTTGTTTTTTGTGTTTTTATTTTAATACTTGAAGGTAGGAGTGAGTATGCCGTTAAATTTTTTTTCTAACCGTAAAATGCCACAGAAAAAGTTAATGCCTAGTGCGGTTTGCAAAGTATTACCTCTCTCTGCGGAAAAAGTAGGGACACTTGAAGAAAAGCAATTATATATTGATGATGTAGAGCCCGCTCTTATTTTAGGGTACGTTTCTCCGAGTAACGATTTAGATAAAATACAGCGAGAAATTAGAAAGGTATACAAAGGAGATCTAGTACTTACTTCTACCTGTGGCGAATTACATAGTCAGTCCGATGATCTTTATCAACAAGGGAAGGATGATAGAAAGAGTATTGTTCTGCAAATATTTTCAAAAAAATTGATTGCTAAAGTTTCTATTAAAACAATTTCATTGCCCTGTGAAGATATTAAAAAAGGTAAAAACACTTTATCTAAAGCAGAGCGTGTTAAACAAATTACTCAATCATTGAGTCAGGTTAAACCTGATTTAGAGCTAGATGCCCGAGATACTGTAGGGTTAACTTTTATTAACAGTTTAAGCCTATGTGAAAGCTGGCTAATGGAAGCTAATTACCTCAATGGTGGTTTTCCTGTTCCTCTTATCGGAGGGAGTACTGCTGGTGCTTGGGATCTTATTCAATCTCCTTTTTATGATGGCACTGAACTTCGTCATTCTCATGCAATGTTTTGCTTTATTAAACTACAACCAGAATATGGTTACCGAACTTTCCGTTCTCATAACTTTAAACCCGTTGGTAAAAAATGGATGATTGGTGATGCCGATGTTACTTTTCGTCGTGTTAATGATTTTATTGACAACAATTCAATGGAATTACTTAACGTTGTCGATGAATTATGTAAGCACTTTAAATGTACGCCAGAGAATCTTGAAAAAGCAATCACAGGTTATACATTTGCTATCGAAGTGGGTGGCCACCACTACATTCGTGCAATTGGAGGCGTTGATGTTGAAAATAAATCGGTCTCTTTTCATTGTGACACGCCGTTAGGTACTGAGCTACATTTGATGGAGCCTATCGATTTTGTGAACAAGACGCATCAAGATTTTGCTGATTTTTCAGAAGGTTATACTCAGCCTTCAGCGGGAATTTTATTCGACTGTACATTACGTCGAATGACCAACCCTGGGAAATTAGATAGCATTAAGTGTTTTGATGATTTTCCTGCGGCTGGTTTTTCTACCTTTGGTGAATTATTTGGTGTGAATGTTAACCAAACTTTAGCCGCTGTATTCTTCTATCCTAGAGAGGGAAACGGTAACTTATTTAATACACAATTTATCACTGAATATGCTGATTATGCGCGCTACTTTTTAGAGCAGCCTAGTAAAGCAAGTAAACTATTAAGCGATATTCAAGAGAAAGTTATTGATGACAATAAAGGGATGTTAACTATTGCCACGGATTCTGCGAAAATCAATGATAATTCCATTGAAAAAGTTGACAGCATTACCCTACAGTCAACGCAGTTAAAAAATCAGTTTGATAAAACTAGTACGGAACTACAACAATTGACCAATGAGGTATTACTACTCACAAATAATGTTGAGAGTGTAAATTCCGAAGTAAATAGCATTGAAACAATTTTCACTGTGATTGAAAAAATAGCTGAACAAACTAACCTTTTAGCACTAAATGCGAGTATTGAAGCGGCACGAGCGGGTGAGCAAGGTCGAGGCTTTGCTGTGGTTGCAGATGAAGTGCGTAAATTGGCTCAAGGCACCAAAGAATCGCTTGATAATTCTCGTGGTAACGTTGATAGTTTGCTAAAACAAATAAGCGATATTTCAAGCGTTATTTCAGGGCTAGGTAGCTTAATGAATAATACAAATGAGCAATTTGAAGAAGCTATTTCGGCTGTCGATTCCATTGAAACCTCTGCAACTGATACGCTAAACTTCTTGAATACTGGTTTAGCAATTACCAAAAGTTTGCATGAAGCGAGTGAAAATAGTGCAGACAATATTCGTAAATCATCAGTGATAAGAAATCAAATGGGAGAGTCTTAATTCATTCGGATATTATCTCGCTAAACTACCTTTTCGTCGCGTGATTGCGAGTAAAGGTAGTTTTATTAGCTATTCATTTTGTTCGCGTTAACTCTAAAAAATAGACCATCCAGTACGTTCCACTAACATCTCTAATGCCTGTGTTCCGAGTTTACTATTACCTATTTTATCGAGTCCCGGAGACCAAACTGCAATAGAGGCTTTATTCGGAGCTATCGCTAAAATACCACCACCTACACCACTTTTACCCGGTAAACCAACACGATAGGCAAATTCACCAGAGCCATCATAATGGCCACACATCAACATCAATGAGTTAATACGTCTTGCCCTAGCGGAAGAGACAACACGACTTCCTGTGCTCTTATTGGTGCCTTCAGAAACAAGAAATAAACCTGCTTGTGCTAATTGTTCGCAAGACATAGCAATCGAGCATTGATGATAATAAGCGCCGAGTACACAATCAACATCGTGTTCGATGTTACCGAAGGAAGCCATGAAATGTGCGAGTGAGCTATTACGATGTCCTGTCGCTAATTCAGACTGTGCCACTTTTTCATCGATACTAATGCTGTTGTCATTCGCAATATAACGAACAAAACTTAAAATTTCTGCCAGTAATTCTTTTGGCTCATGCCCCATCATGATGGCATCAACAATAGCAATGGCACCCGCGTTAATAAAAGGATTACGTGGTTTACCGTGCTCATGTTCAAGTTGAACGATAGAGTTGAAAGGGTCTCCTGAAGGTTCTCGACCTACTTTCGCCCAAACTGCATCACCTATTTTGCCTAAGGCCAAAGTCAGGCTAAATACTTTAGAGATACTTTGAATTGAAAATGGTTTTTGAGCACAACCCGCGCTGAACACTTGCCCATCTGGTAATGCAACGGTGATACCGAATTGGTTTGGGTCGATAGCTGCAAGTTGAGGAATATAGTCGGCAACTTGACCACGATCGGTACTTGCATTCATTGCTTTTACAATGTCATTGAGAATATCTTGCAAGGTGAAAGCTCCATAAAAAACAGATAGTGTTAACTATGTTAAGTTTTTTAATGCTAAAAATCATTTATTATTTTTAGCGCTGTTCGCATTGTAATAACAAATAAGTACTTTCTATGTTGTTATGAACACAGCTCATTGATTTGAAACTAGATTGGCATTTGCTCAAAACAAGGAATGTCGTTTAGTACTTTGTCCCAATTACCTTTGCTAGCAGTATGTATGTGGGCTTGTGGTTGAATGTCTACGTCAGTATCCAAGCAACCAGCTGGAACAACAATTATGTCTCTTGTTTTAGCATGGATTGGTAGTACTGAACTACAAGTTGAGCAAAAATTGCGAGAAAAATTCGAGCCTTCTAATCGATAAAAGCTAACTTTGTCTTCTCCACTAAGCCAAGTCAGTTTTGCACCCGGAGCGAATAAGTTTGCGCAGTGAGCAGAGCCAGATATTTTTCGGCAACGACTACAATGACAGAAAAAAAATCGCTTAAATTCACCTTTTATTTCAAATTTAACGTTGCCACATAAGCAAGATCCAGAATGAATATTTGCCATTATATTGTCCTCTTATGGTTATTTTTTTATGTTATCAATTACTTTAAAATTATCAAAGTAGGCGTGAACAGTGGTGGGGTTTCCTGAAGTATCAACAGGTGTCCATTTGGGTTTATGGCCACCATGAAATGTCGAAAATAGGAATTGTTGAATCTCGGTATCTTTTCCTGTCCTACCCCGGAACATAACATTATTATTGATGGATTGTATTTTCCCATCGATGTTGATGCGAGCAACACCATCTGCTTTATTGGCTGTATTTAATTGCATTTCAAGTTCAACATGTTGCCATTGATCTTTTAAAAAGACTGGCGCAGCACTTGTGGTACCTGTTCCATACTTTACATTTTTATTTTGGTCGTAAAGATAAGCCTTCATGTAGCCATCTTTTTTGAACGTTGTGCGCACACTCCATTTATGATCGGAACGAGTTTTTCCTCCTGTGACGGGATACTTTGGCCCCAACCCATGAAGCTTTCCACCATGAGTCCACTGAAAGTCTTGGTCAAATAACACATCAAAGGACAGTGTAGCCTGCGTAACGTGTCGAGTTAATGGAAATCTTAATGTTACTCGTTGGCTACCTCTTTCATAACCAACATAAGAAACGCGGATAGCATTAGAGCCATCTTTTCCTTTACCTTCAGCAAGCTGAATATATTTATTTTGTAACAGCTTTTGGCCTAAACTTTCGGGTTGAATGTCATTAAAATCTTCAGACAGTAACAATTCATTTTGAGTTTGTGCGTGTATTCCTGCGCTCAATAATAAAAAAGAAAACAAGGTAACAGAATAAACATTTTTCATTTTAAATTTACCAATAAGTTGAAAAGGCATTTGCAACGACTTTAACATTGTTTGGTTAGTCACTTAGAAGATACGTGGATCATATTTTATTTTTGTTGGAACCCTTTTTCTTTACAAAGAAAGCGTATTTTTCGAATCTATGCGAGAGATTATCTTGTTGAGTAACTTGCCTGCTTTTGTGCCTTTATTTTCTAATGCCCAAGGATAATGTTCGTTCTCTCCTGTTGCACAAATTTGTATTTTGGTATGAGAGATATTCGCGAGAATATTTTTGATAAAACCACCAAATACAGGGGAAGGTTTGTCAAAGTAATCACAACAATAAACGTCCGAAACAAGGCTTTCAAAATCATTATCTAATGAATCAAAAAGCCCGCCTGCTTTTATCATTGATGCCTTGAGTGTAATAATAAGTATGCGATCTGAAGTGAAAATGAAATAGCTTCTGTGAAGAAAGTCATTTGGCAGCCAACTTGGAATATTGTATTTAAGCGCTCGACCGCCAAGCAAAATTAGAAATTTTTCGTCTCTATTGAAATGTTGTGCAATATACTTCAAAAATAAGGAGCGGTGGTTTTGTACTATTAGTGTTTGTTCATAACCAATCATAAAAATAATCAGTGGAAACCACAATAACGCAAGCAAACAAATGACTAGCGGTGCTTTAAACTCTGCTAGGGTTAACATTGTCACACACATCATGGACATGCCTAAAATGACGTATATCAAAACAAAAAAACGATTACCTTTTCTGGTTTCTTTGATGGGAGATAAATCGCCTAATATTTCTCTGCTCAGCAGCGCATTAGGGGCATTTTTGACTTCTATATTATCCATATTTTTTATGTCCTTAAGCGTTAGAATACTGAAACGATAACCTATATGTGTATTGTATGCTTTATTAAATAGTGTGCTTTGGATGTCTTGTATTTTCATTTGTGCGAGCTGTTAATAACACTTATAAAAATAAAAACACCCAATTCTTTTTAAAGCCCGCTTATTAGCATGGTTTAAGGTTCACGCTTTATAGCCGTCGGGTTCTGAGAGGCATGCTTAAGGTAAGCTGCATACTCTAGTGATTCATCATGAAAACAATCAGGATGAGCATCAATATAAGCAGACCATTGTTCAAGATAACTTACGAGATCAAGTGAACTATTGCGAGCAATATCAATCAAATCATTATCTCGTTTATTATATGGATCAGGGGTAGGGCCGTATATCTCGCTGTCTACTTGCATGTTAACATCTACGTTAATATATTCCTTGAGATGAGCTGGCAACTGAAAGAAGGCTCTGATTGTAATGGCTGTCGCCACAAAGTCATTAAATAGCCCTGGAGTATCCTCACCTCTGTAGTCTAAAAACGGTAGATTAATAGCAAAACTTTCATTAATGGTTAACATGATTGATTCCGCCATCCATAAACCTAAGGAGTTAATTGTTGGCTGCATTTCATTCACTTGCTTGTAACCATGCTCGCAATAATGCTTTATAAAATCTTGTAAGTAGATGGTTAACGCTTGTTCAAATTCAAATGCATTCCACCGGTTATCTTGGTCAGCCCAATCCTTCAATTCAACATATTGACCTAACCAGTAATATGAAAAATCACCGATTTCACCTAGATATTTTTGTTCAGGAAAATTAAAGCACCCTTTAATCTCGGTAAGGAAATTATGAAGCTCATCTTCTGCTATTTTCTGATTCACAGTGGCGTAGCTACAATCAGAAACTAGGTCAAAGACCTTGCGTGGACTCTCTAAATTTAAGGCTTCCTTGTCTTTTTTCTCTTTATCAAAGGCGGCTTTTAGTGTGGTATAGCTTTGTATTAATGGATGTTGTAAATATTTACAACCATCGATCCCTGTGTAGGCCGGTATATATAACTTTGCAGTACTGTTTTCTCGATCATATTTTAATACCAATTGAGCCCAACAATCATGCAAGGCGTCTTCATCAGGCACAAACTGACTGAATATATTGCTCAACATAGAGGATCTTTTATCTACCATTTTATTCTCCTAACACAGTATAAAAATACTATGCTTTTAAAATTAAATCACTTATAGCTTTTCGCATTTTCAGCTTAGCTGTTAATTATACGATTCTAAGAATAGAAATGGTATTCATAAAGTAACGAGTTGGTTATTGATTTTAAAGTCGAAGGAACTTTAGCGTGTAGGAAAAATTTTGGCTAAGTCTGGCTCAAATAGTATTCCCGATAGGTTATGCAATTCAACTCTCTTTTTAAATTCATCCGAGCAGATCAAAAAACTATGATGAGCAAAAGCGGGTTTAAACAAAAATTTATCCGAAATTTTTTCAGACAATAAATGTAATTCTTTTGGAATATGCGCAGAATCTGAGTGATTGCTTTCAAAGCGCGATCTAGTTTGATCTATCGCACTAGCATCTACAGCACTTAAACAATTGTAAATATAAAATCCATTTTGTAACGGTAAAAATTCGCCAATATTCTTTAACTCTGGCGCTAATACCTTCTTTGCTTTCTCACTCAATATAAGGCAAGAAAGATTCCAAATAGAAATATCAGGGATGTTATTATTTTTTAGGTCAGAACTAAATTGGATATCGATGGGTATCCAATCACCTTGTAACTTATCAATTAACGATTCATTTTTTTGATTGAACCATACCTTAACGCCATCAAACTGCCTTCGGAATTGTTTAAATTCGATAAAGGCTTCGTGATACTCAAAAATATTATTTAATAACCTATATGTTGTCATAAGGTTTCTACTCATGTTTTGCTCTAGAAGTGTTGGATCGTCATTAACTTTAAATTGTAAGAGTTTGATTTGTTTTGAGCAACTAATGGATGTCTCGTAGTTTTTATTAAGTCATAGAAACATACAAAGAAAAATCAAACATCCAGACCGTCCCATCCCTCGGCTTCAAAAACTTTAAAACCTGTAACCCCCTCCGCCTCTAAAGCTGTCTTAAGTTTTTCGGTAATAAAAATTTGATCTTCCATACCCTTAGGAACAAAAGCATGACTCTGTATATCTGCATCTTGATTTACTACTAATGACTTAACTCTTTTTATTCGATCAGGAAAAAATGGACTCATTGCAACCTTAGATTTTTCCATATCGATAAAATCGAAAACACTTAAACAGTTAAATATGAAATAGTTATCTGATACGGTTTTATCTTGATGGTCCCATATTCGAACATTAAGAAATTCACCGTTAACTCCTAAAGATTCAAATATTTTTTTCACCTTTTGGTTAATAACAACGACGCCATCAAGACAATTAACAATATCTAATAGATCGGTATTCTCAGGAAAGTTAGGATCAAAACACATTACAGCATCATCAATTTTTGGAAAACTACCTAGTAATGAAATAGCTTCGCCATACTTGTGTGAACTAGGACCATCCGAGGGAACAGTTGATAAAAATGCACCCTTAGAACCAGCAGATGGAAAAAAAACAAAAATACTCATCATTACCTCTATTTATGCAAGTGCACCATATTTATAATTCGTTCTCGTAGATTTGGCTTTGTATTTCACCAAAGTTTCATCTCCATTGTCCAATTTAATCTTTTTTTTAATAACATTTAAAGTAATAGATGCAGAGTTGGAGTCATTGACTTTAAGTGATTAATTATATTCCGATCAACTTATGGATGCTGAGATGGTCACTCCAAAACGGCATCGCAATGTGCCAAGATAGATAAGTATTCAGCAAATCAATCTAAATATGGAGTGACCAACATGAAATGTAGCGTAATTAGTATCGACTT
>NZ_SNUB01000036.1 GCF_004378355.1 Psychromonas algicola
GGACGATTGATGCGAATACTATTACAGCGACCAACGGTACGGCTGTATTAGACGCGAACGGCAACATTACTTACACACCAGATGCCAACTTCGTCGGTGAAGATTCGATTTCAGTCTCTGTTACCGATAACGATGGGGCAACTAGTACACAAACGATCACAGTGAACGTCACGGAAGTGAACGATGCGCCTGTGATTGATGTCGTCAGCACAACGATTACAGAAGATACCGCGACTATCGTGGCAACGGCTTCTGATGTTGATGGAACGATCACTGAGAGTAGCTTAAGTGCTGACAATGGTAGCGTTAGTTTAGATGCGAACGGTAATATCACGTACACACCAGATGCCAACTTCGTCGGTGAAGATTCGATTTCAGTCTCTGTGACAGATAATGATAACGGGACTACTACACAGATTATTAATGTAACGGTTAATGGGGTGGATGATGTATCAGTTTTAACCGCTGACTCTATTAGCACTAACGAAGACAACATCATTACAGGAAACATTCTATCAAATGACAGCGATGTTGATAATGTATTAACCGTAACTAGCTTTACAATTGAGGGTGATGATACAACTTACACTGTTACTGAAAATGATGATGGAACAGTTGACTCAGTTATTGTCACTGAAAATACTACGCTAACGGATAGTGAAGGTAATACAACAACATCTACAACTACGGTTGGTTCAATTATTATCAATGTAGATGGTAGTTATACATTTACACCGACAGATGATTGGAGTGGTGATGTACCTCAAATAGTTTACACAACTAACACTGGAACAACTTCTACTTTAGATATTACTGTTGAAGCTGTTGCTGATGCGCCTACTTTAAATGTGGCTGAAATTGTTTCTATCGATACTGATAACATCGATCAAACAGGTGGTAGTGGCTATACCATCGTTGGCTACAGCGATTTTAATGGAATAAATTCTGATAGCTCAGTTGATGGAACTTTGGGTGAACTTGTAACAATTACTGGTACAAATCACGATGGTATTGGTGTTAGTGGAAGATCTTCTGGCGCTTCTACTGAAATTGGAGCTAATAGCGCTCAAAACGAAGCTATTGTAATAACTTTTGATAATCCTGTTGCATCAGTTGATGCTTCTTTTGCATGGTTATCTAGCTCTGAAACAGCTACCTATAGTATTTATTCAAACGGTGTTGAGATTGCAACCTTTTCTCAAAATGGCGTTACTGACCAAGTGGACTCTACTGGTACTATTAGTTTCACTGACAGTGAAGGAAATCTAATTCCTTTCGACACAGTTGTGTTTACCGCTTCTTTTGATAGAGAAGCTGGTGATACAGATAATGATTTTGTGCTTAACTCTCTTAGTTTCGAGAATATCATTGCTGAGTCTGCCGCATTGGAGACTATTGAAGGTGGAAATGTAGCTTTCTCTATTAATGCTGATTTAACAGATTTAGATGGTTCAGAGTCATTATCGGTTGAAGTACAAGATATTCCACTAGGCTTCACGCTTACTGATGGGACTAATACTTTTACAGCTAGTGAAGGTTCAACAGTAGTAGATGTGACTGATTGGAATCTAGATAGCTTAACATTAGAAACCATTGAAATTGGTGACACAACCACTTATGACCTAACCGTAGTTGCAACGTCTACTGACGGAGAAACATCAAACTCAACTTCTGAAACTATCAGTGTGATCGTAACAGATCAAAATGATGCACCAGTTGCAGAAGCTGAGATTGCAACGGTTGATGAAGACGCAATAGTAAACGGTACTATTAATGCTTCTGACATAGATCTTGGCGATAATGCAAGTTTAACCTTTAGTACTACTTCATCTGTTGCTGGTTTAACCTTAAATGCGAACGGTTCTTACAGCTTTGATGCATCTTCTTATGACAGCTTAGCATTAGATGAAGAGCTAATACTTGAAATTCCAGTTACTGTGACTGATGAGTTTGGTGCGACCGATACAACAACTTTAACGATAACTGTAACCGGAACAAACGATGCAGCTATAATCGCTGGAGTAACTACTGCATCAAGCCCTGAAACAGATAGCGCATTAACTTTAAGCGGCACGTTAACCTCAAGTGATGTGGACAATACAAATAATGTCTTTACAGCAAGTGAAGTAGAAAGCACAAATGGTACGTTTACTATTGCTACGAATGGTGCGTGGACGTTTGTTGCAAACAGTGCCTTTAATGAGTTAAATATTGGAGACAGTATAGAAGAAGCATTCACTGTTACGTCTATAGATGGTACTGAGCAAGTTGTTAACGTGACAATTAATGGCACCGATGACGAGTCAGTTATTATAGGTGACGTTAATGGAACTGTAATAGAAGAGTCCTCTCCTACGACTTTATCGACGTCAGGTACACTTTCTGTATCAGATGTAGATAATAACGCTCCTGTTTTTGAAACTGATACAGTGATTTCTGCAACAGGTAATTTAGGTGAGTTGACGATTAATTCGGATGGTGAATGGTCTTACTCAGTAAGCAATACAGAAGTACAGTTCTTAGGTAAGGGGGATACGAAAGAAGAAACCTTTACTGTTAGTACTACTGATGGAAATACAGAACAAATTGTTGTAACGATTTCTGGCACAGACGATGACCCCGTGGTCAATACGACTTCAACTTTGGCTATCCAGGAGGATTTCTCTCGTCCTATTACTCAGAACTTAGAAATAACTGATATTGATCAAAATGATTCACCATCTTTTGAAAATGCAGTTCTACAAGGCACATACGGTACATTGACGTTAACAAGTGGCCAGTGGACTTATGAGTTAGATACATCAACAACACAATTCTTAGATGTCGGCGAAACAGTTAAAGATGCCTTTAACCTGGTTGCAACTGACGGCACAGCTCAATCTGTAACTGTAACAATAAACGGTTCGGAAGACGGTAGTGAAATTACAGGCGATGTTACTGGTTCATTAACAGAGGGTAATGTAGGTGATAGTGCTAATACAGTAAGTGGTTCTATTACTATCTCTGACGTAGATACAAGTGATACACCTGTATTTTCCGATACTACGATTCAAGGTAATTACGGAAGCCTTTCTCTTGTTAATGGAGCTTGGACTTACACTTTAGATGAAAGTAAAGTACAAGATTTAAATGATGACTCTGCAGTAACAGATACGATCACAGTAACTGCGAGCGATAATACAACGCAAAATATCGTTATCACAATAAATGGTACAGACGATATTACTGCATTAACGCTAACTCCTTTAACTGTTACCGAAGAAACAACAGAAGCTGGAGATGCAGTTGCAACCTTTACTCTTTCAGATGAAGATGATGCAGTAACGGTTGGTTTTGGAGCTGGTACAAACACGCAAGGCTTCTACGAGATTGATGGCAATAATGTGGTTCTTACCGCTGCTGGAGAAACGTTCTTAGATGCGGGTAACGCATTGCCAGCGTTTAGTTTGACTACCTCTGGCTCATCGACAAGTCAAACATTGGAAGCAACACCTTTAACTACGTTTGTTGATGATGCAACTATATTGACGTTAAGCGCTCAATCTGTAATAGAAGACTCAACAGAAGCGGGAGACACTGTCGCAACTTTTGTTCTATCTGATGAAGATGATGAAGTGACGGTTGACTTTACTAGCGGTACAAACACTAATAACTATTACGCAATTGAAGGTAGCAATGTTGTACTAACTGAAGCTGGTGAAACCTATTTAAATGCAGGAAATAAGTTACCTGTGATTAGTTTAACTACAGACGGTTCTTCATCTGATATCAAGGTCAGTGCAACACCAACGACAACGTTAGTGAATGATGCTCCTGAAGCGTCAGCTGATAACGTAACTATTTCTGAACAAGGCTTAGAGTTCAATAATAGTTCTGATAGTGTGGAGACTTCAGGTTCATTTACTGTAGATGATTCTGATAATGATAACTTAACCGTTTCTCTTGAAGCTCCAACTGCAGAATTTACTTCTAACGGTAAAGCTGTTGTTTGGACAACAAATGAAGATGGCGATTTAATTGGCAGTACAGATGATACAGAAGTCATTCGTATTACTCTTGGTAATGTATCAAATGGCGAAGGAACTTATACTGTTACACTAAGTGAAGCATTAGACCAAGAAGGAGATTCATCGACTATTAACTTTGGTTTAGTTGTGAATGATGGCGAAGAATCAACAACAGAATTAGTTACCGTTACTGTTGAAGATGATTCTCCGTCTAGTTCAACCACGACAGTGACTTTATCACTTTCAACTTCAGAGTCTGATTCTTCATTGGTTAGTGTGTTGAATGAATTAACAGGAACTGTTAATACCGATGCGGGCGCCGATGGTTTAGGTTATGTTGTAACGCAAAATATAATAGATGGGAATGGTACTTTTGTATTGAACAATGATGGTTCATATAGTTTTACACCAAGTGACTCTTTTATCGAATCACTTACTTCAAACTCTGGATTAATTGAATACAGCTATACTGTCGTGGATTCCGATGGTGACTCTGTTGATAATACGTTAGCGATTACAGTTAATGCAGCAGGAGTAGTAACTATTGAAAGTGTTACAGTCATCCCTAATACCGATGATTCTTCTGACAATGATGGTTATGACTTGGTTTCTGGGGATGATCTGTCGGGTGAAAAATTAAACAGCGCAGATGGTTTTGGAAATGGTGATGACACTATTACTGTTAGTGGAACTGGCACTGCTGATATCGATGGCTCTACTAGAATTGATATGTATGGTGGTAACGATACCATCACTGTAGAAGACGATATTAAAGGAAAAACAGTCATTCATACAGGTGATGGGGACGATACCATTATCGTTGGTGATGATATTCGTGAAAAGGCTGAAATTGATACAGGTTCTGGCAACGATACAATCACAGTTAGTGGTGATTTTAGTAGCTCTAATTCGATTGAAACTGACGCAGGTGATGACACTATAACCATTGGTGGTAAAGTTAGTGGTGAAATTCATATGGGCAGCGGTGATGACTACCTCTCAATTGGAGGTGTTATTAGCGATACAGTAGATGGTGGTTCTTCTGGTACTGATTACCTTTATTTAGCGTCATATTCTTATGATGATTACACTAATAATGTAGATAAAATTCGTTCTGAATATATTGAAGACTTTGAATACATCATGTTTAGTGATGGTACTGTTTATGATGTTGATGATGACAAAATTACGGAAGATCAAACTGTATTAAGTATTTTTGAAAATGGTAGCACAACGATTCCTGCGAGTGATTATTACACTATTACAGGGACTGCAACTGGCGGGGCTATATCAGAAGGTGATACTGTCACACTTGAAATTAACGGCACTATTTATACTGCGGTTGTGGCATTAAGTGGAGCTTGGAGTGTTGATGTTGATGGAGCAGATTTAGACGCCGATAATGAATTTGATGCAGTGGTTAGCTCTTCAGATGCGAGTGGTAATACGGTCGAAACAAAAACTACTTATATCTATTCGGCTACAAGCGATAGTACTGATGATATACCAAGTGGTTTTGAAGAAGTCGCTGCGAACTTAGCTGATGATGTTGCATGGTTCGAATCTAATGCAGGTAGTGCTGACGGAAGTACTGAAAATGTTGACCAAAATATCAAAATTTTCATCGATGGTGATGAGAGCTCATCTATATCAGGCACTGGTAATAACGATACTGTTTACGGTAATGGTGGTAATGATTATATCGTTGGTAGTAATAGCCAAGATGATCTATTCGGCGGAGAAGGTCGCGACTGGTTAGTCGGTGGTGATGGCGACGATAATTTAGATGGCCAGAACGGTGATGATTTACTCAATGGTGGAACAGGCCAAGATGAATTATTTGGTGGCGCAGGTAATGACATTTTAATTGGTGGAGCTGGTGATGATGAACTTTCTGGTGATGAAGGAAACGACATTCTCATTGGTGCTTCAGGTCATGATGATTTATATGGTGGAGCAGGTGACGATATCATTATTGGTGGTTTAGGTAATGATCATCTTTATGGTGGTACCGATGATGGAGAAAGCTCCGGCTCTGATACTTTTGTATGGTTAGCTGATGATACTGGAACCGATGTTGTTTACGGCTTTAGTGATAACGACCATTTAGATTTAAGCAACTTGTTGCAAAATGAAACCGCTGACAATTTAAGTAATTATTTTGATTTTGCTTATGATTCTTCAGACAATAGCAGCATTATTAATGTTTATGCTGAAGGTGACAAGAATGAACATGGCACTGTCACACAAACAATTATTCTAGATGATTATCGCTTGGATGGTATTGATAGTAACGGTAATATCAACGAAACAGAAGTGATGCGCGATTTGTATAATAGCGATGATGGAAGTTCAAGCGCGCTTATTATAGGTGATGCTAGTGTTGATAATTCAATTTCAAATTCTACTTTTGAAGATGACATTATCTAAATCTATATCATTTAGAAGGATTAAAGTATCAATAACAATAGCGAAGAAAATCTACGGACTAATGACAGCTCTGCTAATCAAGCAGAGCAAGTTATTAGCTCTGAAGATAAAGAGCCAATAGCTAAAAAAAAGCAAGCTCAGTCTGAACAATGGGAAATGGATGCATCGACTCGTATTGGCCATGATCCATTATTAGATTGTTTGGTGTTATTAAGTGAGCATTTTTCTGCTCCTTGTTCTGCTGATGCATTATCGGCAGGTTTACCATTAACACATCAACACTTAACACCCGAGCTATTGCCGCAAGCAGCAAGCCGTGCTGGGTTAAGTGCTAAGATGGACCGCAGAAATTTAACAGAGCTTCCAGCTATGTTATTACCCTGCATTCTAATGTTAAAAAACAAACAAGCTTGTATTCTGCATGAACTTGATTTAGATGCTAACCAAGCTCGTGTTTCGCTGCCTGAAACGGGTGGTGAAGAGCTACTGTCTATAGAAGATCTAGAATCTGAATATGTAGGTTACCTATTTTTAATTAAACAAAAGTACCATGGTGATCGTCATTTTGATGTGCATATTCAAGAAACGAAAAAGAATTGGTTGTGGGCAAGTGTTCGCGAGTCAGCACCTATTTATCGTGATGTCCTTATTGCTTCTATTTTAATTAATATCTTTGCCTTACTGTCACCTTTATTAGTGATGAATGTTTACGATAAAGTTGTTCCTAATCTTGCATTTGAAACACTTTGGGTCTTAGCAATTGGTGCTTCTGCGGCTTACATATTTGACTTTGTCTTAAAGCAAATTCGTGGTTATCTAATTGATGTCGCAGGTAAAAAAGTTGATGTTGAAATATCTTCAAAATTATTTGCGAAAGCAATCGGTATTCCACTTGAAAAAAGATCTTCAAGTGTGGGGGGGATGGCTCGCCAACTTGGTGAATTCGATAGTATTCGAGACTTTTTATCATCAGCCACTATTACTGCACTAGTTGATTTGCCTTTCTCAATATTATTTATCTTTATCATTTGGTTGGTCGCAGG
This sequence comes from Psychromonas algicola, assembly GCF_004378355.1. Lineage (GTDB taxonomy): Bacteria > Pseudomonadota > Gammaproteobacteria > Enterobacterales > Psychromonadaceae > Psychromonas. The sequence goes on from NZ_SNUB01000036.1 coordinate 7,481, forward strand.
GGATTTAGCTATTTTTGCTGTTTTAGCTACCGTTATCATTATTGGTTATAGCTTCTTTGTGCAATCAAAACTTAAAGTTGCGATAGAAGAAAGCAATAAATTTTCTGGGTTACGTCATGGTCATCTAGTTGAAAGTTTATCCGCTATGGAATCTATTAAAGCAAATGGTGCAGAAGGGATCATTCAACATGCTTGGCAGCAAATGGTTGGGCATACTTCTAAATGGCAATTAAAAACCAAAGTGATCACTAACTCAGTGGCTAATGTTTCAAGCTTTGTTATTCAAATGTCAGTTATTGCCGTGATTGTTTTGGGTGTTTATCGAGTTTCTGAAGGTTTGATTTCAATGGGGGCTATTATTGCTGCCGTTATGTTATCAAGCAGGGCAGTTGCACCCATGGCGAAGATCGCTGCATTAATGACTCGTTATAATCAAACCATGAGTTCATTGCGTCAAATTAATAGTGTTATGGAGCAAGAAGGGGAATTTGAGAATAAAGGTCACCTCATTAGCCGTAATAAATTACATGGCAATATTGAATGTGAGCAAGTTTCTTTTCACTATCCTAATTCAGAAAAAATGGCGTTATACCCATTTTCTTTAAATATAAAACCTGGTGAAAAAATTGCGATTATAGGTCGCAATGGATCTGGGAAAACGACTTTTGCTAAGTTAATTTTAGGTTTATATAAACCTGTACTAGGGAGCATTCGTTATGATGGTTTGCACCAAGGACAGATCCATCCAAGTGATTTACGCAGCAACATTGGTTATTTGCCGCAAGATATCACCTTATTTCACGGTACGGTGAAAGACAATATTTTATTTGGTACAAGACAAGTAACTGAATATCAACTATTGCGTGCTGTGCAGTTGTCAGGTGTTAATTTGTTTACAGACCTTGCCTCAGAAGGTTTAGATTTACAGGTGGGCGAAGGCGGTATTACTTTATCAAGAGGTCAACGCCAAGCCGTAGCATTAGCACGTGCGATTTTAAGTGACCCTCAAATATTATTATTGGATGAACCGACTGCCAGCTTAGATGCTAGGGCTGAAAAACAGTTTATTAAATCAATGCAACAAACCGTAAAAAACCGTAGTTTATTACTGATCACTCATAAGATGCATTTACTACAATTAGTTGATCGTATTATTGTACTTGATCAAGGGAAAATAGTAGGCAATGGCCCTAAAGATCTTATTTTAGAGAAACTTACTTCGGGTAAGTTTGCAGCAAAAGGTACTAAATCATGAAGATATCTAAAGATGATTTAGAAATGGCTGATGACGTTTACGGTGCAATGTTAACACAAACACCAACCGCACAACGTTTAACTGTATGGGCCCTTAGTGCTTTATTCTTCTGCTTTTTTGTATGGGCTTATTTTGCTGAGCTTGACCGTGTAACCCGTGGAGAAGGAAAAGTGGTTCCTTCTTCTCAAGTGCAAATTATACAAAGTTTGGATGGCGGTATTTTACAAGAATTGTATGTCACAGAGGGAATGTCAGTGACTAAAGATCAGCCTTTAGCGCGTATTGATGACACTCGCTTCCGTTCTGATATGGCACAACAAACGCAAGAAGTAGATGCATTAAGAGCTGATGTTATCCGTTTACGTGCTGAATTAAGCAGTATTTTAGTCGCAGATGTAAAAAACTGGAAATTACAAATAAAAATACAGAAAAAGGAACTACAATTCCCTAAAGATTTACAAATTACCGCGCCAACGCTTGTTCAACGTCAACAAGATGAATATTTAGGACGTCTTAGTAACCTTGAAAATCAGGTTGCAATTCAGGCTCAACAAATCACTCAACGAGAGCAAGAAATTATAGAAGTTGAATCAAAAATTGAAACATTAGTTAATGGTCTTCAATTAGCGAATAGAGAATTAGAATTAACAAGGCCATTAGCAGAAAGAAATATCGTCCCTGAAGTTGAATTATTAAAGCTGCAACGTACGACTAATGATTTAGAAGGCGAATTAAATAGTTTACGTTTAGTTATTCCTAAACATGAATCAGCACTGGAAGAGTCAGTTTTAAAACGTCGAGAATTAGTACTTAAATATAGGGCTGATGCTCGTGCTCAACTAAACGAAAAACAAGGCTTTTTATCTCGTATTACCGAAGCGCAAGTCGGTGTGCAAGACAAAGTAAGTAAAGCGCTTATTATTTCTCCTGTAGTGGGGACTGTTAAAACGTTACATATAAATACATTAGGTGGGGTAGTTAAGCCTGGGCAAGTTTTATTAGAAATTGTACCAACAGAAGATAAATTATTAATTGAAGCAAAAATTCTTCCTAAAGATATTGCATTTATTCGTGTCGGTTTAACAGCACGAGTAAAAATAACGGCTTATGACTTTACACGTTATGGAGGACTAGAAGGAGTGGTTGAACAAATTAGTGCTGATACCACGCAGGATGAAGAAGGAAATAGTTACTACATCGTCAGGATAAGAACAATCGAATCGAATATGAATCGTAAAAACAAAGAAGATATGCCAATTATTCCAGGCATGCTGACAAGTGTGGATATTATGATAAGTAAACGGACAGTACTTGAATATATGTTAAACCCTATATTACGAGCAAAAGAAATGGCTCTGCGCGAATATTAAGAATTATTATGAAAAAAATACGGACATAAGATGAAATCTTTGAAATTTAAAAAAGCTAACAAAACAGTAATTGCTGCTTTCTGCTCATTAGCATTGCTTCCTTCAATGGCTAATAGTCAATCGCTAGAGCAAGCGGTTGCATATACTTTGGACGGACACCCTGAAATAAGAGCTGCTTTTACTCGTTTTAAAGTCAATGAAGAACAGATAGGGCAAGCAAAATCGGGATATTTACCTACGCTTGATTTTACTGGTGGTATTGGTTACGAATACACTGATAGTCCTAGTACTCGAAGTGATACAAGTAGTGATAGTGACACTGAAAGCTTAATAAGACGCGAACTTGGATTAAGTTTGAGACAAAACTTGTTTACTGGCTTTGGAACCAGCAGTGAAGTGGATCGAACCAGTTATGCTACTAGTGCCGAACAATGGCGTTTACAATCTTTGGCTGAAGATATTACTTTAGAAGTTATACGAGTTTACGTTGATCTTATTCGCACCAAAGAGCTAGTGAGTTTGTCGGAAAGAAATTTACAGTCGCATATTGATATCCAAAAGCAAATTAAAGAGCGTACTGATTCTGGTTTCAGCAGTAAAGCGGACTTATCACAAATTGATGGGCGTTTAGCTAATGCACAATCTAATTTAATTGCGGCAAAAAATAACTATCTAGACAGCAGAACACGATTTTATACAGTTGTCGATCAAGCTCCAGAGAAGTTAGTTATTCCTGTGCCAGATGCAAGCATGTTACCAAAAAGTGAGAAAGAAGGACTGGAAATAGCACTGCGTTCTCATCCTGCAATTTCCGCTTCAAGCAATGATATTTTGTCTGCTGCTGCGCAATATGAAAGTTCTAAATCAATTTACTACCCTGAAGTTAATATTGAGATAGACACTAATCTCAATAACAATGTTGATGGAAGTGAAGGTGATAATAATGACTTAACTGCCATGTTACGTTTTAGATATAACCTTTTTTCCGGTGGTAAAGATAGTGCCTTCACGAGAGAAACTGCTTATCGATTTAATGAAGCAAAAGCATTAAATATGAGCGCTCATCGAGACGTTAAAGAAGGTTTTATTTTATCTTGGAATGCTTTTGAATTATTAAATGAGCAAAAGAAATACATACAAATGCATGTTGTAGCTTCGAAAGATACACAAGCAGACTACAAAGAACAGTTTAAAATCGGGCAACGTAGTCTACTTGATTTACTGGATACTGAAAATGAGTTATTCCAGGCTCGTCGTGATTTTTTAGAAGCTGAATTCTCTGAAATAACAGCCCAATATCGTATATTGCATTCAATGGGCATTTTATTAGATGCATTACGTGTTACTCGTCCAGAAAGCTGGAAAGGCGAAACGGAACTAGTAGGAGGAGTTTACTATGAAGAAAACTAGTTTATTAGCTGTTGTTCTACTATTAAGTGGATGTTCATTTTCTGCAGTAGAAATGGTAGATCAAGCAACAATTCAAAAATATGATTTATCTGATCCTGAAAATGATGGTGTGATTTCAGCGCGTGATGCTTGTCCAGATACTTTTTCTGGTGCGAATATAAATAATAATGGTTGTGCCCAAGAAACCGTAGAAAAAATACGTCGTGAATTGATGATTAATTTTGATAGCGGGTCTGCGGAAGTAAAGAGTAAATATTATTCTGAAATTAAAGATCTTGCTAACTTTCTTAATCAATATCCGACTGTAAGTGTAACTATCGAAGGGCATACCAGTATTGTTGGCGATGCGAGATATAATAAAAAGTTATCTTTACAGCGTGCAGATGCAATTAAATTACTACTCGTTAATAAATATGGCATTAAAAATAGCCGCGTTAAGGCGATTGGTTATGGTGAAGAAAAACCTCTATTAAAAGGTGATAGTGAATATGTACATGCTAAGAATAGGCGTATTGTTGCAGAAATATTTGGTGAGAAAAAAATCAAAGATTTAAAATGGACCATTTATAGCGTCGATCAGGGCAAAAAGTAGTGATTAATTGATGCCTAAAATAGCTTCCACACTAAAAACATCTGTTCTGATGAGCTTATTTGCATGTTTAAGTACTTCGTATTTACATGCAGCTGTCCCATCGGCGATGAATAGTGAAAAAGTGGTGGCTGTTTTACAAAGTAATTATGGTGATCGTGCTGCTAAACGAGGTCAAGCTTGGGTAAACCTACTTCAAGGTGACTATTCAAATGATCAAATAAAGCTGCAAAGTACTAATCAATTCTTCAATCAATTGCAATTCACTACAGATCAAAAGTTATGGGGTGAAAGTAATTATTGGGCAACACCTGTTGAGTTTATTGGTGCTAATGCGGGGGATTGTGAAGACTTCGCCGTTGCCAAATATTTTAGTTTGTTATCTTTAGGCATAGCTGATGAGAAATTACGTATTATCATGGTTAAAGCGTTAACACTTAACCAGTATCATATGGTATTAGCTTATTACGAAACACCTGCTTCGGAGCCATTAATTTTAGATAATATCGATGGTCAAATAAAACTAGCAAGTAAACGACAAGATTTAATACCTGTATATAGCTTTAACGGTAAGCAGTTATGGTTAAACAATGAAAAAAGACAAGGTGTAGTGGCTGGGAAACCAACCAGACTCAAACGTTGGAATGATTTAAATCATCGCATGGGCCTTGACCACTTAAGACAACCAGTTACAGTAATGGAGTAATTTATTTATGACCCTGTTTAATCAGATCCGATCCTTTTTATTTGGACTATTTTTATTAGTGATGTTTAGTTTGGTTTATTTCCAATTTACCCAAACTAAAGAGTTCATGGATACACAAATTGAGTCCGATTTAAATAATACTACTCATGCATTAAGCTTGATGTTAAAACCACATCTTGAAACTGGTGACATTGCCGCTGCAGAAACGGTTATTAATGTGATATTTGAAGGTGGCTTTTATAAAAAAGTCAGTCTGACTTGGTTATCAGATCAAACTACTCAAAAATGGGAAAATCCAATACTAGTGGATGGTGTACCTGATTGGTTCCTTGCATTAGACTTATTCGAACAAAAAAACACAACAAGCACCATTAATAATGGCTGGATGCAGTTAGCCACACTAGAGATTGAAGCAAACCCTGCTATTGGTTATCGTCAATTATGGAATGTAATGAGCGATACATTATTGATTTTATTTGCTTTACTTGTCGCTTCATTGATTGTCTTACAATTACGTTTAACTAAAATATTGACGCCATTGCATCGTGTTGCTGCACAGGCCAAGTTAATTGCCAAACGTGAATTCCAACCAGACTTAGCGTTGCCTAAAACAACTGAACTAAAAGAAGTGGTTTTAGCTATGAACAGTATGTCTAAACAACTTCAAAATGTATTTTCACAGCTAGATAAAGAAGTTGTGACTCTGAAAAATGATAAATTAACAGATAGTGTTTCACAGTTACCGAACCGTTTATTCTTGAATGCTCAACTTCAAAGTTGGATTTCCGATCCTGGTTACGGCGGTGTGTTAATTGCAAGATTAGATTGGTTAGAAAGTATTCATAAAGAATTAGGATACCAAGTCAGAGATAATACGATTAAGGTATTAGCTAAAGAGATGCAAGAAACTTTACCAAGTATTGCTCCTTGTGTTATTGCACGAATTTCAAAAAGAGAGTTTGCATTCTTAGTCACTAAAGCGACTTCTGAGCAACTAAAAGTATATTTACAGAGCTTAATCCGATTAATCAATCAAGCAAGACAAAATACACATGCAACAAGCCAAGGTTTTGCTATTGGTATGGCATCTCGCACCGAAGATATTACTGCGTCTCAATTACTTGCGAATGCTGATAGTGCACTAAAACAAGCATTGGAAGAAGACAAAGTTAGTCATTATTACCAAAGTGATGCGAAACAGGGGATTACTATTTCGCAGTGGCAAGAGCACTTACAAGAAGCCATTGAAAAAAGACAATTCTTATTGCAATGGCATCCTGCAATTGGCTTTAAAAACAATAAAATTTTACACCGTGAAATCTATACACGATTAGATATTAATGGTGAAATCATACGAGCAGCGCAATTTATGCCTAATATCGAGCATTTGGCGTTAGGCTGTCAATTTGATAAGTCTTTATTAGAAGCTATTTCTGCCAGTCCAATTATTCTTTCAAATCAACAGCGAGTGGCGATTAATCTTACTCAAGATAGTATTATTGATAATGCATTTAATATTTGGTTGGACTTATTCTTGAGCCGACAAACTGACGCAACTCAATTTTATTTTGAAATACGTGAAAGCACGGTACTAATTCATCCAGAAGAAAGTCTTCACTTTGCTAACATTATCAAAGATCATGGAGCTCACATTGGTATTGATAATTGTGGACGTGAAATGGGCTCATTAATTTACTTACAAATCATTAAACCTCATTATGTTAAATTAGATCAATCATTATCATGTAACCCTAAAAGCAAAATGGAAATGGGGGATTTACAAGAACAACTTGAATTAACCCATGCAGTTATTAAGACTGCACTTGGTTTAGATATTGAAGTGATTATTACTGGTATTGAAGACAATGAGCAATTAGATATTGTGAGTGAATTACAAGCAACAGGATATCAAGGCTTTATTACTGCACCAAGTGACATTAACTAAACGACTTGGCGCAGCTCAATAAACTTACTTTATTTTAATAAGTTTGCGTGTTGCATTTTAAATTTTTGAAATTTAGGTGCAACTACTGCCATGCAGTATCCCTGTTCTGGGTTCTTCAGGTAATAACCCTGATGGTAATCTTCTGCTGCATAAAAGGGTTGAGCCGCTTCTACTGAAGTAACGACATCTTTATCGAACAGTTTTTGTTGGTTGAGATCTTGAATTAAATCTAAGGCTATTTTTTGTTGTTGTTCATTTTGATAAAAAATGGCTGAGCGATATTGTGTACCGATATCGTTCCCTTGGCGATTAACTTGTGTCGCATCATGTACACTAAAGAACAAATGTAACAATTGAGTGAAATCGATTTCACTATTATCAAAGGTTACTTTAACTACTTCAACGTGTCCTGTTTTACCTGTACAAACTGTTTCATAGTCAGCATCTTCTTGCTTGCCACCACAATACCCAGAAATTGCACTCGTAACGCCTTTTATTTGGTTAAAAGCGGCTTCTACACACCAGAAACACCCTCCACCGATAATCATATTTTCCTGTGCCATTGTGTCTCCTTAAAAATTTTGAAAAAAATGTTATTTTTATAACCTCAAATATCACCGATAAAATGTTATTTAGGGTTGAAAATATGTTAAATTAAGCACCTATTTTAGCCTCATAACTAGAATTGATGCTAATGCTTATTTAAAGTCTAAATTAATAAAGTCGTAGGAGGCAATAAATTCCTCCTTTTAACCGTTTTTCCAATAGAGATATACGCTATGTTTTGTCCTTTTTGCAGTGCTCAAGATACAAAAGTAATTGATTCTCGACTTGTTTCGGAAGGCTCTCAAGTTCGTCGCCGTCGACTGTGTAATGAATGTAACGAAAGGTTTACGACTTTTGAATTAGCAGAATTAATTATGCCGCGCTTAATCAAATCAGATGGAAGCCGTGAACCATTTAATGAAGAAAAATTATTAGTGGGTATTAACACTGCTCTAGAAAAGCGTCCTGTAAGTATTGAAGCCGTTGAAAATGCTGTCAATAAATTAAAATCTACATTACGTGCTACTGGTGAGCGAGAAGTCCCTTCTAAAATGGTAGGGGAATTAGTGATGGAATTACTTAAGAGCTTAGATAAAGTTGCTTATATTCGTTTTGCTTCGGTTTATCGTGCCTTTGAAGATATCAAAGAATTTGGTGAAGAAATTGCCAAACTAAGTGACTAAGAGCTCACTTAAACTATTAAATTCACCACCTAAAAGTATCAGAATCATGTTATTTACAGAGTTAGATAAAATCCACATGCAACGCGCGATTGAATTAGCTGAGTGTGGTCGTTTTACAACATCGCCAAACCCTAATGTCGGTTGTGTGATTGTTAACAATGATATCGTCGTTGGTGAAGGGTTTCATCGTAAAGCGGGGTTAGGGCATGCTGAAGTGAATGCGTTAGCAATAGCCGGTTCACAGGCAACTCATGCAACCTGTTACGTAACCTTAGAGCCTTGTTCTCACTTCGGTAGAACGCCACCTTGTGCGCTCGCTTTAGTGAAAGCAGGTGTTAAACGTGTTGTCGTCGCTATGGTTGATCCAAACCCGAAAGTTGCTGGACGTGGTATTGCCATTTTAGAAGAAGCGGGTATACAAGTTGATGTTGGTTTGTTGACAGAGCAAGCTGAAGCGCTCAATTTGGGCTTTATCACTCGTATGAAACATAAACGCCCTCGTATTACCGTTAAAATGGCATCAAGTCTGGATGGTAAAACAGCACTTAAAAATGGTGTTAGTCAATGGATAACAGGTCCGTCAGCAAGGTCGGATGTTCAATATTACCGCGCTCAACAAAGTGCCATCTTAACCGGTGTTGGTACAGTCCTTGCGGATGATCCAAGTTTAAATGTACGTTATCAAGAGCTGCTTAATAGTCCTCGTTTTGATGCAAACTTAGTCAGTGAGGAAGATCTACGCCAGCCTATTCGCATCATTTTAGATTCTAATAACCAATTATCTTTACAGGAAAAGCTTTTTACCTTGCCTGGTAAGGTGATTATTGTTTCTTTAATTGCGCGTGACGTTTCTGGTTTTAAACAACAAACTGCTGAAATTGAACAAATAATAGCTAAAGAAAATCAACAAGGTCGGATCGATCTTAATGATTTATTGTCACAGCTAAACGACTATGAAATAAATGACTTATGGATAGAGGCTGGCGCAACATTAGCGGGTGATTTTTTTAACAATGACCTAGTTGATGAATTTATTCTCTATCAAGCGACAAAATTAATGGGCGATCAAGGAAGAAACTTAGTAAACTTACCCAACTTTTCAACGATGAACGAGATTATCCAATTTAAACTGCATTCAGTGAAGCAGATTGGTGATGATATTCGTCTTATTAACCATCGAGAATAATATGTTCACAGGTATTATTGCAGCAGTGGGCAAAATCATTGCAATTAAAAAGAATCAGAAAGATATGACCATTACCGTCCATGCAGGTGGACTAGATATGAGTGATGTCAAACTAGGCGACAGTATTGCCAATAATGGCGTTTGTCTGACAGTGACACATTTAAATGGTGATAGTTTTAATGCTGATGTTTCCTATGAAACAATCAAGTTAAGTGGCTTCTCGAACATTAAAACAGGGTTTCTCGTGAACCTTGAAAAAGCGATGCAAATGAATGATCGCTTTGGTGGGCATATTGTTAGCGGTCACGTTGATGGCGTTGGCGAAATAACAGCGGTAACACCACTTGGTAATGCTGTTGAATATTGGATAAAAGCACCCGATGATTTAGCTAAATACATTGCTAAAAAAGGATCGATTACAGTCGATGGCGTGAGCTTAACAACTAATGAAGTTGATGGCGCAAGCTTTAAGCTAACAATTATCCCTCACACTATTAGCGAAACTATTATGCAAGAGTATGCGGTAGGAACGCGCGTTAATTTAGAAGTCGATGTGATTGCCCGTTATTTAGAACGTTTAGTGTTAGGTGAGCAAGCAGCAGAATCATATAGCAAACAACATTCAACCATGGATTTACTCGCGAAAAGCGGCTTCATGGGTTAACACAAGTTTAAAGCATATTAAGGGATAGAAATGAAGTTAAATACAACAGCAGAAATAATTGAAGATATCCGTTTAGGAAAAATGGTTATCTTAATGGATGATGAAGATCGCGAAAATGAAGGTGATTTAATCATGGCTGCGGATCTTGTGACACCTGAAGCCATTAACTTTATGGCAAAATATGGTCGAGGGTTAATCTGTTTAACATTGACAGAAGACCGTTGTGAACAATTAAAGCTGCCATTAATGGTAGAAGATAATACGGCTGCATTCTCAACTAACTTTACTGTTTCTATTGAAGCGGCAGAAGGGGTTACTACCGGTATTTCTGCAGCGGATCGCGCAGTGACAGTCTTAGCTGCAATCGGTAAAGATGCGAAACCAACCGATATTGTTATGCCTGGTCATATTTTTCCACTAAAAGCACAAGCTGGTGGTGTATTAACACGTGCAGGGCATACTGAAGCAGGTTGTGATTTAGCACGTTTAGCGGGCCGTGAACCTGCAGGTGTGATTGTTGAAATCTTAAATGAAGATGGCAGCATGGCTCGTCGTAGTGATTTAGAAGTATTTGCAAAAGAGCATAATATCAAATTAGGCACAGTGGCTGATTTAATTGAATACCGTAATAACAATGAAACGACGATTGAGCGTGTTAGCGAATGTAAATTACCTACTGAATTTGGTGAATTCGACTTAATCGCTTATCAAGATACTATTGATAAGCAAGTTCATTTTGCTTTAGTAAACGGTGAAATCAAAGAAGGCGCGACAACTAACGTACGCGTGCATTTACAAAATACATTTGCAGACAACTTTTTCTCAGATCGTTTAAGTCCTCGTACTTGGCCAATGCAAAGCGCACTAGCGCGTTTAGCAAAAAGCGGTGGTGTATTAGTCATGTTAGGCCATCAAGAAACACCTGAATCATTGATTGAGCAAATGAAATATATCAAGCAAGAAGATGCTGGTGAACGTGTTGCTGCAAAAACACAAGGCGCAAGTCGTCGTGTTGGTGTCGGGTCTCAAATTCTTCAGGATCTAGGCGTGCAAAAAATGGCATTGCTTAGTTCACAGAAAAAGTACTCTGCTTTATCGGGCTTTGGTCTTGAAGTGGTTGAATATATCACTGAATAAACAGTGTCGATATAGAAATGAATTATGCTAGAATGCACAAAATTTTGTAATAAGGGTAGAAAATGAAAATAATTGAAGGTGGCTTAGCCGCTCCACAAGCTAAAATCGCAATCGTAATCTCTCGCTTTAACAGCTTCATCAATGAGCAGTTATTAGCTGGTGCTATTGATACCCTTAAGCGTACTGGACAAGTTGCCGATGACAACATCACGGTTGTACGTGTTCCTGGTGCCGTAGAATTACCATTAGCGACGAAACGAGTTGCTGCATCTAAAAAGTTTGATGCGATTGTTGCATTAGGTTGTGTTATCCGTGGTGGAACACCACACTTTGATTTAGTGGCTAATGAATGTAATAAAGGCCTTGCACAAGTATCATTAGACTTTGATATTCCTGTTGCTTTTGGTGTATTAACAACTGATTCAATTGACCAAGCTATCGAACGAGCTGGCACTAAAATGGGTAACAAAGGTAGCGAAGCTGCTTTAGGCGCATTAGAAATGGTTAATGTGATGGCGGAATTAGGATAATGAAAATGAAACCTGCTGAACGCCGTCGTGCTCGCCAATTTGCTGTGCAAGCTATTTACCAATGGCAAATTACTCAAACAGGTGTCACTCAAATTATTGAGCAATTTTCTGTAGATCAAGATATGTCGAAAACTGACGTGCCTTACTTTAAAGAATCTTTGATCGGTGTGGTACAAAATATCGATGCATTAGACGAAAAATTATCCCCTTATCTTTCTCGTAAAATTGATGATGTGGATATGGTTGATATTGCCGTATTACGTTTAGCTATGTTTGAGTTAACTTTCCGTCCAGATGTACCACATAAAGTGGTATTAAATGAAGCGATTGAGTTAGCTAAAGATTTTGCTACTGACGAATCATATAAATTTGTTAATGGCGTATTAGATAAAGCTTTACGTAGTTTGAAATTACGTGAAGTAGCTGATAAATAATAAAAAATTGTCAGTTTATATAAAAATCCAGTTATTTTATAACTGGATTTTTTTTATAATAAAGAAAGTGATATCAAGATTATTCTAAGTCTGTACTGCAAGTGGGCTTTGTATAAATAATAAGGAAAAAACATGAATAAGAGTTTAGTGACTAATATTATCGCTGCTTTAGTGCTAGTGATTGGTTTTGTTTTAGGTGAATCAGTATTAGCCGATATATTAACTATGGTTGGTTTATTTGCATTATCAGGTGCGTTAACTAACTGGCTTGCTGTATTTATGTTATTTGAAAGAGTTCCATTTTTATATGGCTCAGGTGTCGTTCCTGCTCACTTTGAAGAGTTTAAATCTGGTATTCGAAATCTAATGATGAAGCAATTCTTTACTGCTGAGAACGTCGAACGTTTTTTATCTGCAGGTAGCTTCTCATCGGCTCAGCTAAATTTAGAGCCTGTTATTGAAAAAGTGGATTTGAATCCAACTTATGATGGGTTAGTGCAAGTGATTATGAATTCTTCATTTGGTGGCATGTTAGGTATGTTTGGTGGCGAAGAAGCATTAACGCCATTAAGAGAACCTTTTATTAAGCATATGAAAACATCAATCATTGAGTTAACACAAGATGAAAAATTCACCGAATTACTTAAAAGTGAAATGGGTGAGCCTGATTTAATGCAGGATATTCTAACTAAAATTGAGCAAATCATTGAACAACGCTTAAATGAATTAACGCCTTTATTAGTGAAACAAATCATACAAGAAATGATTAGAAAACACCTAGGTTGGTTAGTTGTTTGGGGCGGTGTCTTCGGTGGCTTAATTGGTTTAATCAGTGCGTTTCTTATTTAATCTGATGCAATCATCTCTATTCAATATGATCTTAAATATAAGTAATGCCTAATAAGTATTAGGCGACTTAAATATTTTAATGAATACTTTATTAATCAAAAAACGATTTAAGCCTGTTTTATAACAGGCTTTATTTTATCTATGATGAATATTTATAAAATAGAGTGACTATGTTTAATAATACTTTTGTTTTAACCACATTGGCTTTAATTGCCTTTGCTGCCAATTCTGTTTTTTGTCGTTTAGCTTTGGGCGATCAACAAATCGATGCCGGTAGCTTTACAGTGATAAGATTATTTTCAGGTGCCGTTTTTCTTGCTGCTTTTCTTAGTATTAAAAATATTTATGAAAAGAAGAAACTCTCTCCTACAGACATCAATGCACAGGTTGCGGCTAAAACACAAAGTAAAGGCAGCTGGTTAAGCGCTATCTGGTTATTTGTTTATGCATTAACCTTTTCCTATGCTTATATCCAATTAGATACCGCAACAGGAGCATTGGTATTGTTTGCGACAGTACAAGTGACAATGCTGTTAACGCGATTGTTAAAAGGCCATAAACTAAGTCGAGCTGAACTATTAGGTTTATTGCTTGCCGTCGCTGGTTTTGTTTATTTACTCGCGCCACAAGTTTCTAGTCCTTCATTGATTGCCTTTGTATTGATGTGTTTGTCGGGTATTTGTTGGGCATTTTATACCTTAGCAGGTAAAAAAAGTGTCGATCCAAGTGCGGATACAATTTTCAATTTCTTTAGAACGTTACCTTTTATCTTCGTTTTTGCTGTGATTAATCTCGATACCAGTGCGTTAACTCAAACAGGTGTGTTATATGCGATCCTTTCTGGCGTATTAGCTTCTGCTTTAGGTTACCTATTATGGTATAAAGCGTTAACCACATTACGCCATAATGTTGCTGCTGTGGTGCAGTTATTAGTACCTGTACTCGCCGCTGTAGCCGGATTTATATTCTTAGGTGAAAGTGTGTCATTGGTTTTTTTAATTTCAAGCGTGATGATTTTAAGCGGTATATTATTAGTGATTAAAAACCCAGCTTTAAATTTTAGTCGCACAACTAAATAATTAGTTAATTGATAGCAGGCGGCTAGGTTATTTGGACTAGCTGCCATTTAATTTTTATAACCTGTCTTTTTCTGCGCCATTATCACATTTCACACAGTTTAATTGATATCCTAACATTGCCTCTCTGCCTTCATGGGTTGTTACCCATAAGCGATTCATCCAAGGTGGATTGTGCCGTACGTGCTGAAAATGACTGCATTCTAATTGTACAACCCAATGATTTTCTTGATCGGTATGAAAACCAACGATGGCTTGTTTCATGATTTATATTTACGCTATCTAGATTGGGGATGATGAATAGAGGGAGGAAGTGAAATAGTTAGTTACTACAAGTGTAATAACTAACTATCGTATTAATTGCTATCAAGGATTACATGATACGTTGACCCGGTTTTGCACCTGAATCTGGGGTTAGGATATGAATATCTTCACCGCCAGGACCTGCTGCTAATACCATACCTTCAGATAAACCAAACTTCATTTGGCGTGGTGCAAGGTTGGCTACCATAACGGTTAGCTTACCTTCTAAATCTTCAGGATTATAAGCTGATTTAATACCTGCAAATACTGTACGTGTTTCACCACCTAAATCTAAGGTGAGTTTTAACAGCTTATTCGCTTTAGGCACATGTTCCGCTTTAGCAATTAATGCCACACGTAAATCTGTTTTAGCAAAGGTATCGAAATCGATTTCAGCGGCAATTGGCTCTTTATCTAATTCACTTTGGCTTGCTGCTTCTGCTGCTTTTTCTTTCGCTGCTGCATCAGCTGCCGCACTGGCTTTAGATGATTCAACCATTGCTTCTACATGTTTCGCATCAATACGTTGGAATAACGCTTTAAACTTATTAATTTGATGGCCTGCAAGTGGTGCTTTAACACTTTCCCACGTTAGCGTTTCATCTAAAAAGGCTTCACTGCGCTCAGCTAATTTTGGCATGATGGGTTTTAAGTAAGTGATTAAAACACGGAACAAGTTAATACCCATTGAACAGATATCTTGTACTTCAAGTTCTTTGCCTTCAACTTTAGCTAATGCCCAAGGTGCTTTTTCGTCGATGTATTTATTTGCGATATCAGCTAATGCCATGATTTCGCGAATAGCACGTGAAAATTCACGCTTCTCGAATTGTTCTGCAATTGAATCGCCTGCATCAACAAACTGTTGATATAGTGCTGGTTCAGATACTTCGGCAGATAATTTTCCGTCATATTTTTTAGCAATAAAGCCCGCTGTACGTGAAGCTAAATTAACCAGTTTATTTACAACATCTGTATTTACACGTTGTGTGAAGTCTTCTAGATTAAAATCTAAGTCATCAACACGTGACGTTAATTTCGCTGCATAGTAATAACGTAAACATTCAGGATCTAAGTTTTCAATGTAAGTACTCGCTTTAATGAAAGTACCTTTTGATTTAGACATTTTTTCGCCATTCACGGTAACGTAACCATGTACATGAACGCCTGTTGGTTTACGGAAACCCGCGCCTTCTAACATTGCTGGCCAGAATAAACCGTGGAAGTTGATGATGTCTTTACCAATGAAGTGGTAAAGCTCAGCTTTACTGTCTTTGCTCCAGTAATCATCAAAGTTAAGATTATCAGTACGATCACATAAATTTTTGAAACTGCCCATGTAACCAATCGGTGCATCCAGCCAAACATAGAAGAATTTACCCGGAGCACCTGGAATTTCAAAACCAAAATAAGGGGCATCGCGAGTGATATCCCAGGCTTTTAATCCACTCTCAAACCATTCACTTAGTTTATTCGCTACTTCGCTTTGTAGTGCCCCTGATTTTGTCCACTCTTCAAGCATTGCTTGAAACTGTGGCGCATCAAAGAATAAGTTTTCAGTATCTTTCATTACAGGTGTTGCATCAGAAACAACCGACTTAGGATTAATCATATCAACAGGGCTGTATGTCGCCCCACACTTGTCACAGTTATCGCCGTATTGATCTTCTGCCTTACATTTTGGACAAGTACCTTTTACAAAACGATCTGGTAAAAACATTTCTTTTTCAGGATCATATAACTGAGAGACTACTTTTTCAGTAATGTAACCATTGTCACGAAGCGCAAGGTAAACTTGAGAAGATAATGCTTTGTTTTCTTCAGAGTGCGTTGAATGGTAGTTATCAAAGCTAATGTTAAAATCATTAAAATCTTTTTCATGATCCGCTTGAACATCGGCAATCAATTGCTCTGGCGTAATACCCATTTCTTGTGCTTTAAGCATGATCGCTGTGCCGTGTGCATCATCAGCACAAACAAAGTGAATATTATTACCACGTAAGCGTTGGAAACGAACCCAGATATCCGCTTGTATATGCTCTAGCATATGCCCTAAATGGATTGGACCATTTGCGTAGGGAAGGGCGCAGGTAACAAGGATATTACGATCTTGATTAGCCATTTATTTGATATTCCTTAAGTCGAAGCAGATTTTTAAAGTCAATATTGGTTAACATTCAAGTGATAAAACACAGAATATGGAATGCCAACGAATGTGCAATTCTACCCAAAAAATACCATAAATTACACTGTTATCTAGGTATCGAGTAAACCTTCTATTTAATAAGGATGAATTATGGCGGTATTTTGATAAACTCAGGCCTGAATTCAATCTTAAGGACTTTTATATGCTGTTTAAAAAGAAAACACTAGAGCAACAAGTCTTCGACTGTCTAGAAAAAATTATTGAAACTGAATTGTTTAAAAAGATGATTGAGCAGCGTTTGTTTACTATCGATTCTGAGTCTGCTGCCATTACCATCACTTTGCCTTTTTATGCACCTAAATGGTTAGCTGAGTTACAACAAACTTCTTCTGAAGCCTTAACGTCATTATTTAAACAATCACCGACTTGGAACGTATCTTATAAAATTCCAACTTATACACATAAACAAGTGCCGAAACGAAATACTGATATTAAAAATATAATCGCAGTGTCATCGGGTAAAGGCGGAGTTGGGAAATCAACGGTTAGCGTAAATCTTGCCATTGCATTAGCTAAAAATGGCGCAAAAGTGGGCTTGTTAGATGCGGATATCTACGGGCCATCATTACCAACAATGCTAGGTAAGAAAACCACTAAATCGACGTCATCCGATGGTAAATTATTAGAGCCAATTGAAGCATATGGAATTGTCGGCAACAGTATAGGGTTCTTGATTGAAGATAAAGATGCCATGGTGTGGCGTGGTCCAATGGCAAGCAAAGCGTTACAACAAGTGTTAAATGAAACGAATTGGCCAGAGCTAGATTATTTAATTGTCGATATGCCGCCGGGTACAGGTGATATTCAATTAACCATGTCACAAAATGTGCCTATCACCAGTGCGGTGATAGTGACAACACCGCAAGATGTTGCATTAATTGATGCCCAAAAAGGCGTGATCATGTTTAACAAAGTGGATGTCAATGTCGCTGGAATTATTGAAAATATGAGCGTTTATGCTTGTGTGAAATGTGGCCATGAAGAAGCAATATTTGGCACTGGCGGTGGTAAAAAATTGGCTGAACAATTTAAACTACCATTTTTAGGACAATTACCTCTACATATTCAGTATCGAGAAGATACTGATGCAGGTTTTCCAACGGTAGCAAAAAATGAATCTGTTTCGTTAGTTGAACCGTATTTACAATTAGCAGAAGATGTGGCGATTAATCTCTACAAAGAATTACAACCGACCATTGAACAAATAAAAATTACAGAGCTTAAATAAGCGAATAAACCAATAAAAGAAGTGAATAATGTCAAGCAGACCCTTAATTGATGAATTGATTCAAGCATTACAATGTTTACCGAGTGTAGGCCCTAAATCAGCACAACGCATGGTATATCATTTGTTAGATAAAAACCGCCAAGGTGCGATGAAGTTAAGTGATGTATTAGCAAGAGCGGTATCAGAAATAGGGCATTGTCAGCAATGTCGTACCTTTACTGAAGAAGATCTTTGTACTATTTGCAGCAATCAAAAACGTAACGATAACGGCATTATCTGTATTGTTGAAATGCCAGTAGATGTGGTGGCGATTGAGCAAACCGCGTTATTCTCAGGCACTTACTTTGTATTAATGGGGCATTTATCGCCATTAGATGGCATTGGCCCTGAACAGCTAGGTTTGAACCTGTTAGAGAAGCAAATGCAAGCAGGTAATACAACTGAAGTGATTTTAGCGACCAATCCCACGGTAGAAGGTGAAGCGACTGCCTATTACATTGCTGAAATGGCCAAAAAACATGGTATTCAAGTTAGCCGTATTGCCCATGGTGTACCTGTTGGTGGGGAATTAGAGTTTGTAGACAGCACAACGCTATCGCATTCATTTACTGGCCGTTCGATGATTTAAAAAAGAAAAGTCGTTTTTAATAGCTCTATTGTTATTTGTCTTCGTCTTCGTTAGTGAAGTTACTTTATGTGCAATTTTTTACTCATAATTTATTTATTCTAAAAATAGCGTTTTATAAGTAAATTAATAAATACATTGCATCTACTTCATTATCAAAATGATGAGTTATATCAAAGCTTAAAATCTCAATTCACCTCAAAATTTATTTCATGTAAGTATGTCGTACTGGCTATCGCGCTAATCTTTAGATGAATAGTGCGTAATCAATCGATGTGATAGTTATAATCCTTGAGGTAATTCATGAAAACATCTATTTTATTAACTTGTGCACTATTAATATCAAACAATGCTTTTGCATCGAAGCATGTTCATTGGGGGTATTCTGGCGAACAAGGTCCTGACAATTGGGCTAGTTTAAGTGGAGACAACTTCTCTTGTACTGGGAACAACCAATCTCCCATTAATTTAACTGGATTTATTGAATCTGAATTGAAACCACTTGAGTTTTATTACCAAGCTGGTGGTAATAAAATAATTAATAATGGTCATACCGTTCAGGTTAACTATGAAAAGGGAAGTTATATTAAAGCCGATGGAATACAATTTGATTTATTACAATTTCATTTTCATGCTCCGAGTGAAAACCATATAAATGGAGAGTCTTTTCCATTAGAGGCGCACTTTGTACATGCTGATAAAAATGGTCATCTTGCAGTAGTGGCTGTTATGTTTAAAGAAGGTGTTGAAAATAAAGGATTAGCAGCAGCATGGGATAAAATACCTATGCACGAAGGTGATAGTAATACCTTTGTGAAAGTCATTGCTGCAAATAGCTTATTGCCTGCGAATAAAGGTTATTACCGTTTTAATGGCTCATTAACCACTCCTCCATGCTCTGAAGGTGTTCGTTGGTTTGTGTTGAAAGAGGTTGTTGAAGCATCAAAGTCTCAAATCGAAGCGTTTAAAGCAACCATGCATGGACCGAATAATCGTCCACTACAAGCAATCAACGCACGTGTAATATTGCAGTAGTTATAATAGAGCCTTTCAATCTTGTAATAAAAACAAACCATATTGCTTAATATGGTTTGTTTGACTGCTAAATATCTGGCTCCAAGTTAATCATAAAGACTTAACTCTATTTTTTCTTAATTTCTGCTATCTACTAAGATTGATTACTTTTGAAATTGATTAGTACTAAAACGAGTTAAGCCTTGTTTTCCATTGCCTTGTTTCGCAGCTTTAGTACCAAATTTAGGTTTAGCTTTGCGCGGGTTATTAGGCGTTTTACGTTGCTTATCCGCCGCTTTACCTTGGCTATTCGGTGCGACTTTTTTACCTTTGAAATTAGTTTTGCCTTTTTTAGCATTTCTATTCATCACTTCAGCACGCGTTTCTTTCGGTACTAAACAAGTCGCTTTACTACCAATCAAGGTTTTATCTAGTCCCATTTTCGTTAATGCTTCACGAATGATTGGCCAATTATCTGGATCATGATAACGCAGTATCGCTTTATGCAATCGGCGTTGAATCGTCCCTTTAGGAATGGAGACAGTCTCACTGTTACGTTTAACATTCTTCAAAGAGTTAATTTCAGTGTGATACAAAGTCGTCGCATTGGCTAACGGCGAAGGGTAAAAGTTCTGCACTTGATCTAACTTAAAGTCATTTTCTTTTAACCACATCGCGAGGTTGATCATATCCATATCAGTGGTGCCAGGGTGAGCTGAAATAAAGTACGGGATCAAATATTGCTTTTTACCGGCTAATTTTGAGTAATGATCAAACAGTTCTTTAAATTTGTCATAACTGCCCATACCCGGCTTCATCATTTTACCTAATGGGCCTTCTTCAGTATGCTCTGGCGCTATTTTCAAATATCCGCCCACATGGTGTGTGGCCAGTTCTTTTACATACTCAGGATCTTGAATCGCTAAATCATAACGCACACCTGAAGCAATCAATACTTTCTTAATACCTGGTACTTGTCGAGCAGCACGATATAACTCAATGGTTGGCGTGTGGTCAGTATCGAGGTGGCCACAAATCGTCGGCCAGACACAAGAGGGTTTACGACAGGTTGCTTCGGCTTTCTCACTCTTACAACGTAATTTATACATGTTGGCTGTTGGACCACCAAGGTCGGAAATAACACCAGTAAAGCCCGGGACTTTTAGTTTAATATCTTCAATTTCATCAAGAATAGATTGCTGTGAACGACTTTGTATAATACGACCTTCATGTTCAGTGATACTACAGAAAGTACAACCACCAAAACATCCACGCATAATATTGATCGACGTTTTTATCATATCGTAAGCAGGGATCTTCGCATTACCATAACTTGGATGAGGAACACGCGCATAAGGTAAACCAAATACACCATCCATTTCATCTTCTTCTAACGGTGTTGCTGGTGGATTTAGCCATATCGCACGGTTACCGTGTTTTTGCATTAATGCTTTGGCTGAAGTTGGGTTAACTTCTTGATGAAAAATACGTGATGCATGCGCATACAGCATTTTATTATCTTTCACTTGTTCAAACGTTGGCAAGTTAATATAAGTGGTTGCCCATGCTTTAGACTTCTCTTCCCATCGCTTTTCACGTGCTTCTTGTGGCGTGCTTTTATGCGGTGTAATTTGTACAACTTGTGCCGTTTTAGTAATGTCAGAAGCTTCATCAACTACATTTTCATCGGTAGCTGTATCACATTTTTCAGTCAGATCTTGATAAGGGCTTGGGATAGGATCAATTTTCCCAGGTTTATCAACATTACGAGAATCTATCCCAGTCCATCCAGGAAGCGCTTCTTTGGTTAAAAATGCACTACCACGTACATCAGTAATGCTCTTAACATCATCACCTTGTGCAATACGATGTGAAATTTCAATCAGTGGACGTTCTGCATTGCCATAAATAAGCAGATCGGCTTTGGAGTCAAATAAAACAGAATGACGTACTTTGTCAGACCAATAATCATAATGTGCAATACGACGTAAACTTGCTTCAATGCCACCAATAATAACGGGAATACCTTTAAACGCTTCTTTACAACGTTGTGTGTAAACCGCTACTGCGCGGTCAGGGCGTTTACCACCTTCGTCATTAGGCGTATAAGCATCGTCGTGTCTTAATCGTCTTTCAGCCGTGTAACGGTTGATCATTGAATCCATGTTGCCGGCGGTTACTCCAAAGTATAAATTAGGCTTACCAAGCTGCATAAATTCATCTTTTGAATGCCAATTAGGTTGAGAAATAATACCCACTCGGAAACCTTGAGATTCAAGCATTCTGCCAATCACAGCCATACCGAAACTAGGGTGATCGACATAAGCATCACCTGTTACTAAAATAATATCGCAACTATCCCAGCCAAGCTGTTTCATCTCTTTACGTGACATAGGTAAAAATGGAGCAGCCTTAGCAGTTCTATTTTTGTATTTTGGATATGAAAACAAGTTACGGTCTTGGGATTTAGTTATTGGCATCAAAAAAAATGATCTCTAATATTGGAATGTTAAAATTAAGTTATTGTAGCATAGAGCTGAATGGCAATTACAATACAAATGAAATGTTTGTTGTGATTAAATGAAAGGGACTAATCAGCCGACCTTAAAGATCAACTGATTAGCTATTTTTAGCATCATTGAAACATCTTGTTGAGCGAGTCTTTAACCTAATGGATCGGCTAATTTAGCAATTAATTGACGAGACTCAGGTTTAACTGAAGTGAGCATCACATCAATCACATCACCGAGTTGCAGCTCAATTTGTTCGCCGACTTTAACGACGCCTTGTTCACGAATACACTCAATCTTTTTAACTTCTTCGTCTTTAGCATTTTTGTTAGTTTTACCTAACATGCTGCTTGGTACAAAGAAAGTCGCTCCGTTTTCTTGTACGCGAACACGACAGCCTGCTTTCACAATATCAAAGATTTCAGCTTTATAACGCCAATCTGAATTTTCTTGATCTTTTAAGTAACGACAATAAAGCAAATTGTTAACATCACGTTCCGCCATGCGTTGTGATTTACGCGCTTCATTTAGGTGTGCGCCAATTTCAGGATCAACTTTTGTGCTTTCTTTCTGCATCAACACTGATTTAATTAAACGATGATTAATTAAGTCGCCATATTTACGAATTGGAGAAGTCCAAGTTGCATAATGACTGACACCCATAGTGAAATGCGGAGCAGGGCTTGCAGACGTATCGGCATACGCTAATAAACGACGCAATCTATGGTCTAAATAAGTATTGTGTAATAGCGCCACTTCCTGACGCATCTTGATATAACCTTCAAGTGTCGCTAAGGATTCTTTATCTGCGGTCACGCCATATTCAGCTAATAAAGTAACAGCTTTTTCTAAACGGTCACTTGCAAAACCAGAATGCACATTAAACACACCTTTATTGGTATGTTTTGCTAAAAAGTCACCGGCGCAGACATTCGCAGCAATCATAGACTCTTCAACTAATCGGTTCGCAGTACGACGAGGCTCACAAAGGATCTCGTAAACTTCACCCTTGTTATTTAGCTTCAGTGTGTAGTCATGCTGACTTTTCATCACAATGGTATTGTCACAACGCCATTGATGACGCACTAACGAAGCTTGCTCCATCACTCTCAATAATTCACCTAATTGTTTATTAGGTTTCCATTGATTGTCAGTAAGCTCTTCATTTTCTAAATAAGTAGAGACATCATGATAGTTAAGACGATAATGTGATTTGATATAAGCGGCAAAAAATTCAGGCTCACCAACAATTTCACCGTTTTTACCAATTTGCATGGTACAGCAAATGGTGGCGCGTTTTTCGCCTTCTTTCAATGAACATAAACTATCACTTAAATCACGCGGTAACATAGGTACATTGAAGTTAGGGAGATACAAGGTGAAGCTACGTTTCTTAGCTTCTTTATCCATGTCTGTTTTTTCTGGCACATAAGCAGAAGGATCGGATATCGCAACGGTTAACGCCCAACCTTGATCATTCTCCTCAATGTATAACGCATCATCCATATCTTGGGTATTGACGCCATCAATGGTGAAAAAAGGTGTTTTAGTTAAATCACGGCGTTCAAGCTCTTCATCAATGACTTGCCAAGGATGATCAAATTCTGGCGCTTTACTAGGTAACTGGTGTGTCGCAACGGCAATTAAACGGTAAGCAAAAGGGTCGTTATGTTCAGCAATTTTTTCAACGATCTCAGTTAAAAAGCCATTTCCCTTTAAAGCATGCTCAAGTAACTTAACTTTCACCCAGTCACCATCATGGTAACCTTTGTCAGCTAATTGCATCGCGCCTTTAATTTTAAAGAAACCCTGTAATAGCGGATTATTGGCTTTGACTGATATGCGTTTGCCACTGATAGAGAGCTGTGCAACAAACTCTTTGATTTCGGTATGTTTTAATTCAACGGGAGTGGCCGTGGACTTGTCACCGTTTTCTTGAATAGACGCGCTAATTTTATCGCCGTGTAATACTTTTTTCATATCTGCGGGCGCAATAAAAAAACGTTTTCCTTTGTCGGTTTCTAAAAATCCAAATCCACGCTCTGACGCTTTGACAATACCGGTACGTTTCGGTGTATTTTCCTGCATTGTTTGTTTAAGTTGGTTTAACAGTGGATTATCTTGAAACATGCTTAAAACCTTTAAATGAATAGCAATAATGATATTGGAGACTGAGATGTTAAAAGAAAAATAGGCTTAAAATAATTGCTCGTAAAATAGCCAGTTATACATGGTCAATCTATAAGTGAATAGTAAAGGTGATTGGCCGTTAATTAAAGGCTGAACTGCGCAAATGTTAAAAATTAAAAATAATTTTAAAAAAAATCCAATAAGTTTAAAAAAAGACTTGGCTTTTTTTTTTATCTCTGTATTATTCGCCTCGTTCTGCGGAGGGGTGGCAGAGCGGCTGAATGCACTGGTCTTGAAAACCAGCGAGGGTTAATAGCTCTCCGAGAGTTCAAATCTCTCCTCCTCCGCCACATTAAGAAAAGGCACTTACAGTTTACTGTAAGTGCCTTTTTGCTATTAGTTCTCCGAGAGCTTGAATCTCTCCTGCATCCATTGCCACATTTGAAAAGGCAGTAACTATTTTATAGTTACTGCCTTTTTGCTTTTATTGATTTAATAAAGATTCAATCTCTCCTGCATCAACTGCCACGTATAGAAAAGGCTCATTACCGAAAAGTGATGAGCCTTTTTTACTTTCTGGTATTTAAAAATTCAAATTTATCCAGTGTTGTCTATTATTTTTGAATACTGTTACATCAAAAGATCTAGTTCTCGTCTACGCTCGTCCAGTCAGTTTGGTTATTATTAACAGTGTTTTCGCCCTGTCGGCGACCTCCTTTCTTTTACCAGAAAAGAAAGGAGGCAAAGAAACTGGCT
The DNA here is from genome assembly GCF_004378355.1 of Psychromonas algicola. GTDB lineage: Bacteria > Pseudomonadota > Gammaproteobacteria > Enterobacterales > Psychromonadaceae > Psychromonas. Next base: position 32,633 of record NZ_SNUB01000036.1, read on the forward strand.
GTATGAGTTATAAACATAGGTGACACTTTGTTGCTTATACATAGGTAACAATTTCTTAAACTATAAGTACCCAAAATAAGGAGGTACTTATGCCTTGGAATGAGTTGAACCTAATGGA
>NZ_SNUB01000037.1 GCF_004378355.1 Psychromonas algicola
ATTGATGTGCGAGCGAGTGCTTCTGAAAGTTCCATAAAAAAATCCCATGACCTTTTGAGTCATAGGATTTTGATCTTCTTACGTTAAAAATCAACTAATTTTTCTTAACTGATCGGCATTATCATAAGAGGCCTTTTTTATTGCTTAAATTTGTATTTATTACAAATAAAAAACCTCCGAAGAGGTTTTTGCAATTAACTTAATAAAGTATTTCTATTCGCCTTTTTTACTACGCGATAATAAATCCATTGCCGCTTCTTTTACTGCTTTACCTTCATAAAGCACGTAATAGATTTGCTCACAAATCGGCATTTCAATATTCATACGCTTAGCAAGGTTATAAACCTCTTCAGTATTTCGGTAACCTTCAACCACTTGGCCAATTTCAACCTGTGCTTCATCAATTCCTTTGCCTTGACCTAAAGCTAAACCAAAGCGGCGATTACGAGATTGATTGTCGGTACAAGTTAATACTAAGTCACCTAATCCAGCCATTCCCATAAAGGAAGACTCGGTAGCGCCTAATGACACACCTAAACGAGTCAATTCAACTAAACCACGTGTGATCAAAGCTGTACGCGCATTTGCACCAAATCCCAGGCCATCCGCCAAACCAGCGCCAATCGCGATAACATTTTTCACTGCTCCACCTAATTGTACGGCGGTAAAGTCTTCCGAGATATAAGCTCTGAAGTTACTTTGGTTATGAAAAAGATCCGCAATATGCTGAGTAAAAGCAGCATCTGTACCGGCAGCAGCTATCGCAGTAGGTAAACCTTTTGCCACTTCCATCGCAAAAGTAGGCCCAGAAATCATAGCTAAAGGATAATCCTCACCTACAATATCGCGCGCCACTTCTTGCAATAAACGCCCAGTTTCAGCTTCTAGCCCTTTTGTCGCCCAAGCAATACGATGCTCAGGACGTAATAAGGGTTTTACTTGTGAAAGTACTAAACCAAACACATGGCTAGGCACGACTAATAAAATAGTGTCAGTTGCCGCTAAACATTTAGCCAAATCACCTTCTGGATGAAGACGTTCAGGAAATGCAACACCTGGTAAAAACGCTTTGTTTTCACGATCTGATTGCAATTGCTCGATATGCTCAAGTTCATGCCCCCAAATTAGCGTGTTATGTCCATTACGAGCCAACGATACAGCAAGAGCAGAGCCATAAGACCCTGCGCCTAATACTGTAATGGCAATTTTTTCAGCCATTAGATCACCTACTTAAGAAGTCTTAATTAAGAATTTAATTTTTCTGCTTCAGCTTGCTGCTTTTGCATTGCTTGCTGAAATAACGCATCAAAGTTTACTGGTGCTAAATTTAATTGTGGGAAAGTACCACGAGTCACTAAATTTGATACAGCTTCACGCGCATATGGGAATAAAATATTTGGGCAGAATGCATTTAAACAATGCGCTAACTGTGTGCCTTCAAGTTGCGACACAGAGAAAATACCTGCTTGTTTAACTTCACATAAGAAAGCAACTTCTTCACCGATTTTAGCCGTTGCTGTTAGTGATAAAGTCACTTCAAACACACCTTCTTCTAATTTCTTAGATTGAGTATCGATATCCATTGATACTTCTGGCGCCCACTCTTTTTTAAAAACTTCAGGTGAATTTGGGCATTCAAAAGAAATGTCTTTTACATAAACGCGTTGGATATTAAATTCAGGTTGTGCTTCTTGTTGTTCTGGCATGATGTTTCCTTATTCCTTAAATGATTAAATAGTTTGAATTAGCTTAAAAGTGTATCAAGTTGTTCAGCGCGCTCTAATGCATAAAGCTCATCGCAACCACCAATTGGATTTCCATTGATGATGATTTGCGGCACTGTCGTTCCACCCGTTATTTTTGTCATATTAGGACGGAGTGAACGATCAGAGACATCAATCTCTTCGTAACTTACTTCTTTGCTGTCTAATAATTGCTTCGCTCGATTGCAGTATGGGCAATACGGAGTGGTATAGATAGTAATAGTCGCCATAGTATTGATTACTTCTTAGTAGTAGGTAAATTAGCTGTCGCCCAGCCAGTCATACCTGCAGTTAAATGATTAACCTGTTCAAAACCAGCTTTGACTAATTTATCGCCAGCACCTGAAGAACGAGTTCCCGTTGCACATACAACTATGATGGGGGTCTGCTTATACTTTTCAATAGCAGATAACTTTCCTTCTTGAATCTGTGACACAGTTATGTTTTTTGCATTAACAATATGGCCGTTTTTAAATTCTTCTTCAGTGCGCACATCAACTACAACGGCTTTTTGTTTATTAATCAGTAACGTCGCTTCCTGTGAATTAACATTGTTCACGCGGCTTAGTTTACTTTTTACAACACTTTGAATTAATAACAGTGCAATAATACCCCATGCGGCAGACAACATAGGATTGTTAGAAATAAAATCAATATATTCTTGCATAACGCTCTTCTTCTTTAGTAAAGGAAAATTTAAGCCCAGAGTATACCCTGTGGAAAATAGAATATCAGCCTTGGAATTTATATAAATATCAACGAAGTGCCTTTTTTAGCACTATTTTGACTTGCTTTGATCTATCACCTGCTTTTTCAGTGACAAGCCGCACAGATGTAGTAAAATCGACTGCAAATGATTTTAAACATTAATGAGGTTTGATATGACAACTCCTAAGAAACCATTAGTACTATTAATTCTAGATGGTTGGGGCTACCGCCCTGATATGCCAGACAATGCAGTATCAAATGCTAAAACGCCTGTTTTAGACCAACTGTGTGTAGATTACGCAAACGGACTTATCTCTGCATCAGGTATGGATGTAGGTTTACCAGACGGCCAAATGGGTAACTCTGAAGTAGGCCACACCAACATTGGTGCGGGACGTACTGTTTATCAAAATCTAACTAAAGTCACTAAGTCTATTGCAGATGGCGATTTCTATGAAAATGCTAACTTTGTTGCTGCCGTAGATAAGGCAGTTGCAGCTGATAAAGCCGTTCACATTATGGGTCTAGCTTCTCCAGGTGGCGTACATTCACATGACGACCATATTATGGCTGCTATCGAATTAGCTGCAAAACGTGGCGCTAAAAAAGTCTTCATTCATGCATTCTTAGATGGCCGTGATACTCCACCACGTAGCGCGGCGGGTACATTAGCTAAGTTCGAAGAAAAATATAAAGAAGTAGGTGTAGGTCGTACTGTTTCTTTAGTGGGTCGTTACTTCGCAATGGATCGTGATAACCGTTGGGATCGTGTTGAGGAAGCTTATAACTTATTAACTGAAGCTAAAGCGGATTACACTGCTGAAAGTGCATTAATCGGTCTTGAAAATGCATACGCTCGTGATGAAAATGATGAGTTTGTAAAAGCAACAGTAATAGGCGAAGCTGCACCAATCTCTGAAGGTGATGCAGTATTATTCCTAAACTTCCGTGCCGATCGTGCTCGTGAATTAACTTATACTTTTACTGACAAAAACTTCTCTGGTTTTGCACGTAACAAAACACCTAACATCAACTTTGTGACGTTAACTGAATTTGCTGCGGATATTACAGCACCAGCTGCTTTCCCAAGTGAAGAATTAACCAACACATTAGGTGAATGGTTATCGAAAAAAGATAAAACACAATTACGTATTTCTGAAACAGAAAAATACGCACACGTGACTTTCTTCTTTAACGGTGGCGTTGAAAATGAATTCCCAGGTGAAAAACGTAGTCTTATTAGCTCTCCAGCTGTTGCAACATACGATATGCAACCAGAAATGAGCTCTGCAGAATTAACTGAGAAATTAGTAGGCGCAATCAAAAGCAGCGAATACGACGTTATTATTTGTAACTACCCTAATGGCGATATGGTTGGTCATACCGGTGTTTACGAAGCAGCAGTAAAAGCATGTGAAGCGGTTGATAAATGTATTGGTGATATTGTTGGCGCATTAAAAGAAGTAGGCGGTGAATGTTTAATCACAGCTGACCATGGTAATGCAGAGCAAATGATCGACCCTGAAACAGGTGGCGTTCATACAGCTCATACTAACTTACCAGTACCACTTATCTACGTTGGTCGTGAAGCTACCATTGCTGAAGGCGGTCGTTTATGCGATTTAGCACCAACGATGTTATCGCTAATGGAGATGGAAATCCCATCAGAGATGACAGGTAAACCACTTATTACACTTAAGTAGTTTGCATAATGCTCAAGCGCATCAGTTCTTGCGCTTGAGCAGTTATCCCAATTGCATCATAAATTTTTCGCTAATCATACCAATCCCTCTTGTTATCAAATAGAATACTGTCCTTAACCGTTTTTACTCAATTCTAAAAATAGACTGACACCCTAATTTTCTAAGGCTGATGATTAAATTGATGTTTAAAAAATTCTATTCAAATAAGTTAATACGCTTAAGCCAATTAATCTGTATCAGCTTATTCACCATTACATTCTTCAATAACCCAGTGTTAGCAGAAGATCTGAATAGCATACAACGTCAAATCGAACTTAATAAACAAAACAAACTACAAAAACAAAAGCAACAAAAGCAACTTGAGCAAGAGCTCGCCAAAAGCGATCAAGAAATTGCTAAATCTTCCCTTCAAGTCTCTCAAACAAAAAATAGAATTGCACAGCAGCGCTCTTCCTTACTTGCGTTACAAAAAAAGACAGATCAGCTGAAAGAAGAAAAAAAGAAACAACAATCCTTATTAGAGCAACAATTAACCAGTGCTTATATGGCGGGACAAAATGATCTTATTAAACTGATAGTAAACCAAGAAGATCTCAGTAAAGTAGCTCGAGCAAAAAGTTATTATCATTATCTTAATGAAGCACGCTTAGACAGTATTGAAAAACTACAAAACACACAATTAGCTTTAGAGAAAAACCAAGCAGAAGAAGCAAAAACATTAGCGTCATTAAGAGAGATGTACGAGCAACAGAAAAAAACAGAAGCCACAGTGCGCAGTGAAAAGGCCAAAAGGGATAAAGCACTCAAAGCACTTAACAAAGATATTGATTACCAAGACAGTAAACTAGCAGAACTCAGCACATTAGAAAAAAATCTAAGAGCACGCATACAAAAAGCCAGCGAAGAGCGAGCACGAGCGATTGCCAAAGAAAAAGCAGCCGCAGAAGCAAGACGAAAAGCAGCTCAAGCAAAAGCACAGAAAGAAAAAGAAAATGAGAAAGCGCGTGCGCTTGCACAGCAAAAAGAACAACAAAGAATTAACAGCCAAATAGCTAAACAAACAAGTAATGCAAAATTCTCAACCTTAAAGAAAAAATTAAAATGGCCAATTAGAGGCAAAGTATTAAACCGTTTTGGCACCACACGTAGTAGCCAAGTCAAATGGAAAGGTATTACTTTATCTGCCAGTGAAGGTGAACAAGTTAGAGCCGTTGCTGCTGGACGCGTTTTATATGCTGGATATTTTAAAGGATACGGAATGGTGATCGCCATCGACCACGGCGACAATTACATTACTTTATACGGTTACAACCAAACATTACTACAACAAGCAGGCGCGATTATCGCACAAGGTGAAGCTATCGCACTGGCTGGTAAAAGTGGTGGACAAGAAACAAGTAGCCTGTACTTTGAGCTAAACCATAAAGGGAAAGCGCAAAATCCATTAAACTGGTTAAGTAAAAAACCTTGGTAACAATTTAAGCACCTAACTTTAATAGAAAATAGTGAGTAACACATGCGATTATCCGTTTTTATTGCCGATCAACCCTCTCCACAACTTATCATCGATTTACAAAAGATCTATTCAGGTTTATTAGCAACTGAATCACTCACAGAACAAGCCGTTCACAAACTGTTATCAGAGCCTTGCACACGCTTGTTTATGACTATGTTTAATGAGCGACATATTGGCGCAGTAAAAGTAGTGACTGAAGCCAAAAAAGCAGTGTTATCGCAATTATGTATCAGAGAAATTACACGCCGACGCGGCATAGGAAAAAATTTATTGAAACAAGTTGAGACACAACTTGCTTCAGAAGCAATTAACAACGTTGAATATAGCCTAGAAGAAGTTAACGCAAGTGAATTAGCTGCAATGCAAGTTTTCTTAGAAGCATGTGGTTATACAATAAAAGAAAATATTGCCTCTAAAAAAATAGGGTAAATAATTACCTAAGCTAAGAATGTTAGATGATTATTAACGCCCAGCTCGAGGAAAATCATCTAGCATCATCTTTAAAATAATAGGTAAGCGGCTTGTCTCTTTGTTAGCGACATCATTTTCAAATCCAGTAAAACCTTGCACCGCTGATCGCCAATAAGTTTTATCACTTTCTCTGTCCAACACACCCAATATAAAAGTCCCTTTATTATAACGAGGTTGATTAGATCTGCTGCGTATAACACCAGGTAACAATCCAAATTTATTCTGAAGTTTTTGATTAGCGACATCATCTTCTAGAGCAAACACAAACCCGATAATGACATCCGCTTGTTGTGCATTTTTTTGATACACATAACCTTTGCTGTTTAAGTAACTGATTAATTCAGAACGAATATAAGTTTGTAATTCCTTTTCATCGCTTTTGACAGGACCAAACAAAATTCGGTTATATTGCGAGCTCCAAGTATAAGTTGTAAAGGCAGGTAATAACGTCGACGGCTTACCACTGCTTATTATCATTAAAGGCTGATTTAGCTCTTCAACTTGCGAACTTTTAACTTCACTAGGCTTAGCGGTGCAGCCTAAAAGAAGTAATTGAAAGCCAATCATTGTCAGTATAAGCGTGATTTTTTTCATGTTATTACCTAATTAAATATAAGCCTAAGCTTCGCTAACAAAAGACACCGCTTTTTGCATTGTCTCGATACCAGAGCCAGGTATATGACCATTTTCACTCAAATGACGACGCCATGCTCGCGCACCCGGTAAACCTTGAAATAACCCTAACATGTGGCGAGCAATACGGTTTAAATGTCCACCCGCTTGTAAGTGCGATTCAATATAAGGATACATCTGCTCCAAAACTTCAAAGCGTGTTAACGGCGTTTTATCACAGCCAAATAATTGTTGATCCACTTGGCTTAAAATATAAGGGTTAGCATACACTTCTCGCCCTAACATCACACCATCAAGGTGTTGCAAATGTGTTTTGCATTCTTCAAGAGTTTTAATACCACCGTTGATTGCAATGGTTAATTCAGGGAAGTCTCGCTTTAATTGATACACGCGTTCGTAATCTAAAGGCGGTACGTCACGATTCTGTTTAGGACTCAACCCACTTAGCCAAGCTTTACGGGCATGCACAATGAAGGTATCACAACCCTGCGACTTTACTTTCTCAATAAAATCACATAAAAATTCATAAGAATCTAGCTCATCAATACCAATACGCGTTTTAACAGAAACAGGTAAAGCACTCGCATCTTGCATCGCTTTAACCGCTTCACCAACCAAATCCCCTTCTGCCATCAAACAGGCACCAAAGCGACCATTTTGAACACGATCAGATGGACAACCTACATTTAGATTGATTTCATCAAAGCCACGTTCTGCAGCGAGTTTAGCTGATTGCGCTAAATCAGTTGGCGCAAAGCCACCTAATTGTAAACACACAGGATGTTCAGCCTGATCCATTTGCATGTAATCGCCCTTTCCATACAGAATCGCGCCCGTTGTCACCATTTCTGTATATAACAAAGTATTTTTGCTCATTAAACGATGAAAGTAACGACAATATTGGTCAGTCCAATCAAGCATCGGAGCAATAGAAAAACGGTTTGAAGGGTAATTTTGCATAAAAAAGTTAATCTCAAAAACAGTCAATAAAAGTAATAGAACAACGAATAAGTAATATCAATTGCGTTAGATATGTTATCTAAATTTTGCGAAGAAAAAACAGTTCAATTCAAGGCATAAATTGATGTAAATGGCTGTTCCCTTTTACGAAATTTATAACGAAGAAGTGGGCTGTTTTAGCCAGTAAAATAGATAAGCTATTTATCGTGATTGGTATAATAAGCACTTTTATTCGCATTAAGCGTGGCATGATACCAGAAAAGCAAAGATAAAAAATGATTGATGAAGTATTAACAAATCAGTTTTCTAACTCGCTAAGGGGCACAAAGCGAGTTACTTAGGCAAGAAAGAATTATTCATTTTTTATAAGTAATACCATTAATTTTTAACAAAAATCTTATTAAATAATTCTTCTGACTTTTTAAGACCTTCTTCGGTTAAAACGACAGACTTTGCTTTACCTACAGGATCACAAATTAAACCTTTATCATGTAATCGGTTAGTCACTTCCCAGTCTATTTGCTTCCATACTCTAAAGTGATCATGTAATGTTAAATACATTAGAGCAAGTGCAGTTTCATCAATTTTATCTTCGTCAATATCCAAAATATTCCTCTCTAAATTATTTGATTAACCATAGTCACTTGTTATGTGTTTGACGCTAAGTATTAAAGTTATTTTTTGCAACGAGGGTCAGCTAGTAAGAGCTTTAAAAGATATGCCAACGAGGCACCTTTATCATTGAAGGTTTTCGTATACTCTTTAATACCACGTTCAAAGTAATAAACCTCATAAGAACAGCTATGTATCTGAATTGTATACATGCAGTCACTTGGAGCTTTTCCTAAGCTAAATATGCTTCGATCAATATCGTGGTCATACAATTTTTGATTAAATTCTTCGTTTTTCATAGGGATACTTAACGCGAACCTAGCCAGCGGTGTGCTGGCGCAGTTTTTTGCGCCTCTTTTGCAAAAAAAGAAACAGTGTTAACCGTCTGATATAGGTTCTTGTTATAACGCGATTACAACACCGCAGTTCGATTTACACTGTACGGAAAATAATTGTTGATGTTGATTATAAGCAAAATCTAAAGAAAAACTTAATTTGCTCGCTTCAATTCCATGACTGTATGCGGTGCTTTCCATGAACTTAGCAGTGTATTGAGCATACGCTTCTATTTTTCTAGAAAGATGCATCCAAGCCATAATATCATGCTGTGATTCACTGTTAATCATAATCCCTCCCCCTGTGGGGTAATACGAGGAACCATCATCAAATACTATAGGTAGGTTTACCGCTAATTCACGAGCCTGTTTATGATTTTCAGTAGTAGTTACTTTGCTTGAGTCATTGAGCTTTAAGTGAGCGATCAAAAAGGGAAATTCATTATGAATAATTTCAACCAGTTGCTTCTTAAACCAAACATCATAGCAACCTTGTCCATGGGAGAATACAGCCAATAAATACATAATTTCAGGCTCGACTATTGCAAACATCACATCTTTGGTTCCAGTTTCGACGAAGTGAAAATGAGTGATACCCCAATCATCGAACAATTGATCCTTTACTTTGTATGCGTTTTTAAAGTTACCTCTACTACAAAACGGTAAAAGAGAACTGCCAGTTTCAGCTAAATGGATAAACCTTTGATATGCATGCATATGTTTTTGAGGGCAGTTAAATACTGATGACTCAATTACATTTCGCTTTTGAGCGATTGGAATTCTACGAATGCGATTAATGAGGAGCATAAAATTACCCCGAAGACCTAAATCTTCAGAATATTTCATAGACTGCTTTTCCAACTCGTTTGCTATGTAATGTTTAAGATTTGAGTTAAATTTTTCGATCATGCTCACTTTCGTTATAACAGCTTATGAAACAGAATTTGTCCACGTTTTCAGTGGATACATAGAACAGTCTAATACACTTAAATTTAATACAAAAATATCAAGTTAAGAAAACTAATCAATAAGCTAAATATTTAAATAAAACTTTAATCACGTGAATAGATAGAAAAAGTCTGTATTAATAAAGAACTTTATATTTTTGTTTTATTAAGCAAATGCGTGGCAATATAATGCGCGACGGCTTCGTCATCGCAGTTTCCGATGACTTCTATATTAGGCAAGGCGGTCTTTACTTTATGGTGTGCAGTGCCCATCACTAGCCCTTTTCCTGCCATGGATAACATTTCAAAATCATTCATGCCATCACCAAACGCGATACAGTCTTTTAGCTGATAGCCAGCCATTTCGGCAATGGCTTGTAAGGCATGCCCTTTGGAAACATTGCTGTCCATAATTTCAAGGCAATGCGGTGTTGAAAAGGCGATATTGGCGCTATCAGTAAACTCTGCGTTAAACACAGTTTCCCATTCCACCAGCTTGTTATGATCTCTATTTACACGGGTTAAAAATATTTTAGCGACATTATCTACAGGTGGATTTCTGACATCAAAAAATTCATAGGGAAAGTGGTCGCGAATCATAGGTACATTAGGGTTTACTTTATTGAGCAACCAATCGTTATCACGATAGATATTAATAATAATTTGATCATCATCGGCCACCATTTCTACGATTTTACCAACAATCTCTGGTGCTAGATTTTGTTTAAACACCAATTCATTTTCACAATTATGTACTCGCGCGCCATTAGACGTGATCATAAAAGCGGGGATCCCCAATTTTTCACGCATATACGCGACATCAATATGATGGCGTCCAGTAGCAAAAATAAAAGCAATGCCCTGTTGATGTAATTGACTCAAGACTTGTTGAGAAAAAGGAGGGATTTGATGGTTTGAGGTTAACAATGTTCCATCGAGATCGGATGCGACCATTTTATACATAAATGCTCCTAATCGTTAAGCAAGTTTCAAGCACTCAATTTAGGTTGTGCTTGTAAATGAAATATTTATTGCATTTACTTTACACGCATTTTTATTTTTTAGTCAGCGAAGGATCAAAATATTGGTATTAATCAAGATTACAATAACAACCCGTTGCATCATGCATAATCAATGACGAACTGTAACCTTTTGCGTAATTCTGCATCACCGTTTCAACGTAACCATTAGAGGCTGAGCAAGCGAGACCAATAGAATAAGGGCCAAAATAGAGTAAGTCTTCGTCTTTATTTACAATGAGAATTGAAGGTGTTGAGGGAATAATACTTTCAAGATGCGCAGGAAGATGAATATTAACAACATTAAAACCATCTAAACCCGCTTGTTGATTAATATCGCGTTTATGATCTTCGCTATATTGTGTACAAGAACAACTATTACTTGTGAAATGAATGATGGTATCGCTTAAATCAATACCTTCAAGTTCACCCATTTTTTTTAGCTCTTGAATAACCAAACGGCTGTTTTTACCAGATAACTTTCCATCAGGATCAAAAGTCACTAAGCGGCCGCTAATAAAATAAATAGCGGCCGCCAAAGTAAACGCTAACCAAAGAAAAAACACGATATAGTGAAATCGTGTAACTTTATTATTTGAAGCGTGCAATGCTAGATTCTAATGAAACAACGGCTTTAGAAATATGTTCTGCTTCTCGCGCAACAACATCCACTTTAATCGCATCATCTTTACCTAAATCACTTAGCTTATCAGTACTTTGAGATATTCCATTGGTTGTTGCAGATTGCTCTTCAACTGCGGTTGCCACTGAGTGTGCTATATCGCTAGATAAAGACACTAACTCTGTTGCATGAGAAACTTCACGGCTTGCTTTTTCAGCCATAGAAACGGTTACCCCAACAGCATCTAAACACTCAACCATCGATTGCGTTGATGATTTAGAATAACTAGTTAACTGCACAAGCGTGTTATCAATTTTGTCTGTACTTTCTTTGGTACGAGTTGCTAACGTTCTTACTTCATCCGCAACAACGGCAAAGCCTCGTCCGTATTCGCCTGCTCTTGCAGCTTCGATAGCGGCATTTAACGCAAGTAAATTAGTTTGGTCAGCAATACTTGTAATTTCAGATAAAACACTTGTAATGATTTCACTAGAATTTGCTAAACCAATAATTTCTTCATTTGTTTTATTAAGTGAAGCAGCAAGATCACCATTTTTAGCATTAATTTCAGTTAGATACTGATTAGCAGTTGTCGTCGAAGTACTCGCTTCTTTCATCTGCTCGCTTAACTCATTGGTATCTTGAGCAATAGATGCAACCGTAGTGGCCATTTCTTCAATCGATGAAACAATATGCTCCGTTTCTTGTAGCCTATTTTTAGCAGAAGCTTCGAGCTCTGTTTTTGCTGATGTTAAGTTATTAGAATTCACAATAAAGGCAGTCGTTTGGCTTTTAACGCCACTTACCACTTTATCAAGCGTTGATAGCAGTTGGTTAAAGCCTTCTAAGATAGGATTTCCAAGTGTATTAGTTCTTACTTTTAAGTCTAAAGAGTTTTCATCTGCAGTTAATATTTGCGTTACCTTAGCGAGCTCTTCACCCACACGACTATCGTCAAATAATGTTTTAGCAATAAAGCCCGCAATGACACCTTCTGCAATAGCATATACTGCGTGAATCAATACAGTGGTGAACATCAATCTATCGAGGTCAAAAATGTAAACCCCAGAGCCATTTACCTGCATAAAGTAGAAAGATAAATGATGTACAGCAATCAAGGCAACGGCAGTAACAAACACTTTCCAATCTTTAAAAATAATTAATAATGCCATCAAAATAAATATTTCGAAATGCACCTCAATCAGCCCATTCATTTGATGAATATGCAAACAAGCAAAAATCATTGCAGCAAGTGCAGAGGTATGTTTTGTTAACGCTGCACTAGGCGCAGTTGAAATCATCCATAATGGCACAGCCATAACAGGCAAACCGATCAAGAACGCTTCAAGATAAGTGCCATAGACAAACGCCATCCCGATAGATTCGAGGAAAAGTAGTACTAAAACACTTGAAAACACTTTATTAATTTTATTCATTATTTAACCTTGCACAGCAATAAATACGATACGTTGAAGCTATATTATTAGTACAACTTGGTGAACTTAACAAGCAAGTGTATCGTTAGTAATCAATTAAGTTTGTCATCGGGTTCTTTAACAGAAGAACTTTACAACACGTTCAAAAATGTGACCAAAGTCACCAATTCTTGAGTCATTTTGTCAAGTATTATAAAAAACGTGAAGTATAGCAAGGAAATTGAAAGCGTTGATTTTATAGGCACAATACAAAAGAGAAAAGCGCGACTATTAGTAAATAGCATCACTTATTGCGTTAGATTATTGATATCTAAATGAAAAATTATTTTTTCATAAAAAAACACAAGCAACAAGATTGATTGTAAATAATAAATAATTTATTTAAAAAAGAGATATAGATTACCTTTACAACATAAATCCCCTCATCACACAGTTTTTAATGATAACTAATCAGTTAAACGGAAAGACTGTAAATCAGTTGCTTCAAGTAACGAATCTTCTGAACGATCTTTAAGGCTTACTCCAGATAATTTTCTATGCAGCGACTCTTGTAATAAATAATGCGCCTTATTAACAGCGGCATCGTATCTAAGGCCTTCAGGTCTAATGTTGGAGATACAATTTCTTAATGAATCTTCAGTGCCTCGCTTGGCATTCCAAGTTAGGTATAACCCCATACTATCAGGTGAACTTAAACCCGGCCTTTCACCAATAAGTAAAACTACCAACTTTGCATTTAATGCTTCACAAACATCATCACCAACGGCTACGCGACCTTGTTGAACAACACAAATTGGCGCGATATTTAATTTTTTATTATTGCTTTCTTCAAGACGACTGATGAATTTTTCTAAAAATGATTGAGCGTGATGAGCAATCGCATAAGAAGATAGTCCATCGGCGATAACAAACACTAAGTCGTAAGGTTCACCTGCAATCTCTTGGAGTTGCTCAATAGATTGCTGATCGAGTTGTCGCCCGAGATCTGGACGTTGTAAATATTCCATTCTATCAATGGCTTTACTATGCAGTTGTTGTAATGGTAAATAGGGTTTTAGCTTTTCAGATTGTTCAAATTGCTCACAGAGCTCATTGACATTTAAAGGCACATGAACCGCATCAATAGCTTGAGCGTGAGAAAGCTGAAATCGTAATAACTCTGATGTAGGGATGCTAGTACCGACACGCCCTAATCCAATACGTGCATCGGTAAATTGGCGTAGTTTTTCCCATTCATCCTTATGTACAATATCGAGTTCGTTCATATCTTTAACGGGCTTGTTAGATTTAAGTTCGCTCATCAAAGCTCCTTAATCATTTTTAATGGTTTGGCAAAGCTATCTGGTAACTGCTCAGTTAATTGAGTGGCATTGTCCGCTGGAGAGATTTGCATTGTCTTCAACCATTGATCAAACTCAGGTGCAGGACGCAAACCCAATACTTGCCTTGCATAAAGCGCATCATGAAAAGAGGTGGTTTGATAGTTCAACATAATATCGTCAGAACCCGGAATTCCCATGATGAAAGAACATTCTGCAACGCCTAATAAGGTCAGTAAGTTATCCATATCATTTTGATCTGCATAAGCATGATTGGTATAACAAATATCACAGCCCATTGGTAAACCAAGTAGTTTTCCACAGAAGTGATCTTCTAAGCCTGCACGAATAATTTGTTTGCCGTCGAATAAATACTCTGGCCCAATAAAACCAACCACAGTATTAACCAATAAAGGTTTGAATTTACGCGCAACGGCATAAGCACGCGTTTCACAAGTTTGTTGATCAACACCGTGATGCCCATTGGCAGAAAGAGCACTGCCTTGGCCAGTTTCAAAATACATGACATTATCACCCACTGTGCCACGTTTTAATTCTAATGCGGCTTGGTGCGCTTCATTTAAGACATTAAGGTTTACACCAAAACCTTGATTAGTCGCTTCAGTACCACCAATGGATTGAAAAACAAGATCTACAGGAGCGCCCAATTCAATCGCCTCAATGGTGTTGGTAACATGAGTTAAAACACAAGATTGCGTTGGGATTTCATAATGTTGAATAACATCGTCCATTAATTTCATTAGCTTTACAGCCTGGGAAACACTATCCGTTGCAGGGTTGATCCCTAAAACTGCATCGCCATTGCCATACATTAACCCATCAAAGATGGTCGCGGCGATACCATTCACATCATCCGTAGGATGGTTTGGTTGTAAACGGGTAGAAAGATGACCAGGAAGCCCAATTGTATTGCGAAATTTAGTAATGATATTGCATTTTTTAGCAACCAAAATTAAGTCTTGATTACGCATTATCTTGCTCACTGCGGCCACCATCTCGGGTGTAATACCAGCACGAATACGCGTAAAGTCTATTTCTGTTGTTGTTTCTTGTAATAACCAATTACGAAAATCACCGACGGTTAAATGTGCTATTTCTTCAAAAGCTGCGCTGTCATGCTCATCAATAATAAGACGAGTAATTTCATCTTTTTCGTAGGGAATAAGGGTTTCTTCAAGAAATGTTTTTAAAGGTAAATCTGCCAATAACATTTGTGCGACAACACGTTGTTCAGATGAAAGAGCTGCCACACCAGCAAGTTGATCACCGGATCGCATAGGTGAGGCTTTAGCCATTAAATCGGCAAGATCATCAAATCGATAAACATGGCTACCAAGCTGATAGCGATAATTAGACATGTTAAATCCTTCAAATATTTAAAATAGGCGCAAACTTTGCAAACAATATAAAAGTATATAAAGCGAAGATCGTTCCAAATGAATAACAAGATTGCGCAAACAATAAAACAAGTTTAAATACAACAGCTTAAACAATGATCGCACCAAATTAAAGCATTGTTTTTTTAACAGGAAAAATGCGTATTTTAATGCAGCACCAAGATAAGACAGCCCTGCACTAGTGAAGTGCAAGTGGCATTCCATTGATGGTTTAATGCTATAAATAACGCTATTAACGAATTTAAATTTCAACTCTGTGAATAGGTATTAATTAATTCATCTCTTAAATACAATTCTCTATGCTATTATATTTATTCATTCACCAACAAAAGTAAGTTTTATATGTCGCAACAACTGCTCGAACGTGCAATCGAAATATGTAAATCAAAGAACGTTCGCTTTACACCGGTTCGTCAGCAGGTATTTACATTGATGGCAGAGCATAAAGGCGCAATTTCTGCTTATGATTTATTAGAGAAACTGCAAGCGTTTGATAGCAAAGCAAAACCCCCAACTATTTACCGTGCACTTGAGTTTTTGCTAGAAAATCATTTTATACATCGCATAGAATCGTTAAATGCCTATTTAATGTGTTGTCATTTAGGGTGCGAACATCCGATGCAGCTGTTAATATGTAATAAATGCAAACAAATTATTGAACTTAGTGATCCCGTGATAGATGATGCTTTTTCATTAAAAGCTTCACAATTTAAGTTTAAGATTACCAATAAAGTATTAGAGGCGCATGGAATTTGCGATAACTGCCTCTATAATTAAGCTTTACTCTTTAGCCCTATAATAAGAAACAGTAGACAAACTATGAATGCAGAATTTGTTAATCCATTTTTATCTTCTTTTATTAATGTTTTACAAACTATGGCAATGCTCGAAATTAAACCTGGCCGCCCTAGTCTAAAAAAAGATGCTATTGCACGTGGCGACGTATCAGGCCTAATTGGCATGGCAGGCCCAACATTAGCAGGTTCTTTTTCAATTAGTTTTGACGAAGAGTTAGCACTTAATGTCTTCGAAATGATGGTCGGTGAACGAGTAGAATCTATTGGTGATGATATTACTGATATGGTGGGTGAAATCACTAATATGGTCGCAGGTGGCGCAAAGCGTCAGCTTGGAGAAAAAGGCTATGAGTTTAATATGGCAACCCCTATTGTCGTTACAGGTCCAGGCCATACCATTACTCATCAAGTGGATGGTTCAAAAGTATTAATGCCTTTCCAATCAGAAAAAGGCAATGCTTACATCGAAATTTGTTTTAATGATTAAATAGCAAAACTCCCTCACTATAAAACAACATAATGAGGGCAGAGAGACTTTTCAAGTTTATCTACAAACAATGCTTCGCAAGACATAAAAAATCACTCTTATTTATTACCCCAAATCTCTTCTTGAAGACACAATTAAGTCTATTTTAAATAAAGAATGAGAATGTGTATGGTATTTAATCGCATTTCTATTTATATTCCCCCAACTCTTTTCATTACGTAAATAAGACTTAAGATGACAGCCTATTCTACTCTGTGTTTTCTTGCCGCAATGGCCATGTTAATTACATTTTTAAACAGTAAAGTCGGTAAGATGCAAAGTACTATTGCGATCACAGCTGGCGCTTTGATTCTGTCACTACTGATGATCATTGCTGGCCATAATGGCTTCACCTATCTCAATGAGATTGCCACAGAACAGCTAGCAAAAATCGACTTTAATAGTTTTTTATTAGATGGCATTTTAGGTTTTCTTTTATTTGCAGGTGGCTTAGGCATCAACCTCAACAACCTTAAAGATCAAAAATGGGAAATTACAGTGCTCGCGTTAGCAGCCACTTTATTCTCAACAGTGTTCATTGGATACGCCCTTTTCTATATTTGCCAATATTTAAACTTCCAGTTTGATCTGATTTATTGCCTGCTTTTTGGAGCATTAATTTCACCAACGGATCCTATTGCTGTTTTAGCAATTGTTAAAAAGCTTAAAGCGCCGAAACGCATTTCAACACAAATTGAAGGTGAATCATTATTTAACGATGGCTTTGGTTTAGTTATTTTTATTACTTTATACAGCGTCGCTTTTTTAGGCACGGAACCAACAGCAATGAGTGTCAGCGGCCTGTTTTTGCATGAAGCCATTGGCGGCATTGTGTATGGCTTTGCATTGGGCCTTTTATTCCATTATTTAATTAGTGCAACCAATGACCATTCGATGGAGTTATTACTAACGATTGGTATTCCAACGGCAGGTTATAGTTTTGCCTCATTAATTGGTGTTTCAGGGCCATTAGCAATGGTGATATCAGGCATCATGGTCGGTAACTGGACAAGAAAAAATGGTTTCTCAGATGAAAGTAAATTATTGCTTGATCACTTCTGGGAACTGGTTGATGAGTTTCTAAATGGTGTTCTTTTCCTATTAATGGGGTTAAGCCTTTTACAATATAACTTCCACCAAGAAGATTGGATATTAATGTTGGTTGCCGTGCCATTAACTTTATTTGCACGTTTTCTTAGCATCCAGTTCTCTTACTTCGGCTTCCAACGTTTTAGGCAGTACAATCCCTATTCTGTTTCGATTCTTACATGGGGTGGATTACGTGGAGGTTTAGCATTGGCGATGGCGATGTTAATCCCTGCTGGCGTGATGGTCGTGCCAGACAAACAAATCGATGTGCGTGAAGTAATTCTAGTGATGACCTACTCTGTGGTGTTTTTCTCAATCTTAGTTCAAGGCTCAACCATCACACCGTTAATTAATAAAGCCAAAGCATGGCAAGAGAAACAGTAATTTAAACGCAACAATAGAAACATAAAAACTCGATCCTGTGATCGAGTTTTTTATTTTTTGAGCAGGAAATATTGAGATAAAAACTTAACTAAGGCTCCCAAACTTACCCTGTTGATAATCGCTGATAGCCTGTTGAATTTCTTGCTCTGTATTCATAACAAACGGGCCCATATGTACAATTTTCTCGTTGATTTTATTACCTGTAAGAATCAGCGCGCCCGCACCATTTTCACCTGCAGTAATATCAAGTAACTGTTGCGAATCAACAATGGCTAATTCGCCAGTATCTAAACTAGGCGATGCAAAGCTTCCCGTGTGAACATACACTAACACTTGTTCTTTATGGAATAAGTTAAGCTCAATGTGCCCTGCACTTTGCAAGGTTAAATCGGCTAACGCCCCATCACCCGCTAAGTCAGCTAATGGCGATGCATCGATACAACCACCTAACACCCATTCTCCTGCTAATAATCTTAAACTTGCGCCAGTTTGATTATTCAATTGCGGTAAGCTAATCGAGTCTTGGTAACGCGCAGGACGTAATTTATCTTTTGCAGGCATGTTCAACCAAATTTGAAATCCATGCATCCCTTGCTCTTCATCCGTGATTGGCATTTCTGAATGGATCACACCATAACCTGTACTCATCCATTGTACGTTACCCGCAGTTATTTGAGCTTGGTTACCAAGTTGATCTTTATGTTCAAATCCGCCTTTGATCATGTAAGTGAAGGTTTCAATACCACGATGTGGATGTGCAGGAAAACCACCGATAAAGTCATTCTGATCATCTGATTTTAACTCATCAATCATTAAATAAGGGTCGAAGTATTTATCTGAGAAATCAGCAATACGCGATATTTTTACCCCATCGCCATCTTGCGTTGCCTGTGAGTTTACTTTTTTAATTATTTTCATTAGTTGCTTTCCAATATAAATTTATTGTCCAATTTTCTCGCGACCATGTGGAACAGACCAGTCTTGATCATGACCAACAGGCACAATGCGATAAGTGTTAATAGATTGATGGCTTGCGTAATAATGACGTTTAATATGTGCAACGTTTACTGTGTCAGCAATGCCAGGCATTTGATACAACTCCAACATGTAGTGATAAAGGTTGCTGTACTCTTTCAATAAACGTAGGTTACATTTGAAATGCGTATGATAAACAGAATCAAAACGAATTAAGGTTGTCCATAAACGCCAATCTGCCTCAGTTATTTCAGAACCCGTTAAATAACGCTGTGTTGCCAATTTATCATCTAACACCTGAAGCGCTTCAAACAATGGGATCACATTATCTTCATAGGCTTGCTGGGTACTAGCAAATCCTGATTTATAAACACCGTTATTAACTTTGTGATAAACCAGTTCATTCACTTGATCAATTTGCGCCTGTAAATGCTTAGGGTAGAAATCGAGTTCATTACCCGTTATATGATTAAACGCGGTATTAAACATTCTAATAATCTCTGACGATTCATTATTTACAATCACTTGCAGCTTTTTATCCCATAACACAGGCACGGTGATCGGGCCTGCGTAATCAGGCGTATTGGCATAATATTTTTCAGACATAAACTCACTGCCCGCGAGTTCATCCCCCGTTGTGCCATACAAAGCTTCACTCTCTGCATCATGTTTGAAGCTCCAACCTTTATCAAACATATCTGGATGAACAACGCTAACGGTAATAAGATCTTGCAACCCTTTTATTTCACGGAAAATTAATGCTCGATGCGCCCACGGACAAGCTAAAGAGACATACAAGTGATAACGTCCAGCTTCAGCTTTAAATCCCGCTTTTCCACTTAGGCCAGCACTGCCATCAGCTGTTACCCAGTTTCTAAAAATAGAGTCCTGACGACGATACTCACCATTTTTGATGCTACTTTTCCAATTGCTTTTTACTTGTGCCATGAGACGCTCCTTTATCTAACGAGTGATTAAACTAATTTTTTAGCTATTAAGCTATCTACAGAGTAACGCCCAGCGCCACTTAACATTAGCGAAACAGATGCCGCTAATAAGGCCAATGCAAATTCATAACCGTTGTTACTCATAAATAAGCCATTAGCAAGATGCACACTAACGATAGCAATAATCATAGTTAAACTAAGTACAAAAGCCGTTGGTCGTGTTAATAAGCCTATTAATAAAGCGATGCCACCAAAAAATTCTGCACTACCCGCTAACAAAGCCATAAAATAACCTGGCTCTAGCCCAATAGATGCCATCCACTGACCTGTACCTTCTAAACCGTAACCACCAAACCAAGCAAATAGTTTTTGAGCTCCGTGTGCGATAAAGATGATCGCAATAGGTATTCTTAACGCTAACGTAGAAAAGCCAGCCTGTGATGAAATAAGTTTTTGAGTAAAAGATGTGTTCATATTGTTCCCCAATGTTCGTTGTTTTTGAATGATGGAGGGATTATATTTACAGACACCTGTAATTAATAACGGTAATTTCTGAACATTTAGTTCAAAAGGATTGAAGTAATGAATTCCCCGATCACATTAGATGCACTAAAAGTGTTAGATGCAATTGAACGTAGAAACAGTTTTGCTGCGGCCGCCGATGAATTATTTCGTGTGCCTTCAGCTATTTCTTATACGGTTAACAAACTTGAAGAAGAGCTCGCAATTACTTTATTTGATCGCAGTAAACGCAAGGCACAATTGACGCCCATTGGGAAAATGATTGTTGAACAAGGACGACTTATTTTAAAAGCAACCGATGACTTAACGCATATGGCCAAACAATCGGCTGAAGGTTGGGAACTCGAATTGCGTATCTGTATTGATAGTATTCTATTATTTAAGCCTATTTACGCCTTAATTGCTGAATTTCAACAGCAATATCCTTGGATCAATATCCGCGTTACGGAAGAAGTATTTGGTGGAACATGGGATGCCTTAACAGCCGGTCGAACAGATTTAGTGATTGGAGCCACAGGAGAAGCTTATAACAGCGACTTTATACTCCGCCCTTTAGGTGAGATTGATTTTGTTTTTGCCGTTGCTAAAAACCATCCTTTAGTCCAAGAGCCACAGCCAATTTCAAGTTCCAAGATCAAGCAATACCCGTCCATTGTGGTATCCGATAGTTCACGACATTTACCAGCGCGCTCAGCAGGATTGCTCAATGGACAGCCACGTATTAGTGTACCTAGTGTCGATAAAAAAATAGAAGCTCACCTATTAGGGTTAGGCGTAGGCTTTTTACCTATTCACCGAATCGAAGAATATTTAAAGGCGGGAGAACTTGTCGCTTTGAATGTTAAAAAAACTGAAAGTAGAAAAAGTGAATTATCCATGGCTTGGCATAAGGATAATCAAGGTAAAGCATTGGCTTGGTTTGTTAAACGTATACAAAACATGAAATTGTTTTAACCACTTCGAACGCAATGCGTCACTTAGTTTCTTTATTATTGCGACAAAATAAGTAATAAAAACAGTGCATCTTATCACAAAAGTTGTATGATGGACTTTTAGACGTCTAAACATCTAAATAACAATCTAAACAAGATGGAGAACTTTGTGAAAGAAATTAAAAAAGTAAGTCAATGGCTCTTAGGTGCAATCTTCCTACTTGGTTTAACCGCCTGTGGACAAGAAGATAATGCAGTATTAAAAGTAGGCGCAACAGTCGGCCCTCATGCACAAGTTGTTGAAGCAGTCGCAATAGAAGCTGCAAAGCAAGGACTTAACATTGAACTGGTTGAGTTTTCAGATTTTATTTCACCAAACTCAGCGTTAGCAGATGGTAGCTTAGATATTAACAGTTATCAGCACCTACCATTTTTGAATAATTATAATGCGAACAATGGCTCGCATTTAGTGTCGATGGGTCAATCAATTTTGATGCGTATGGGAATTTATTCAAATAAATTCAGCGCTATCTCAGAGCTTCCAGATAATGCATTAGTTGCCATTCCTAACGACCCAACTAATGGCGGACGCGGATTATTGCTATTAGCTGATGCAAATCTTATCACTTTAAAAGCGGGTGTTGGTTATAAAGCAACGATCAACGATATTATCGATAACCCTAAAAACCTAGAATTTATTGAAATTGAAGCGGCACAATTACCAAGAAGTTTAGACGATGTGGATGTGGCGACAATTACTATGAATTACGTGATGTCTGCAGGGCTAGATCCAAATAAACAAGGCATTTACCTTGAACCTAAAGACGCACCTTTAGCGGTAATGGTTATTGCAACACGCGAAGAAGATAAAGATAACGAAAACTACAAGAAATTTGTTGAAATCTACCAATCTCAAGCGATTCGTGATTTTATTGATAACACTTTTAAAGGCACAATCGAACCTGCACTTTAATTACAAGCACTTAAAAAATAAGTAGAGATTACATGCTCTACTTATTTTTTCTTTTAAGATCGACAACAAGCACACCTAATACTCAAACTATTTCCATCAATACCTTTGCAAGTTAGAAGTTACCCACCATAGTTGATACATATTCTGTCGTTATTTTAAGCATTTTCTTTACCTCAAAATCTAACTTATTTCCCTCAGTGCAACGACTTATGTGATGAATTAATGTTTTGTATTCATCATGTTTTTTTAAGATTTTTATCGCGTATCAGTGATGAGGCTCTGATTTTTATGTTGGCAATAGTGACCGCAGTCATATAGAAATTATTTGTTATTGTATTACTAATTAGCCTTTGTAAGGATGCAAAGGTTATTAAATAAAGCACGTCATAATACATTTTGACAATTGATAAAATAATGCAATTGAACAAAAAATAATATTTTTAATAAGGAAGTAAAAAATGAAAAAGATCCTGTTACCTCTAGTTGCTACATTATTGTTAGCACCAAGTGTTTATGCAAAACAATTAAACCTTGGCCACGCAATGTCTTTAGAAAGCGCTGCTCACCAAGGCATGGTTATCATGGCTGAAAAAGTGAAAGCTAAATCTAATGGTTCATTAACAATTAAAATCTTTCCAAATGGTCAGCTTGGTTCTGAGCGTGATCAAGCAGAACAAGTAATCACCGGTGCAATTGATTTAGCTAAGATCAATGGTGGTTTAGCAGAATCTTTTGAACCTACTTTCAAAGTCAATGCATTACCTTTCTTATTCCGCGATATCCCACACATGAGAAAATTCATGAAAAGTGACGTAGCACAAGAGATGTTACAATCAAGCAAAGGTAAAGGCTTTATTGGTCTTACTTTTTATGATTCAGGTACACGTAGTTTCTACGCGAAAAAAGCAATTAACTCTCCAGCAGATCTAGCAGGCATGAAAGTTCGTGTTCCAGGATCTCCAACTATGATGCAAATGGTAAATTTATTAGGTGGTAAGGCTACGCCAGTTCCATTTAATGAAGTTTACACAGCTTTACAACAAGGTGTAATTGACGGCGCAGAAAATAACATTTCGAGCTTAGTTGAAATGAAACATAGTGAAGTTGCTAAATTTTACTCTATGGATCAACATTTAATGACTCCTGATGTAATTATCATTTCTGAAAATGCATTCAATTCATTAACGCCTAAAGAACAAAAAATCTTAAAAGAAGCAGCAGCTGAATCTCTTGATGAACAAATTAA
The DNA here is from genome assembly GCF_004378355.1 of Psychromonas algicola. Classification (GTDB taxonomy): domain Bacteria; phylum Pseudomonadota; class Gammaproteobacteria; order Enterobacterales; family Psychromonadaceae; genus Psychromonas. Next base: position 23,854 of record NZ_SNUB01000037.1, read on the forward strand.
AATTTGGGACGCAACTGATAATATGAATAAAGCTAAAGGCATCAAATCTGGCGTAACATTTGTTGAAGTGGATAAAGCCGCTTTCCGTGCAGCTGTTAAACCAATGATTGATGAAGCGAAGAAAGATCCTAAATTAGCATCGTTCATTGATAAAATCGAAGCGCTTTAATTTTTAATTAGTATTATTAGTATTAGTAAAAATATAATTTTGCCCTAGCCTTGCTGGGGCAAAATTTTTTGAGGTATAACTACATGTTAACAACTTTTAGAAACCTACTTGATAGGTTGATTCTTTTCATTTCTTCTTTTGCATTAATGTTGCTAGTAGTAACCGTCACTTGGCAAGTTTTTAGTCGCTACGTATTAAACGATCCAAGCAGCTGGACTGATGAACTTGCACGTTATGCAATGGTATGGCTTGGATTATTAGGCGCTAGTTATTTATTCGGCATTAAAGGCCACCTAGCAATAACCCTATTAGATGGTTACCTTAAAGATAAGGGTAAAGCACACGTAGCATTACAATTACTCATCAATGCAATTTCTTTCTCATTTGTTTCTTTAGCAATGTTGAAAGGTGGAATCGCACTAATGGGAAGAACAACGCAGCAATTATCACCTGCACTACAGCTACCAATGTCTACTGTTTATTCAATATTACCTATTTCAGCCGTTATTATTCTCATTTATTTGACGTTAAATACGATTGATCTTTTTTATAAACCTAACAAAAAATAAATTATAAAAGGACTCATATTATGGACTTGTCCATTGGTGTTTGGCTGCTAGGCCTATTTTTATTCATGATCGCGATAAGCGTGCCTATTGCTGTTGCAATCGCTATGTCATCGTTAACCATCATGTATTTCATTTTACCCTTTGATGTTGCAAGTATTACTGCAGGTCAAAAAATTATTACTGGTATCGACAGCTTCAGTTTATTAGCCATCCCTTTCTTTATTCTCGCTGGGAATATAATGAATGTAGGTGGCATTGCAGGCCGACTTATTAACCTTGCAAAGTTAATGGTTGGTTGGATCCCAGGCTCTCTTTTACACGTTAATATCTTTGCCAATATGATGTTTGGCGCAGTGTCGGGCTCAGCAGTTGCTGCGGCAGCCGCTGTTGGTAAAACCTTAGGTCCTGAATTAGAGAAAGAAGGCTATGATAAAAACTTGGCAACAGCTGTCAATGTCGCTTCTTGCCCTGCCGGTCTACTTATTCCGCCAAGTAATTCATTGATCGTATTTTCCGTGGTATCTGGTGGTACATCGGTTGCAGCTCTGTTTATCGCCGGTTATGTTCCAGGTATTTTAATGGGATTAAGCTGTATGGTTGTCGCTTATTTTATTGCTAAAAAGAAAGGCTATAAAACAAGTGCTAATAGCGGTTTCACAGTAAGAGATGTGGTTAGAATTGTTTGGCAAGCAACGCCAAGTTTAGGCCTTATCTTTGTTGTTATTGGCGGAATCATTGGTGGTGTATTTACTGCAACTGAAGGTGCATGTATCGCGGTGCTATACTCCTTTACATTGTCACTCTGTTATCGGACGCTAAAATGGTCACACTTTGCAATAATTTGTAAAGAAACAACACAAATTACAGGCATTATGTTGTTCTTGATTGGTGCTTCTACAATCATGTCATGGGCAATGGCATTCACAGGGTTACCTACAATGATCAGTGATTGGATGTTATCTATTTCTGATAACCCAATTATTATCTTCATCTTAATGAATATAATTTTACTAATCGTCGGTATGTTTATGGATTTAACGCCTGCGGTATTAATCTTCACACCGATCTTTATGCCAATTGCAACAACCTTAGGTATGGATCCAATTCACTTTGCAATGATGATTATATTCAACCTTTGTATTGGTATTGCAACCCCACCAGTAGGAACAGCTCTATTTGTAGGCTGTAGTGTGAGTGGCTCTAAAATTGAAAATGTAATAAAAAGCATTATGCCTTTCTGTGCAGTGCTGATAGTGACTTTGTTGCTTATCACCTTTATTCCAGAAATAAGTTTATTCCTTCCTCGTTACTTTGGACTGATTTCTTAATCTGAATAAAACGGCTTTCTGTATTTTTATAGATATTTAGCCACTGATAGTAAAAAGCCAACTGTTTTGTAGTTGGCTTTTTTGTTGAGTTTGTCCCGCCCTGAAATAGGTTTTCACATTCAGCACTTAATATAAATAAGCATTAAACGGATACAGTGGCAATTATTTAGCTATAAGTTGCACGTAGCATCCAAGCTGTTTTTTCATGAGTTAACATGCGGTCAGAAACAACAGAAGCAGTAGACTCATCTTCTGCATTTTGTGCCAATTTCAACACTTCACGACAAGTTCTAATCACTTGTTCATGCGATTCTGTAAGAATTCTTACCATAGTGCTAGCATCAGAAATACCAGCGACTTCTTCAATTGAACTCAATTGGCTGAATTCTTTGTAAGTCCCTGGTGCAGCAACACCTAATGCGCGAATACGTTCAGCAATATCATCCACAGCAACCGCTAACTCCGTATAATGCTCTTCAAACATAAGGTGTAATTCACGAAATTGAGGCCCTGTAATATTCCAATGAAAATTATGCGTTTGAAGATATAAAGTATAAGAGTCAGCAAGTAGACGTTTTAATCCTTCAGCAATTTCTATTCTATCTTTTTCATTAATACCAATGTTCATATTGAGCTCCTTTATAATTTCAAGAATAAAAACGATATGTTTTTAGAAGTAAATCATACGCCTGATACGCTCTAATATTTTAAACAGATCACTTAAATTTGCTTTGAATCAAGAGAATGCCTAATTTAATAAACCTAAGCATATTTTTAAACTTTGATGAGGCTATTTGTGATGGATAATGTGAGTCTAAATAAGATAAAACATCGGTACGACCAAACATATTAGCCCAATCTCGAACATTCATATTAGTTTTGTTTTTAAGAGAAATATCAGCATTAAATTGTAGAAGTAGCTCAACAATACCAACCTGCCCCTTAAAGGCAGCTGCCATTAAAACAGTATTACCGACGCCATCAACAGAATTAACATTAGCTCCGCATCTCAATAGCGCTTCACAAAAGTCTTTTTCACCATTATAGACAGCCAACATCAAAGCAGAATAGCCTCTGTGATTAACGGCATCGATCTCAAGACTTTCCTCTCCAGATAATAGATTTGCTAACCCTCTTAGATCGCCACTGCGAGCAAAATCGAATAGGTCTCCTTCTGTACGAAAAGTTTTTTTATAGTTTTGCCAACTCATGTGTGCTCAGCCTTATTAATATTTAGCGCTGCTATCAGTTTATTTTTAATGATAACGAGCTATAACAATGCAGAATAATCAGTAAAGAGACAAGCTAAAATGACATCGTTTTATTCTATTACCAACATTGTTTTCACCTATCTACGATGCAAAAAATTATACCTGTGCCCATAAATCGCGTTTTCCGTTGTTGATATCTATTTTTTTAATGCTATAAACAGCATAACCCCTGCCTACATTACTTGCAGGCAGGGTACAAAACGGGCGTTATTCACACACCGATTTAAACAAGTTAGCGAATTTTTCTAAGCCTTCTTCCACGATGGCATCACTCGCCGTTAAGGCAGGTAAAAAACGGATCACGTTGCCGTAAAACCCACAAGCTAATAGCACTAAACCATACTCAGCAGCATGTGCAATTATCGCTTGTGTGAGTACAGTATTAGGTTTTTCACTATCGCCCTCTGTCACTAACTCAATAGCAATCATTGCCCCTTTATTTCTGACGTCTAAAATTAACCCAGGAAATGTTTGCTGTAACTGAGTTAGTTTTTCATTGAAAATCGCACCGATTTCATTGGCGCGCTGAACCAAATTTTCTTCTTCAATAACTTCCAAAACAGACAATGCAGCAGCACAGGCAACCGGTGAGCCACCATAAGTCCCACCTAAACCACCCGGCAAAGGTGAATCCATGATTTCACTTTTACCTACAACAGCAGATAAAGGAAAACCACCAGCAATCCCTTTTGCCATAGTGATTAAATCTGGTTCAACACCTGAATATTCAATATTAAACATTTTACCCGTACGACCAAAACCTGTTTGAATTTCATCGGCAATTAAGATGATGCCATTATCATCACAGATTTTACGTAAACCTTGTAGAAACTCAGCAGGCGCAGAATAGAAACCACCTTCACCTTGAATCGGCTCAACAATAATCGCTGCCACATCTGATGGTGCGATATCGACTTTAAACAGGTTAGCAACCGCTTTAAGTGACTCCTTTACTGAAATACCATGCTGTTCAATTGGGAAAGGTGCGTGGAAAATATCACCTGCGAATGGACCAAACTGATGTTTGTACGGTGTAATTTTCCCTGTTAATGCCATCGTTAAATTCGTACGGCCATGAAACCCACCATTAAATGCAATCACGCCACGACGCCCAGTGTGTGCACGTGCTATTTTCACACAGTTTTCTACAGCTTCTGCACCCGTGGTGACAAAAATGGCTTTTTTAGGCGACTCACCCGGTGCGAGTTCTGTCAATTTTTCAGCGAGTTCAACCGCTACTTCGTAAGGATTTACCATCACACAAGTATGACTAAATTTCTCCACTTGTGCTTTCACTGCTGCCACAACTTTAGGGTGACTATGGCCAGTATTACACACAGCAATCCCGGTGCCGAAATCAATATAACGATTACCTTCAACATCCCAAATTTCTGCATTTTGTGCGCTTTCAACATACACCGGATAAACATTGCCTTGCCCGCGTGCAATCACTTTATTTTTTCTTGCTTGTAAGTCAGTATTGTTCATTTTATTCGCCTAATTTTAGCTTTATCGAATGACATTATAGAGGTCAGTATTCGGCGTTATTTGCCTAATCCGCCCATGCATAAGTATTTAATTTCTAAGTAATCGTCTAATCCATATTTTGAACCTTCACGCCCATTACCCGATTGTTTTACGCCACCAAACGGCGCAGCAGCATTAGAAATAGCACCTTCATTGATACCCACCATGCCGTATTCCAATTGCTCTGCCACTCGCCAAATTAATCCGATATCGCGCGCGTAAAAGTAAGCGGCTAAGCCATATTCAGTATCATTGGCCATGGCAATCACTTCTTCTTCAGTCTCGAAGCTAATAATTGGCGACACTGGGCCAAATATTTCATGACTCGCAATGGCCATGTCATTACTCACTCCCGTTAAAATAGTTGGTTGATAAAAGGTTTCACCAGCGGAATCACGTTGCCCACCCAGTACAATATTGGCACCTGCGGCTACAGCATCTTTCACCAAGGCATCCACGCCATTAACAGCGTCGCTGGAAATCATTGGCCCAATAGTAATGCCATCCACTAAACCATCACCGAGATTTAAAGCGGCCACTGCTGTTGTAAATTTTTCAGTGAACTCGGCAACCACTTCGCGTTGTACAAAAATACGATTTGTACAAACACAAGTTTGACCTGCATTTCGGTATTTCGACATCACAGCACCTTGAACCGCAGCATCGATATCTGCATCATTAAAAACAATAAAAGGCGCATTACCTCCTAACTCCATTGATACTTTTTTCACTGATGTTGCACACTGGCTAATTAACGATTTTCCTACCGCAGTTGACCCAGTAAAGGTAAATTTAGCGACATCAGGATGCTGCGTTAATATTTCACCCATCCCTCTTGCATCATCACCAACAACGACATTAAAAACGCCAGCAGGAATACCAGCTCGTTCAGCCAGCTCAGCCATGGCTAGTGCAGAAAGAGGAGTTTGCGTTGCAGGACGTACCACAAAAGTACAACCAGCCGATAAAGCAGCAGCCGCTTTACGTGCAATCATGGCATTGGGAAAATTCCAAGGGGTAATAGATGCAACCACACCGACGGGCTGTTTGATCACGATAATGCGTTTATCACCTGAAGGCGCAGGAATAGTGTCACCGTAAATACGTTTTCCTTCTTCAGCAAACCATTCAATAAATGCTGCACCATAGGCGATTTCACCTTTAGCTTCAGCGAGCGGTTTACCCTGTTCAAGGGTTAAAATGCGAGCAAGATCGTCTTGATGCTGCATCAGCAAGTCAAACCACTTTTTCATTAATCCAGCACGCTCATTCGCTGATTTAGCCGCCCACATTTTAAAGGCTCCTTTAGCGGCTTTGATAGCCAACTTAGTTTCGGCTACTCCTGCATTACCAACTTCTGTGATGGTTTCACCCGTTGCAGGATTGGTCACGGCGAGATTAGATTCACTACTGTGCCAACTGCCATTAATATACGAAAAGTTTTTAATTAATTGTTTATCTTGTAAACCCGAACCTTGATGCTGCAACATAAATGCTCCTTTGAATGTAGTGAATAACTATTGAATACTAAAACTAACTCAGGTTAAATATAAAACTATCAACCTTAAGGTTTAAGTAAATAAAACATTAGAGACGCACATGAACGTACAATCCATTATTCCTAAACCCATTGCCGAGTACGATTTACGTCTCTTGCGTATTTTTGTATCTGTTGTTGAACATGGTGGATTTTCTGCAGCGGAAGCAGCATTAGGCATTACTCGCTCCACTATCAGTGTGCATATGTCCAATCTTGAAACACGAATGAAATTAAAATTATGTACACGTGGGCGTGCTGGATTTTCCTTAACCGAAGAAGGACAATTAGTTTATCGAGCGGTGATTGATTTATTTGATTCTCTCAATAATTTTTCTTTAATGGTGGGGACATTAGGCAAAGAGCTCAGTGGAGAAATAGTGATTCTATGTGCAGATCAACTCGATACTCATAAACAAAATAAGCTTGCTCAAACCATTGCATTCATTAATAAAAAGGCCCCTAACTTACATATCACTTTAGACGGTGACTCGATTTCAAATATTGAAAAATTACTGTTAAAAGACAAAGCTCATATGGGGATTTTCCCGGGCTACCAAAAAATAGAAGGCTTGCATTATCAGCCTCTCACCAGTGAACCTATTTACCTTTGTTGTGGTAAAAACCACCCTTTTTTTAATCAAGTTGACAGTGACATTAAACCGGAGACTTTAGCCGAAACGGCAACCATCCACCCGGGAATCGACATTGAAATAAAAGGCCGAGAACAATTAAAAAAACTAAACTTAAGCGCCAAAGCTTACCAATTTGATATGCGAAAAACCATGATACTCTCAGGGCAATACTTGGGTTATATGCCGCAAAGTTATATTCAACAGGAATTAAATATAGGCGAAATAAGGATCATCAAACCAAGTACTTTAACTTATCAATTTGATTTGTCTTTAGTGAGTAAAAAGGCTCCTATTGAACCCAATAAAGTCGATTTATTACAACAGGCGTTTAAGGTGGGGTTTGATCTTAATGCTTAGCTTTTATCTGCCCTCAACAACAGGAAAATAAAGACATAAAAAAACCACCTAAAAAGGTAATGCCGATCAGTTAAGAAAAATTAGTTGATTTTTAACGTAAGAAGATCAAAATCCTATGACTCAAAAGGTCATGGGATTTTTTTATGGAACTTTCAGAAGCACTCGCTCGCACATCAAT
>NZ_SNUB01000038.1 GCF_004378355.1 Psychromonas algicola
AATTTAAGTTGGAGGGAAAACGTGAGCGAAGTTATCCGAGGTGTTTAAAAGCGTCTAAAAATCGATATCCAGTGGCGAAAAGTAAATATGCCGTTCACCTTAAGTGAACGGCATTAAGCTATAAGCTGGTTGATTTATAGAATTGGTGCCCGGAGACGGACTTGAACCGTCACGACCAGAATACGATGCGGGGATTTTACTTCACAGAGTTAGATAACAAACTCAAATTTCAGGCATAAAAAAACCAGCAATAGCTGGTTGATTTATAGAATTGGTGCCCGGAGACCCGCTTGAACCGTCACGACCAGAATGCGATGCGGGGATTTGACTTCACAGAGTTAGATAACAAACTTAAATTTCAGGCATAAAAAAACCAGCTATAAGCTGGTTGATTTATAGAATTGGTGCCCGGAGACGGACTTGAACCGTCACGACCATAAGTCGAGGGATTTTAAATCCCTTGTGTCTACCGATTTCACCACCCGGGCAAATTCTATAATGGAGGCGGAACCCGGAGTCGAACCGAGGTGGATGGATTTGCAATCCACTGCATGGCCACTCTGCCATTCCGCCAAAAACATTTGGAGCGTTACACGAGACTCGAACTCGTGACCCCAACCTTGGCAAGGTTGTGCTCTACCAACTGAGCTAGTAACGCATCACTATGTTTATCTTAAAAAGAAGTAGTAAACTATTTCCCCTCTCGATGTGTGCGCATTCTAATGATTCTTTACCATGAGTCAATACTTATCATCGACTTTTTTACTTCTTTTAACTTGTTCGACGTTTTTTTAGACGAAGCGTTTAGATATTCTACAATCTAGCTCGCATCGCCCTTGCTTAATAATGGCCACGCTGCTTTTAGATAAACAACCATCGACCATAGAGTTAATCCTGTTGCTAAATACAAGAAAGTAAATCCAACCCACTCCATTTCTATTGAGTATTGCCAAATCAATAAAAATAAAGCAAACATCTGAGCAAATGTTTTAATTTTACCAATAGATGAAACAGCAACACTTGCTCGTTCACCTAATTCAGCCATCCATTCACGTAAAGCTGAAATAATAATTTCACGGCAAATCATCACCATTGCTGGAATGGTTATCCAAATAACCGCGTAATGCTCAACAATCATCACCAAAGAAACGGCAACCATTATTTTATCAGCTACGGGGTCTAAAAAGGCACCAAAAGCAGTTTGTTGATTTAAACGTCTTGCTAGATATCCATCCAATAAATCGGTTACCCCAGCCAACCAAAATATAAATGCAGCAATTACAGCTGACCATTGCATCGGTAAATAAAATACAACGACAAAGATCGGTATTAATAGAATTCGAAAACCAGTTAATATATTGGGAATGTTAAGCATTAAAATATCCTTTAAGGTAAGCCTGCTTATTTTTGCATTTTATGCTTTACTTTTGCAAATGCTTAACGCATAAAAAGGCAATTAAAGTCAAGAATCTAACTATTATTATTCAATACTTAATAAAAGCCTAAATAGGATTAGAAATTTAATGCTTCATGAATCGTTTCAGCTCAGCTTTTACTAATTCCATTGAGCTTCATTAACTCGTCAATGCTTGCTGATTTAACACCTTGTAAACCACCAAAGTGATTCAATAGCATTTGTCGTCGTTTGGCCCCAACACCTGCGATACCTTCTAGTGTGCTAGTGCGACGAACTTTGTCTCTTTGTTGACTGTTTTCACATAGTCCCATAATGGCGAAGCGATGTGATTCATATCAGGCTTTCTAGATTAGAAATTTAATGCTTCATGAATCGTTTCAGCTAAGCTTTTACTAATTCCATTGAGCTTCATTAACTCGTCAATACTTGCAGATTTCACACCTTGTAAACCACCAAAGTGATTCAATAGCATTTGTCGTCGTTTGGCCCCAACACCTGCGATACCTTCTAGTGTGCTAGTGCGACGAACTTTGTCTCTTTGTTGACTGTTTTCACATAGTCCCATAATGGCGAAGCGATGTGATTCATCTCAGGCTTTCTAGATTAGAAATTTAACGCTTCATGAATCGTTTCAGCTAAGCTTTTACTAATTCCATTGAGCTTCATTAACTCGTCAATACTTGCAGATTTCACACCTTGTAAACCACCAAAGTGATTCAATAGCATTTGTCGTCGTTTGGCCCCAACACCTGCGATACCTTCTAATGTGCTAGTGCGACGAACTTTATCTCTTTGTTGTCGGTGCCCCATGATCGCAAATCGATGTGATTCATCTCGAATCTGTTGAATCAGATGCAAAGCAGGAGAATGACTATCTATCTCTAATATTTCATGGCTATCTGCCAATATTAACGTCTCTAAACCTGCTTTACGTGTTACCCCTTTGGCGATACCAATTAATAAAGGGTACTTATGTGGGAAGTTATGTTCAAGAGAACTAATAATAGTTTCAGCTTGGCTTAATTGCCCTAATCCACCATCAATAAAAATAATATCGGGTGTTGTTTCAGGCGTCTGCTGATCTTTAAAACGACGCGCTAATACTTGCCCCATAGCAGCATAATCATCTCCGGGAGTGATCCCTGTAATATTAAAACGACGATAATCTGATTTTTTAGCACCTTCGCGATTAAACACAACACAGGAAGCCACTGTTTTTTCGCCCATCATATGCGAGATGTCATAACACTCCATACGTAAAATTGGTTGAGTTAATTCCAGCTTTTCTTCGAGTAAGGTATAACGTTGTAAAATTGATTTTTGCTGACTTAAATGAGTACTCAACGCCACATTAGCATTGGTTTTAGCAAGCTTAGTGAAGCGTAACCTTTCCCCACGCATGACAATTTTAAGCTTAGTTTTATAACCACTGTGCTCTGAGAATAACTCTTCAAATATTTCTCTATCTGCAAAATCATCGGTTAATAATATTTCACGCGGGATAGCTCGTCCATTTTGCCCTGAAAGATAGAACTGGCTCAAGAAACTACTTAACACTTCTTCTTCAGAGCTATTCTTAGGAACTTTAGGGAAATAATTACGGCTACCTAATACTCGGCCTTGACGAATAAACAGCATGTGGATACTGGCAACACCATGCTCATAGGCAAAACCAAGCACATCTAATTGCTCAACTTCACCACTTACCCATTGTTGCTCTTGTACTTTTTTGAGCGATTGAATTTGATCGCGTCGTACCGCGGCTTTTTCAAATTCTAACGTATTACTCGCCACTTCCATCTCTGTGACTAATTGTTCAATAACCGCTTGGCTTTTACCCTGTAGAAACTCAGTGGCTAATTCAACCTGATGTTTATATTCTTGCTCTGGCATGGCATCAACACAAGGCCCTAAACAGCGCTTTAATTGATACTGCAAACAAGGTCTTGAACGGTTTTTATAATAACTATCTTCACACTGACGAATAGGAAAAAGCTTTTGCATTAAATGCAAACTTTCGCGTACTGCGCCACCGCTTGGATATGGGCCAAAATAAGTACCTTTACGTTTTTTATTTTGCGAACGCACTAAGGTTAATTGAGGATGTTTATGATCGCTTAAAAATAGATACGGATAAGACTTATCATCTCTTAATAATACATTGTATTTGGGCTTATGCTGCTTGATAAAATTATGTTCAAGGATCAAAGCTTCGGTTTCAGTATGAGTGATTGTCACTTCAATACGAACAATATGGCTGACTAGTGCAAGGGTTTTAGGATGTTTTTGAGTCAAACTAAAATAACTACTCAAACGTTTTTTAAGATTTTTCGCTTTGCCGATATAGATGATTTCATCTTGATCGTTAAACATGCGATAAACGCCAGGCTCGGTAGTGACTGTTTTTAAAAAAGATTCGTGATCAAATTTAGTCATAGGATAAATAAAGTGATTAAGTTAAAGAGTACAAAATAAAATGGCACCGCTAGGTGCCATCAAGTGTTGAAACACAGCCTTTGTTAAAGCGTATCTGCGTCCAACATACCATAGCGGATAGCAAGATGGGTTAATTCAACATCACCATGAACACCTAACTTATCAAATAAACGATAACGGTAGCTATTAATAGTTTTCGGACTTAAATTAAGTTGCTCTGAAATATCAACAACACGTTGCCCTTTAGTTATCATGATCATGATTTGTAACTCACGTTCAGATAACACGCTAAATGGATCTTCGTTACTTGGCGATAATTGTGACAACGCCATCTGTTGCGCAATTTCAGGTGTTAAATAACGTTGCCCTGAATGCACCACTCGAATCGCTTTTAATACTTCTTCAGGGGCAGCAGCTTTACTTAAATAACCAGCAGCGCCTGCTTGCATCACTTTTGCTGGAAACGGATTCTCAGTATGCATAGTTAACATAATGATTTTAATATCTTCCTTGCTGCGTAGAATTTTATTCATTGCATCAAGCCCGCCAATACCTGGCATATTGATATCCATTAAAATCACATCTGGGTCGTTATTTCGACACCACTTAACAGCTTCTTCTCCACTTTCAGCTACGCCTATTACTTTCATGCCTCGAACATCATCAATGATACGGCTTATCCCTGTACGAACTAGTTCATGGTCATCGACCAGTAGGATATTTATCACTAAACTTCTCCGTATGAGTTTATATACTCACAAAATTAAACAGGTAAATTAATGTAGCGCATTATCTTACCTACTCTACAGAATCTCGCATATATAAAATATATGATGTTCTGAGCCAGTTAACAGTTATCAAGACAATTATTCTAATTGATATCGTTCAAAATGTATTAATAAAGCTTATAAAAAAGGCCACATTAAGTGGCCTATAGTAACATGCTACAAATGAGCTCGATCCTATAAATTATTTATATAGATAAATAATTCAATCTGAATCAACTATTTGCTTATATCATCAAAAAAAGTTTTCAAGCTATTCAAAAAACCTTCTGATTTAGGCTTATGCTTTTTACTGCTGCTTGAACATAATGAGGCTTCAAACTCTTTTAATAGCTCACGTTGTTTGCTTGAAAGTTTAACAGGTGTTTCCACTGTGACTTTACACATCAAGTCACCTGTTGAATGACTACGTACTGACTTAACACCTTTACCACGCATACGGAACATACGTCCTGTTTGAGTTTCTGCAGGTATTTTAAGTTTTACTCGACCATCTAAAGTAGGTACTTCAATTTCCCCACCTAAAGCCGCTTCAGTAAAACTAATTGGCACTTCACAGTATAAGTCATTACCATCACGTTCAAATACATCATGTGGACGAACATTCATTTGTACGTACAAGTCACCCGCAGGAGCACCGTGCTCACCCGCTTCACCTTCGCCGCTTAAACGGATACGGTCGCCAGTATCAACACCAGCAGGGATTTTAACTGATAATGTTTTGCTACGCTCGTAACGTCCTTCACCATGACATTTGTTACATGGGTCAGTAATGATTTTACCTTTACCGCGACAAGTAGGACAGGTTTGGTTAACAGCAAAGAAACCTTGACGTATCTGTACTTGGCCTTGACCATGACAGGTACCACATGTTTTAGAGTCAGTGCCTTTTTTCGCGCCTGAACCATTACATTGCTCACAGTGCACTAAGGTTGGGATTTCAATTTCTTTAGAAATACCTTTGACGGCTTCTTCTAATGTTAATTCCATATTGTAGCGTAGGTCAGATCCTTGTTGCGGACGTTGAGCTCCACCTCGGCCACGACCACCACCAAAAATATCACCGAAGATATCGTCAAAACCACCGCCGCCGAAACCACCACCGCCGCTATGGCCTTGTTGGTTAACACCATCATGACCATATTGATCAAACGCAGCTCTTTTATGAGGATCGTTAAGAATTTCGTAAGCTTCTTTTACTTCCTTAAACTTTTCTTCTAACGCATCATCCCCTTTAGTACGGTCTGGATGGTATTTCATCGCTAGGCGCTTATAAGCTTTTTTAATTTCTTTTTCTGTTGCGTCTCGGCTTACACCAAGTACTTCATAACAATCACGTTTAGACATGGTTATTTCTCAAATCTCTGTTTATTGAAAACAAACACGCGGATTATAGATAAATCCATAACCCGCGAGTTGAAACGATATAACTTATTTAGGGGTTACCTAATTATTTTTTCTCGTCTTTTACTTCTTCAAACTCAGCATCAACGATGTCATCGTCTTGCTTCGCATCAGCTTCTGGTTGCGCTTCACCGGCTTCGCCAGCTTGTGCTTTTTGTTGAGCAATTTCCATTAGCTTTTGTGATACTTCAGCAAGCGCTTGCGTTTTCGCTTCGATTGCTTCTTTATCTTCACCTTTAGTTGCTTCTTCAAGTTCAGCTAAAGCCGCTTCGATTTTTTCTTTCTCATCAGCAGGAAGTGCATCACCCGCTTCTTCGATTTGTTTCTTAGTACCGTGAATCATTGCATCAGCTTGGTTACGTGCAGTTACAACTTCTTCAAAGGCTTTATCGGCTTCTGCGTTTGCTTCAGCGTCATTTACCATTTTTTCAATCTCTTCGTCTGATAGACCTGAGCTTGATTTGATCGTGATTTTTTGTTCTTGGTTAGTATCTTTATCTTTCGCAGATACATGCAAGATACCATCAGCATCCATATCGAATGTCACTTCGATTTGTGGCGTACCACGAGTTGCTGCACGAATACCTTCAAGGTTAAATTGACCAAGAGATTTGTTATCACTTGCACGTTTACGCTCACCTTGAAGAATGTGAATAGTTACCGCACTTTGGTTATCTTCAGCTGTTGAGAATGTTTGCGATTGCTTAGTTGGAATCGTTGTATTTTTCTCGATAACTTTAGTTAACACGCCACCCATTGTTTCAATACCCATTGATAACGGCGTAACGTCTAATAATAGAACGTCAGTTTTGTCACCAGAAAGTACAGCACCTTGGATCGCAGCACCCATTGCAACCGCTTCATCAGGGTTAACATCTTTACGAGCAGCTTTACCAAAGAATTCAGCAACAGCAGCTTGAACTAGAGGCATACGAGTTTGACCACCAACTAGGATAACGTCATCGATATCACCAACAGAAAGGTCAGCATCTTTTAGTGCAAGACGTAATGGCTCAAGTGTAGCTTTAACCATATCTTCAACTAAAGACTCTAATTTAGAACGAGTGACTTTGATATTTAAATGTTTAGGACCTGAAGCATCTGCCGTGATGTACGGTAAGTTGATTTCAGTTTGTTGTGCAGAAGAAAGCTCGATTTTTGCTTTTTCAGCCGCTTCTTTAACACGTTGCATAGCTAGTGGATCGTTTGTTAAATCAAAGTTTTGATCTTTCTTGAACTCACTTACTAAGAAGTTAATTAAACGGTTATCGAAATCTTCACCACCTAAGTGTGTATCACCATTTGTAGACAATACTTCAAATGTTTTTTCGCCATCTACATCATCAATTTCAATGATTGAAATATCGAATGTACCACCACCTAAATCGTAAACAGCAACCGTGCTGTCGCCTTTAGAATTGTTAACACCGTAAGCAAATGCAGCAGCTGTTGGCTCATTGATGATACGTTTAACATCAAGACCTGCGATACGGCCAGCATCTTTAGTTGCTTGACGTTGTGCATCATTAAAGTAAGCAGGAACAGTAATAACCGCACCAGATACTTTCTCACCTAAGTAATCTTCAGCTGTTTTCTTCATTTTTTTCAAAACTTCAGCAGAGATTTGTGGAGCAGCCATTTTATTGCCGCGAGCTTCAACCCATGCATCGCCATTATCAGCTTTTACGATTTTGTATGGCATGATTTTAATATCACGCTGTACTTCTTCGTCTTCAAAACGACGACCGATAAGACGTTTAATACCAAATAGAGTATTTTGTGGGTTAGTTACAGCTTGGCGTTTAGCTGGTTGACCAACTAAGATTTCACCATCTTCTGCATAAGCAATGATTGAAGGAGTTGTACGTTCACCTTCTGCGTTTTCAATGATTTTAGCTACATCACCATCCAGTACAGAAACACATGAATTTGTAGTACCTAAATCAATACCGATAATTTTACCCATTTTAACTCTCTCCACACTTGTTAATAGTTGTTACTTGTTTAGTTAACTGCACATATTTGCAGTATCTGTTTGATACTTTTATATATAGGGGGGTATTTTTTTGTTTCAAGGGCAAGCAGCAAAAAAAACCATTTTTTTTCATTTATTTCTCAGCAATAAAGCAAAAATTAACCACCACCCATAAAAAAAGGCACCGAAGCACCTTTTTTATACATTCTAATGCTATTTATTCAGCGGCTTTAGAGACCACAACCATTGCTGGACGGATCACTTGTCCGCCATTTAGCTCATAACCTTTTTGCATAACAGCAACTACTTGGTTAGCTGGAACACCTTCAACAACTTGCATACTCATTGCTTGGTGTTTTTCAGGGTTAAGTGCTTCACCCATTGGGTCAATCTGTTGGATACCAATGCTTGAAATTGCTTTTAATAACTCAGTTAATGTCATTTCAACACCGTCAACCATAGGTTTTAGTGTTTCATTTTCTTTATCTGCATGTTGAATTGCTAATTCTAAATGGTCAACAACAGGTGTTAATGCATTAGCAAAGGTTCTTAATACAGATTTACGACGGTTTTCAGCATCGATACCCGCTTTACGAATTTCGTTTTGAGCAAAAGCTTGCGCACGTATCACTTGGTCTTTTTGCTCTTTAATGGTTTCTTCAGCTTCAGCTAATTTTTTAGTTAAATCAGCAACGATATCAGCCTGCTCAGTTTTTTCAGTTTCCGCTTCCTGTGTTGCTGATTCTGCAGCGACTTCTTCAGCAACCACTTCTGCTTCAACATGTTGTTCAACAGACTCTTCACCTAAAACAGTTTCAATTGCTTCTTCAACAGTCTTTTTTTGTTCTTCGCTCATTACTTTATCCTATCTAATATGACTATGATGATTTATATAGGGTGTATTATGGGGATCGTAATAATAGTTTCAAGTTGTTAATAAAAACATTTATACAATGTATACTCAAAATTATCGCATTTTTAGCTAATAGGCATTTTATGAGTCTGGATAGTACGCAACAAGGTCAATTTAAAACCATTGGTTTAATTGGCAAACCACAGCATAGTGAAGCATTACAAACACTCACAAGTTTGTACCACTTCTTAAAAGCACGAGGACACATAATCGTTGTTGATAACCGTCTCACTAATGATTTAAATCTACCTAAATCAAAATATGATGATTTAGTCGGTATTGGTCAAAAATGTGATTTAGCCATTGTCGTAGGTGGTGATGGATACATGCTAGGTGCTGCACGAGTCCTTGCTCGCTTTGATATTTCAGTTATTGGCGTAAATAGAGGTAATTTAGGTTTTTTAACGGATTTAGATCCAGAAAACTTTGAACAACCGCTAACAGAAGTATTAGAAGGAAAATACCAAACTGAAAACCGTTTTTTATTAGAAGCACAAGTACATAGTCATGGGCATATGAAAAGTAGCAGTACTGCGGTTAATGAAGCTGTATTACATCCAGATAAAATTGCACATATGATTGAGTTTGAAGTTTACGTTAACGATAACTTTATGTTGAATCAACGAGCAGATGGCTTGATCCTATCAACACCGACAGGCTCTACTGCTTATTCATTATCTGGCGGAGGTCCAATTTTAACGCCAAACTTAGATGCCATTAGTTTATTGCCTATGTTTCCGCATACATTAAATAGCCGCCCTATTGTTATTGATGCCAATAGTACAGTGCGTTTAAAAACATCACGTAGCAATGTCACTGAAATGCAAATAAGTTGCGATAGCCATGTTAATTTATCAGTACTACCGGGCGATGAAGTTATTATTAAAAAAACCAATCACCAATTAAAACTATTGCATCCGCTTAATTATAATTATTTCCATGTTTTACATAATAAATTTGGTTGGGGTAATAAACTTTTTTAATTTGAAGCACTGACTACGGGTTTTATTTTAACTTCTATTATTAACAAAAAAATAAGTCATAAAACTATTTTGTATAAAAACGAAACAAAACTTTACTGTTTAAAAAAACAGTACTAAACTGTGTATTCAAACAGTAGTTTTTGATCGTTATTATAACTTGATTGTTATTATAAATAGAGGATGTCCTTTTATGTTAAGCCAATTAACTGTTCAGCACTTTGCAATCGTTAAGTTTTTAGAACTTGATTTTAACCAAGGTATGACCACGATCACCGGAGAAACGGGGGCGGGTAAATCAATCGCAATTGATGCACTTGGCCTTTGTTTAGGTAATCGAGCGGATCTAAGTATGATCCGACAAGGAGCAGATAAAGCGGAAGTAAGCGCTCGTTTTAACCTCAGCGATACACCTAAAGCTCTAGAGTGGTTGAGAAATAACGATCTTGAAAATAGTTTAAGTGACAACCCTAATGAATGCCTATTACGCCGTATCATTACCACTGAAGGTCGTTCACGTGCTTATATTAATTCAACACCCGTTCCGTCTTCGCAATTAAAAAGCTTGGGCCAGTTATTAGTGAACATTCACGGTCAACACGCTCATCAAAGCCTATTACGCAATGATACACAGCTGGCAATTATAGATGATTACGCAAGCCATCAGCCTTTATTACAAAAAGTAAAAGATACTTATCAAGGCTGTCATTTCCTTAAAAAACAATTGCAACAACAACAGTTAAGCCAACAAGAAAAACAAGCTAGAAAACAATTACTTGAATATCAGATCGTAGAGTTGGATGAATTTGCATTAGGCGAAGATGAATTTGCTGAAATAGAAGCTGAACACAAAAAATTGGCTAACAGTGGTGCACTATTAGAAAGTACACAAGTAAGTTTAAATCTACTATCCGATGGTGAAGAAGTCGATGCATTGAGCCTACTTCAAAAAAGCATCACATTATTAGAAACACAAGTTCAGCACGATGAACAACTAGCAAATATTGTGGAATCGCTACAAGTCGCTGTCATTCAAATTGAGGAAGCTGGATATGAACTTCGTCAATACACAGAGAAATTAGAATTAGATCCTGAACAGTTCCAACAACTAGAAGAACGATTAAGCCAAGCCTTAACGCTCGCTAGAAAACACCAAGTACAGCCTGAAATGCTTTATGCTTTCCACCAAAAATTAAGTAAAGAATACCAACAACTTAATAATAGCGAAGTACAAATAGAACAATTAACAACAGAGCTAGAAAATGCGCAGGAAGATTACGCTAAACACGCTAAAAAATTAAGTCAAAGCCGCAAGCGTTATGCCAAAGAATTAAGTGAAAAAATAACTAAAAGTATTCAAAAATTGAATATGGAAGATGGTCGATTTGAAGTTGCGTTAACACAAAATGAAACAACTAATTTAAGCCCATTAGGAATCGATAATATTGAATTCCAAGTGGCAGCAAACGCGGGGCAAGGATTACAAAACCTAGGAAAAGTCGCTTCAGGTGGTGAACTATCGCGTATTAGCTTAGCGATTCAAGTTATTATTAGCCAACGCGTTTCTACGCCAACACTTATTTTTGATGAAGTCGATGTTGGTATCAGTGGTGCAACAGCTGCCGTAGTCGGTAACCTATTACGTCAATTGGGTGAAAGCACACAAATACTCTGTGTAACACATTTACCGCAAGTGGCCGGAAATGGGCATCAACATATGATAGTGAACAAAGAGAGTGATGGGAAAACAACCAATACTAATATGCAGCTGTTAAACAATAAACAACGCGTAGAAGAATTAGCAAGGTTACTGGGCGGCGATAGTATTACTGAACACACACTCGCCAATGCACAAGATCTTTTGATTAAATAATAATAGAGCCTACCAAAACTAATGGTAATGTTTAACACAGTCGAACTAAGCTTGTTAAGCATTACTATTAATGAGTTTAATGCTTAATTGTTAACTAATTGTCATGACAGTATTATTGGTTTTGCATTGATACATTCCCCCTTTTCACTTTGCTACGTCTATTCTTATCGATGAATTAGATATTTTTTACCTACAAGCAAAGCTATCAATAAAATAGTTTGTTATATTAACGTCACTTTTATTGAATGGTTTCGAAAATGAAAAATATCATCACCTTATTATTTGTATTTATGCTTTCAGGATGTAGTGTATTTTCTGAACCAGAGCCTGAATTAGCCCCTGAAGGGATCAGTTTAACCTGGGAAACACATCAACAAAGCATCGCTACACTTTCAAAATGGTCTATTAGTGCTAAGTTAGCCATCTTTTTAAAAGATGAAAGGGAGACTGCAAATCTTTATTGGGAACAAAATCAAGACAACTATAATATTCAACTAACCTCTTTTATTGGCACCCGCATCCTAAGCATTAAGAAAAACAAAGATGGTGTAGAAATTATTAATAATGATGGTGATACATTTACTGGCAATAATGCAGAACAATTAATCCAAGAGATCTCACCCGGTTTAAATTTACCAATATCAGCTTTACAACAATGGATAAAAGGTAATCCTATTAATGCATCCTATACGCTTAATGAACAACAACGAGTGAGCACATTATTAGGTGAGAATTTAGATAGCAGTGCTTGGCAAATCAAATATCAACAGTATCAATATTTTTCAGGTATTGCTTTACCACGTAAACTTGATTTAAAGCGTGATAATCTGCGTTTGAAAATAGCGATTAATCAATGGCAAATAGATAAACAATAAAAGACTTATTTTATTATGCATGCAGACACTATACGCTGGCCGGCACCAGCTAAATTAAATCTTTTTTTATACATCACAGGACAGCGTGCCGACGGTTATCATGAGCTACAAACGCTGTTTCAATTTATTGATCGATGTGATTACCTCACCATTACAGCCAATACAAGCAACCATATTACAATTTCGCCTGAACTGGCTGATGTTGCATTAGAAAATAATCTTATCTATAAAGCTGCTATGTTATTAAAAGCTCATACAAACTGTACTTTGGGTGCGCATATAGTATTAGAAAAGAATTTACCTATGGGTGGTGGATTAGGTGGTGGCTCTTCAGATGCGGCAACGACTTTAGTCGCTTTAAACTATCATTGGGATCTAAATCTAAGTGAACAAACCTTATCTGAGCTAGGAGTTAGCTTAGGTGCAGACGTCCCTATTTTTATTTATGGTAAGGCGGCCATTGCAGAAGGTGTAGGTGAAAAATTAACAGCAGTGACTCCAACAGAATCTCACTATTTGATCGCCACGCCAAATTGTCATATTTCGACGCCAGCTGTATTTAAAAATCCAGATTTAAAAAGAGACACAAAAAAGCAATCACATCATGAACTTATGACCAATAAATGGACAAATGATTGTGAACCCTGCGTTAAAAAACATTATCCTGAGGTTGCTAATACCATCGACTGGTTGCTAGAATACGCCCCGACTCGGATGACAGGAACTGGCGCATGTATTTTTAGTACATTTGAACAGCCTCATCAAGCTGAGTTATTAGCCCAAAAAACGCCAACATGGTTAGCTTGCTTCACGGCACAAGGCTTAAATAATTCACCTCTACGTGAATTAATATCTACAAAAAATAATACTTAATTAGCTGATATTTCAACTAATTACACATGTTAATAATTTAATATTATTAGCCAAATCAACAGGATTACAGAGGTCCTCAAAGTGCCAAACATGAAACTATTTTCAGGTAACGCAACACCAGATCTAGCTCAAAAAATCGCTGATCGTCTTTTCATCAAATTAGGAAGCGCAGATGTAGGCCGTTTTAGTGATGGCGAAATCCACGTTCAAATTAATGAGAACGTACGTGGTGATGATATTTTCATCGTTCAATCTACTTGTGCTCCAACCAATGATAACTTGATGGAATTGATCGTAATGATTGACGCACTTCGTCGTGCTTCTGCTGGTCGTATTACAGCAGTAATTCCATACTTTGGTTATGCTCGTCAAGATCGTCGAGTTCGTTCAAGCCGTGTTCCAATTACAGCAAAAGTAGTTGCAGATTTCCTTTCTAACGTAGGTGTTGACCGCGTAATGACTGTGGATTTACATGCAGAACAAATTCAAGGTTTCTTTGATGTTCCTGTTGATAACGTATTCGGTAGCTCTGTGCTGTTAGAAGATATGTTAGAAAAGAAATTAGAAAACCCAATGATCGTATCACCTGACATCGGTGGTGTTGTACGTGCACGAGCACATGCAAAATTACTAGATGATGCAGACTTAGCAATCATTGATAAACGTCGTCCAAAAGCAAATGTAGCTCAAGTAATGCATTTGATTGGTGATGTTGAAGGCCGTCACTGTATTATCGTTGATGATATGATCGATACGGGTGGTACTTTATGTCAAGCAGCAGCAGCATTAAAAGATCGTGGTGCATTATCTGTTTACGCATATGCAACACACGCCGTATTCTCTGGTTCAGCGGTTGATAACATTAAAAACTCTGTAATCGACGAATTCATTGTAACGGATTCAATTCCATTAACAGATGAAATCATCGCAACAGGTAAAGTAAAACAACTTACTTTAAGCGGAATGTTAGCTGAAGCGATTCGTCGCGTTAGTAATGAAGAATCAATCTCTGCAATGTTTCATTACTAAAATGAACTAAAATCTAACGAGATAACAACCGTTATTCCGTTTGTCATTTTTAAAAACGCTTATTTTCTATAAATAGGCGTTTTTTTTTGCATTTAAATTGTACAAAAATGTTTACTGCGTTATTATGGCGCGCCTTTTTTATACACCCTCTTTAGGGGAGAGGCGGTTATCGCTGGTCGCAAACGATAATCTATTTTAATTTGAAAGAACATTTTGTTTTTTCAACAATGGAGTTTTACCATGTCAATCAAATTAGTAGCTACAAGCCGTACAGATTTAGGGAAAGGTGCGAGCCGCCGCCTACGTCACACAGACCAAACACCTGGTGTTGTATACGGTGCAGGAAAAGATCCTGTTTCTCTAACTTTCGAACACAAAGAATTAATGAAAGTTGAAAACGTTGAAGCATTTTACTCTTCAGTATTAGACCTAGAAATCGATGGCAAATCTGAGCAAGTATTACTTAAAGATATCCAACGTCACGCGTTTAAAGAGCGTATTCAACATTTAGACCTTTTACGTGTTGATGCTAAACAAAAACTACAAACAACTGTACCGTTCCACTTCCTAAACGAAGAAACTTCAGTTGGCGTTAAAAATGGCGGTATCATCGGTCACTTAACTAACGAAATCGAAGTATCTTGTCTACCTGCAGCATTACCAGCATTTATCGAAGTTGATATGGCTGATGTTGAAGTTGGTCAAACAGTTCATCTTTCTGATATCAAACTACCTAAAGGTGTTGAATCAGTTGAACTTAGCAAAGGCGAAGAGCACGACTTACCAGTTGTAGCTATCTCAGCTAAGAAATCAGCAACAGCTGAAGAAGAAGAAGTAGAAGCAACTGAAACTCCAGAAGCTGACGCTGCTGAGTAATCGTGTCAACTACGATTAAATTGCTTGTGGGCCTGGCTAATCCAGGCCCCGAATATGCAAATACTCGACACAATGCCGGACAATGGTACCTACAACAACTCGCCTCTCAAGAAAATATTCAGCTAAAACCTGAAGCAAAATTTTTTGGTCTAACCGGACGCATTCAATTTGCTGGTAATGACATTCGATTATTAGTTCCAACTACCTTCATGAATCTTAGTGGCAAAGCTGTTTTAGCAATGGCAAAATTCTACCAAATTAAACCAGAAGAAATTCTAGTCGCACACGATGAATTAGATATTCCACCAGGCGTGGCAAAATTTAAACTCGGTGGCGGACATGGTGGACATAATGGCTTGCGTGATATCATTTCAAGACTAGGCAATAATAAAAATTTCTACCGTTTACGTATTGGTATCGGCCATCCAGGCGATAAAAGTCGCGTTAGCGGTTATGTACTTGGTAAAGCAACGAGTACAGAACAAAATCTGATCGAGCAAAGTATCGATGAAGCAGCACGTTGTACACATATTCTAGGTGTCGACGGGATAGAAAAAGCGATGAATCGCTTACATAGCTTCAAAGCACAATAACAGTTAAATAATAGGAAAAAATCATGGGTTTTAAATGTGGTATTGTTGGTTTACCCAACGTAGGAAAATCAACCCTTTTTAATGCACTTACTAAAGCTGGCATTGAAGCGGCTAACTTCCCTTTTTGTACGATCGAGCCAAATACTGGTATCGTTCCTGTACCAGATCCACGTTTAGATCAACTTGCTGCGATTGTAAATCCGCAAAAAGTATTACCAACAACTATGGAATTTGTTGATATTGCCGGATTAGTTGAAGGCGCATCAAAAGGTGAAGGTTTAGGTAATAAATTCCTAGCAAACATTCGTGAAACAGATGCAATTGGTCATGTTGTACGTTGTTTCCAAGATGATAATATCGTTCACGTGGCAGGTAAAATTGATCCACAAGAAGATATTGATATCATCAATACTGAATTAGCACTTTCTGATTTAGAAAGCTGTGATCGCGCTATTTTACGCTTAACTAAAAAAGCAAAAGGCGGCGATAAAGATGCTAAGTTTGAATTACCTATTCTAGAGCGTATTAAAGCGCACTTAGAAGACGACGGAATGGTACGTGGCTTAGACTTCGAAAAAGAAGAGCTTGCTGCGATTGATTACCTGAGCTTCTTAACATTAAAACCAACTATGTATATTGCTAACGTAGCTGAAGATGGTTTTGAAGATAACCCATTCTTAGACAAAGTACGTGAAATAGCAGAAAAAGAAGGCGCTGTGGTTGTACCTGTTTGTGCTTCAATTGAATCTGAAATCGCAGAATTAGACGATGAAGATAAAGCTGAATTCTTAGAAGGTATTGGCCAAGATGAGCCAGGTTTAAATCGCGTTATTTACAGTGGTTATAAACTATTACACCTACAAACTTACTTTACAGCAGGTGTAAAAGAAGTACGTGCATGGACAGTACCAATTGGTGCAACAGCACCACAGGCAGCCGGTAAAATCCATACAGACTTTGAACGTGGTTTTATCCGAGCTGAAATTGTCAGTTTTGATGACTTTGTTGCTTGTAAAGGCGAAGCTGGCGCAAAAGAAGCTGGTAAATGGCGTTTAGAAGGTAAATCGTACATTACACAGGATGG
The DNA here is from genome assembly GCF_004378355.1 of Psychromonas algicola. Lineage (GTDB taxonomy): Bacteria > Pseudomonadota > Gammaproteobacteria > Enterobacterales > Psychromonadaceae > Psychromonas. The sequence continues at coordinate 17,114 of NZ_SNUB01000038.1, forward strand.
TGATGTTATTCACTTCCGCTTTAACGTATAGCATTAAACGCTTTTAACGTTTGGCGACAAAATCAATAATGGCAACTTAGGTTGCCATTTTTTATGCCTGATTCAAAACTCAAAACAACCTATTGATTTTTAATTATTTAACTAACAATACGTTAATTAATCATTACAAATTTTAATCTCTATTCCCTGCTCAGAAAACAAAGAAAGTAATTTAGGATCTGATGAAGAATCAGTAATCAAATAGTCGATTTTATTTGCGCCACAAACCTTGTGTGTAGACATTTTACCTAACTTTAAATAAGAAGCTAAGGTTACGACTTGCTCTGATTGTTCGATAATAGTCGCTAATGTTTCTGCTTCATCAATATGATTAATGCTCAAGCCTTGGCTAGGATGTAATGCACATACACCTAAGAAACAAGTATCAAAATGTATTTTCCGTAACATCGCATTGGTGGTTGCACCTAATGCCATCACAGACGGTTTAAATATTTTTCCACCCAATAAAATCAATTCGATATTATTATGATGAATTAACTTAGTCGCCACTAATGGGCTTGGTGTGACCACAGTAAAATTGAAATGTGTTGGTAAGTTCATCGCCAACTGTAAACAAGTGGTTCCAGAATCGATAAGGATTGTCTGCCCTTCTTCAATTAGAGGAATTGCCGCTAAAGCCACGCGCTCTTTTAACGGATCAATTTCTTCATGACGCTGTCTATATTCTTTATTCTCATGCTGGAGAGGTAATGCCCCACCATGTACTCGACGTAACTTCTTTTGCTCATCAAGCACTTTAAGATCTCGTCGAACGGTATCCTCCGAGACACCTAGCTGCAAGCTTAATTCAGTAGCATAAACACGACCAAATTGGCTTAGTAAATCAAGGATCCTACTGTGTCTTTCCTGTTGTAACATAATATTTCCTGCAGCTTTTTCTTAAAAGTATTACTGGATTATGCAGTAATAACCGAGGGTTAATCAATGCAAAGTCAATATTTAACCATGACTGCTTTAATTGCTTATTACTTGTTCATTAAATTGATATTTTGCATCTAATTGGCTGAATCCTGCGGAAGCGCCTTTGTTAACATGAATCTGATGATTTATACGCTCTTTTAACGCATCCACATGCGAGATAACACCAATCAACTTACCAGTGGCATTCAAACGTTCTAATGCCTCTAAGGCGACCTCTAACGTATTCGCATCTAAAGTACCAAAACCTTCATCCAAGAATAATGATTCTATTTGTGTTTTATGACTCACTAAGTTGGATAAAGCTAAGGCTAACCCTAAACTCACTAAGAAGCTTTCTCCGCCAGACAATGTTTTCACGTCACGCACTGCATTGGCTTGCCATAAATCGATCACTTGCAAGGCTAAAGGCTGCTCCACATTACGTTGTAATTGATATCGTTGGTGTAAATTTGCCATCTCTTTATTGGCGAGATAAACCAAGTTATCTAAGGTAACCCCTTGCGCAAAAGTTCTAAACTTAGCACCATCAGCCGAGCCAATTAACTTGTTTAGCATAGTCCATTGCTGCGCATTTTCTTGTTTCTGCTGTTGTTGTTTTAACAAGCTTTGTTGTTTGACTTTCGCGTTATCATCAGCTTGTAACAGTCCTAACTTAGTTGCATAGGTTTGCTGATGCTGCTCTATTTTATGTTCAGATTCACTCAATGCTTGCGTTGCTTGTGACAAATCTAACTCAGTGAATTTTAATGCTTGCTGCGCTGCCAATTGGCTTTCTAAGGTTTGTAATCGCGTTGTTTCTGTTAATAACTGCTGTTGTAAATGCTGACGTAATGCGATTAATGATTGCATTTCATCCTGTGTTAAACACGCATTAAGGTAATCACTTTGGTCGGTGAATAAGGAAGTGGCTAATGCTTGAGTAAACTGAGTATCGGCATTAACTAAATGTGCTTTGTACTCTTGCTCTAATGCGATTAACTGGGAGCTTTCACCTTGTAACGCTTGCTCAGTCGCGCTAAGTGTCTGAAGTGCTGATTTCGCTGTTTCTAATTGTGTTTGGCATTGTGTTAATTGCTGCTGTGCTTGCTCGCGTAATTGTTGTGGAGAAGCATCGCCAAACTGTGTTTTCCTCTGTTGCTGTGCGCTATTAATTTGTTCAATTAACCCATGTAATTGCGTTGTGACTTGTTGCAATAACTCACTCTGTTGCTGCATGGCCTGTTGCGCTAATGAGTGCTGCTGCGATAACTCGCTCAATTGTTGTTGTAGCTGCTGCTCTTGTGTCAACTGTAATTGATAATCTGTGACTTGTTGGGTTACTTCAGCGAGCCATTGTTCTGGTTGATTGAAGATAGCTTCAGGAGCTAAGAATGTTAAATCGCTAGAAGCTAACAGCTGAGATGGCTCTGGTAAACTCGCCACGATTGTTTGTTTAGTGGTGTCTATATTTGATGTGATTTGCGCGGCATCAGCAGATAACGTTTCAAATTGCTCTGCTAATGAGTTTTGTGTATGAATACTCTGCTGCTGCGTTAATAATAAATTATTCTTATCAGCGGATAGTGTTTGTAATTGATCTGATTGTTCAGACTGCTGTCGTTCTAAGGTACGAACGTCTTCTATTTTTTGAGTTAACTCTTGAATTTGTAAGGTTAATGACTGTTTTTGCGCTAATAATAACGCATTGCTTTGTGCATTATATTCCTGCCCCATCAAATAGGCATTACTTGACCACTGTTGAAGTTGCGCTTCTTTTTCTGATAATAAAGCCTGTAGTGAAGACAGCATTTGCTGTAATTGCTGCTGTTTATTTTTTAATTGCCCGTTTAATTCACTGTAACGATTACGTGCTTCAAGTAACTGCTGTTGTAATTCCTTTAAACGAGATTGATGGTGTGATGCATCAATCTTTTGGTAATTCACCAAAGCAGGATGCTCTAACGAACCACATAAAGGACAAGGTTCACTTTCTTCTACCTTCATTTGTAATGCGCTAAGACTTTGTATTATTTGGTCTTGTTCGAGTAGTTTTTCAGTATTTTTAACTTCTTCCGCTAATTGTTGGCCTTGGGTTTTCCAAGCTAATAACTGTTCATTATCGGCTTGTAAGGAGTTTTCTAAATGGGTTTTACTATCCGTTATTTTGGCTAAATCCACTTCAATGCGATCCAGCTTATCAACCAATGGCAAAGTAGATTGGCATTGTTCTAACTGAATTTGCAACTGTTTCAGCTCTACACTTGCTGTGTTTATTGAAGCACCAGGCAATAAAGAAAGCGCATTCTGAATATCCGTTTTAGCTTGTTGTAACTTAGATTCTAATGGCTCAACTTGAAGCATTAATGATTGGATGGCTTGTTGAGCATGATCATTTGATTTAATAGCTTCAGATTTTTTCTGTTCAATCGAAGTTAATGTTTGAGAAAGCGTTGAATGCTTCTCTTGCATTTCACCTAACTGATTTAACTGCAATGAAATCGTAGAGAGCTTTTCACTCATTTGTGGGATATAAGCACGAGCTTGTAATGTTAATTGAAGCGTTTGCAATTGCTGTTGAAGATTCGTTATTTGCAGTTGTTGCTCAACTAATTTTTGCTTTTCTTGCTCTACTATTGCTGACTTTTCAAGTTGCTGCTGAGTTAACTGCTGAGATTGTGACTGTTTCTCTGCAATGGTTAAATCCAACGGCGCTAAAACATTATTAATGGCATCTAAGGTTTGTGTCGTTTTTTCCTGCTGCGCTTGTAGCTGCGTATTTTTCTGCTCTTGATCCGTTAAAGCCTCTTGCATCAAGATTTTATTAGCATTACGTTTTTGCTCAATTTCTAACAGCTGTTGTTTCACTTTCTCATGTTGTGTCGCAGCTTGTTGCTTTGATTCGAACAAAGGAGTTAACTTTGCGGCTTTTTCAGCATTAACTAACGCTTCTTCTTTGCTTTCAAAGTTTTTTTGTTCTTCTTTTATATTGCCAACTACTTGTGTTTGCGTATTGATATCAGTGGATAGTTTTTGAGTTTGCTGTAACCAGTTAAAAGCTGTTTCTAACGCTTTATGCTCTGTTGTTAATGTTTTTTGTTGTTGCGTTAACGTGGCGATTTCAGCATCTAGCTCTGCGCGTTGTACGTCATCTAATAAACTTAATACTTTAGATTGCTCGGTAAGCAAGGTTAATTCATTTTGAATGTGTTTATTTTGCTGATAAACATACTGTGCGATTTCACAATAGATTTCAGTACCAGTTAACTCTTCCAACAGTTCAGCACGTTCACCGCTAGTTGCATTTAAGAAAGCAGCAAAGCCACCTTGTGCTAATAACATGGACTTAGTAAAACGAGAGAAATCTAATCCTGTCAGATCGGTAACCAGTTTAAGTACTTCACTACTTTTGGTCGCTAATACCTTGCCACCTATTTCTGTTAATTCGCAAATAGGCGCTTGTAAATTACCATCTGCATGACCACGGGCGCGTTTTTGAGACCAATAAACACGGTAAGCTTTACCTTTAACCGCAAATTCAACTTCAGCTAAACAGTCGCCACAACCGCGCGTCATCAACTCATTTTTACTTTGCGTTAATTTATCTAAACGCGGCGTTTGTTGATATAAGGCTAAACAAATGGCGTCCAAAATCGTACTTTTTCCTGCGCCTGTTTGCCCGGTGATCACAAATAAAGCGTTATCCTGAAAAGCTTGATCTTGAAAATCAATTTTCCATTGCCCTTTTAGGGAGTTTAAATTTTTAAAACGTAATGAGAGGATCTTCATGATTGATGCTCCACAGCAGAGAGCACTTCTGCGAATAAGCCTTTTAACTGTTGTTTTTGCTCATCACTAATATTGTCTTCGATATCAAGACGATGCTCGAACAATTGCTCTGGCGTGACATTATCTAAGCTTTTTTTATCGCTTTCTTGCCATTGATTCATTTCATTAATTTGTGGACTACTCACTTTTAAGATATCAATCTTTGTACCTTCAACAAGTTCACTCAAATGCGTATGTAAATCAGACATGTAATGCGCCTGTTTAAGTTTTACTTCAACCCAGACACTTTGATTTGCCATTTCAACTTTTAAAGCTGTAATTTGTTCAGTGATGCTTTCTAAATCGCCAGCAATAACTTTTAGTGATTGAAAAACAGGAATAGCTAACTCACTAACGTTTACATCATCTTTATTGGTAAATTCAATAATATTCACTTGTTTGGTTTGTTTGCTTTCATCAAAGCTTAACGGGATCGGCGAGCCACAATAACGGATAAAATCAGATTTTTGCACTCGTTGTGCTTTATGGATATGCCCAAGTGCAATATATTCAAAAGGTGGAAACAAAGAAGCAGGGAATGCAGTTAAGGTACCGATATAAATTTCACGTACCGAGTCAGAAACAGCACAACCCACAGCAGTAAGATGCCCCGTTGCTAAAATAGGTGTCGCTTCATCAACATCTTGCACAGCTAATTCATAAATACTTTGATAAGTATCGGCAATCCCCTGTTGCAATGACATTTGCTTTTGCTCCGCCGAGCTCCCTTGTTCGCTAAGCATCACATCTGTTGCACGTAAAAAAGGTAAAGCACACAATAAAGCTTGTTGCTCTCCTGTTTTATCTTCAAGAGAAATAATATGCTCGGATAAGTTATCGCTCAAACCAGCTAACACAGAGACGTTTAAAGCGCTTAATAGGGATTTACTTTCATTTAATACTGCAACACTGTCATGATTGCCTGACACAATCACTAATTGCGAACAATAACTCTGCTGCAGTTGCACAACAAAGTCAGCATATAACTTACGTGCATAGGATGCAGGTGACGCACTATCAAAAATATCGCCAGCAACAATCACTGCATCAATTTGCTGTTGGTTAACCACCTCAATTAACCACGACAAAAATTGTTGGTGTTCATTTTCGCGTGTTTTCATCATAAAATACTGGCCAAGGTGCCAATCTGAGGTATGTAATATTTTCATAATTCGCTATTATTAAGTTCGATTAATGACAGTTTATCTTTTTCGATGGTATAAAACTCTATTCTGCCTTGTTTTTAGTTATGTTTGCACAAAATAAAAACAACTTGATTAGCAATTAGGCAAAAAAACAAAAAAACGTTTTTTTTCTTAAAAATTAGTTGACGATGTTCGTCGATATCCGCATAATGCGCCCCATCGAAATGACATGCTGTTTTACAGTTGTTGTTAAGATTAAAGTAAAAATGGCTACATAGCTCAGCTGGTTAGAGCACATCACTCATAATGATGGGGTCCCAGGTTCAAATCCCGGTGTAGCCACCATTTACTTTCTGCGGAAGTGGCGGAATTGGTAGACGCGCTAGATTTAGGTTCTAGTATCGTAAGATGTGAGAGTTCAAGTCTCTCTTTCCGCACCATTCTTTATTTAATAAAGAAGCCAGAGAAGAATAACTCTATAAAATAAAATTAGATATAGCTAAACGGTAATGCACCGCGAGATTTTAATATAGGATCTCGGCAATATTCTAAAAGAGAATGAACTCTAAAAATTGTAATTGGGATATCGCCAAGCGGTAAGGCACCGCAAGATTTTGATATAGGATCTCGGCAGTATGCCTAAAAGAGAATCAACTCTTTAAAATTAACAATTGGGATATCGCCAAGCGGTAAGGCACCGGGTTTTGATCTCGGCATTCAGAGGTTCAAATCCTCTTATCCCAGCCACATTCACTGATTTGTTATTAACAAGTTAGTATCCTTGAAGAAGGTAAAACTTAACATTGAAATACAGCAATCGGTAATGCACCGCGAGATTTTAATATAGGATCTCGGCAGTATGACAATAAAGAGAATAAACTCTTTAAAATAAACAACTGGGATATCGCCAAGCGGTAAGGCACCGGGTTTTGATCTCGGCATTCAGAGGTTCAAATCCTCTTATCCCAGCCACATTATGCGGAAGTGGCGGAATTGGTAGACGCGCTAGATTTAGGTTCTAGTATCGTAAGATGTGAGAGTTCAAGTCTCTCTTTCCGCACCATATTTTGCCACAAGCAAAAATAAATGAACCAGCTTATAGCTGGTTTTTTTATGTCTGAAATTTGAGTACTAAAATAAAATACCAACCACTGCATTATTCTAAAGTATTACAATAGGTAGACGAACTAGCGTTAGGTTCAGCTATTAATCAAAACAAAAAGGCCCCGTAATCAAATTACGAGGCCTTTCATTTCTAATTAGTTAAGACTCTAATAAAACAAAGCTTAACTAAAATGGCAGATTAACGAGCTCTGCTAGCAGAAGTTTTAACATGCGTTAGGTATAGTGGTAAACCAACTAATAATAAACCACCCGCTAGGTTTCCAAGTACTGTTGGAATTTCATTCCAGAATAGGTAATCATTAACTGTAAACTCACCACCCATGATCATTGAGAATGGGAATAGGAACATGTTTACGATTGAATGCTCAAAGCCCATGAAGAAGAACAGCATTACAGGCATCCACATCGCCGCCATTTTTGCGCCAGCTGATGTTGAAATCATAGCGCCTACAACACCCATAGAAACCATCCAATTACATAACATACCGCGAATGAAGATTGTAAACCAACCACCAGCACCATGCGCTTGATAACCTAAGGTTCTAGATTCACCAATAGAAGCGACTTTGGCTGCAATTGCGCCACCATCAGTACTATATCCATAAGTTAATATAAACGACATAAAGAAGGCTGTTGTTAATGCTCCAGCGAAGTTACCTAGGAATACTAATCCCCAGTTTCTTAATACACCACTAACAGTCACGCCTGGACGTTTATCTAATAATGAAAGTGGTACTAATGTGAATACACCAGTTAATAAATCAAACTTCATTAAATAAAGCATGATAAAACCAACAGGGAATAAACAAGCGCCTAAAATAGCACTACCTGTTTTAGTCGCAACGGTAATTGCAAAAATAGCGGCTAACCCGAGGATTGCACCCGCCATAAAAGCACGTATTAACGTATCTTTAGTAGACATGAACACTTTCTGTTCACCTGAATCTACCATTTTGGTAACAAACTCACTTGGTTCTAAATAGGACATTAGCTTCTCTCTCTTGTATTGTTATTAATTGTAGTTATTAATTATTATTGGGCAGCTTAGCTGACATTATTTTTTATAGATTGAATAGTAAATTTTTACCATGTTTTATAAGGCAAAAACTTACCATTTAAAGTAAGCACAACACGGTCACCCTTTGGATCTTCTTCTTTATCAACTGACATTGAAAAATCAATGGCACTCATGATGCCGTCACCAAATTTTTCTTGAATCACTTCTTTTAAAGTATCGCCATAAACGCCAACAACTTCATATAAACGGTAAATAAGTGGATCCTGTGGTACTGATTTATCCCACTCTTTGGTTGGATAAGCCATTAAAGCAGCTTTTGCTTCAGCAGGTAAGCCAAGGTAGCTTATTAATTTATCCGCTTCTGTTTCAGGGCAACTATTCATGCCTAAACATGCAGAGGTTGTCCAAACATCAGACATGCCAATCGCATCAGCAATACTTTCCCATGTTAAGCCTTTGTCATTTTTTATCGCGAAGATAGCTTCTGTTACTGCTAGTTTATTCATATAACTTCCTTAAAGTTAAAAAGGTTGAAGGTGATCCATTATTTGGTTGCCACTTGCTAGTGCAAATATCGTCCAAAGTTGTGCATTTTTTAAATTAATGATGCCTCTATTTAATGAAAGAAGATGACATCACTTATTTATAATAAGTACCTATGGCATTGCGATTATTGTGCCAACAAAGGAAAAACTACTAACCTATTGAATAGTAATAACTTCTTATATTATCAAGCCAATAATAATAACAACGAAATATCGTTGATAACGAAATATCGTGACAACTTAACGAAATATCGTTGTTTGGTATGGTAATTGTAAGTAAATCATTAACAGGGAAAAATTATCTAGATAATTAAATCAATAAAGTTAAATACTTTACTGCTTAGGGAATGTTGTATGAAAGAACACTTATTTTTAAATGCGCCGACTGCCTTATTGTTTATTGATCCATTTAATAACGAAATACTACAGCTTAATAATAAGGCCAGAGATCTATTCAACCTTAAACAAAGCGTATTAAGCGACATCAAGGTTACCGGTATTTTTAAAGGTTCTGTGGAAAGGTTACTTTCATTTACACAACAAGTACTTGAACAAAAAGAAGCTTGGTCTAACGATATATTTATCTATATAGAAGGTGAAAAAACATACTTAGATATTACAGCAAACCTTGTTGACGATAAGATCTTACTCTCTTGCCAAAATGGTAAAGTTACTTTTGCTCGACACCACCTAGCAACGGCACAAGCAGAATATCAAGCAGGCCTTACCCACTGGAATGCAAACGAAACGGTTTTCGAAGAAATTGAAAGACAAAATAAATTACTACTTGGTGCCGTTGGTGATGGAATTTACGGTGTTGATGTTCATGGTAATGCCACCTTTGTCAATGAAGCTGCAGAAAAAATATTAGGTTGGAAAAAGTCAGAGTTAATTGGTAAAAACATGCATGAGGTTTGCCATCACTCCTATGAGACGGGTGAACATTATCATAGGCACACTTGCCCTATTTACGCAGCTTTTCAAGATGGAGAAATCCATAGCGTTGATGATGAAGTATTCTGGAACAACAAAGGCCAAGCAATTCCCATTGAATACAAAAGCACCCCACTCACAGATAATGGCGTGTTGATTGGTGCAGTGGTCATTTTTAGGGATATTAGCCAGCGAAAGTCCATTCAAAATGAACTACTTAACGCTTTACAAGAAGTTGATACGCTCAAAGAGAGACTGGAGCAAGACAACGCTTATTTACTTGAAGAATTAAACGCCGACTTTAATCATCACCAAATTATTGGACAAAGCAACAAAGTACAACATATGGTGAATCAAATTGAACTGGTTGGTGCTACTAATGCAAATGTCCTGATCACTGGAGAATCAGGCACAGGTAAGGAGCTTATTGCTCGAGCAATTCATGAGGTCAGCGAACGAAAAGCCAGACCATTAATTCGTGTTAACTGTGCCGCGATCCCAGTGGATTTATTTGAAAGTGAATTCTTTGGCCATGTTAAAGGCGCCTTTTCTGGTGCAATATCAGATCGTATTGGTCGTTTTGAATTGGCTGATGGCGCGACTATCTTTTTAGATGAGGTAGGTGAAATTCCTATTCAGCTGCAAGGAAAACTACTGCGTGTATTACAGGAGCAACAATTTGAGCGCGTAGGCGAATCTAAAACACGTAATGTTAACGTTAGGGTAATTTCAGCGACGAATCAAAACTTACAAGCCTTAGTTGAGCAAAACAAATTCAGAGAAGATCTTTATTTCAGGCTGAATGTGTTCCCAATTCATTCTCCTTCATTAAGAGAACGTGCAGACGATATTCCCCTGTTGGTTAAACACTTTATTGAGAAAGTCTGCGTTGATTTAAACCGACCACAACTTGAGGTTTCTGTCGCGCAAATGAAATTCCTCACAGAATACCAATGGCCGGGTAATATCAGGGAACTAGAAAATATTATCGAGCGACAAATCATACTCGCTCAAAGTAATAAGATTAACTTCGACTTCCTAGCCAAAGATAAAGCACAGGTAAAAACTAAAGTAAGCACGTTATCGACAAGTAAATTGCTCAATGCACAACAACGTAAATCTTTAGAAAAAAATAATTTAGAAAATGCGTTGATGCACGCGAAAGGTAAAATATATGGAGAAGATGGTGCCGCTGCATTATTAGGTTTAAAACCAACTACCCTAACCTCTCAACTAAAGAAATATGGTATTAATAAAGCAGTCTATAGTTAACAATAAACTTCATTGCTCATGAATAAAAATCGACATGAACAATGAAACTCAAACTAAATTATACCTGGCTCGTATTCCTCTTCAGAGAAAAATCTAAAACCAGTTAACCCCTGTTTTTCTACAATTTCTTTAATAGATTGATGTACAACGATCAACATTGGGATTTCACCAAGCATAAAAATTTTATGGTCTTGAATTTTGCTTTTATCCAAAACCATTTTTTCTACATCGATCATATTATCGCCAACCATTATCAAATCTGAATGATCTTTATCTACGGCATTAATTCTACCTAAGATATTAACAGCACAGTAATCCAATTTTTCATTAGTGGCTGTATCTAATACATCGGCTTCAAAATATTCAATATTCTCAACTCCCAAACTCGTTAATGCATCTATAAATTTTCTAGAAAAAAATGTAAATTTTGCTGATTCGTGAATATCTCGCGGAGGATACTCACCTTCAGCTGGAGCACTTCTATCTACAACAAGTTCAATACGAAATGGTTCCTCAATATCACCAATGCTTTTACCTTTCGTTGTTCGCACCGAAGGGGCGTCAACAACTTCTACGGTAGGACCAAAAGCAGGAGATGTTGCAATCATAAAAAAATAGTTATTACTCATAGGTTCCTCAAAGGTATTATTTGCATCGATTTGGCTTACTCTGTTTTTACCTTTCGAGCTTACTATACAAACTAGTCCTAAAAAACATAAAAAAGATGATAGCCATCAATTCGCTATCGTCTTTTTTAAACAATAAACTTATTTAAACGTAAATCCTCTTTTCTCTAAAAAAGCTTTCATATGCGTTCTAAGCGGTGTGCTCATCATGTTCGCTATCTGAGCCGTCCATGTTTCACTTCTCGCGCCACTAGAGCGACTTTGATAGTAATCACTGCAAGTTTTGTTGTACTTAAGTAATTCAGCTTGATCAGCGTGGTATTTATCTTGTTTAAGGATCACATCCACAGGCAACCTTGGTTTCTGCTCTTGCTCTACCGCAGGAAAACCCAAACACATGCCGAAGATAGGATAAACATTTTCAGGTATTTCTAACAGCTCACAGACTTGTTCAGGATCATTACGAATACCACCAATAAATACACCACCTAGATCTAATGATTCGGCTGCAACCATCGCATTTTGAGCGAAAAGACTCACATCAACCGTAGAGACAATAAATTGCTCAGTCAGACCAGATTGCATCTCTTTATTTTCATAAGCACAAGCCATTTCCGCTTTTTTCAAGTCAGCACAAAACACAAGAAAGACAGGTGCTTTCTCAACCCAAGTTTGCGGCCCTGCCAAAGTAGCAATTTGCTTTCGTGTTTCCTTATCATTTACTCGAATAACAGAATAAGCTTGGATAAAATTAGACGTAGAGGCACAACTCGCTGCTTCAATAATTGAATTTAACATCTCATCGCTAACCGCTTGATCAGTAAACTGGCGGATTGAGCAGTGTTGTTTTAATAAATTAATAACTTGGTTCATTTAACAAGGTTCCTTATCATTATAAATATAAAAAGCTGTGAATATAAAAAGTGAGGCAATCAATAGTCCATCAAGTTTCAATTTCTATTGAGTCTCGCGTTATTTTTTACTTAAGCGCTGCTTAACATCGGGTAAGTGAAGAAAAAGAAATGACAGACGTTCACCAACCAATGACACAAAATAGCCCATTCTAAACGTTGAGTTTTATAGAAAATATAACTATAACCAAACCCAGCGACAGCGGCTACGAAGATGTAATGCAAACCACCAGCAAAATGCGCTAAGGCAAAAATGCAGGCTGTCATAACAGGCGCTAATAAAGCAAATCGTTTAGATGTAATGATTTGCGCCAGCTTAGTTTGTAATAACCCTCTAAACAAAGCTTCTTCAGCAACACAGGTAAATAATAAATTAATAGCGATGAAGCTTAACCAAAAGTCAGGAACTTTAGGATTAAAACTAACAAGGCCAATCATTAACGCCACGGTTAACGTCGCTAAAATCGTACTAACAATAATTAAAATGGGCAGCGTAAATTTCGCATTCGAGCCTTGTTTAAAGCTTAAAGTAGAGTTGTGAGTTAAGTTAAAAGTAGTACGAGAGAAAAAATAAGCACAAAGCAACAACCCTACTATTGCTTTATCAACATTTGCATACAGCGTAAAAGCAATCGCATCGTCGGTGATTTGTGTGTTGGTAACAATCGGTAAGTTATTAAAACCGGGCATCCAATGTAAAGCGAGCGCGAGAGAAGTGATGATAAAAAGCGTAGTTGTAATGACACGTGTTACTGGCTGTTTGATATTTACCGCACCAAAATACAAAGCAAGATAAAACCCAATACTGAGTAATCCAACTTCATTGATATAGTGTTCGAAACAACCGCTGATAACACTAAATAACAGCAAGCATAACCAAAGTGGTTGTTTGAATAGTGAGAGTTTACAGTAAGGGAAAACACATAAAATTGAGAGAGCTAATAGATAAAAGGTCATTTTATTGGTTATCCAACGAGGATTTAGTGAGGTTTATTCTACGCTTTCATTTCGAGATTAACTATCAGGTTAGATTAAAATTAATATTTAGTATTTTTATTATTTATCTGATTGTGTCGGATGAACTTACAGTAAATATCATGCTTGCTGTTGCTGAAAGTTATCCATAATTTGAGGAAGTTCTACGGTGGGGATATCGTAGCTGCATTGATCAAGGTTTCATTATTGACCCTGTAAATAATTCTGTGTAATTACCATTTTTACAGATGTTTTTTCAAGCGGTCTTCAAACTCTATTATAAACCGATTCATGGCAGCTCTCCAACTATGGATCGGTTTTGACCATT
>NZ_SNUB01000039.1 GCF_004378355.1 Psychromonas algicola
TGCGACCTTGGATACCGAAGTGCTTTTGCGCTTGCTTATATGTGAAGTCGCCTTTTTCTACTTGCTCAACTACAGCTAATTTAAAGCCTAGTGTGTAATCTCTTTGGGTACGTTTAATCCCTGTGGTTTGGTTCTTTTTCATAAATAAGTCCTAAATGCGTAAACTCATTTCAGGACAAGACACGGTTAAAAATGAAAAAGCCACTTTCATCGAAAGTGGCTTTTATTAATAAAGGTAAAGTTTAACGACAAGTAGCACGTAACATCCAAGCTGTTTTTTCATGCGTTAACATACGATCTGAAACAACTGATGCCGTAGATTCATCGTCTGCTTTTTGTGCTAATTTTAATACTTCACGGCACGTTCTGATCACTTGCTCATGTGATTCAGTTAAAATTTTAACCATAGCATCCGCATCAGAAAGTCCTGCCACTTCTTTAATTGAGCTTAATTCAGCAAACTCTTTATAAGTACCCGGAGCAGCAACCCCTAACGCACGAATACGCTCTGCGATATCATCTACAGCAACAGATAATTCTGTATAGTGTTCTTCAAACATAAGATGTAATTCACGGAATTGAGGCCCCGTAATATTCCAATGAAAATTATGTGTTTGTAGGTATAAAGTATAAGAGTCAGCTAATAAACGCTTTAGGCCTTCAGCAATTTCAATTCTATCTTTTTCATTAATACCAATATTCATATTGTGTTCCTTTATTAATTAGTAAGAAAATATAATAAATTTTTAACTTGTTGATTATACACTAATTAGCCATCAATATAGTTTAACTGCAACCTTAAACTTGCTTTGAATCAAGATAAAACCAAGCTTGATAAATCTGATAATATTTTTTATTTTTGATGAGGAAATTTGCGATGGATAATGATCGTTAAAATAAGTAATCACCTCACTACGTCCAAACATGACAGCCCAATCTCGTACATTCATTTTGGTTTTATTTTCAAGATTAATATTCGCACCAAACGCTAATAATAAGGTTAAAATATCAACGTGAGCTTTGTATGCAGCGCCCATTAACACTGTATTCCCCATACTGTCGATGGAATCAACATCGGCACCTGCTCTTAATAGCGCTTCGCAAAAATCTTTCTCTCCATTATAAACAGCTAACATTAATGCTGAGTAACCACGATCGTTAACGGCATTAATCTCTAGGTGAGGATTGGCAGATAACAAGTTTGCAAAACCTCTCAAATCGCCCACTCTCGCATAATCAAAAATAGTAGATTCTGTACGGTAAGTTTTTTTATACGCTTTCCAATTTTTCATAACAGCTCTTAATCGTCTTAATTAAAAAGGCAGACCAACAATCTTATTTATCGGTCTACCTAAATATAAGACCTTTTATAATACGAGATCTTTTAAATCAATATTAAGTGCTTTAGCAACACCTTCACCGTAAGCAGGGTCAGCTTTGTAACAGTTAGTAATGTGACGATGCTGAACTTCAACTGAAGCAGAGCCAATACTTCTTGCCGTATTCTCAAACAATACTTTTTGTTGCGCAGGTGTCATTAAATTAAATAACTTTCTTGGTTGGCTGTAATAATCACTGTCATCTTCACGAAAATCCCAATTATATGCCGCATCATTAAGTGCTAATTGAGGATCTTGTTGAGCGGATTGCTGTTGCCATAATCCTGCACTATTAGGCTCATAGCCTTTAGTGCTACCGTAGTTTCCATCAACACGCATCGCACCATCACGATGATATGAGTTAACTGGACATTTAGGTTGATTTACTGGAATATGAACATGATTAACACCTAAACGATAACGTTGTGCATCCCCATAAGAGAATAAACGACCTTGTAACATTTTGTCCGGTGAGAAGCTGATCCCAGGAACAACATTCGCTGGGTTAAATGCGGCTTGTTCTACTTCAGCAAAGTAGTTATCGGGATTGCGATTTAATTCCATCACACCTACATCTATTAATGGATAATCGGCATGCGGCCAGACTTTGGTTAAATCAAATGGGTGAACATCATAAGCCTCAGCCTCTTTTTCAGGCATGATTTGTACTTTTACATTCCATTTAGGAAAATCACCCTTTTCAATTGCTTCATAAAGATCCTGTTGATGGCTTTCACGATTTTTTCCAACCAGCATTTCAGCTTCTTGATCGGTTAGATTTTTAATACCCTGTTGAGTTTCTAAGTGAAATTTCACCCAGTAACGCTTATTATCCGCACTAATAAAACTAAAAGTATGACTACCAAAACCGTGCATATGACGGTAACTACTTGGAATGCCGCGATCACTCATCACTACAGTAACTTGATGTAATGCTTCAGGTAGTAAAGACCAGAAATCCCAGTTCGTATTAGCATTGCGTAAATTAGTTCGGGGGTCACGTTTCACTGCATGGTTTAAATCTGGAAATTTAAGAGGATCACGTAAGAAGAAAACAGGCGTATTGTTACCCACAAGATCCCAGTTACCTTCCTCTGTATAAAACTTAATTGCAAAACCACGAATATCGCGCTCCGCATCTGCTGCACCACGTTCACCCGCTACTGTAGAAAAGCGCACAAAGAGATCTGTTTTTTTACCCACTTCTGAAAATATTTTTGCTTTTGTGTATTTAGATATATCGTGTGTTACTGTAAATGTACCGTAAGCGCCTGAACCTTTAGCATGCATACGTCGTTCAGGGATCACTTCTCTATCAAAGTGGGCTAGCTTTTCTAGGAACCATACATCTTGTAGAAGCATTGGGCCACGAGGGCCTGCTGTTTGAACATTTTGGTTATCAACAACTGGAGCTCCATTGGTTGTTGTTAGATTATGTTTATTACTCATGACTATCCCTACTATCAGTATTATAATTAAATCAAAAGTAAATAATCATCGTATGACATGATCAAAGACTATTTACTTGCACAATACCTCTCTAGAGAGGTAAAAATTGATAATACCTTTCTAGAGAGGTATTGTGCAAATAAATTGAGGAAAAAATTATGCCGCACTCACAATTAAAATTTGAAAGCTTTATCTATCTTATGAAAAAAAATTGGCCTGATGCTTACAAAGGATTATTTTTACTGTTTCCAAGAATAGAAAGAATCGCAAGTGATATAAATAATAAAATTGATAACATAATGAAGGCACAAGACTTACTCGCTAGTGATTTTCATCTATTAACTGCAATAAGACGCAGTAACAGCGTCCCTCCCTTTGAATTAAAACCATCTGAATTATGTAACTATATGTTATTTAGTTGGGGTGGATTAAGTAAAGTAATGAAACGCTTAGAAGCAAAAGAGATTATTACACGAGTTAGTAGTGAAGAAGATAAACGTATTTCCATGATTAGATTGACAGAAAAGGGTCGAAGTATTGTTGATACTTCAGTACTTGAACTGCAAACGATACAAGCACAATTGTTAGATGGTTTTACAAACGAAGAAATAACATTATTAGATAAGTTACTTGCCAAATTAGTCAATAATATTGAATCATAAAATAGAACACAACAGGTAATAATAAATGGATAAACCGCTAGAGAAACAACTCACTTCTTGGCTTAAAAAACAGAAAAAGGCCTGTGGTTTTTATCTAAATTTAACTGTGCTATTTGGATTGTTAACGGGCTTTGCTTTGATCGCCCAAGCTTATCTGATCTCCACTATTTTGCATGGCATTATTATGGAGCAACTTCCTAAAACAGCATTTACCCAAGAGTTTATCTATCTGATTGTTTTGATCCCATTACGCGCTTTGCTCGCTTTTGCACGAGAACGTAGCAGTTTTGAAGCTGGAAAGCGTTTACGTTTGCATACCCGTAAAGCAGTGTTAGATAAGATCAATGAATTAGGCCCTGCTTTTATTAAAGGTAAACCAGCAGGCAGTTGGGCAAGTATTGTGCTTGAACAAGTTGAAGATCTACATGATTTCTATGCACGTTATCTACCTCAAATGTTATTAGCAGCTTTTATTCCTTTAATCATTTTAATCGTGGTGTTTCCGCTTAATTGGGCGGCGGGATTGATTTTATTAACTACTGCGCCATTGATTCCTATCTTTATGATTTTTGTTGGCACAGGCGCAGCAGACGCAAACCGTAAAAACTTTAAAGCCTTATCTAAACTCAGCGGCCATTTTATGGATCGCTTAAAAGGGTTAAACACACTCAAATTGTTTAATCGTGCTGAAGCTGAAGGAAAAGAAATTGAAGCTGCCTCAGAGTCGTTTCGTCAAAAGACAATGTCAGTGTTACGCATTGCTTTTTTAAGCTCTGCAGTTCTAGAGTTTTTTGCAGCGATTTCTATCGCGATATTAGCCATTTATTTTGGTTTTAGCTTTCTAGACGAACTAAGTTTCGGCGATTATGGCACAGGAGTGACTCTATTTATTGGCATGTTTGTACTTATGTTGGCACCTGAATTTTACCAACCACTTCGCGATATGGGTACACATTACCATGCAAAAGCCCAAGCCATTGGTGCAGCAGAAGAGTTAATGGCCTTACTCAACTATGAGGTTGATAGCAGCGTTAAAGCAAATACTCAAACAGAGTCAGATAAAGCTTTAAAAACAATTAATACAGATGATGGCATTGCTTTGATCGCCACTGATTTTATCGTCAAAAGTCATTCAGGTGTTACCTTGCTTGGCCCCATCTCCTTCCAACTTAAACAAGGCCAACACATCGCGGTGGTTGGTCCAAGTGGAGCAGGAAAAACTAGCTTATTAAATGCGTTATTAGGTTTTTTACCTTACCAAGGTTCACTCAAAGTAAATGGCATTGAGTTAAACGAATTAGCGATCTCAGACTGGCGAACGCTACTGGCTTGGTTGGGACAAGAGCCACAACTTTTCCACGGAACGGTCCGTGACAATGTGGCAATGGCAGCACCTAATATGTCTGATGAAAGCATTAAAACCTTGTTAGCAAAAGCACAAGTACTCGACTTTATAGAGCAACAAGCACAGGGCTTAGACCTCCCAATTGGCGAACAAATGGCTGGTATCTCAGTTGGGCAAGCGCAGCGTATTGCCTTAGCACGCGCATTAGGACAAAACGCACCGTTGTTTTTATTAGATGAGCCAACGGCAAGTTTAGACAGACACAGCGAACAAGCGGTACTTAGCGCATTAGATGAAGCAATGAAAGACTCAAGCTGTTTAATGGTCACACATCGACTCGACCAGTTATCGCAGATGGATCATATATTAGTGATGGATAAAGGCATGATTGTTCAACAAGGGTGTTTTGAACAGTTAAATAACCAAGCCGGTTTATTTAAACAGATGCAAACTGATGAGGAGCAAAATCGATGAGAACTCTCCTTCCTTTTATAAAATTATTTAAACACCAATGGTTGATGATGCTGATTGGTTTGGTATTAAGTGTTATCTCGTTAATGGCAGGTATCGGTTTATTATCTCTTTCAGGCTGGTTTTTATCTGCTTCTGCGATGGCGGGAGTGACTTTGCTTGCCACGCAAACTTTTAACTATTTAACGCCTAGTGGTGGTGTGCGGTTTCTTTCTATTGCTCGGACAGCCAGCCGATACGGAGAGCGTTTAGCCACGCATGAAGCCACCTTTAAGTTATTAACACAATTACGAGTTTGGGCTTGGCAAAAGGTCATGCCACTCAGCGCACGAAACATGCAAGGATTACGACAAGGTGAAATATTAAACCGACTCGTTGCAGATATAGATACCTTGGATCATCTTTATCTTAGATTGATCACGCCACTATTTGCATCCTTATTTATGCTACTTTGTATGTACTTTTTTGTCGCTTGGTTTGATCCTCAATTAGCTTTTTTATTGTGTGGTAGCTTATTGTTAGTTTGGCTATTTCTGCCTTGGTTTTTCTATCAACTTGGCCGTAAACCGGGCGTCAAACAATTACAAAGTAAACGCCTTCTACGAGTTCAATTATTAGAATTTATACAAGGTTTAGCGGAGATTTCTTTATTTGGTGCGAGTCAGCCATTTCGAGCAAAAATAGCGACATCAGAAGCCGCATTAATCGATAGCCAACGCATCATGGCTAACATCACCGCCTTCAGCCAAGCAGCATTAATTCTTTGTCATGGAAGCATAGTAGTAGTGGTGCTTTATGTGGCAGCATCTGGTGTTGGAGAACAGCAAACCACAGGCCCGCTATTAGCCATGATCACTTTTATGGCAATTGCTTGCATTGAAATGTTAATGCCTATCGCTGGCGCTTTTCAACATCTTTCATCTTGTGTTGATGCCGGTAAACGCGTTAATGAATTAGTGAGCCAAGATCCAGATATTACTTTTAACAATGAAAGTAATGCAGTGATCACTCAAGGAGCGCTTCAATTAAAGGATATTCACTTTGCCTACCCTAACAACACGAACAATATTTTAAATGGGATTAACTTATCCATTGAAGCAGGTCAAAAAGTCGCTTTATTAGGTCAAACCGGTTGCGGAAAATCAAGTTTACTTGCCTTGATAACACGAGAATGGGAAGCGCAAACAGGCCATTTAACCATTGATGGTGTAGAGGTTAATCAATTCAGCCAACAGGCGCTGAGTGAAGGCCTTTCCATTGTTAGCCAACGTATTTATTTATTCACTGGCACACTTAGAGAAAACTTAACCCTCGCACAGCCTCAAGCCATTGAATATGAAACTTATGCCGAACAGAAAGCTGCACAGAAGATTAATGACGCGCAATTGATCACGGTATTGGAAAAAGTAGGATTAGCAAGCTTAACACAAGGAGAAGCACCACTTGATGCATGGATAGGTGAAGGTGGAAGACAGCTTTCTGGTGGAGAGCAAAGACGTATTGGCGTAGCACGAGTATTGTTACGTAACGCCCCTTTATTACTTTTAGACGAAGCCACTGAAGGGTTAGATAAACGCACGGAAAGAGAGATCCTCGCATTATTATTTGAGTTTGCTAAAGATAAAACCTTATTAATGATCAGCCATCGTCTAACAGCGATTGAAAAAATGGATCGTATCTATCTGATGGAAGAAGGTAAGTTACGTGTTTCAGGAAACCACCAAACATTACTTGAAAAAGATGCTTACTATGCAAGCCTACATCAGAAGTTAAATTAAGATGCTTAAATAAATGCGCTTTAAACCATTACTAAGCAACCATAGGTTTATATTTTGAATCAGAAAAAGATCAAAAAAATCCCCCAATACACGGACATATATTGAGGGAAAAAGGAAGTTCATGAAATTGTATAGCGATGAATACGTCAAAGATTGATTGTATTTCGAAATACTTTTTTACATTTTCTTAATGGAGGTTATTTTAGCAAATTAATCTCAACTAATAATGACCAGCAATTCACTATTAAAAATCAATTTCACTTTTTAGATAAAATGGGATGACTCTCTCACAAAGGTGTGAGTAGCACATAAAGATAAAGAGACTTGCTTCACTTATTGTTTTAGTTTTGGGAAATATAAGATGAATTTATAGCTAAAAAAAACCCTCAATACAAAAAATCGTATTGAGGGAAACAAGGAAGAAAATATGAAAATTAACTTTTCAAATAATTAGTCCTCGGCTTTTACATAAAGTTCAAAAATTAATGCGCTTCATCCCAATTATTTCCAACATCGGCATCAGCAATTAATGGAACGTCTAAATCAGCGGCTTTTGCCATGATTTCCTGAATCTCTTTAGTGTAACTTTCAACGCACTCTTCTTTAATTGAAAAGACGAGTTCATCGTGCACTTGCATCAGTATTTGTACGGTCTCCGCGGGTTTTGACTTTACCCATTCTGCCATTTTTATCATGGCTTTTTTGATAATATCCGCTGCAGTTCCTTGCATCGGCGCATTGATTGCCGCTCGTTCAGCTGCTTTTTTCAACATACCATTTTTAGCGTTAATATTTGGCAATTGTAAGCGACGACCAAAAATAGTTTCTACGTACGCTTTTTCATTCGCTAATAAACGCGTATCTTCCATATAAGTTAATACACCAGGGTAACGACTAAAGTAACGGTCCATGTAAGTTTGCGCTTCTTGACGACCAATATTTAATTGCTTCGCTAAACCAAATGCACTCATACCATAAATCAAACCAAAGTTAATTGCTTTTGCACTACGGCGTTGATCCGTTGTCACCTCATCAAGCGGTACAGAGAAAACCTCTGCGGCTGTGGCTTTATGAATATCTTTACCTTCTGAGAAAGCCGTTAATAAGCCTGCATCTTGAGATAAATGCGCCATAATACGTAATTCAATTTGGCTATAATCGGCAGCTACGATTTTATATCCTTTCTGAGCAATAAAGGCTTGGCGAATACGACGCCCTTCACTACTACGGATAGGAATATTCTGTAAGTTTGGATCGCTTGATGATAAACGACCGGTAACCGTCACTGCTTGATGATAAGAGGTATGAACACGTCCAGTTTCTTGATTTACCATTAACGGTAATTTATCGGTGTAAGTTGATTTAAGCTTACTTAAACCACGATGCTCTATGATTAGCTTAGGTAATGGGTAAGTTAACGCTAACTCTTGTAACACTTCTTCCGCTGTTGAAGGTGCGCCTTTTGGCGTTTTCTTGATCACTGGAATATTTAATTCTTCAAACAAGATAGTTTGTAGCTGCTTTGGAGAACCAAGATTAAATGGCTTGCCCGCTTCTTCATAAGCTAATTCTTCTAGTTCTAAAAGGCGCTTAGCAATTTCAACGCTCTGTGCATTTAATAGTTGGCTATCAATTTCAACACCGCCTCTTTCGATATCAGAAAGTACGGTTAATAGTGGCATTTCTATTTCATCTAAAACAGTTAGCAACTCAGGAATTTCTTGTAATTGACGTTGCAACTCAAGATGTAAGCGTAAAGTGATATCTGCATCTTCGGCTGCGTAAGGCGCCGCTTCTTTAATGGCGATTTCATTAAAGGTAAGTTGTTTTTTGCCTTTACCCGCGATGTCTTCAAAACTGATACACGTATGCCCTAAGTATTTCAGCGCTAACGCATCCATATTATGCTTACCGGTACTGTCTAATACATAAGACTCAAGCATAGTATCAAAGGCAATTCCGCCCAACTCAATACCGTGATTTAGTAATACACTGCGGTCATACTTAAGGTTTTGACCTACTTTCTTGTGCTCATCAGAGGTTAATAATGGCGTTAATAAATTAAGCGTTTCCATTAAATCTAATTGCGCAGGTGCATCAATATAATCGTGTGCGAGCGGTAAATAAGCGGCTTCAATAACAGGTTCGCCTTCTTCACCAACATTAGTTTGTATCGCAAAAGACAATCCAACGATTTTTGCTTGCATATAATCTAGGCTAGTTGTTTCAGTATCAAAAGCAAACAACTCCGCTTGCTCTAATTTTTTAATCCACTGTAATAACTGACCTTTAGTGTAAATGGTTTTATAACTTTCACGATTAACCATGGACTTAGCTAATGCAGAAGGTGCTGCAGATTGACTCTCTTGCGATGATGAAGCTTTAACAACTAAGTTATCACCCGCCAATAAAGCTGCTAACCAACGTTTAAACTCAAGCTTACCAAACAGTTTAATTAACTCATCGGTATCTTGTGGGTTAGGTTTAAAATCGTCATAGTCTTGGTCTAGTTCAACATCTAATTTAATGGTCGCTAATTGATAAGATAAACGCGCCATTGCTTCATTTTCTTGCATCTTTTTAGCCATGGTTTTACTACCACGGAAACCAAGGTCAGCTAGTTTATCTAAATTCTCATAGATACTGTCCATGTTGCCTAAACCTTGTAGCATGGCTAATGCAGTCTTTTCCCCCACACCAGGTACACCGGGAATATTATCAACTTTATCACCCATCAAGGCTAAGAAGTCGATGATCATTTCAGGTGGAATACCAAATTTTTCCTTCACCCCTTCCACATCTAAAATGGTGTTGGTCATGGTATTGATTAAATAGGTATGCTCATCAACTAACTGAGCCATATCTTTATCACCCGTGCTGATCAGAGTTTTGATGCCTTTCTTACTTGCTTGTAACGCTAACGTACCGATTACATCGTCAGCTTCAACACCGGGAATAGTTAAAATAGGTAAGCCCATTGCCTTAATAACGGCATGTAGCGGTTCTATTTGAATGCGAAGATCATCAGGCATACTCGGACGATTCGCTTTATAGTCGGTATACATATCATCACGGAAAGTTTTTCCTTTGGCATCAAAAACAACCACAATATGACTTGGGCTAAATTGCTTTAATAGGCTTTGCAACATATTAACAACGCCATAAACAGCGCCCGTAGCTTCACCAGCAGAATTGGTTAAATGTGGAGGAGAAAAGAAAGCGCGATATAAATACGATGACCCATCAACAAGTACAAAAGGGTTTTCAGGAACAACAGCCATAGGATAATTACCAATCAAATAAAATTGATTCCTAGTATACCTATAGGAGGCTCAATAGTGATCACGTTTTGTTAAATTTATGCTGAGAAAATAATCTTAAATAGATTGGCAACAAGATTTTAATTTATGATTATTAATGACAAATACTTTATATTTAACAATTAATTTAATGGGGGCTGGGAGGTAAGTATATATTCACTTTCAATACAGGGAACTCTGTGGATAACTCTGTTAGTGATTTTTAAATTTGCTTAGCAGAAAGCAAGAACCATTAATTACCTATTATTATTCAATAACTTGCAATCAACTAAAAAACAAAAAATGCACATTTAACAAATTGTTAAATGTGCATAACAAAATCAATATTCAAAGACTTATCTTGTTTCTAGCTTGTATGGTGCCTTACAGGGTTCGCATACATTTTAAGCACAGTATCTTGAAGTTCAGGTTTCACCGCTTGAATACGCGCTTTAAAGGCTGCAATATCTTGTTCTGGAATATTATCAACATCTTGCTCAGCAGCAATTAAATTTGAAGGGTGTAAATAATAATTTTTATAAATTTGTTTATCTATTTCTTCTGCTACATCATCGGCATTTTCAAAGTCACCACTTAATGGCTCTCCAAAAGCGACATGCACATGACCTTTTTGACCCACGATACCACTTACAATACTTTCAATATCTTCAAATTCAGTTTTATTGTATTCGCCAGACTCTGCTTTTGCATATAGCTCTTGTGCTTTTTGTTGATCACATGGATCAAATTCATAAGACACAGAAACAGGAACAATATTGAGTGATTTAATGTATTCAGCAAAAGGAATTTTTTGTTTTTTACCATTAACATAAAACATTTTAATGATAGCTGGCTCGGTTTTATCAAAGCCATCTTTTGCACGTCCTTCTCGTTGGGCAATCCAGATGCTACTGTCTTCTTTTAATGAAGAAGAAATGTAATCAGATAAATGAGAAAGTGATTTCATCATCTCTCTCACACCTGTTACAGAACGTTTTACGATGAAGCTTTTGTTCATTCGCATCAAATCAGAGACATAAGGTTTGCTTAATAAATTATCACCAATGGCAATACGCACTGTTTTAAACTGCTCTGTATATAACGCCCAGTTTACAAACGAAGGATCCATAGCAATATCGCGATGATTTGAAACAAAAAGGTAGTTTTTAGTCGCACACAGCTTATCTAAACCCGAGTAAGTAAATTTAGTCGTAGTAGAATCAATCATATGCTGGACATAGACGCCTACAACTTTTTGCATTTGATCAATACTATTGATATTGCCCCATTTGAACAAAAAGTACTGACGTAATAATGGTTTTAGTACAAAACCCAACATTTTAGATAATTTAGGAAAGCGGAAGCTTAATATCGCATCAATGAACTCTTCGCTATTAATGACTCGTTTGATAGCTGGTTGTATCTCTTTGTCATTATATGGGCGAATATCACTAAATTTATCAATGTTACTGCTTGGCATGGTTTAACTCTCTATAAAATGGTTGCGGCATTTTACCTGTTTTTGGTTAGCTCGGGGAATATATTTACCTTAAATTGTTGTGATCACTGCCAATCGGGCTTAAATCTAAACAATTCTTGGCGAGATAAATTTCTAAAGGTTTCCTGATCAATATTCGCAAAGGTTAAATAGTCATCTAACCATTCCTGCTTAAATAAACGAGATGCGCGTAATTGATCGTATTTGGCAAAGTGTATTGCCTGAAAAAGTATTTTTCCTATTTTTGACCTGTCTTCAAAAGCGATACCATCAACTTCTTCTTTTAAGGCATTAAGCAAGTGAATAAACTTTTTAGGAAAAGCTTGCTTAGAAAGTAACACGCTCATTTTCAAATCAGATTTTGCAATCAATAAAGCTTGTAGTGAAGCTGGATCAGATTTGATATCAAAGAAAAAATCATGCTTAACTTTTTCACCTTTTTCACGCGCTTCAGCGATACAATTTATTCTTACACTTTCAAAAGACTCTAAATACTGCTGAAAGGAAGCGGCATAAGCAAAATTACACATTGCAGATAATAACTGTCCTTCGAAGGGCTTTCGATAGCCGCATTCTTTCATTAATGAAGTACAAGCTTGGCCTAAGGTTAGCTGGTAGCGCCATAATTTTTTAGCGAAAAAACGGTTATGTTGATTGAATGTATTAATTCGATATTTAAAAATTAAAGAAGGAATAAGATAACGTAAAACATCAGTTCCTATTCTACCTATAGCTGCTCGCGCATCCTGAAGGATATACTTTTCTTTGCCTAATAACGCCATAAAGTCGTCATTAGCGACCAAGTTAATAATATGATTGCGAGTACTTGGATTAAGATCTAATAGTTCAGCAAGGGAAGAATAACTCGGCTCTTTCGCAATTAACTCAATGAGTAAATCAATACTGCTTTCACGCATTTGTAATTGTTCTGATAAAACCGTTGGCGTGTCTTGAAGCTTATCGTTAATAGTGGAGAGTAATAATTGTTGGAAGTAGCGCGTCAAAAGTGCATTACGCTTTTTTTCTAACTGTTTTTCTTTTAATTCTCGCTCAACTCTTTCTTTTTCAACAGCTAATAGAATTCGTTGATTCCAACCATCTCCCTTTTTGTTAGGCGCTTCTTCGTTATTTTCCTGTTGATGCAAGCCATCATTAAAGTCTTCGTCTTTACTTATTTGAGTTTTGCCAACTAAATAGTGAAGAAAAAGCTTATTAATATCAGATAAGTTGATGGTAGCTGTATCATTAGACATGAAATAGAAGACGTCCTATGCGTTAAGTGATAATAGTATAGCCCAATTCTATTATCACTTATCCAAGAATTTAGATGAATGCAAAAGCATCACCATAGATATGTTCAACCAAGGCGCCTTTTTTAACAAAGTCTTCACGTGCCACTTTAGCCATTTCAAAACGACCAACAACGTAAATATCAAACTCAGCTAAGTTTTCAAAACTATCTAATACAGCTTGATGAACATAACCTTGCTTGCCTTGCCAATCAGCTTCAGGTAGTTCAACAACAGGGTGGAAGTGAATATTATTATGTTCTGTTGCCCAGCTATTCGCTTGATCTTCAAAATAAAAGTGTGAGTATTCTTTTACACCCCAATATAAATGTACTTCATTTTTAATATCAGACTCAATGATTTGCTCCAGTAAAGATTTAACGTAAGAGAAACCCGTTCCACCTGCCATTAAAATGATTGGACGTGTTGATTCTTCTCGTAAATAAGCCTCGCCATTAGCGATTTCTACTTCTAACGAATCACCAGACTGCATTTTTTCAATGACTTGCATTGCATAACCATTTTCAGGCGTTGCGCCAATATGCAGTTCAATCAATTCATTCGATGGAATATTAGCAATTGAAAAATGACGTTTATCACCTTCTCCCATCACCACAGATACATATTGTCCAGCTTTGAAACTAACCGCAGTCGTTGGCGCTAAAAAGATACGATATAAAAACGAATTTAACTTCTCGATAGAAGCAACATTACAAGTAATTTGTGGCATTAAGTTCTCTTTAATTATGGTGACGAACAAACGTCATTGTTCTTGTTCTATTTAACAATTCAGTAACACTGGCATTATGACAAAATATCTAACTCATTCCAAAGATCATCTATTTTTTCTTTTACATCATCATTCATCACAATCGGTGTTCCCCATTCACGAGTCGTTTCACCAGGCCATTTATTGGTCGCATCTAGACCCATTTTGGAACCTAATCCAGATACTGGCGATGCGAAATCTAAATAATCTATAGGCGTGTTATCCACCAAAGTAGTGTCTCGACTTGGATCCATACGAGTCGTGATCGCCCACATAACATCGTTCCAATCACGTACATTCACATCATCATCACACACTATAATAAATTTAGTGTACATAAATTGACGTAAGAAAGACCAGATCCCCAACATGACTCGTTTAGCATGACCGGGATAACTTTTCTTAATAGAAACAACCGCCATGCGATAAGAACAACCTTCAGGTGGTAAATAGAAATCTACAATCTCTGGGAATTGTTTTTTAATAATAGGCACAAACACTTCATTCAATGCTACACCTAAAATAGCAGGCTCATCAGGTGGACGCCCTGTATAAGTACTATGATAAATTGGATCTTTTCGAGTAGTGACATGAGTCACTGTCATCACTTGAAAATCATCAACCTCATTATAATAACCAGTATGATCACCATATGGCCCTTCTGGCGCTTCTTCACCAGGCATTAAGTAACCTTCTAAAATAATTTCAGCCGTTGCTGGTACATCTAAATCATTGCTTAAACAAGTGGCAACTTTAGTACGTGAGCCACGTAATAAGCCAGCAAATGCATATTCAGAAAGTGTATCTGGTACTGGCGTTACCGCACCAAGAATTGTTGCTGGATCGGCTCCTAATGCAACGCTCACAGGGAAAGGTTTACCGGGATTTGCTTCTTGCCATTCGCGGAAATCAATGGCCCCACCACGATGCGACAACCAACGCATAATAATTTTGTTTTTAGAGATGAGCTGCTGACGATATACCCCTAAATTCTGACGTTTTTTATAAGGCCCTCTGGTAATGGTCAATCCCCATGTTATTAATGGAGCAACGTCACCCGGCCAACATGTCATAATAGGTAATTTGGTTAAATCTACTTCGTCACCTTCCATCACCACTTCTTGACAGGCAGGAGATTTAATACGTTTAGTGGGCATATTTAACACTTGTTTAAATATCGGTAACTTTTCCCACATTGCCTTAAGGCCTTTTGGTGGTTCAGGCTCTTTCAGATAAGCTAACCATTCACCCACTTCACGTAATTCGCTTACTTTTTCTTTGCCCATCGCTAAAGCAACACGTTCAGGTGTACCAAATAAGTTAGTTAACACAGGTGTGTCATAACCTTTAGGGTTTTCAAATAATAGAGCAGGCCCACCAGCGCGTAAGGTACGATCAGATATTTCAGTCATTTCTAAATTCGGATCAATCTCTTGGCTAATACGTTTTAATAGCCCTTTTTCTTCTAATTGATTTAAAAAATCACGTAGATCATCAAACTTCATCTTCACCTGCTTATCTTTATTGCACTTATAGTGGATGTTAATATTTTATACTTATACGGTTCACATTAAACAATTGATCAGCAATTTAATCGTATTATTACCAAAGTTAACACGTTGAAATATTTTTTAAGGTAAAAAAAACGCTACCTAAGTAGCGTTATTAACCAAAAAAATAGAAATTAACTATTTTGCTTTTTGGTTTTTCATTGCGTCAAAGAAGCTATCGTTAGTTTTACTTAGCCCTAACTTATCGATCATAAATTCTGTTGCGCCAATTTCACCCATTGGATGCACAATCTTACGTAGAATCCACATACGTTGTAATTCGTCAGCTTTTGTTAATAATTCTTCACGACGAGTACCTGAACGAGTGATGTCAATCGCAGGATAAACACGTTTTTCAGCTAGTTTACGATTTAGATGGATTTCAGAGTTACCGGTTCCTTTAAATTCTTCATAGATAACTTCATCCATTTTAGAACCTGTATCAATCAGTGCTGTTGCAAGAATGGTTAAACTACCACCTTCTTCAACATTACGTGCAGCACCAAAGAAACGTTTAGGACGATGTAATGCATTTGCATCAACACCACCCGTTAGTACTTTACCTGAACTTGGGATCACAGTGTTATAAGCACGCGCTAGACGAGTAATAGAGTCTAATAAGATAACCACGTCTTTTTTGTGCTCAACAAGGCGTTTTGCTTTTTCAATAACCATTTCAGCAACTTGTACATGTCGATTTGCAGGTTCATCAAAGGTTGATGCCACTGCTTCACCACGTACTAAACGACGCATTTCTGTTACTTCCTCTGGACGCTCATCGATTAATAAAACAATCAATTCTGCATCTGGGTAGTTAATTGAAATACTTTGTGCAATATTCTGAAGTAACATTGTTTTACCGGCTTTTGGCGGTGCAACAATCAACCCACGTTGACCTTTACCAATGGGTGAAACCAAATCTAGAATACGTGCTGTAATATCTTCTGTACTACCACTACCATTTTCTAAACGGAAACGTTCATCCGGATGAATAGGCGTTAAGTTTTCAAATAGTATTTTGTTACGGGAGTTTTCTGGTTTGTTGAAGTTTACTTGGATGATCTTTAATAATGCAAAATAACGTTCGCCTTCTTTTGGCGGTCGAATCTTACCTTCGACACTGTCACCGGTTCGTAGATTGAAACGGCGGATTTGGCTTGGTGAGATATAAATATCATCCGGGCCAGCCAAATAAGAACTATCTGAGCTACGCAAAAAGCCGAAACCATCTTGTAAAATTTCTAAAACACCAGCACCGAAAATATCAGCACCACTTTTAGCATGGGCTTTTAATATTGCGAAGATAATATCTTGTTTTCTTAATCGGGCTAAATTTTCAAGCCCCATTGAACTTCCAAGCTCAACAAGCTCAGATACGGGAGTATTTTTTAATTCGGTTAGATTCATAATTCTTTTGATGTTTTAATTTGAGATAAATGGATTGATAAGACGTTTTTTGGGATTTGTTCATAATTTGAACGTAAAGGTAGCATTAAAAATAGGTGCTGTCCAGAATGAACATAAGCTAGATACACTTAATTCATTCTGGACGGAATTATTAGATATTTGCGTCTAAAAATTCAACAAGTTGTGATTTAGAAAGTGCGCCAACTTTAGTTGCTGCCACTTTTCCATCTTTAAATAATAATAAAGTTGGAATACCACGGATACCAAATTTTGGTGGTGTATCACTATTTTGGTCAATGTTTAGCTTACCAACAGTGACTTTGCCTGCGTATTCCACAGCCACTTCACTTAGGATTGGGGCAATCATTTTACAAGGACCACACCATTCAGCCCAAAAATCAACTAATACAGGACCAGATGCATTTACTACATCCGCGTCAAAACTTGCATCACTTAACGTTACGATATTTTCGCTCATTTTTCTCTCCAGAAAAGATTTACTAGTAAAAAGTTACTATAACATGCTCGCTAGTAAAAACTATTTTTGATATTTGAATCGATCTCAATATTTATTGCAAGTATAAACTGCTATGCTCTGCAAATGAATAAAACACATCTAACTCAGACAAAATTTTCAGACTTGCCTCTAGAGCCAAGTCTACTTTCAGGTTTAACCGCACTCGGTTTTGAATTCTGTACACCTATTCAAGCATTGTCGCTGCCAATTACTTTACAAGGTAAAGATATAGCAGGCCAAGCTCAAACAGGTACAGGCAAAACATTGGCGTTTTTACCTGCCGTATTTCATCACCTATTAACCAACAGCGCACCTGAAAATCGTCGCAAGAATCAACCGCGAGCTATTATTTTAGCACCAACGCGTGAACTTGCGATTCAAATACATAAGGATGCGGTTACTCTTTCAGAGTCTACATCTTTACGCCTTGGTTTAGCATATGGGGGCGAAAAAGTTGAAATTCAACAGAATAAACTAGAAAAAGGTGTTGATATCTTAATTGGGACAACGGGTCGTATTATCGACTTCGTTAAACAAGGCGTTATCAACCTAGATTCTATACAAACCGTTGTACTAGATGAAGCCGATCGTATGTTCGATTTAGGCTTTATTAAAGACATTCGTTATTTATTCCGTCGTATGCCACCCGCAGACCAACGTTTAAACTTATTATTTTCTGCAACTCTGTCCCATAAAGTTCAAGAATTAGCCTTTGAGCATATGAACAGCCCTGAACATGTACAAATTGAACCTGAAGTAATGACTTCAGCGAATATCCAAGAAGAACTATTTTATCCATCAAACGAAGACAAAATGTTATTGCTATTAAGTTTGATTGAAGATGAATGGCCAGAAAAAGCAATTGTATTCGCTAATACTAAACATGCCTGTGAAAAAGTATGGGGTTATTTAGCGGGAGATGGTCACCGAGCGGGTTTGCTAACCGGTGATGTGCCTCAGAAAAAACGTGAAAAGATTCTCGAACAATTCACCCAAAGTGAAGTGGATATACTGATTGCAACAGATGTTGCTGCTCGTGGATTACATATTCCAAAAGTATCGCATGTGTTCAATTTCGATTTACCTGATGATTGTGAAGATTATGTTCATCGTATTGGACGAACCGGTCGTGCTGGTGAAAAAGGGTTAGCAATCAGTTTAGCTTGCGAAAAATATGTCTTTAACTTACCGGGTATTGAAGAGTATATTAAACACAATATTCCAGTAAGCGAGTACGATAAAGACTCTTTATTAGATTCTTTACCAGTGATGAAAGTAACTAAATACAAAGTTCATCCAAGTAATCGTAAAGACAATCACCGTAGACCACATAAAAGATAATATGACAGCAGCACGTTATACCATTATTGATTTAGGCTCCAATAGCTTTCACATGCTAACAGTGACTAAGCAGGATAATGGTTTTAATATTGTTTCAAAACATAAGCAAAAAGTACGCTTAGCCGCGGGCTTAAACGGGCAACATCAACTTGATCTAAGCACAATGGAAAAAGGTTGGTCTTGCCTACAACACTTTAGAACTCTGCTCGATGAAATCCAACCTATTTGTCTATTGATCACCGCTACTGCGGCATTACGTATCGCAGAAAACAGCCAACAGTTTTTAGATAAAGCAGAGGCAATTTTACAACATCCAATTAACCTCATCTCAGGCATTCAAGAGGCAAAAACCATTTTCAAAGGCGTTTCATTCACTGAAAATACAGAGAAAGAACTACTAGTAATGGATATTGGAGGCGCGAGTACTGAGCTAATCTTAGGGCAAAAAAATCATGTCCATGTAGCAAACAGTTTAAATATTGGCTGTGTTACTTGGTTAGATCATTATTTTGCAGATGATTTATTGAATGAATATAACTTTAATAATGCAGTCAATGCAGCTAAACAAGTTATCTCAACCGTTAAAGCACAATATAGCAACCATCAATGGGAATTAACCCTAGGCGCATCTGGCACAATTCAGGCAGTAAACGAAGTCAATCACGCACAAAAGTTAGCTGATAGTTTATCTTATGATTTATTGCAGAAGATTAAACAACAATGTATCACTTGCCAATCCATTGAAGCACTTAATATAGTTGGTCTAGAGGATAGCCGTAAACCTGTTTTCGCAAGTGGCCTAGCTATTTTGATAGCATTATTTGAATCATTCGACATTAACTCTATGCAGCGTTCCAAGGGCGCATTAAGAGAAGGTTTAATAAGTATGATGTTTAGTGGGCAAACACAATTCGACTAAATAAAAAATGCCCTCAAGTGATAAGCTTGGGGCATTTTATCAAGTGTAATTGATTAATTATCTTTTCTTTTCATTGGGTGGACCAGTAGGTGCTTCTTCGGCAGTGATGTATCCATCATTATTTTTATCAAATTGTTTAAATCTATTTGCAGGTCCTTTAAATTCAGCAGCCGAAACCTTACCATCACCATTTTTATCTAAACGATTAATAAAACGATTTCCTTGCCCTTGTGGCGCCTTTCTTGTTTGTTTATTCGCTTTTACTTGTTGCCCATTACTTGATGGAATCTGCGAGTAACTAAATGATTTTTCTTGAGTTGTTGTTGCATCCGTTTCTCCACCTCGTACCACACGCACGTAATTATCAACACGTATCATATCGCCTTGCGGTCCTCTTGACATTGCTTCGCCCGTTTTCGGATCGCTGCGTTGTGCTCCCGCACCATGTACATCCATTATCGTGTTTCGCATCTTGCCTAAAGCCTTACCAAAAGCGATATAAACCGCCCCCGCTTCAGGAACGGGACCATCTAAATGCGTCGTAGAACTCCAATAATAAGGGTAATCTTTTTCACCGCCTTCATTGATAATTGAAGATATTTGAAAAACAGGATCAATCGCCGCTGAATTCGACGTTTCAGGCGAACGAGAATAATCCACTATACTTTGTAATTCTTTGGCATTGGGTAAACGCCAATCGTCATAGCCTCCTAAAGTTAGATTTTCTGCATAAGCTAATGCCTCTTCCCAATTCATACCCTTTGTACTATCAGTAGTTTGCCACATCAAACCAGTCGCTTTATCTGTAATAGTTCCATCCTTGTTATCGGTAAAATCATTTTTGCCGTAGTCTTCATTGCCACGCACTAACCTAAAGTACATTTTGTTTGCTTCACGAGTGCGAGGGTTATATTTTGGATATCCTTTAATACGCCCATCCACAAAGTTCACACCAAATATGGTGTCATCTTTCCCCATGGTTTTACCTACATATTCGGTACGACTCCAGACTTGTGCATCAATTTCACGCTCTCCCTGCCCTGTATCACCTAAAGGCTGAGTGAAATAATTAGTATCAATGAAAGGCGTTAACGCTTTTTCGCCCATGACAGTACCAGTGAACTGAATAAGTGAATACAACTCTTTTAATGAAGCAACGCGCCAATCACTATAGCCACCAAGATTAAAGCTTTCCGCTTTTTGTAATGCTTCTTCGTAGGTTAATTTCTCTGTTAAACCTTGCTGCCACATTAAGCCAGTCACATTATCGCTAATGGTGCCATTGTTGTTATTCGTATAAGAAGGATCGCTAATAACATAGCTTGCATCTTGACCGAAGAAGTCATCACCTTCAGCTGGGGCAGAAATCACCTTGCTATCACTATAAAAAGTCTTTTGTCCCGTATCGACTATTTGATAGGTATGACTACTTTTTATAACCGCTACAACAGGTGAACTTGATTGACTAGTTGAACTGTTAAGCACCATCAAATCAGCACCAAAAATAACATTACCAGCATAATTTTTTCGGATCTCTTTTAAACTTGCAGCTTCATCGATAACACCTGGCGTAAAGTGCGTATAAACCAAGTTTTTAACGTTAGACTGTTTAGCCAGTAAGCTTGAGTCAGCTAAGTCTAAATGCGCTCTTACACGATTATTGTTACCTTTCTTTTTAGCGCTGTTATTAGTATTAGATTTTTTATTACGTCCTGTCATGATCATGCCACCTGAATCAATGATCATAAAATCAGCGTTTTTAGCTAAAGCGGGTAGGTTTTCTTCATAGGTAAGATCACCAGTGATCACCACAGATTGATCGTTGTAATCAAAACGATAAGCAATGGTGTGAATAGTGTGTGGCACTTCGACAGTGCTAACACTTACATCGCCAATTTTAAAAGATTCCCCTCCTTTTATATCCTTAACTTTAAAGGATTTTTGACGCTCAGTTAAAGTTCTTTGCGTTTTGCTCAAACGATACTCAATGTCTTCTTGATACAAATCCAAATTAACTTCTGTTAATTTTTCAGTATTAGGAGGCCCAATAATCATAAAATCATTTCTACCTAATAAAGAGCTAATAAAGATAGGGACGAACTCCTCGTTATGATCGAGGTGATGATGTGTAAAGAGCAAAGCAGATAATGTGCGCGCTTGAACACCTAATTTATTTAAATTAGTTTGAGCCCCATTCCCCATATCAACTAATATTTGAGTATTTCCTGCAGTAACTAAGACACTAGCACTTGCTCTATTCTCATCATAAAGTGGCGAACCTGACCCAATAATCGTTGCGGTAAGTTGCTCTTTCGCATTCACTGACGAAATTAATATCGTGCTCAATATGAGAATCCACACACTGCTCTTTTTCATCGTTTCTACTACCTTTTTTAGTGCTTTGGTTAGAGGTTATTGTTAAATCTGTCAGTACTTTAGTGTAAAACTATGCAAGAAATATGGAGAAAATGGGGAAGTAAAAACGATATTTTCTCAATGAAAATTCCATACACGAAGGGTTTTATAGAGAGTGTTAAAATTCACTAAGTATTTATTAAACTAGTAAAACAAACCGTTTTTAATTAACACTTGATACTTATTATGCAAATCTAGGATGCAATGATCATTAGGAGCATTCAATTAGTAGTATTATAAATCAAGTTAAATAAAGTAAGTTATTGATACTGAGGTCTAAATTTAGATGATGGTGCAGATTTAGTGATCATCTAACATAAAATAGAGATCAACATTAGGGATTGTAACTAGGCTAAATACGACACTTATTTTATGATTAGGAAGGCCCGAGTAAGTAGACCTTCTTAATCAAAAATGAAAGTGCTATTAATTACAATAAAAGAAGGATTAAGGCAATTAAAGCAGGTAAACCTTGCACAAACAAAATAGATCTCTTAGCAGTAACGCAACCATAAATCGCAGCCACTAAAACACAAAATAAAAAGAAAATCTGCACCTGAATACCTACAGTTGGATCAGGATGAACCATTCCCCACACTAAGCCAGCAGCAAGAAATCCATTATATAAACCTAAGTTAGCAGCGACCATTTTAGTCTTTTCAGCTTCTTCTTTAGATAAACCAAACACTTTTAACGCTTTCGGTTTGGTCCATAAAAACATTTCTAAAATAAGAATGTAAAAGTGCTCAACAGCAACGAGTGCAACAAATAATAAAGGCAAGTAAGTCATAACTATCCAAGGTTAAAAAAAGAAAATAATAACGTGATAAAAAAGTGCTTACAAATAGAAAATAAAGTTAATGCTAAGCGGAGAGTAAAAAGAGCTCACAAACTGTGAAGTGAGCAATTTAATATCAGATAGTTTGTTGTATTTGTTGCATTTGATGATCAAAAATATCATCAAGTGCTTTAATACTATCAGTCGCTAAAGCGAAGTATTCGTCTTGATTGATTGTGATAGGATCTGCTTTAATCAATTCGTTCTCGATTGTATTGCTAAAGAACTCCATTTTAGACTTAGCAATCTGTAACAATTCAGAATGCTTTTTAGAAAATGCGTCCAACGAAGATAATTTAGATAAAGTTTCATTCATTGTTAATTTTATATGTTGTTGCAAAAATGATAATCGAATTTTATGCACGCTCGAACATTTTTTACTTGTTGCAACACCTGTACCAATGGCACGAGATTGACCAATCGTTTCAGTGGTGACAACTAACTCTCGCCATACAAAACCAATAGTCTGCAACTCAATCAAACAGGCTGCATTTAAATGACTTCTTTCAGCTTCATCTTCTAATAAATATAATAAATTGGAAATGAGCTGTGTATGTTGTTTAAAACTATTCTCTGAATCTCTTTGGTTATCTTTCTTATTTAAACGCCCCCAATGATCAATAAAACCACTCCACCGACTTGTTTCTTGAATCGCAGCCTGATCTTTTAGAGAGGTTATTTCAATATCAACTTGTTGCTCAAGAGCTTGTAAGGGAACTTGCTTACTATCATCGCCATTCAATAAAGCAGAGCTGAGTCCACGATGACTTTGAATCAAACTAATTAGACGCTTAATATGAGAAATATTTATTAAACCCTGAGCTTGCAAAGCTTTTTGTTTTTTAATTTTATAATGATGTAATGCGACAGAAAACAAGACTATAAACGCTAAAATAATAATACATAGTACCATCTCAGATTCCTTCTAAGTGCTCTGTGTCAATGATTTCAAATGGGTTGCGACGGTTTCAGTCTGTTTTGCAATATCGGCATTATCTCTTGCGCCTTGAACAACTAACTCCACGTGCCTCGAAATCTCATCGGTTGCAATCATTTGCTGTTCTGCATTGGTTGCTACAATTTTCATTTTTTCTCTTACTTCAAACGTCGCCTCTTCAATTTCTTGTAACGACTGATCGACAATATTTGCTCCCTCCGTACACTGCGATGATTGAGTTACTACTTTAGCCATACTGGTACTGATTTTATTACCTTGATCGATAACTAAACCAACATTTTTTACAATACTATCAGCAGCAGTGTGTGAACGAGTCGCTAATGCTCTAACCTCATCTGCAACAACGGCAAACCCTCGCCCATACTCCCCCGCTCTAGCGGCTTCTATTGATGCATTTAGTGCTAATAAATTAGTTTGAGCTGCGATACCTTGTATAGATTCAGATATCTCAGCAACAGCGTTAGCAAGTGTCATTAGTTGTTCGATATCACTTGAAGTTTCATGCGCTTCAAAGGCAACATGATCCAGTGATGATTTAAGTTCAGCAATTGAAACTCTTCCTTTTTCTGCTGTTACATAAGCATGTTCAGAAGAGTGATGTACATCCCCAATACGTGAATTTACTTCCGTTAAAGAAGTGCTCATTTCATTAATAGCCGCTGCGGTAGAATTGGTCGCATCAGATTGCTTTTCAACATTAACCGTTACTGCGCGTGCAGTATCGATCACTTGTATTGCCGAATAAGCAACTTCATTTAATCTATCTTTGTTTTTGTCATTGACTCGACCAAGCTCACGATAAGACGACATCAATTCATCAAGTGCGGCCGCAGCAATCAAATTACTCGTTTTAAGGTGTCGATAATCAAAAGTATCTGCATTAACAGAGGTGAACATTTGATTAAAAAGTTTCAACTCATTCTTAAAGACAACAATCAGTGACATTGATAGATACAATAGAAGAAATAATTCGATAGGTAATGCTTGAGAAGGAAGTGTTCCTGGAAAATAGAGTGTGACAAAATAAGTAGCGATAATGAGTAGAATAAGGGTTATATAAATACTGAGCATTGCCCTAAAGCCAGCATAGTTAATAATATTTTGTATCGGGTAAGCGATTATGTTATTCATTTTTCTCTCATTTGATTCGACAGATGCATTTAGTGTAATGCAAAAATTAATCCAAAGCATAAGCAACTGATTAATAGTAAAGATGATTTACAAGATATAAGTGAAACGTCATAATTTGGTGCATTTTTTATATCGGCGCATCACTATGTAACATTTTGGCAACACACAAGCAACAAAAAGCACTTCCCTTCATAAACATTCAACTCCAGTGTTCTCAAGTATCTAAGATTAAAATTTATTTCCTCAGTTTTTATTAGAATATGGAAAAAATTGTAACATCGTTGTAAAGAAAACGCTGTATTTTGATAGCCAACATAAACTACTGAGATAATGAAAATGTCGGAAAAGAATAAAGAAGTACATCCACAAGTGCATCAGAAGAAAAGCGCATATCAAAAATATTTACAATGGGTGACAGTAGCTGCATTAGTTTATTTATTGATTTGTGCAGTCGGTATGATTGGCGGTGGATTTAAAATGTCTGCGGGGGAGCACGCAAAAGAGCTCTTTGCTTTCGCAAGCAACCCATTTGCAGGTTTAGTTGTCGGTATTGTTGCAACAGCATTAATTCAATCTTCATCTACAGTGACCTCTATAATAGTGGGGCTTGTTGCCGGAGGCTTACCTGTTGAGCTTGCGGTGCCGATGGTTATGGGGGCTAACGTAGGGACATCAATCACTAATACTATTGTATCGTTAGGTCATGTCCGTTCAAAAGAGGAATTCAAACGTGCTTTCGCAGCCGCCACTGTACATGATTTTTTTAATTTATTATCTGTAATCATATTCTTACCATTAGAGATAGCGTTCGGCTTATTAGAAAAAATGGGTTCTTGGCTGTCTAGTTTGTTCTATGGTGCTGGCGATACTTCCATAAAAAGCTTCAACTTTGTCAAAGCGGTAACAGCGCCAGTTGTAGATACATTTAAAGATGTAGCTAAAACAATGGGCGACCAGACGGGGGGGATAGCATTAATCATTTTTGGTATCGTACTTATCTTTGTGGCTATTACCTTGGTAGGTAAAATGCTTAAAAAACTAATGGTAGGTAAAGCAAAAGACATAATGCACACCGCTATAGGACGAGGCCCTATATCAGGTATCGCGTCAGGTACGTTAGTGACCGTTTTAGTTCAATCTTCATCAACAACCACTTCCTTAATGGTGCCACTTGCAGGTTCAGGTGCATTTAAATTAAGAGACATCTATCCGTTCACATTAGGTGCCAATATTGGAACTTGTATAACCGCAGTCTTAGCCGCCACTGCAGTATCAGGCAATGCACAAGCAGCCTTACAAATTGCATTTATTCACCTTACTTATAATATTTTAGGAGTTGCTGTTATTTATGGAATTCCTTTCTTACGCAACATACCTATTAAAGCAGCGGAATCATTAGGGTCGATAGCATCAGAAAATAAACTCGCTGCATTAGGATATATTTTAGGCGTATTTTTTATCGCACCAGCACTTTGTTTAGGTATCAGTAGCGCAATTTAATAAGGAAAAAAATATGAGTAATTTACAAGTATTAACAAATGAAAGATTAAATAAATTAATCGATGAAACACAAAAAACTTTATATGAATTAAAAGATGAAGTTAAACGCCGAGAGCTTGAGCAACAAGAGCATGAAGTGATGGACTTAGATAATCATATGAAGAGTGCAGAGCTAAGTTTAAATACAATTAAGAACTTTGTTTCATACCTTCTTGAGGAATCAAAGAAAAAGAAGTCCAAAAAATAACACAAGGTACTCAAAACGATATCTATTTGAGCTTTCAATGCTTCAAGGTGTTAGTTTTTTAGTTATGAATACAATCGAAATTATAGGATTATAATTTCGTTTTTTATTTTAATACGCGTAGCAAATATTGTAAGACTTTCACTATTCTATTTGATTAGGTGGCAGCTACCTTATTGTTAAATGTGACGTAGAATGAATAAGATCACTTTACCCTATAAAGAAAAGCAGCCATGATTTGCATTCATGGAAGCACAAGCCAAAGCCAAAAAAGCCCTGTCGAAACAAATAAAGGTAACAAAGGTAACAAAGCCTTCGCAGCGCTTAGTCGTTCGTAAAACATCGTTGTCGCAATACTTGCCGCATCATCGGTGCATCTACCTTCCACTTTTGAGTTCGACATGGGAAGGAGCAAGGTCCTTTTATCGAGTGGAAAATGTAAACGAGTCTCTTATGCCAGTGGCATAAGGAAGTTCGTTGAAATGATGGATTCATTGATTGACGTTGATGGTGCCATAACCCAAAAAGCAAAAAAGCCCCACCGAAACTAATCAGTGGGGCTTTCTTAAATAGGCGTCTAGCAATGTCCAGCTCTTGTGTTGCGGAGACCTTTGGTATCGCAGTCCCTTGAACGACGTTCAAGGAAACAAGATGCCGCCAAAGCCTTCGCTGCGCTTAGTCGCTCGTAATACCAATCTAATTAAAAATATGATCTGATAGCTGTTATTGTTAACCACAAATATATAAAACTATGAACGATATAAATAATACTGATTTTAAATCATACCAATCTGTAAAATTAACTGGTCAGTTTCATCCAGTCTCTAAAGCACATGCTTTTTACTCTTAGAGGGATGCTGACAAAGTCATTCCATGCCTTACATACTTCATCAACAATATTGTC